>CALWID010000017.1 GCA_944380635.1 uncultured Eubacterium sp. | reverse complement strand
AAAAATTAAGATTCTTATTATTTCTGTCGAGCGCCATATAATCACCTCAAAATCAAATTAAATATATTTTAACACATTAAAGTCTGATAGTAAAGTGAAATTTATAAACGGATAAAGTTATTATAATTTTATTTTACTGCTATAAATAATAAATGATATTAAATTTAATTATTGACAGTAAAAACCGCTTGGATTTGTAAAGTGTACTAAATCCAGGCGGTTAAAAGTTTTAGTTAATTTATCAGCCTTTTATTAGGTCGTTATAAAAATCAAAGCAGTCAAATGTTGCAAAGTAATCTTTAGGAGTTTCTGCTCTGCGGATAAGTTCAACATCTCCGTTGCTTTTAAGCAGTAATTCCGCTGATTTGAGTTTACCGTTATAGTTGTAACCCATTGAAAAGCCGTGAGCGCCGGTATCGTGAATATAAAGTATATCCCCTATTTCGATTTCTGGGAGCATTCTGTCTATTGCGAATTTATCATTATTCTCACAAAGAGAACCTGTTATATCATATTTCATAGTACACGGCTCGTTTTCCTTGCCTAAGACTGTAATATGATGATACGCGCCGTACATAGCCGGCCTCATCAGATTGACAGCGCAGGCGTCGACACCGATATACTCTTTGTATATATGCTTTTTATTAATCGCTGTTGTTACAAGCGCGCCGTAAGGCCCCATCATAAATCTTCCGAGTTCGGTATAAATTGCAACATCACCCATTCCTGCCTGTACAAGCACCTCGTCATATACTTTATGTACTCCCTCGCCAATAGCGAAAATATCATTGGGTTCCTGGTCCGGAAGATACGGTATGCCTACGCCGCCGGAAAGATTTATAAACTTAATATTAACATCAAGTTTCTGTTTTAATTCCACTGCAAGTTCAAACAAAACTTTTGCAAGCATAGGGTAATATTCGTTGGTTACGGTGTTTGAACAAAGAAATGAGTGAATGCCGAATTCCTTAACACCTTTTTCTTTAAGTATTTTAAAAGCCTCAAAAATCTGCTCGTGAGTCATTCCGTATTTAGCGTCTCCGGGGTTGTCCATAATTCCGTTGCTTATTTTAAAAACGCCGCCCGGATTATAGCGGCAACTCATTCTTTCTGGGAGTTTTCCGCATGCTTTTTCAACAATATCAATATGAGTTATATCATCAAGATTAATTGTTCCTCCGAGTTCATTACAATATTTAAATTCGTCTGAAGGAGTATCATTTGAGGAAAACATTATATCCTGCCCGACTGCACCGATTGCTTTTGAGAGCATAAGTTCTGTTTTTGATGAGCAATCACATCCGCAGCCGTATTCACGAAGAATATTAATAAGAAACGGATTAGGAGTTGCCTTTACCGCAAAAAACTCCTTGTAGCCTTTATTCCACGAAAAGGCTTTCTTTAAATTTTCGGCATTTTTTCTAATACCGTTTTCATCATAAATATGAAAAGGAGTCGGATATTTTTTAATTATTTCCTGCGCTTTTTCTTTGGTTAAAAAAGGTGTTTTTGCCATATTTATCACCATAGCCTTTCAGGCTACAAATATTATATTATATTGACTCCTTATTGTAGCCGGATAAGGCGTCAGCAGTTATAACAGCCATCATAAAATTATACGAATGGTAAATTTTTGATGGAGATATAATCAATTAATAAAATTAATAGAACAATTTTATTTTTCCATAGAACAATTTTATTTTTCCAAATGATTTTGAATTGCCCTTTTGATTTCTTCAATTCCATAGCCTTTTAATGCGGAAAACGGTATTATATCACATTCGGCGCCGATTTCCGCGGGCGCCGCCTCAAGGCGTTCTTTAAACTGAGTTTTATTTAGCTTATCCGCTTTTGTAAGCACGGTTATAAATTCAATATTATTTTTTTGAAGAAATGATATCATAGTAATGTCATCAGCGGTCGGTTTGCGGCGCATATCTATAAGCAAAACTACTAAAGATATTTTGCGTGAATCTGCAAAATACCCTTCCATAAGTTCTGCAAATCTGTCTCTTTCCGCTTTGGATACTTTTGCATATCCGTAACCGGGCAAATCAACAAAACGAAAGCCGTCAACATTATAAAAATTTATGGTGATGGTTTTGCCGGGAACAGAACTTACTCTTGCAAGATTTTTTCTGCCGAAAAGTTTATTGAGCAGAGAACTTTTACCTACATTTGAACGCCCGGCAAACACAATCTCCTCTTTATCACAGGGCGGCAACTGAGCGGAAACACCGAAAGCCCTGTCAAAATCCGCATTATTAAAATTCATAACTACTGGGTTACCGGTTCTCTTCTTGAATCGGTCTCCTTTAAAATATTATTTACGCTTCCTTGCACTGCCGGAACCGGCATATATTTAAGCGCGATTGCAAGCACCTGATTAAATGTGCTGACAGGTTCAAAATTAACGGAATTTTTAACCTCATCTGAAATTTCTGCAAGGTCTTTTCCGTTATCTTTCGGAATAATTACGGTTGTGCACCCCGCTTTATAAGCCGCCATACTTTTTTCCTTAAGACCGCCTATCGGGAGCGCTTTGCCTTTTAGGCTGATTTCGCCGGTTATGGCAACATCGCGCCTAATCGGAATACCTGTAAGTTCAGAAACAAGAGCGGTAGTAATTGCAAGCCCTGCTGATGGTCCGTCTTTGGGAATCGCCGCCTCCGGCGCATGGATATGTATATCTTTAGTTTTATAGAAATCAGCAGAGATACCGTATTCTTCAGCATGCGCGCGCACATAGGAAACAGCAGTTTTAGCGCTTTCCTGCATAACATCTCCAAGATTACCTGTAAGCACGATTTTTCCGCTGCCGTCAAGAACAGAAACCTCAATCGGTAATAATGTTCCTCCGACGCTTGTCCATGCAAGACCGTTAACGGTTCCCACTAAATCCTCATCGGGAATCTTATCCTGTGTAAATCTTTTAGGGCCTAAATATTTTTCAATGTTTTTAGGGGTTACTCTGAATGATTTAGCGCCGTTTTCAAGTTCAACAGAGGCTTTCCTGCAAAGAGAAGCGATGCGTTTTTCAAGGTTGCGAACACCTGCTTCACATGTGTAACATTCAATTATTGTATAAATAGCGTCATCCGTTATTTTAAATTCACGGGCAGTAAGTTTATGCTTTTTCATCTCTTTCTTAATAAGATGTTCTTTAGCAATATGAAATTTCTCAAGCGCCGTGTATGAATTGAGTTCAATTATTTCCATTCTGTCTAAAAGCGGTGCAGGAATGGTAGAAGTATCGTTTGCGGTGGTTATGAATAGCACTTTGCTTAAATCAAGAGGAAAATCAATATAATGGTCTGTAAAACTAAAATTCTGCTCCGGGTCAAGCGCTTCAAGAAGAGCGGACGCCGGGTCGCCTTTATAGTCATTTCCCACCTTGTCTATTTCATCAAGCAAAATAACGGGGTTCATTACGCCGCTTTTAATAACGGCTTCTGCAATTCTGCCGGGCATAGCGCCTATGTAAGTGCGCCTGTGGCCGCGAATCTCGGCTTCATCATGAATACCGCCGAGCGCTATGCGCACATATTTTCTGCCCATACTTTTTGCAAGGCTCTTTACTATTGAAGTTTTGCCTACTCCGGGAGGTCCGGCAAGACAGAGTATCTGCCCTGAAAAATCGGGATTTCTTTTAAAAACCGCGAGTGATTCAATAATTCTTTCTTTAACTTTGTCAAGCGAATAATGCTCTTTATTCAAAAGTTTTGCCGCTGAATTTAGATTTATTGTATCTTTTGTGAATTTACCGAAAGGAATTTCAAGACACTTATCTATATAATTACGCACAACTGTGCCCTCATGAGAGCCCTGCGGCATTTTCATAAGTTTATTGCACTCAGCAAGCAATTTATTTTTTATTTCGTCTGAACACTGCAATTTTTGGATTTTAGACTTATATTCGTCCGCCTCCTCAACAGGATTATCCGATTCTCCGAGTGCCTCCCCTATTACGCGCATTTCTTCGCGCAGGTAATATTCACGCTGATTTCTGTCTATATTTTCCTGAACTTTCTCGTGAATTTCGCTCTCTATTTCAAGTGTAGAATTCTCTTTATTAAGCAAAATAAAGAGTTTCATAAGGCGCTCCGATATAGGTATAGTTTCAAGAATCGTTTGCTTTTCCTCATATTCAAAGAAACAGTTTGAGCATATAAAATCGCAGAGTTTGCCGCTGCCGTTTATAGAAAGGACTTTAACCTTTACTTCATTTGAAATTTTCGGAATAAAAGAAGCGTAACGCTCAAATTCTTTTTTGACCGCCCTGCTGTATGCCTTTTCCTCATTGTCATCAAGAGGCTCTTCCTCAGGAATTGCAAATAATGTGCCTGAAAGATACGGCCTTGATTGCGTAAGTTCCATAATACGGGCTCTCTGCAAACCCTCAACAACTACTCTGAGATTATCCGAATTAGGAATTCTGATTGTCTGCTTAATGCTGCAAATTACGCCAATTTCATACAGGTCGTCTAATCCCGGTTCATCAACAGACGGGTCGCGCTGAGCAACCAAAAATATTTTATTAGCCCCGCGCATAGCGCTTTTTATGGAATTAACGCTCTTTTTTCTTCCCACATCAAAATGGAGCACCATTTCCGGAAACACAACAAGCCCGCGCAATGGAACTATCGGAATGTCTATATAACTATTATTTAAATTTTCATTCATATATATCACCTTAAAAGATGTTAGTATTATATAATATAAATAAATAAAAGGCAAGTGTTTACCTGCCTTTTATATTTTACGCGTTTTTTAAATCTGAAGCGTGAAGCGCTTTTGGTGCTTTGTTTAAGTTACGCTGAATTATCGGCTGGGCGCCGTTTTTAACGCAATCTTCTGTTATTATAACTTTTTCAACGGTTGCGTCGCTCGGAATTGTAAACATAAGTTCTTTAAGCACGCCTTCAAGTACGCTTCTGAGTCCTCTTGCGCCGGTTTTCCGTTCAAGAGTGATGTCGGCAACTGCCGTTAATGCCTCTTTCTGAAATTCAAGCGTAACACCGTCAAGAGCAAACATTTTTGTATACTGCTTAACAATGGAGTTTTTAGGCTCCGTCATAATTCTGACAAGGGCATTGCGGTCAAGATTATCAAGCACTGTGATAACGGGAATTCTGCCTATAAGTTCAGGTATAAGACCATATTTAACAAGGTCGTGCTGAATTACTTTATGCAAAACTTCGTTTTCATCATACTTTTCTTTTTCAATATCTGCGCCGAATCCCATAACCTTGGAGCCGATTCGCTTTTCAATTATTTTTTCAATACCGTCAAAAGCGCCGCCGCAGATAAACAGAATATTAGTAGTGTCTATCTGTATAAATTCCTGCTGTGGGTGCTTTCTGCCGCCTCCCGGAGGAACATTTGATACGGTGCCTTCAAGTATTTTAAGAAGCGCTTGCTGCACGCCCTCGCCGCTTACATCTCTTGTTATAGAGCGGTTTTCTGATTTTCTGGAAATCTTGTCGATTTCGTCAACATAAATTATGCCTCTTTGGGCTTTTTCTATATCAAAATCAGCGGCTTGTATAAGCCTTAACAAAATGTTCTCTACATCTTCTCCGACATAGCCGGCCTCGGTAAGAGTTGTGGCGTCCGCAATGGCAAAAGGAACATTCAGTATCTTGGCAAGTGTTTGGGCAAGCATCGTTTTTCCGACACCTGTTGGGCCTAAAAGCAAAATATTGCTTTTTTGAAGTTCCACATCGTCTGAGTCGGACTGAGAATAAATTCTTTTATAATGATTGTAGACCGCGACTGAAAGCGTTTTTTTAGCCTCATCCTGACCAACAACATATTCGTCAAGTTTTTCCTTAATTTGCTGAGGGGTCGGCAAAACCATATCGTTTTCAGCAGGTTTGTGCGACTGATTTGCTTGACTGCTTGATTTAGCGAGCAATTCATTGCATAGGTTAACACATTCATCACAAATAAATACATTAGGACCTTCAATCAGTCTGTGCACCAATGCTTCCGATTTTCCGCAGAAAGAGCATCTCGCAACGCGGTTCATATTATTTTTATCACTAGACATAAAAATCTACTCCGGTCTGAAATGATTATCTTTTATCGTAAACTTTATCTACAAGACCGTATTCAAGAGCCTCCTGAGCGGTGAGCCAGTTATCTCTTTCTGTATCTCTTGCAAGTTCCTCAACGGATTTTCCGCAGTTGGCAGCAAGAATTTTGTTTAATTTTTCTTTAGTTCTTAAAATGTGTCTTGCTGAAATTTCAATTTCTGTAGCCTGGCCCTGCGCCTGACCCAAAGGCTGATGAATCATAACTTCCGCGTTAGGAAGGCAGATTCTTTTGCCCTTAGCGCCGCTTGAAAGCAGAAACGCGCCCATTGACGCCGCCATACCGATGCAGATTGTTGAAACATCACATTTAATATACTGCATAGTGTCATAAATCGCCATACCGTCTGTAACAGAACCGCCGGGAGAATTGATATAAAGATTTATATCCTTTTCATTATCCTGACCCTCAAGAAACAGTAACTGAGCCACTACAAGAGAAGCGGTCTGTGAATTGACTTCATCGGAAAGAACTATAATTCTGTCATTAAGAAGTCTTGAAAAAATGTCCATAGAGCGTTCGCCGTTGCCGGTTTGCTCAACAACATAGGGTACCAATGCCATTTAAATCACTTTCCTTTTAATAATTATAATGAATAATTTTATGTTTATTCTTCAACGGCCGAATTAATTACGATATCAACCGCTTTGTTTCTTTTAACATCTTCGGCAAGTTGGTCCGCTGCAAGTATTTTCTTAACCTGCTCAGCGTCCATACCGTATTGCTTACCTATTTTTTCAGCCTCGGCGTTAATTTCTTCCTCAGAAGCCTCAATATTTTCAGCCTCAATTATAGCGCGCAGCGCAACTGAAACTTTAACCTGCTTTTCAGCACCGGCCTTGAAAGTTTCTTTAAACGATTCTCTGTCCTGGCCGATATATTTAAGATAAGTATCAAGGTCAAGACCCTGGGACTGAAGTCTGTATTCATAGTCCTTGAGCATTTCATCCTGTCTTTTATCAAACATACATTGCGGAATTTCCGCCTCCATATTTTCGCAAATCTGCTCAAGAAGGTCATTTTCCATCTTATTTTTGGCGTCGGCCTCTTTTTTCTCAGTAATCTGCTTTTTAAGGTCTGCCTTAAGTTCTTCAAGTGTGTTAAGGTCTTCCGAAACAGACTGAGCGAAATCATCGTCAAGTTCAGGAAGTTCTTTTGCTTTAATCTCATGAATTTTGCATTTGAAAACAGCGTCTTTTCCTGCAAGCTGCTCTGCGTACTCATCCGGGAATTTAACATTTACATCAAATTCCTCGTCAACTTTATGGCCGCAAATCTGGTCTTCAAATCCCGGAATGAAAGAGCCGGAGCCGAGTTCAAGCGGATAATTTTCACCTTTGCCGCCTTCAAACGCTTCGCCGTCAATAAAACCTTCAAAATCAATTGAAACTGTATCGCCGGTCTGTGCCGCTCTGTCATCTGCAACAACAAGGCGTGAATTTCTTTCCTGAAGGTTTTTGAGTTCCTTTTCTACATCTTCATCAGTAGCCTCGGTATCCTCTTTCTTAACTTTAAGACCTTTATATTCACCGAGTTTTACTTCAGGATAAGTAGTAACTTTCATTTTCATTTCAACGCCGTTTTCCTTGCTTATAACGGGTACTTCAAGGTCATAAGGAGCGTCAACAACTTCAATGCCCGCTTCGGTGAAAGCCTCGGTTACGGCTGTCGGATAAACAATATCAAGAGCGTCTTCATAAAATGTGCCCTCGCCGTACATCTTTTCTATCATTGCCTGAGGAGCTTTGCCCTTACGAAATCCGGGAAGTTGAATGTTTTTTCTTTCCTTAAGATAAGCCTGAGTGCAGGCTTTTTTGAAAGTTTCGCTGTCTACTGTAACTTCAAGTTCATAGGTATTTGTATCAACCTTATTTGATGATTTAAGTGCCATATAAAACTCTCCTGTCTTTTAATATAAATTAATAATATTTATCACTGAATAGGCATTATAGCATATTGATAAGTCTTTTTCAAGGAAAATCAGTATTTTAAAATTAAATAAGGTGTGAATTTTAATCTGTCGCACGAAATCAGTTTATATTCAACACCGTTTTGAGCGCCTTCAAAGGCAAATTTGGCAGCCTCTCCGTGAAGATGCCCGAAATAACATTTTTTTATACCGTATTTGTTTATGATATTTATTATTTCTTCGCACTGTGTATTTTGTGATACCGGAGGATAATGGAGAAAAAGTATTTTATTTTCACATTCAGCGCTTTGTATACTGCGCTCAATTCTTGCAGTTTCTCTTAAAAGTATTTTTTTATCCTGTTCGTCATCACTGTCATAAAACCATCCTCTTGAGCCGCATACAGAACACGGACCGCAGCGAAAAGAATTATTATACAAAAATCTTATGGTTTTATATCCTTTTTCCTCAACAAATTTATTCATTTTGGAAAGAGTATTCCACCAATAATCGTGATTTCCTTTAAGAATAATTTTGCTGCCGTTAAGCGATTCAATAAAATCAAAATCCGCCTCTAATTCGCTGAAATCCATTGCCCAACTGATGTCGCCGGCGATAACAACATCGTCATCTTTTTCAACAAGTTTATTCCAGTTATTTTTGAGCCTTTCGGTATAATTTTCCCAGCCGTCAAAAGTATCCATCGGTTTATCAGTTCCGAAAGACAAATGCGTGTCTGCAATTGCAAAGAGGGACATAATTAAAAAACCTTTCAAAAAATTAAAAAATTGAGAATAAAACTGACGGCAATCGGCAAATATAACAGTGAAGGGAGTGTGAAAACGATGAACGAAATTAAAGGAATCTGCTGCGAGGTTAAAAATTGCGTACACCATAACAGCGATAACAGTTGCACAGCCGGTCATATTACAGTAGGAAGCAGCGTTGCAAAAACAACAACCGAAACAAAATGCGAAACATTTAAGTGCAATGACAGTTGCAATGGTTAATCAACAAAAAACGGCTCGCGTTAGAGCCGCTTTTTTTGTTTTAAGGTAAATTTTAAATGCCGAGAAGTTTAAATACCATTTTGCCCATATCATCTTTTGAGCACACATTGCTGAAACGCACTTCTTTATCTCTGAGAGACGCTAAGGGCTTAGGCACATCAGCGCCCGTTTTATCGTGAAGTTCTTTAACCATATCAAATTCGTCAGCTTCAGGAAGATTGCCGCCTGTAACTGCGCTGAGAACGCTCTTTGAAAATTTGTAAGGAGACGCGGTTGAATCAATTACAGTTGGAATATCATCACCCGTTTTTTCTACATAATCGCTGTATACTTTAAGTGCAACGGCAGTATGAGTATCGCAAAGATAATTATATTTATCAAAATAAGTTTTAATTGTGCCGTTTACTTCGTCCTCATCAGCATATCCCGCGGAAAAAGTTTTTTGAATATCTGAAAGAAGAGAATCCGAAACAGAGTAAACTCCGTCTTTTGAAAGTTTGCCCATAAGATCGTTTATAAGTTTATCGTCATTACCGCTGATATGATAAAGAAGCCTTTCAAGATTTGAAGATATAAGAATATCCATACTCGGAGAAGTTGTTGTGTAAAACTCACGGTTTTTATTATATGTGCCGGTTGTAAGGAAATCCGTTAAAACATTATTAGAGTTTGAGGCGCAAATGAGTTTTTTTACGGGAAGCCCCATCTTTTTAGCGTAATAACAAGCAAGAATATTGCCGAAATTGCCTGTCGGCACAACAACATTAATTTTATCTCCGGCAGTAATTGAACCGCTGTTCATTAAATCGCAGTAAGAGGAAAAATAATAGACTATCTGCGGCACAAGTCTACCCCAGTTAATAGAATTTGCCGAAGAGAACATCATATTTTTTTGAGCGAGTTTTTCTTTTATCTCATCATTAGTAAAAATTGCTTTTACTGCGCTTTGTGCGTCGTCAAAATTACCTTTTACGGCGCAAACGGAAACATTAGAGCCTTCCTGTGTTACCATTTGAAGTTTCTGCATAGGTGAAACACCGTTTTCCGGATAGAAAACAAGAATTTTAGTATGCTCAACATCTTTAAATCCCTCAAGCGCGGCTTTACCGGTGTCGCCCGATGTTGCAACAAGTATAACAATTGTTTTTCTGTCTGCTGTTTTTTTGGCAGAAACGGTCATCAGATAAGGAAGAAGTTGCAAAGCCATATCCTTGAAGGCGCAAGTGGGCCCGTGCCAAAGTTCAAGAACATTTTCATTGCCCGTAATATTAACGGTGGGCGCAACAGAATCTGATGAGAATTTGCCTGCGGCATATGCGCCGCTCACGCAGTAATCGAGTTCCTCTTCGGAAAAATCGTCCAAAAACTCGCGCAAAACCGTTTTGGCTCTTTCTATATAAGTCATTGACGCCATTTCTTTAATTTTTTCAATAGAAAACTGAGGAAATTCGCAGGGGACGAAAAGTCCGCCTTCCTCACTTATTCCCTGAGCAATAGCGTGCGAAGCATTTACTTTTACTGAATTATCTCTTGTGGAAGTATAAAGCATAATTGCCCTCCTAACAAATCTTTAAAATATTTTAATATAATTGAAAAGCATTTTCAAGGTGTTTAAAAGATTTAATTTTATTATTTTCACAAAATACTTCAACAACATCAAATCTCGGCTGAAGTTCGGTTTTATGCGTTGAAAGATATATTTTGGCGCAGGCGGCTATTTTATTTTGTTTTGCTTTATCAACAAATTCCATGGGCTGAGCAATGCTTTTTTCGTTTCTCATTTTTACTTCAACAAAGCAGATATATTTTTTATTTTTAACTATAAGGTCTATTTCGCCAAAGCGGCATGAATAATTGAAATCAACAAGTGAATATTTCTTTTTTTCAAGATATTCACACGCTTTAAGTTCAGCAAGTTTTCCCAAAGAATTCATTTATTAATCACCTTTTTTAAAAATGATTTTCTGTGAATATCGCAAATTCCGTATTTTTCAATCATTTCATAATGGAGTTTAGTGCCGTATCCTTTATGCTTTTCAAAACCGTACTGCGGATATTTTTCAGCCATTTTAAGCATATATCTGTCTCTTGATACTTTTGCCAATATTGAAGCCGCCGCTATGGATTCCGACTTTGAATCGCCTTTAATAATTGTGGTAACGGCGCAGTCGAGCAGCGGGGTGCGGTTTCCGTCCACAAGGGCGCAGTCCGGTTTTAAGGTAAGTCCGTCAACCGCTCTTTTCATTGCCAAAAAAGTTGCCTGAAGAATATTTATTTCATCTATTTCCTTTTCACTTGCTGTACCGATTGAATAATCGACGCACTGTTCTGTAATTATTTCAAAAAGTTCTTCCCTTTTCTTTTCGGAAAGTTTTTTTGAATCATTTACACCGTCTATCGTTTGCCCTTTATTAAGAATAACTGCCGCGGCGTAAACAGGTCCTGCAAGCGGACCTCTGCCTGCCTCGTCAATTCCGCAAACAACTTTAAATCCTTCATTATATTTTTCGTTTTCGTATAAAAGCCAATCCATAATCACGGCAACTCAAGGCTTATTTTGCCGAGTTTTCCTCCTCTGAATTCATCACAAACGGCAGTGGCGGCGCGCAAAGTATCTATTTCACCGCCCTTAATAAGAAATCCTCTTTTTCTGCCGATTAATTCAAGTATTTCCCAACTTTGCTTATCTTCAAAGTCAGTAATCTTGTATCTTTGCTCAATCATTTCCGGCCTTGATTTGGAAAGTGTTTCCAAAAGCCTGCAGGCTATTGTTTCAATATCTGTTACTTCATCTTTTACGGAACCGATAAAAGCAAGTTTATCGCCCACTTCCCTGTCCTCAAACTTAGGCCAAAGTACACCGGGTGTATCGAGAAGTTCAATTCCTTTGCCTGCCGAAAACCACTGATTGCTTTTTGTAACGCCGGCTCGGTCCGCAACAACGGCTTTATACTTACCTGCCATTCTGTTGATAAAAGAAGATTTGCCGGTATTGGGAATACCTACAACCATAAATCTCAGCGGTTTACCTTCCATACCTTTTTCTTTGTTTCGCTCTATAACGGAAGAAAGCGCTTTTTCGCAAGCGGACTGGAATTTATTTAGCCCTTTACCGGTTTTGCAGTCCACCGCAATTGCCGTTACGCCTTTTTTGGCATAATATTTTATCCATAAATCGGTAACTTTAGAATCCGCCATATCACATTTATTCAGTAGCACTATTTTAGGCTTTTTATTTATAATCTGCGATAATTCCGGGTTAGAACTTGAACGGGGTATACGAGCGTCAACAATCTCTATAACGCCATCAACAAGTTTCAGGCTTTCCTTGATAAGTCTTCGCGTTTTAGCCATATGGCCGGGAAACCACTGAACATTCTGCTTTTGAAAATCGGGCATAATAACTCCCCTTAATTTGAATAAAAGTTAAAATAATCATAAAACTTTAAGTTAAAACAAAAACCGCCTTTATAAGGCGGTTTGAGATGTCAAATATCTTCCTTAACTTTAGCAGCCTTGCCGACACGGTCGCGAAGATAATAAAGTTTAGCCCTGCGGACTTTACCTTTGCGGACAACCGTAACACTGTCTACATTTGCTGAATGAAGCGGGAATACACGCTCTACACCAACACCGTATGAAACACGGCGAACGGTAAAGGTCTTTGAAACACCGGAGCCTTTAACAGCAATAACAGTGCCCTCAAACATCTGAATTCTTTCTGTTTTGCCCTCGCGGATACGAACACCGACTCTTACGGTATCACCGATAGAGAATGAGGGAACTTCTTTTTTCATGCTGCTCTCTGCAATAATTTTAAGTGCATCCATTAAAAAATCCTCCTTATTATTTTCGGATGTTCATAACGATTAAACGAAAGAGGACCACCCGCTTAAATGCTTATTTTTGCATGAGCATTTAACGCGTTGCGGGAAAGCAACGGAACAAATGCTTAGATAATATATCACAAAAGAAATAAAAATGCAAGTCTTTTTTACCTGAATTTGTTATAATTTGCGTCAAGAAGCGATAATCTTGCAATATTTTTCCATTCAAATTCAAGACCTGCAAGATTGAGAAGGGTTTGAGAAAAAAGTTCCGGGCTGAGATTACTGCGCTGCCCTGCGGCAAGGCGGGCATTTATAACAACATTATCTTCCCTTACGGAAACAGAGTATTTATCAATAAGCGGCTTTATATTTATTTCTTTTAAAATTTTTCTTCTGCCCTTTTTGCTTTTTTTAAGAGCAATAATTTCATCTTTATCAAGAATTTGTTTTATCTTTTGCGCGGCGTCTTCGTTATTTTTAAATTCATATTTAAAAACATAATCCGAAAAAGCAATTTCACTGCAACTTCTGAAATCATCATAAACATCAAGAATTTTAATTCCGTCCGGCAGCACGGCGTTTAATTTGTTTTTAATCTCATCATTAGTAATTTCGCCGGTAATTCGTATTTCAAGGCTTTCACACATACTTTCAACGCCGAGCGGCAGTGGTAGAGAAAAACTCATATACGGATGAGGATTAAAACCTTCGGTGTACCAAAGCGGAATATGCGCCCTTGTTAAAGCGCGGGACATACACCTGTTTATATCAAGATGACTTATGTATTTACATCTGTCTGTTTTAGAAAACAGCAGTCTAACCTCGCGCATCGCAGTGCCCCCCGTTCAGCATATTTGCTCCGCATCCGGCGCATTTTATCCGGCAGTGCGGAGTTGTTTTATTTTCATGGGCTTTTTTATTTTCGTTTTCAAGGAATTTCTTTGTAACGCCGTAATCAAGATGATCCCACGGAAGAAGTTCTGAAAAATCTCTTTTTCTTTGAGTGTAAAAATACGGGTCTATGCCGTTTTTTTCAAATGCTTTCATCCATGCGTCAAAATTAAAACGGTCGTCCCACGAATCAAATTTACAGCCGAGTTTATAAGCGTCATAAATTACATTGCAAAGGCGTCTGTCCCCTCTTGCAAGGACTCCTTCAAGCAAAGAAGTCGGCGTTTCGTGATAAGATATTTTAACCTTTTTACTCGGTGTGCATTCAAGTAAATGAGCCTGCTTTGCTTTAAGGCTCTGCATAGAATCCTCAGGCTCCCATTGAAAAGGAGTAAACGGTTTCGGGATAAATGAAGCGCAACTTACTGATACCTGAACGCCCGTGCCTTTTTGCCTGTTTGGATTTTTATAAAAAGCGTGAACCACTTTCATTGCAAGGTCTGCAATACCATCAATATCTTCCATTGTTTCTGTGGGAAGACCCATCATAAAATACAGTTTTACAGAAGTCCAGCCGTTATCAAACGCTTTTATACAGGTAGAAAGCACCTCTTCTTCGGTAACATTTTTATTTATAACATCCCTAAGGCGCTGAGTTCCGGCCTCAGGTGCGAATGTAAGGCCGCTTTTTCTTACTTTATTAAGTTTATCAACAAGTTCATCTGAAAAATTATCAACTCTTAATGACGGCAGCGAAAGATTAATTTTATCTTTTACAGTCCAGTCAATAAGAGAACTGAGCAATTCATTTACGCAACTGTGGTCTGAAGTGGAAAGAGAACACAGCGAAAGTTCATCATATCCCGTTGAATCAATCAGCGCTTTTGACTGGCGGTTGATAGTTTCAACGCTTTTTTCCCTTATCGGTCTATATGTAAATCCCGCCTGGCAAAAACGGCAGCCTCGTATACAGCCTCGGAATATTTCCTCAACTGCTCTGTCGTGAATAATATTAATAAAAGGCACAACAAAATTATCGGGATAAAAACAGGTATTCATATCCGCAACAACAGCCTTTTTTATTTTATTCGGAGCGCCGTAAAGCGGTTTTAGTTCTTTTAAAGTTCCGTCATCATTATAACTGTCCTCATAAAAAGACGGAACATAAACGCCGCGTAAATCTTTTGCTTTAAGCAGAAAATCGTGCTTGCTTTCGCCTTTTTTCTTACATTCTTTAAGCAAGTCAAGCACCTGCATTGTACTTTCTTCACCATCACCGAGAAAAACTATATCAACAAAATCAGCAATAGGCTCGGGATTGCAGGCGCAAGGGCCGCCGCAGGCAATTATCGGAGTAAGATTATGCCTGTCCGCCGATTTAAGCGGAATGCCTGCCAAGTCCATCATATTAAGCATATTTGTATAAGAAAGTTCATACATAAGCGTAAAGCCTATAATATCAAAATTTCTGATTTCATCTTCGCTTTCCAAAGCAAAAAGTTTAATATCATTTTGCCGCATCTGCTCTTCCATATCGGTATCGGGCGCGAAAACCCGTTCGCACCAAGCGTCTTCCCTGCTGTTTACAAGCGAATACAGAATTTTCATTCCAAGGTGGCTCATGCCGATTTCATATAAATCAGGGAAACAGAAAGCATAGCGCAAATCAACATTATCGGGATTTTTTATAACGCTGTTAAGTTCACCACCGCAGTATCTCGCGGGCTTTTGAACAAATTGCAGTATTTTTTCAATTTCTTTTTTCATAACGACCTCATATTAAAAACAATTAAATATATGCACACAAGAAGCAAAGTAAAAATTGAGTGGCAAATTAAAAGATATAATGAAAATATAAGCATGATTCCCAAGAAAATAATACTTATATATTTTGCCGCGCTCCCAAACAACAGTTTAATTAATCTGCCGCCGTCAAGCGGATATACAGGCAAAAGGTTCAGTACTGCCAAAAATAAATTAATATTATCATTTAAAATTAGAAACAAAATAATATTAAACAGCGGGCCGGCAGAAATTACTAATGATTCTTTGACTATCGTCAGTTTTGAATCATATTTAAGCGCAATACCGAAAAAAGATATATTTAAACATTCGGGTTTTCCGCCGACGGCAATTAAAGCCGCAAGGTGCGCTGTTTCGTGAAGAAAGCAGAACAAAATAAGAAGTCCTGTATTTTTATAACCGTATATAAGGCTTAAGCATAGAATAAAAATAAAAGAAAATTCAATCTTTATCTTGAAATTTTTAACTGAAAATTCCAAACAATCACCGTAAAATTGTACGGCAACTGATAATTATTTATGCTTATCAATATAGGATTGAAGTATAATAACGGCAGAAACTGCGTCAACTTTTTCTTTTCTCTTTTTGCCTCTGACATTATTTGCGCTTAAAAAATCATGCGCTATAACTGTTGTAAGCCGCTCATCCTGATAATCAACTTCTATGCCGCTTTTTTTATTAAGCATTTCTCCGAGTTCGCGGCACTCATCACAGCGGTAGCCGTAACTTCCGTCCATATTTACCGGCAGGCCTACAACGATTTTTTCAGCATTTTTTTCAGCTGCTGTTTCAGCAAGTTTATCTACAAGTTTCGGTTTGTATTTTTCATTTATAACACAATATGGTGAAGCGAGAGTTTCGCTTTTATCACAAAAAGCAACTCCGGTACGAGCGTCGCCATAATCGACTGACATAATTATCATTAAGGCATAATCACCTCTGCAAAATTATAACGGCATCACGGATGACGCCGTTATAAATTAAATCTATTCGTTAGTGTTTTCCTCATCATTACTATCCGAATTTGATGAAGATGTTGTTTCACTTGAAGAACTACTTGAACTGCTGCTTCTTCTGCTGCTTGTATATCCAGGCAGGTTGTTTACATCATACCAGCCGTAATTACCGCTTGAATAATTAGTGAGCAGCCCTGTTGAGGAATCATAAGAGCGCTGAACAATACCGTCATATTCGGGGAATTCAGTAACATTCTTGCCCTTTGCCTCATAAATTTCGTCCATAACGGTGTTCCAAATCGTACCGGCCGGATTATATGAAAGCCTGTAAACAATTTCCTTAGGCATATCATATCCATACCAAACTGCCGCTACATATTCAGGAGTACCGCCTACAAACCAACGGTCTTTTGAATCCGTTGTAGTACCTGTTTTACCAAAGCACTCAACGCCGTCAATCTTATAATATCTACCGGTGCCGGAAGTCATTACAGTTTGCAAAATCTTATTCATCAGCCATCCGGTGCTTTCAGACAGCGCCTGCTCTTTGGTTGACGCCGCGTCTGTTTCAATCAGGACATTGCCTTGGCTGTCCTCAATCTTATAATAGCAATATGGCTGATAATATGCTCCGCCGTTTCCAAATGTGGCATAGGCTGCGGTCATTTCAAGAACTGAAACGCCTTGAGTGAGAGAACCTGTTGCAAGAGGAGCGTAATCGCAGTCAAACGCATCGCTGAGAGAAGAAATATGAAAACGGTTTGTGATATAATCGTAAGAATAATCAACGCCAATCATATCAAGTGTTCTTGCGGAAATTGTATTCAGAGAATTCGCAATACCTCTTTGAATTGTTAGACGCGAGCCGGAATATCCGCCGCCTTCGTTAGTAGGCCAAGGGTCGCCGTCAATTACTTTTAAAGGTCTGTCTTCAACAAGGGTTGACCAATAAATATCAACGCTGTCATCTTGAAGGCTCTTTTCAAATGCAGGGCCGTATACGGAAAGCGGTTTAATAGATGAACCCGGCTGCCTGTAGGACTGAAACGCTCTGTTGAGTTCAAGCGAACCCGAGTATTCGCCGGTTCCGCCGACAAGCCCGAGAACCCTGCCCTCGTAATTCATTACAACCATAGCGCCCTGGACTGTTTCATCAGGCATACGCCTGTAATTTTCGTAAACATCTTCAAGAGCCGCCTGCACATCTGCGTCCATAGCGGTATAAATCTTGAGTCCTCCGCCGTACAGAAGCTGGCGTGCTTTTCTTTCGGTATAACCCATTTTTTGCAGGTCATTTTGAACGGTTTTTATAACATAATCAACATAATAAGAACTTATATTATTTTCGTTAGAAGAACTTTCTGAATCCGAAACCTGGCTTCCTTGGTAATTTTCACTGTTTGTAAATACCATTTCATAAGCAACGGCTTCGTCATATTCTTCCTGAGTTATAAAGCCCTGATTAAGCATTCTTTCAAGAATGGTTAACTGCCTTTTTCTGTTATTTTCAGGTTTGCGCAGAGGGTCATACGCGTTTGGATACTGTGTTATTGCTGCAATGCTTGCACATTCTGCTATATTAAGGTCCGCCACATCTTTGCCGAAATATGTTTCGGCAGCGGTTTTAACTCCGTAACAACCCTCTGACAGATAGATAGTATTCAGATAAGCCTCAATAATCTCATCTTTGGAATAATTCTTTTCAAGATTCAGCGCGGAAAGAATTTCATTAAATTTTCGCACAATAGTAACATCTTTTTCATCAGTAAGGTTTTTAATCAACTGCTGGGTTATGGTTGAACCGCCCTGACCGTGGTTTGACGGCTTGACGATAACGCCAATCGTACGAATCCAGTCAACTCCGTGGTGTTTCATAAAGCGCTCGTCTTCAATTGCTATAAAAGCGTCTTTCAGATGCGGGCTCATATTTTCCAAATCAACCCATATACGGTTTTCCTCGCCGTGAAGCCTTGTAAGTTCAACTTCGTTACCATCGCTGTCATACCCGTAAATGAAGGAAGTTTGATTCTGAGAATATTTCTCCTCAGTAAGATTAAATACAGGGTCGCCGTGAACATAACTGTATCCGTATATTGCTATAACGGAAAAACATACTATAAAAACTACAGCAACTACAAGCACGAAACCGAGAAGAATACGCAGCGGAAGCGAAGCGGGGGCTTTGCTTTTCGGCGATTTTTTCTTTTTATTCTTACTTGCCTTTGCCGTATTTTTGGCTCTTGTTCTTTTAACATGCTGTTTTGAGGTGTTTTCACTTTCAATATAAGCAGCGGGTTTTTTGCTTGAATTAGTTTCCTGCTTTTTCTTGTCTTCATCATAGACTTTAGCGGAATTATTCATAAATGATTCAAGCAAATCATCATATTTACCTGCCATTGTTATACCTCCTTTACAGTTTCACTCGCGTTAAAATACAATAACCTATTTTATCCATTCTAAACTATTATACTATATATTTATTATTAAATAAAGAATTTTTTGTTAATATTTTTTCGCCTTATTCTTGCTCATTTCTGTTATTCTTTTTGTTGTGCTTATACCGTCATAAAGTCTTTTAGCCCTGACAAATCCCCAGAATTTCTTTTTACAGTTTTTGCACTGTAACACGGTTTTAAAAGAATTATTGACAAGTTGCACATCGCTTATTCTTGAGAGATCTTCGCCGCAGTCAGGGCAGGTAAAATGCTCTTTATAGAAATTATACTCTCTTGAAACGGGCTTTGTTATAATATATGGTTTAAAAGCGAGCCTGCCGAAAAAATCTTCATCGCAGATATTTATCATAGATTCGGCTTTTTCTTTGCTGAACACTTTTTTAAAGCACGCCGCAGCAGCATAACAATCTTCAAGCGCTCTGTGCAGATTTTCCTCTTCAATATTTATTTCAAGCCTTTCTGCGCAGTGGGCAAGACTTATCTGCTCTTTGCAATCATCAAGAAATGACTGGCAGTATTTTTGAGCGTCTATATACATTTTCATAAACGATACGGAAGTTTTTCCGATAAATCTTTTAAAATTAGACACTAAAACATAAAGGTCGCTGTTTGACCAACTCATAAACACAACATCTTTATCCCCTGCCCAATCTGAAAAATCGCTCATAGCGCGCTCAAACGGTATGCCGAGAGAAGCGATTTCTTCTTTAGTTATACTTGTTAAATCAACAAAGCGTTTAGACAGTTTTTTTGAAAGTTTCGGTTTTATAAGTTGAGTATAAGTACCTGAAATATTTAATTGTTCGTCAAGCCGCACAGCGCCGACTTCAATTATTTCATTAATGCCCTTTTTTTCTTTATAATCATAGGCATTATTCCATTCAAGGTCAAAAATTACATACTCCATTTGCCCACCCAAAAAAAATAACCCTGCGAAACGCAAGGTTATTAAAGTAAGTATAATTATCAGCCGATAAACAGGAAAATCAAAAACGCGGCAAGCACTAATATAAAGAATGCAACAATAAGCCACTTTGTGATTTTTTCAAGTTTAGCCTCAATAGTGCGGCCCTTGGATTTACCGAGGAAAGTATCCGCACCGCCGGCAATAGCGCCGGAAAGATTCTGAGAACGGCCTTCCTGCAAAAGAACAACTGCAATAATTATTATAGAAACTATTATGAGAACCACACCGAAAACATAATGATACCAAAGCATGTGAATAATCCTCCGTTGATATTTAATACTAAAGAATTATAGCACATACTTTAATATATTGCAAGAGTTTTTTGCCATTAATTAACTTGAATTATATTTGCGTTTAAATCAATAATATTTATGACGGTGAAATTTCAGCGTTTGCTTTTACCGTCTGCCGCTTTTAAAAGCGGTATTTACATAAATTTAAAACGAAAGTTGCTCGCCGATATCGGCAGCGCTCAATAATGCGCCGGCGGCAGGCAGATTTTTTGGTCTGAAACGCCATTCTTTTTCAAATTCACCGGGGGTGTAAAGATGAAGCGATATTACCTTATCGCTTTTTTTCTTTAAGGTCATAGCCTGTATGCCCTGAGTGTTTTTGGTAGTTTTAGGAAGAATGACTGCCGTATTTATGAGCAGATTTCTTCCGCTTTGAGAAGTTATTACAATATCTGTATCTTCCTCAAGATAAACCGCTGCGGCAAGCGGGGATTTATCAGAAAAAGCATTAATAAGTTTTTTCCTGTTTGTTTTTGTTTCATAAGCGGAAATATCAACTTTTGCAAGTTTTCCGTTTTCAAAAACAAAAATCATATATCCCTTATACTCCTTTAAAACGGCGGTGTAGAGAACGGTTTCGCCCTCCTCCATTTCAAGTTTTCCGGGCAGATATTCGCCTAAAACAGACGCCTTTGTATCAGGAAAGTCATCAAGTTTCGCTTTATATACCTGATGCCTTGAAGTAAACACAAGTAGTTCGTCCTTATTTGAACATTCAACACTGCGCTCAACTTCATCGCCTTCCTTAACTTTTTGTTCGCCGCTCATTCTAAGATTTGCGGTTTTTATTTTTTTAACATATCCGCCGCGGGTAATGAAGACAGTTACCGGATAATCCGCCGCCGCGGGCTCTTCTATCTCAGTATCATCAGGCACATCATAAAGTATTTCTGATTTTCTGCCGATATCATATTTTTTAATAACATTCTGAAGTTCTGAAATTATTATTTTTTTCTTTTTCTTTTCGCTTGAAAGTATCTCTTCAAGTTCGGCAATCTCATTTTCAAGATTTTCAATATCGTTAATGCGCTTTAAAATATACTCTCGGTTAAGGTGGCGGAGTTTTATTTCAGCCACATATTCCGCCTGGGTTTCATCAATGCCGAAACCAATCATAAGATTAGGCACAACATCGGCTTCATTTTCCGTTTCACGCACAATTTTAATTGCTTTGTCAATATCAAGCAGAATTTTTGAAAGTCCTTTTAAAAGATGAAGTTGTTTTCTTTTCTTTTCAAGGCTGAAATTTACTCGCCGTGTTATGCAGTTAAGCCTGAATTTTACCCATTCATTAAGAATTTCACGCACACCGCGCACGCCTGGTTTTCCGTCTATAAGAATATTAAAATTACAAGAAAAAGAATCTTCAAGCGAAGTGAGTCTGTAAAGCCTTTGCATAAGTTTGTCAGGGTCTGTTCCTCTTTTAAGGTCAATAGTAATTTTAAGACCTTTTAAGTCTGTTTCATCCCTGATATCTGAAATTTCTTTAACCTTATTCGCCTTTGCAAGTTCAACTATTTTATCTATAACCGCCTCTGAAGTTGTAGTTGGCGGAATTTCCGTTATATCAATACAATTATAAGATTTATCATAAGTGTATTTAGCGCGTACTTTGACTGAGCCTTTTCCGGTTTCATAAATCTTGTCAAGTTCCTCTTTATCATAAATAACATAACCGCCGCCTACAAAATCAGGAGCGATAAGTGTATCCGAAATAACATGCTCTTTATTTTTCATAAGCGCAATAGTTGTTTCGCAAACCTCTCTGATATTAAAGGACGCTATTGATGAAGCCATACCGGCGGCGATACCCGTGGTAACATTGCATAAAACGGAAGGAAAAGTAACCGGCAATAAGCGCGGTTCTTTCATAGTGTTATCATAGTTATCCACAAAATCAACGGTATCTTTATCAATATCGCCGAAAAGTTCATTGCAAATAGGCGCAAGTTTTGCCTCGGTATAACGCGAAGCGGCGTACATCATATTCTTAGAATACGCTTTACCGAAATTTCCTTTTGACTCAACATAAGGATTTAAAAGAGATTCATTGCCTCTTGAAAGGCGCACCATGGTTTCATAAATAGACGCGTCGCCGTGCGGATTTAATTGCATTGTTCTGCCGACTATATTAGCGCTTTTAATGGTTTTGCCGTTCAAAAGCCCCATTAGATACATAGTATAAAGCAGTTTCCTGTGGGACGGTTTAAGTCCGTCTATCTCAGGGATTGCGCGGGAGAGTATAATGCTCATAGCATAAGGCATAAAATTTGATTTTATTGCCTCGGTAATGACTTCACTTTTAACAGTTCCGGCATTTTCTATATGAACATTTTCGTTCAACTTTGTATTTTCACTTGTATTTTCTTTCTTTTTTCGTGGCATAATTTCACCCTATAAAATCAACTGATATCCGCTGTATCAAGATAAAGATAGCCGTAATCAGTAATATATTGTTTTCTGCCTTCAAGATTATCGCCGAGCAAGAGGTCAAATATCTGTGAAGTTTTTTCAGCGTCATCCGGCGTAACAAGAATAAGCCTTCTTGTTGCAGGATTCATAGTTGTCATAGACATCATATCCGCCTCATTCTCACCAAGACCTTTAGAACGCTGAACGGTATATTTTTTACCGTTAAGTTCTTCTTTTATCTTATCCATTTCCATTTCATTGTAAGCAAAATAAGTTTGGTCTTTGCAGGTTACCTCGTATAAAGGCGATTCATCAATATAAACTTTCCCCTGCTCAATAAGCTGCGGCATAAGTCTGTAAATCATAGTTAATACAAGAGTTCTTATATGAAATCCGTCTACATCGGCGTCGGTACAGATAAGTATTTTATTCCAGCGAAGATTATTTATATCAAACGCGGAAAGTTCCTTAGAGGCTTTTGAGCGCACCTCAACGCCGCAGCCGAGCACTTTAATAAGGTCTGTAATAATATCATTTTTAAATATTTTGCTGTATTCACTTTTAAGGCAGTTAAGTATTTTACCCCGTATTGGCATAATTGCCTGAAAATTTGCGTCCCTTGCCTGCTTACAGGCTCCGAGAGCGGAGTCGCCCTCAACTATAAACAGTTCCCTTTCCTCAACATTTTTAGAGCGGCAGTCAACAAATTTCTGAACGCGGTTAGTCATATCAATTTTGGTCTGCAAAGTGTTTTTAAGGCTTTTTCTTGTATTTTCTGCCTTAACACGGCTTCTCATATTGATAAGAACCTGGTCCGCAATTTTATCAGCGTCTATTTTGTTTTCAATAAAATAGACTTCAAGTTGCTTGCGGAAGAAATCAGTCATAGCCTCCTGTATGAATTTATTTGTTATAGATTTTTTCGTTTGATTTTCATAAGAAGTCTGGGTAGAAAATGAAGAAACAACAAAAATGATAATATCTTCTATATCCTGAATATTAATTTGACTGTCAGTTTTTGAATATTTGTTGTTTGCCTTGAGATAAGCGTTAATTTGATTTACAAAAGCGCTTTTGAAAGCCTTGTCCGGCGCTCCGCCATGCTCAAGAAAACTTGAATTATGGTAATATTCCTTACACTGCGTTTTAAGCGAAAAACATAGCGCCGCTTTTATAACAAGTTTATATTCGCTGAGGTCCTCACGATCTTTGCCGGTTCTTTCACATTCCCAGTACTGGGGCGTTGTAAAAGCATTGCCGCCGGCTAATTCCTCTACATAATCTTTAATTCCGTTTTTATAGCAGTACTCAAAAGTTTCAAACCCGTTTGCAGTTTGATTTTTAAGGATAAAAGTAATGCCGTCATTAACGATAGCCTGCCTTTTAAGAGTATCCTGAAAATACTCCAGCGGAACATTTATATCCGTAAAAACTTTTAAATCAGGTTTCCATTTAATTCTTGTGCCTGTATCTTTTTTTGAATACGGTTCTCTCTTTAGACCGCCTATATTTTTTCCGCGCTCAAAATGCAAAGTATAGCAATAGCCGTCCCTGTGAATTTCGGCGTCCATATATTCGGACGCATACTGTGTTGCGCAGAGACCGAGACCGTTTAAACCAAGTGAAAATTCATAGTTATCAGCGCCGTCGCCGTATTTGCCGCCCGCGTAAAGTTCGCAGAAAAGAAGTTTCCAGTTTTCTTCTTTTTCGGCTTTATTGTAATCTACAGGTATTCCTGCGCCGAAATCCTGAACTTCAACAGAGCAGTCATTAAATCTTGTAATAACTATCTTGTTTCCGCGGCCCTCACGGGCTTCGTCAATTGAGTTGCTCATAATTTCAAATATTGAGTGCTCGCAGCCTTCAATATCATTTGAGCCGAATATTACCGCAGGTCTTTTCCTGACCCTGTCCGCGCCTTTTAAAGACCTTATACTTTCATTCGTGTATTCGTTCTTTTTGGCCATAATAACCTCCGCATTATTAATACAGAAATATTATACAAGATATTGTGGATTTGTCAAGATTTTGTAATAATTGCAACAATATAATGAAATAAAAAAACACTAATATAACAAAATAAGTACAAAATTTGACACAAAAAAATAAGATGCGTAAACCACATCTTATTTTTTGTATATTATTCGTAATTATTATTTAGATCAGCCGTTATCAACAGAAGTGCTGTCATCATTTTTATCAGTATTTTCATTTTCTGAAATGTTATCGGCACCGTTCTGAGAATTTGTATCTGAAAAATCATCATATTCTGAATTAACAACGGTTTCGCTGACGGTGGATTCGCCCGTGTTTTCATCAGTTTTATTATCGGTGTTTTCTTCTGCCGTATTATTATCATCTTTATTTGGCATCGTACCGTTTTTCATAAGCGAATCAAATTCCTCTGCATTAATCTTTTCACGCTCAATAAGAGTTTTTGCAACCAAATCAAGTTTGTCATAATGCTCTTTGAGTATTTTATAAGTTCTGTCATACGCTTCGCGCATCATTTTTTCGATTTGCTCATCTATTCTTGCAGAAGTTTCCTCACTGTAGTTATTTACATGGCCGTAATCCTTGCCGAGGAATACTTCATTATTCTCATCAGTATAGACAACAGGGCCGAGTTCATCACTCATACCGTATTTTGCAACCATATCACGGCAAATCTGAGTTGCACGCTGAAGGTCGTTTGACGCTCCCGTTGAAATATCATCAAGCGCGATTGCCTCTGCAACACGCCCGCCCATCATTGAAACAAGTGTATCAAGCATTTCGCTCTTGGAAGTGTAATTTTCCTCCTGAGGCTGATACATTGTGTAACCGCCGGCACCCATACCGCGCGGAATAATGGAAATTTCTTTAACAGGGTCATGATTTTCAAGATAATATGACGCAACAGCATGACCGGCCTCATGATAGGCAGTAAGTTTTTTTGCTTTTTCAGTGTATTTATGGGATTTCTTTTCAGTACCCATTTCAACACGAGTAGTAGCGTCCTGAATTTCAGCGTTTGTAATTGCCTTTTTATGGCGCCTTGCGGCAAGCAGAGCGGCCTCGTTCAAAAGATTTTCAAGGTCTGCACCGGTAAATCCGATTGTTAGTTGCGCAATTTCTTTAAGATTAACATCGGGACCGAGCGGCTTATTTCTTGAATGAACCTTAAGTATATCTTCCCTGCCCTGAGTATCGGGTCTGTTAACTGTAATCTGCCTGTCAAATCTGCCGGGCCTTAAAAGAGCGGGATCAAGAACATCGGGTCTGTTTGTAGCGGCAATTACTATAACGCCGCTGTTTGTGCCGAAGCCGTCCATTTCAACAAGCAACTGGTTAAGGGTCTGCTCGCGTTCATCGTTTCCGCCGCCTGTTCCTGCGCCTCTGTGCCTGCCGACAGCGTCTATCTCATCAATAAACACAATAGCGGGCGCTTTTTTTATAGCCTGAGAAAACAAGTCTCTTACACGGCTTGCGCCGACGCCGACATACATTTCAACAAAGTCAGAGCCGGAAATTGAAAGGAACGGAGCGTTTGCCTCACCTGCAACGGCTTTGGCAAGAAGGGTTTTACCTGTTCCCGGAGGGCCTACAAGTAGAACGCCCTTAGGAATTCTTGCGCCTAATTCCGTGAATTTCTGCGGGTCTTTAAGAAATTCAACAAGTTCTTCAAGTTCCGCTTTTTCTTCCTCACACCCGGCAACATCGGCAAAAGTCTTTTTGTCCTTATCTTCAACAGACTTTGTTTTAACCCTGCCGAAACCGAGAGTTCTGTTTGTTTCGCTGTTCATAGTGTCGCCCATTTTCTTCATCATAAACCAAACAAGAAGAGAACCGCCGACAATTACCAGAACATAAGGAAGAAGATTGAAAATCCAGTTTCTTGAACTGCTCTGTTTGTAGTTATAAACAATTTGATTATCAGGGTTTGCGTCATTATATTCGTCAATACTGTCCCTAATATCATCAAGAAAATATGTTACGCTCGGAACTTTATATTGCTGTTCTTCCTTAGGCTTTGCAAAAGTTTTGTAAGTCAGTTCACCGGAAGTAAGGTCAAGTTCAAATTCCGATACCTGGTTTGTTTTAAAAAGATTTACAACTTCGCTGTATTTCATTTCTGTTGAATTTTGCTGGCTTGCAAAAGCAAAAGCGATAACCACCAGCAAAACGGGAATTAAAATATAAAATATAGCCGACTTCCAATTTTTGGACATATTGTTCATTAAATCTTATCCTCCGTACGGATATTTAAAATTAAAACATTTTTGGTATTGCCGTCCACTGCCGTTCTTTGAGAAACGGCAATCTTTGCAATGCCGATAACTCCCGAATCATCCGCAATGACCGGTATACGGTTTCTTGTTTCGGGAGGAATATGCAGTTCGTTGAAAAGTTTTTTTAGGCTTTTTGAACATTTCCTGCCTTTGGGAGAAATTGAATCCCCTTCTTTTCTGCTTCTTACAACTACATTGCCAACTATTTTATCACAGTCGCAATAAAAATCAAACTTTTTGTTATTAAATTCACATTTATTTAAGAAATCTTTTACAGAAACTACGCTTTTTGTTACTTTAAAACAAATTTCTGCGTTCTCCGACTGAGTATATACAAGCCTTATAAAGCCTGCGGCGGACACTGCGTAAATACCGCGTGAAATCTGAAATCGCGAATTTTTTTCCTGAAGCACCAGAATTCCGGATATATCGTTATCATTAACAGGCAGATTATTTTCATTCAGCCATTTTGCAATGATTCGGCTTTTTTCACTCTGCGAAAGAGATTTAATACCGCTAACCGATATTTTATTATCAATACAATAATCATTGTAAATTTCGTTTATATGCTTTTCAATAAAATCTTCGTCATCTTGAAGTGAAGAGATAAGATGCGCGGCGTGCGATTCAAACTCTGAATTAAGAGTTTTCAGCCTTGGTATAATCTCATTTCGTATATAATTACGGGAATAATTATTATCGCTGTTTGTGCTGTCTGTTTTGTAAGGAATATTTTTATCGTTAAGATAATTTCTGATTTCCTGAGAGCTGATTTCAATCAGCGGCCTTATTATTTTACCTCTTTTTGCAGGAATTGCACACAGCCCTTTAAGAGAAGTGCCGCGCGCGCATCTGAATAACATAGTTTCTATATTATCGGATAAGTTGTGCGCGGTTGCTATTTTATCACAATCAAATGTTTCAAAAAAATCATACCGCGCTTTTCTGCTGTATTCCTCAACGCCCATTTTGTGTTTTTTAGCCTCAGCGGGCGCGTCAATGTGCATCACTTTAAAATCAATGCCGTTTTCTTTGCAGAATTTTTCACAAAAAGCGGCGTCTTCAAGGCTTTCTTTACCTCTGATACCGTGCTCAATGTGCGCGGCCGTGAGTTTTAGGGAATACTGCTCTCTTATCTTTACCAAAAAAAGAGCAAGCATAACTGAATCGGCGCCGCCCGAAAGGGCTATAAGCACCGAATCGCCTTTTGAAATCATATTGAATTTTTTAACTGTATTAAGAATTTCAGTTATCATTGCCGTAATCTTTTTCAACACATCTGAATCTGGTAAATTCCTTATCAAATGTCATTTCAACAGTACCTGTTGCACCATGCCTGTTTTTGGCTACAATAAGTTCTGTTGCGTTTTCATCTACCTCATCGCGCTTGTCATCGTCAAGTTCACCGCTGTAATATTCGGGTCTGTATAAAAATAAAACAATATCTGCGTCCTGTTCGATAGAGCCTGATTCTCTTAAATCTGCAAGCTGCGGGCGGTGACTTTTATTTCTGCCCTCAGTTCCTCTTGATAACTGAGCGCAGCATATAACAGGCACATTTAAATCTTTTGCCATCATTTTTAAATTTCTCGTAATATCAGAAACTTCCTGCACGCGGTTTTCTTTTCTTACCGCAGACTGAAGCAGACCGAGATAATCTATTATAATGGCGTCAACATCTTTCATTCGGCGGACTTTTGCCTTTATTTCCGGCACGGTAATACTTGATGAATCATCAAGATAAAGTTCCGCGTCTTCAAATTCGCCCGCCGCATTGCCGAGGCGCACCCATTCATCATCAGTTAGTTCGCCCCTGCGTATTTTTTGGCTCGGAATGCCCGCTCTTGCGGAAAGCAGTCTTTCCGCCAACTGTTCTTTGGACATTTCAAGACTGAAAAAAACACATTTTTTTCTTGCCATCATTGAAATATTCTGCGCAAGATTGAGCGCGAATGAAGTTTTACCCATAGCGGGACGCGCGCCGATTAGAATAAGGTCGGATTTTCCGAGGCCGGTAATATATCTGTCAAGCAGACCGAAACCGGACGGAACCGCTTGATATTTTTCTTTTTCCTCACCCGTAATATTATGTAATCTGTCATAAACTTCATTAATAATTACATCAGAAAGTTTTTTAGGGTCATCGTCTTTTGAGCCCTGCCTAATATCGTAAATTTTCTGCTCAGCATATTCAAGAAGTTTATTTGCGTCGTACCCGTTTGAAACGGCTTTTTCAATTAAATCCTGGGAAACGGAAATCAGCCGTCTTAGATAATACTGCTCTTCAACAATTTTTGCATAGGTAGTTACATTGGCGGAAGAAGGAACACTGTCTCTCAAAGTTAAAAGATATTCTTTTCCGCCGGATTTGTCATAAAGCCCTGCCTTTGCAAGAGAATCAGCAATGGCAATCGGGTCAATTACAGATTTGGTGCCTGTAAACATAGACATAAGGGAAGAAAAGATTGCCTTATGCTGAGGCAGATAAAAATATTCCTGCTTAACTATGGAAACTACATCTTCCATACAATCCGGATTAAGCAGAATTGAGCCTAAAACAGCCTGTTCCGCCTCTAAGTTATAGGGCACAAATGTTGAATCTGAATTATTTTCGGGCATTTTTTATCATCCTTTTCGTAAGTCAGGCTTCAGACACCTGAACATAAATTTTTGCGGTGATACCCTGGTAAACTTTTACTTCGGCTTCATATGTGCCGAATTGTTTAATATCATCAACACTAATTTTACGCTTATCTATGTCCAAATTTAATGCCATCTTTATAGCGGCTGAAATATCTTTTGCGGTTACTGAGCCGAAAAGTTTGCCGTTCGCGCCCGCTTTTGCGGTAATTTTAAAAGTTTTACCGTTAAGTTTTTCCGCGTCTGCAGTAGCGGCTTTAATTTCCTGCTGTTTATGGTATTTCTTAGCGTTTTCTTTATTATTGAAGTCATTCATAGCGCTTGCGTTTGCTTCGGTGGCAAGTCCGCGCGGAAAAAGATAATTTCTTGCGTAACCGTCAGAAGCGTTTACAAGTTCGCCTTTTTTACCTAAATTTTTAACATCCTGCTTTAAAATAACTTTCATTTTTATTACCTTTCCTTAAACCTCCATAATAATAGGCAGTATCATGGGATTTCTTTTTGTTTTTTCATACATCATATGCGATATTTCTTCTTTTAGGCTTGTTTTTACGCTGTTCCAGTCATGATAACGGCTGTTATAAGTTTCGTCAATTACTCTGCAAGCAAGGTCTCTTGCCGAATTTATAAGTTCTTCGCTTTCCCTTACATAAACGAAACCTCGGCTTACAATGTCCGGCCCGCATAAAATATCGCCCGTTTCGGAATCTATTGTTGCAACAATGATAATAATACCGTCCGCCGAAAGATGTTTTCTGTCATTAAGCACTATATTGCCGACATCGCCAACGCCGTAGCCGTCAACATAAACGGCGCCGCTCGGGACATCTTCAAGTTGTTTTATTCCTTTTTCTGATATTTCAATATAATTGCCTATATCGCCCACAAAAATATTTTTCTTATTTAATCCCATAGTTTCAGCAAGTTGGGCGTGTTTTCTTAAATGCTTTTGCTCGCCGTGAACAGGTATAAAGAATTTGGGATTAACAATACCCATCATCAATTTTAATTCTTCCTGGCAGGCATGACCAGAAACATGGACTTCATACATTTTTTCATATATGACTTCAACTCCGCGTTTCATAAGTTCGTTTACAACATTGCCCACCATTTTTTCATTGCCGGGAATCGGCGTAGCGGAAATGATAACATAATCATTCGGCGACGCCGTAACTTTCTTGTGCTCGCCGTTTGCGATTTTAGTCAGCGCGCTCATAGGTTCGCCCTGTGAGCCTGTCGTAATAATTACAAGTTTATCATCCGTATAATTTTTTATCTCGTCAATACTTATAAGAATATTATCCGGCACATTGAGATAACCGAGTTCCTCGCCGACCTGAACAAGATTTTCAAGACTTCTGCCAACAACTGCAACCTTGCGTTTTAAATGCTTTGCAACATCTATAATCTGCTGCACTCTGTGAATATTTGAAGCGAAAGTTGCAACTACAATTCTGCGCTTGCCCGCTTTTCTGAAAAGATTAAGGAAAGATTCGCCAACTTTCTTTTCACTCATTGTGTAGCCGGGTCTTTCAGCGTTTGTGGAATCCTGCAAAAGCGCAAGAACGCCTTTTGAGCCGTATTCGGCAAAGCGCGGTAAATTTATCATATCGCCGTCAACAGGTGTTGTATCTATCTTAAAATCGCCTGTATGGATTATTGTGCCGCCCTGGCACGAAACAGCAAGTCCCACGGCGTCCGGTATTGAATGATTAACATGTATAAACTCTACGGTGAATTTTCCGAGTTTAATTTTGTCCGACGGGTTTACTTCGTGAAGTTTAGCTTTGTCAAGCAAACCATGTTCTTTTAATTTTCCCTTAATTAAACCGATTGTAAGCCTTGTGGAGTAAATAGGGACATTGATTTTTTTCAAAAGATAAGGAATACCGCCGATATGGTCTTCGTGCCCGTGGGTTACAAGCAGACCCTTAATCTTATCAGCATTTTCCTCTACAAAAGTAAAATCAGGTATTACGGAATCAACGCCGAGAAGTTCTGCCCCGGGAAACGCAAGACCGCAGTCAACTATAAACATATCGCCGTCATATTCATAGACGGTCATATTTTTACCGATTTCATTCATACCGCCGAGAAAAGCAATTTTAATATGCTCTGCCTTTCTTGATTTTCTGACGGCAGTCTGCGGCTTTTTAGTAACCCTGCGATAAGAATATGTGCGCTTTATGGAATTCCGTTTTCCTGCGGCGCTCTTAGCAGTGGCTGTATTTTGTTTTGCCATATAAAAAAATTATCTCCTTTGATTTTAGATTTTTTCCGAACAAAAAGTTAGATATATAATAAATTATAATACCGAACTTGTCAAGTAAGGAATAATGCAATTAATTTATTCGTAACAAAAGCGAATCCATATTGATTATTACCATAAAGAATGATAAAATATACCAAGTAAAATGCTTTGGAAAGTGAAAAATATGAAAAAAGTAAGTATTTATACTGACGGCGCATGCAGCGGAAACCCCGGGTGCGGAGGCTGGGGCGCCGTTTTGGTTTACGGAAAAACTGAAAAAGAACTTTGCGGCGCTGAGAAAATCACAACAAACAACCGTATGGAACTGACTGCTGTAATTAAAGGTCTTTCAGCGTTAAAAGAGCCTTGCGAAGTTGAATTGACGACCGATTCAAAATATGTTTGCGACTCAATTAACAAGGGCTGGGTATATTCATGGCAGAAAAACGGCTGGAAAAAGGCGGACAAAAAACCAGCGCTCAATGTTGACCTTTGGGAAGAGTTACTTACTTTGCTTAAAAAGCATAAAGTAAATTTTATTTGGGTCAAAGGGCATAACGGGCATCCCTTTAACGAAAGGTGCGACCGCCTTGCTGTTGAGCAATATAAAAAACTTCAGAATTAGAATTAAATTATTCGGCAGGCGCTTTAAGCGTCTGTTTTTTTATTGTTGCAAATCCTATTCCGAATCTGCCGCCTGAAAGTCTGTATTTTTTTGCGCGTTTTTGAAGGTCTGTATTTTGTGGCAGTTTATTTATCTGAAATTTAAACAACGGCGTATGTTTTAAATTAAAAAGTCTTTCATATGTTTGATACTCATAATTTAATGAATAATTTACGGTAAATAAATTTGTGAATTTAAGAATGTTGCTTTCTTTATCCATAAATTCTGCGTTTTTACCGTAAACAAGCCAACTTTCGCATAAAAAACAATCCCATTTAAGATCCGGAAAATAATTGCCAAAAAAAGAAACGGCACACGCAAGTGATTTTTTACATTCTTTAATATCAAGTTTCCCGCAGGCGGGAATATGAACATTGATTACATAATCACCGTACTTAAAAGGAAGTTTTGAATAATTCAAGGCAGGATTTGTGCATTTATGGATTTCATACTGAAGCCTGCCTATTTTAAAAAGTTCAAATGACACATGATGTTTTATCCACTGATAATTTTTAAGGCCTTTATTATTATTTTCTCTGCACCAGATACCCAAATCGCTCAAAGTACTATAAAAAACAGAGTCGGGAATATTCAATTTTTTATATTTAATATAGGTAAATTCAAACGCTTTTAAAGCCACAGCAAGGCGGTAAAGGTCATTAAGGTACTTTAATTTTTTGGTATTTCCGTTACTGTAAGCCTTTGCAAGGCGCAAAAAAGCGACCTCGTCTTTAACGACAAGGCCACTTAACTTTATTTTTAATTCGTTATTTAAATCAGCGTAATCTATAAACTTAAATTTCATAATTCGTAATAATCGGCGTCTTAAGTTGTTTGCTCCTGAGTTTGCTGCGCAGTTGTTTCATATTTACTGGTAAGGCCGCTTGAATATACATAGCGAGGGCCTACAATTTTAATCCCGTATTGATCGAGCAGAGGTATTACTTCTTCATAAAGAAATGTAGAATCGGCGTCCTCATCCTGAACAACAAAACTTGTGCCCGCGTCAAGATAACGGACTTCGCTCTCAAGACCTTCAATACCGTCAACTTCTTCGCCTTCAAAGAAGATATAAGTGCCTTTAACGGTAATGATTCCTTCGTATGGATTTGCCGGCATAGTGTAATCTTCGCTTGCAGGCTCAGTAGTAGTAGTCTGCGCCGTGCCAAGCCCGATTCCGGCAAGAGAGCCGCTGAAATAAAGATAGCAAAATACCGCAACCACAACAACAAGGAAAGTAAGTATTATAGGCCATTTACTGCTCTTCTTCTCTTTCTTAAAGCGGTGGCGCTCAAGAGTTGCCGTTTCTTCTTCAATATGAGTGGCGTTAACATCCACATTATTTTCAGTTTCGTGATACGACGCGTCAGTTACTTTATGAACAACAAGAGGGCTGTCCAAATGTTCGTCATTATAATCGTTTGGCATATTAAAAATCCTTTTATTCCGCAAATTTCAACTATTTATTATTATTTATAATATCATAATCATTATTTTTTTTCAATAAGATATTGCAATTAAAAAATTACGCTGTTATAATTCAAGTATAACTGTTTGGAGTGTTTATATGAGAATTCTTGCTTTTGATATTGGCGGCACAAATATTAAATACGCCGTTTGCAACGAAAAATATGTTTTAACGCAGATACAGTCCGTGCCTACCGAGGCTTCAAAAGGCGGTCAGTATATCATCAATAAAGTACTTGATATAATTGATGAGTTTGATGATATAGACAGAATTGCCATTAGCACTGCCGGCCAGGTGGATTCAGAAAACGGAATTGTAGTTTACGCCACGGATAATATTCCCTATTACACGGGTATGATGGTTAAAAAAATGGTTGAAAGCAAGACGGGTATTCCAACCTATGTTGAAAACGATGTAAACGCCGCGGCTGTCGGTGAAGCGCTGTTCGGAGCCGCAAAAGGCTGCAGTGATTTTATCTGCCTTACTTTCGGAACAGGCATAGGCGGCGCGATTTATATTAATAACGAGTTATACAAAGGCTCTAATTCATCCGCCGCTGAATTCGGGCATATCGTTACGCATGCCGGCGGAAGACCTTGCACCTGCGGCGGCGAAGGCTGTTATGAGCAGTATGCCTCTGCCAAGGCTCTGACCCAGGCGGTTGAAAAAGTAACGGGCAAAGAATTAAATGGTTTTCAAATCTTTCAAAAAGAAAATATAGAAAACAGAGAAATCCGTCACCAAGTTGATATTTGGATAGACGAAATTATTATAGGTTTAAAAAGTCTTATCTGCATATTTAATCCATCACTAATAGTATTAAGCGGCGGCATTATGAGTGAGGAATATATAATTGACCTGATAGACAGAAAAATCTATAAAGAACTTATGGATAATTTCAGAAATGTTAAAATTGTAAATACAGAACTCGGAAATAACGCGGGGCTTTTAGGAGTTGCTTATAAAGCCTCACAAATTAAATAAGCATTACATTAAAGAAGCAGGGATTGACCCTGCTTCTTCTTTTATTTACATTTCATTGTCAGCACTCCATTTGAATCAAATTGAGTAACAATTTCTTTTGACGCACTCTGCCCGTTTTTGAATTTAACCGTAATTTTGATAATATCGGTCGGCAATTTGCTAAAATCAGTTGTTGGATTTTCAAGAAGGTAATTCACGGCATAATCAGGATGATACGATATGTTGCCTATTTCATCACCCGCTTGATATGTTTTTGCTACAATAGTTTTTGTGTTATCCTGTAAAGCGACAGATGTATAAGCACGATCCCGTATCCATATACAGTAATCATAATTATATTCGTCATCACCTGTATTATCAGATACATCCACGGAATATTCATTCGTTGTAAATTTAGATATATCAAAATCATCAGTATAAATATACTGTGAACAATCTTTACTGTTAAAAATTTTTTTGACAAATTCTTCTTTTATTTCCGCATCTGTTTTATCAACTGAATTTGAGTAAATATAATTATATTCATTGTACTGCTCTTCAGAAATAGGAATAACGGCGCAATAATATTTATTTTGGCTTATTAGATAATCAATAAGCGGGTCATCAAGATAACTCATTAATCCATTTTCACATTCAAATATAACCGTGTCAATATCATAATCAGACCTAACCGACAATCCCTCGTCATATCCTTTGATATTAACGGTATACCCGTCTGAATTCTCATTTAATGTTATCTTTTGTTCAGTTAATATAACATCATCACTACTTAAGATATTTATGTTATTTTCGTTTTCTTTTGCAAAAGCAATTATTGAGAAATCAAGATTTGATTGTTTAATATTAGATGTATCTTCATTATTATGAAAATCAACTGTTGACACCCTGTAAATTCCTAAACCACCGGTTACTATGAGCACAAATGCCGCGGCAATCGCAATTAATTTTTTAGGTGAAAACATTTTTACCTGTTTATTTTCAAGTTTTTCAAGAACTTTATTTTTTAGCTTTTCATCAGGAGTAATTGAATCAAAAAGCTCTTTATATTCTTTTTTCATATAAAATCCTCCTTTTCAAGAATATCTTTCAACTTTCGGCGCGCACGAGATAAAAGGACCCCTACATTACCTCCTTTTATTCCTAACGACCGAGAAATTTCGCTAATACTCATATCTTCATAATAATAGAGATATAGAATAGCGCTGTATTTTTTAGGAAGTTTTTTTAGTGCAAAAGAAAGGTCTTCTTTTTCAACCTTAATATCTTCAAAAGTTTCATCAAGTTCACATACCTTTGTTTTCCAAAAAGATTTAAGGCTTGTTTTGCAACAGTTAAAAGTAACCCTTATAAACCAAGCTTTTTCATGCTCTGCGCTGTCAAAGCAAGGCTTTTTCCTAATATATCTATAAAAAACCTCCTGGTAAATGTCATCAGCATCAGTTTTGTTTTTCATTTGTGAATATGCAAGGCGGTATACCATGTTGCTGTTTCTGATTATGGTCTGCGTAATTTCATCATGATGACTCACTAAAAAACCTCCTTTCACTCCTAATACTTTTATAAACTGCAAAATATAACAAAAAATAAGAAAAATTATAACTAACAGGAAAGTGGGTGGTTGTTTGTTTCATACTGCGGCACTCAACTGTTTAAAAGTCATTAAATAAAAAGGCTGTTTCAAATTAATGAAACAGCCCGAAAATCTTAAATCAGACGAAATGTTCAGCAATATTCTCAACTGAAAGAACACCGTCGTTTCTGAGGATATTTTTATATCTTTCCATATTAACATCACTGTGTTCAGTTTCTTTGCTCCAAAGATGAACTGTCCACGAATCATTGCCGAAATAAGCGGGAATAAGCACGCCTACAGCCGCCGCCTTAACTTTTGACAAAACATCTTTATCATAAACAGCCTGCATAAAATAGCGGAAAATAAAATATACTGCAATATTTTCACAACTTTTTGAGTTTATAACAGATTTGTCAAAAGCGCCGTTATTTACCTTTTCTACCCACTCCTGATTAATAACTTCCGGATTGTGAAAAACGGATTTAAAATCAATTTTAGGCGCTTTTTCCTTATATTTTTTAATATCGTTTTGCAGTTGAGCGCCGTATTTAATAAGACTTACAATTCTTTCATTCAGAGGAATACTCTTGTTTTTTACAATATCATAAGCGGTATTTCTTGCTTTATAAAGATAAAAATACAATTCCGCGTCAATATCATTAAGAACAGGAGGCGAAGAATTAATTTCAGTTTCAAAATCAAAATCTTCTTTAAGATTCCACATTATATCGCTTGCAACAGGGCAGGAAAAAGAAAGCCCCATTTCTCTTGTAGCCCCGAAATCATTAATAAATCTCGGAAAAGTTCGGCAGGTAAAAGGCGTATGTTTCTGACCGAGCGCAATATGCATATCGCAAAGATTCCTGTCATTTAAAAAAGGGCACCTTTTATCTTCTGTAAGCCGAAAAACGGTATTACCGTATTCATCTTTGCTTAAAACAGAATCGATTCGCTTTTTAAAATCAATTTTTAAAGTTTTGTAGTACGCAAGAGAATCACTGTCCGCGTCCACATCCCAACCCTGACAGCAGGAATCGGGGCACTCCCCTGCTATACATTTGAAATCTTTATAAAATGACGGTGTAACTACTTTCATATACAATCCTCAAAATACAGTTAAAATAAGAGCAATATAATAAAAAAGGAAACACCGCAAATGCGGTATTTCCTTTTTGGTGCGAGAGACGGGACTTGAACCCGTACGAGTCGCCCCACACGCCCCTCAAACGTGCGCGTCTGCCGATTCCGCCACTCTCGCTCACAACGATAGAGATTATAACAGATTAATCATATATTGTCAATATCAATTTTAAAAATTTTTAAAATATCTTTCGGGCTGTTTATTAGGACTTCCGCGCCCGCTGAAATCAGGTTATCAGCGGGTCTGAATCCCCAAGTAACGCCAATAGAGCGGCAGCCCAAATTATGCGCCGCTTCCATATCTACATTACTGTCCCCTATCCAAACTGTATTCTGCGGAGAAACGGACAAAAAATTAAGAATTTCACGCGGTACCCGGGGATTCGGTTTTTTAAGTTTATTATCAACAACACCCTGAACAACATCAAACTGATTTTCGCCGAACATTGCCGAAATCATTCCTTTTGCGGAAATATCCGGCTTATTTGTGCAAACAACAAGTTTTTTGCCTGCTTTTTTTAAAGCGCAGATGACTTCTTTCATACCCGGATAAACTGAGGCGTGGTCAAATTTGATTTCATCATATTTAACCTTGAATTCTTCATAAACAGCGTCTAATTCACTTTCGCTTAATTTATCCTCAAACGCTCTTTTAACAAGGAGTTTTGCGCCGTTGCCTACAAAATTTTTATAATCGTCAACATTCCATTTAACTTCTAACCCGCGTTCCTTTAACAAATAATCACAGGCAAGCCCAAGGTCAACAATTGTGTTAACAAGAGTTCCGTCCAAGTCAAAAATAACACAATCTGGCAAACCGATTAAACAGGACGCTTTTTTTAAATTTTCTTCATTATCAACTATTATTGTTTGCGCCATAAATATCACTTAAGTCCTCAAATTTTTTCTTTCTTGAATCATATATAAGTTTAGCGGCTACGCCAAGAACGGCAATGCCTACTACAGCGGCAAATTCAATATATATTTTCTTTTCATCTTCTTCACTTGTTGCTGAAAGCCTGCCGCTTTTTACTTTAGTCCACAAGTCTGCCTGAAGTTCAAGTATATTCTGCGGAAGATTGCCGAAATACTGCCCCTTTGGAGTTTCAGACGGATATACCGCTTCGTTTCCGTGTAAAGAATGTTCTTCATTATTAATTACGGAAAGATTGGGAGACGCATAATAAATGTATTCCGCGTTTTCAAGCGCCACCTGCGGTTCGTGCATAAAGTTTATAAACGCCTCAGCGCCTCGCTTATTCTGAGCGCAGGTAGGTATGCAAAACGCGTCATAGAATATATTAACTCCCTCCTGCGGAAAAGCGTATGCCAAATCGGGGTTGTTCTCATTCATTAAAACATAATCCCCGGCATAATAAGTTGCAAAGGCATATTCGCCGCTTTCCATAAGATTAAATATCTCATCCATTACATAAACGGGATTTACTTTATCTCTCTGCTCTGCAAGAAGTTCAGCGGCGTCGTACCAGTCGCTTTCTTCGGAAGTGTTGAAATCCTGACCTAAAAGAGCCTGCGCGATTGCGAAAGCGTCTCTTGAATTATTGAACATAAGAACTTTGCCTTTATACTGCTCGTCCCAAAGCACACTCCAACTCGTCGGCTCTTCATCAACCAATTTAGTATTATAAATCAGAGCCGTAGTGCCTACATTATAGCATAATGAATACTTTTGCTCTGGGTCAAAAAACAGATTCTGATATTCAGGAGCAATTAATGACCTGTTTGGAACATTATTCCAGTCTATCTCGAGCAGCATATTTTCATCAATCAGGCGCTCAATCATATAATCGCTCGGAACGATAACATCGTAAGAAACGCCGCCGCCTGCAAGTTTTGAATACATATTTTCGTTTGATTCAAAATTAGTGTAGTTAACAGTAGCGCCCGTAAGCCGCTCAAATTCCGATACAACATCCATTGAGCCCTCAGAGCCGTCAGAAATATACTCGCCCCAGTTATAAACATTTACAGTAGTGCCCTGAAGACCGAGACCGGCATAATATTCAATCTGTTCATCACTAAAAACTTCATCATCTTCAGCCGCGAAAGCGCAGAAAGATACAGGCGCCCAGCAAAGAAGAAGGCAAAGCAAAAGAATTAAAATTTTTTTCATTTTCTTTCACTCTTACCCTTTTCAGACCTGGTTTGAGCAACATTGAGAAGTATTAATAAAACGAGAATAACAATGAACATCAGCATAGAAAGCGCATACATATCAGGTTTTACTCTTTTTTTCGTGAGCGAAAAAATATAAATCGGCAGAGTCTGAAAACTCGGCCCGTTTGTAAAATATGAAATGATGAAATCATCAAGAGAAAGTGTGAAACTCATTACAAGGCCTGTAATAATTCCGCTCATAATATTCGGCAAAACCACTTTAAAAAACGCTTTAACGGGTTTACAGCCCAAATCAACAGCCGCCTCATAAATATTTATATCAAACTGCCTTAGTTTGGGCAGAACATTAAGAATTACATAAGGCAGGCAAAATGTTACATGAGCAATAAGAAGCGACCAGAAATTCAGCGATTCGCTTTCATGCAGGATTGCCCCTACAAAAACAAACAGCAGCATCATTGATATACCCGTAACAATTTCCGGATTCATCATAGGAATATTAGTTACAGTCATAACCACACTTTTTATTTTTTTATTTCTGTAATTATATATACCGACTGCCGCCATTGTGCCGATAACGGTTGAAACGATACAGGAAACGACTGCAAGAATAATTGTATTTTTAAGCGCGTCCATCGCGGCGGAATTAGAGAACATCTCTTTCCACCATTTAAATGAAAAATCAGTGAACTCATATGTGCTTGCACTTTCATTAAAAGAAAATACAGCCATTACGGCAATGGGAGCATAAAGAAATATAAACACAAGCGCCATATAAAATTTTGACGCGGGAGAAAGTTTTGTTTTTTTCATATTACAACTCCCCCTTCCGAATCACTGTCCGCCCCGAGATAATTCATAACGCCGAGGCATATAAGAATAAGCACCATAAGAACAAGCGAAAGACTTGCGCCGAGATGATAATTATTTGCGGACTGAAACTGCGTTTCAATAATATCGCCTATTAATACAATCTGCCCGCCGCCGAGTTTTTGCGTGATATAAAAAGTTGATACGCAAGGCACAAAAACCATTGTAATTCCGCTGAGAACGCCCGGTAATGAAAGCGGCATAATAACTTTTTTCATTATCTGAATTTTGTTAGAGCCAAGGTCCTGCGCCGCCTCAATAAGCGAATTATCCATTTTGGAAAGTACGGAATATATAGGTAAAATCATATAAGGCAGGAAATTATATACCATGCCGAGAATTACCGCGCCGCCTGTATTTATTAACTGCAGGCTGTTCAGTCCTAAAGCGTTAAGCGCAGTATTTATGATACCCGTATCGCCCAAAATGGTCATCCATGAATATGTTCTGATTAAGAAATTCATCCACATTGGCAGCATAACAAGAAGCACCATCATACTTTGCGTGCTGAATTTCAGTTTTGAAAGAAAATACGCAAACGGATAAGCGATAACAAGGCATATTAATGTTGCCGCTATACCGTAAAGAACAGAAAGCAGAATAGTTGAAGTATATTCTGGAATTGCGCTGATATTATCAATAGTAAAAGCGCCGGTTGAATCGGTAAACGCATAATATATAACCATAATCAGAGGCGCTATTATAAAAAGCAGCGACCATACTATATACGGTTTATCAATCAATTTTTTTGAAAGGCTATTTCTCATCGCTGCCCTCCCATTCATAATCAGCGTCGTTTATATGGTCAAACTCGTCTGAGAAGAATGAGTAGTCGCCGAATTCACCGCTGTATTCACTGCGTTTCATAACATGGATAGAATCGGCGTCAATATACATTCCTATCGTTTCGCCGACCTTGTGATATTCAGTAGTCTGCACAAGCCAGATAAATCCGCCTACATCAACGAATGTTTCAAAGAAAGTACCTTTGAAAACAACATCGGTTACAACACCCGGCAGAGTATCTTTCTCGCCTACTTTTTTAATAGAAATATCCTCAGGGCGGATAACGGCTTCAACCTGTTCATTCGGTTCAAAACCTTTGTCCACACAGTCAAATGTTACCCCTGAAATCCTGACATAATAGTCTTTTATCATTATAGCGTCAACAATATTTGATTCGCCGATAAAGTCCGCAACAAACGCATTTACAGGCTCGTTATATATATCTTCGGGAGTACCTATCTGCTGAATTTTACCCTTGTCCATAACAACAACTCTATCGCTCATAGAAAGAGCCTCTTCCTGGTCATGCGTAACATATATAAATGTAATTCCCAGCCTTTTCTGAATGGCTTTAAGTTCTTTTTGCATATCTTTCCTGAGTTTTAAATCAAGGGCGCCCAAAGGCTCATCAAGCAAAAGAACATGAGGTTTATTAGCAAGAGCCCTTGCAATTGCAACACGCTGCTGCTGACCGCCGGAAAGGCTGTCAATAGACCTTTTTTCAAAGCCTTTAAGATTAACGAGTTCAAGCATTTCAGCAACGGTTTTTCTTATTTCAGGCTTGCTCATTTTTTGAATTTCAGGGCCGAAAGCCACATTTTCAAACACATTTAAATGCGAAAAAAGAGCATAACGCTGAAAGATTGTGTTTACCTTTCTTTTATGCGGGGGTATATTATTTATAACTTTACCCTCAAACACAATCTCGCCCTCGTCCGGCTCAACAAAACCCGCTATACAGCGAAGAGTGGTAGTTTTGCCGCATCCCGAAGGCCCGAGCAGCGTTATGAACTCTTTTTTATTTATGGATAAATTAAGTTTATCAAGAATTACATTTTCTCCGTATTTAACGGTAATATTCTTTAAATCAATGATTTTTTCCAATTATGCACTTCCTCTTTGTAACCCGATTTAACGCACTCGGCGTTATAAAAATAAATATATCAAATTATGAGGAAATGTCAATAATTTCAGAATATTTTTTTTAAAATTTCTTCGCCGTTTGCGACTTTATGAACCGTATCAGCAACAAGTGAAAAATCACATACCATAGATTTGGTTTTATGAATGCAATCGTCCATTCCAAAAGGTACAAAATAATAATTTTTGTAATTCATAAGACTGCCTATATTTTTGGCCGCTGCGCCAAGAGCGTCATTAGTTGAAACGCCCAGAATTACAGGGCGTGAATTTCTGAGATGGCTCTTTGCCGCCATTGTTACGGCCGTATCGGCAATTCCGTTTGAAAGTTTAGCAAGGGTGTTTCCCGTGCAGGGAACTATGCACAAAATATCAAACATTTTTTTGGGGCCGATAGGCTCCGCCTGCTCTATCTTATGAATTATAGGTTTTCCGGTAATCGCTGTAATTTCTTTTTGAAAATCAGCAGCGTCGCCGAATCTTGTGTCCGTATTATATGCGGTTTCGCTCATAATAGGGTAAACATCATAACCCTCGTCAACAAGTTCCTTAAGCGCTTTTAAGGATTTGGAAAAGGTACAGAATGACCCTGTTAACGCATATCCTATTTTCAAAGTTTTTCCCCCTCAATTATATTTATTACCGCCTCTCCTATTATTTCGCCTGCCGTTTTCTGTGTGTATTTTGACGGCATTCCCCTGCCGTTTATAAGATTAATCTTAAGGCTGTTTGCAACAAGCGTATCAACCCCGCCGGGAAATGAAGCAAGGTCAAGAATCAAAACGCCCTTTTTAAGTGCGGTTAACTCATTTTTAGTTAAAACAATATGCGGAACGGTATTTATAACTATATCATAATCAGACGGCTTTGTAAGTTCGGTAAAACCGATATGCTTTGCGCCCGCAAAACCTGCCTGCGCTTCAGATACCGAACTTCTTGAACATACCGTTATTTCTGCGCCGTATGATTTAAGAATCTGATGAAGAGCCTTTGCAATCCTGCCGTAGCCGATTATAAGAATTTTACTGCCGGTAAGCGAATAATCTGTATTCTGCTCAAGGCATGCAACAGCGCCTTCCGCAGTGAGAAAAGCGTTTTTGAGCACATATGTTTCATTTTTCATATAATCAAAGCCGTTTTTGTAATCGCCCTTACCGTAAAAAGCAAGTTTGCCGTTTGCTGAATCAAGCATTTCTTTCTTTGCGGGAACAGGCAAAAGTACAAAATCGCAGTTTTCAATACTGTCTGTATATTCAAAGCCGTGATTTTCAAGGTATTGAGCCGCATAAAGCATTCTTTTATCCTGAGTATAAGGCACGGCAAATGTTACGAGTTTCATATAATCACTCCCACAATCCATATTATGCTTAAAATATTTTGATGTTAATGGTGTTTTAGTGTTTATTTTTTGTTATAATAGTTGTATAATAATATAAATTTAAAAACGGAGGAAATCCCTTTGAAAACTATAGATGAATTACTCAAAGAAGTTAAAAATGTGCATTTTATCGGCATAGGTGGCGCGGGAATGTGCCCGCTTGCGGAAATACTTATCTCTTTGGGATACAGAGTTACAGGCTCTGATAATAACGATACCGAAACTTTCCGCCGTGTTGAAAAAGAGGGCGCAAAGGTTTATTTAGGTCAGAAAAAAGAAAACATCAGCGACGATACCGAACTTGTAATATATACAAACGCGATACTTGAAGGCAATGAGGAACTTGAGTACGCAAAGGCTAATTTTCCCTGCTTTGAAAGAGCGGAACTTTTGGGCGCGGTAAGCCGAGTTTTCAGCAACTGCATAGGCGTGTGCGGTACTCACGGCAAAACAACTACCACAAGTATGATAACGGAAGCGCTGCTTGATTCAGGCCTTGACCCGAGCGCTGTTATAGGCGGCAAACTGCCGAGAATAAACGCTTACGGCAGAGTCGGCAAAAGCCAGAATTTTGTGTGCGAATCCTGCGAATTCAACAACACATTTCTTCATATGAATCCCGATATGGCGGTTGTGCTTAACATTGATGAGGACCATCTTGATTTCTTTGGCAATCTTGATAACATAAAAAAATCTTTTCGCAAATTCTGCGAGAATACAACCAAAACTATAATTTACAACGGTGATGATGAAAATACCGTAGATATGCTTAAGGGCATAACCGGGAAAAAACTTATTTCTTTCGGCATAAATAACTCAACTGATTATACTGCCAAAAATATTGAAGTACCCGGCGGATTTCATATAGAATATGATGTATATAAAGGCGATGAATTTATAACCCACATTGTGCTGACAGTTCCCGGTGAACACAATGTTTTAAATTCACTTGCGGCTTTTATTGCCTGTATTGAAAGCGGTGCAGATAAAGAAAAAATAAAGCAATCGCTTTATGAATTTCACGGCGCAGGCAGAAGATTTGAAATCCGCGGTACTTTTAAAGGAATTACTCTTGCTGATGACTACGCCCATCACCCCAGAGAAATAGAGGTAACTCTTAAAGCGGCAAAACAAATGAAATTTAAACGAGTGTGGGCAGTTCACCAGCCGTTTACCTACTCAAGAACTGCAAAATTCCTTGATGATTTTGCAAGAGTGCTGCAAATTGCCGATAAATGCGTAATTTCCGATATAATGGGTAGCCGCGAAATTAATACGATAGGAATTAAAGCAACCGACCTTTCGTCTAAAATTCCCGGCGCCGTTCAGATAGACAAACTTGAAGATATAGCAGATTATCTTGCTGAAAACTGCAAAGAGGGCGACTTGGTTATTACACTTGGCTGCGGTGATGTATACAAGGTTTCAAGAATGCTTGAAAAGAAATTAAAATAAATAAAAAATCGGGCAGTTGCATTTTTGCAACTGCCCTTTTCTTATCAGCATATGTCTTCTTTCAGCGTTTCTACTATTGAATCTTTTTTAGTTTTAGATACTGCGTAGAACATTGATATACCAACTATCAGGAAAACAACAACTACTACAATTAAGTAAAGAGGGATGTTGACTGTAAAAGGAACATTGTTTGACTGAAGGAAATGGTACATCAGGTAAGACAGCAGCAGGCTGATAGGAATACCGAATATAACCGCTTTTAATCCGTAAAGCAGACTTTCAAGGCATATCATCTTATTAAATCCGCCGGGTGTTATACCGATAGATTTAAACATTGCAAATTCTTTTCTTCTTAGGTCAATTCCGGTGGATACCGTATTAATTATATTAAATATTGAAATCAGCGTAATAAGCGCTACAAAACCGTAAATGAATACCTGTATAACAAAAATCAATGTATTCATAGCCGCCATTGAAGCATTCATATCCATAATATAGAGATCGCTCATTGAATTTTGGTCAACTATTTTTTCAATCTCAGAAGTTAATGTTTCAGAATCATCTGTTTCATAACCCAGCGTCATAACGCAGTCTGTATCAATTGATTTATAGTATTCTAAATACATACTCAAAGGCACATAGGCGCTTGCTGTTGAAGCAGAATTAAGATTGCAAACATAATCATCAGCGTTATAGTCTACAAAATCTGTTACAACGGCTTTAATATTAGTGTTTTCTTCATACGGAAGAGTATTTCCGTCTTCGTCCTGCTGGTCAAAATAGAGCGCTTTTCCGATAATATTATCTGAAAATACCTCTCCGGAATATGAATCGTGAGCGATATTATTCATCAAGAGCGCGTTTACTTCCCCGTTCTCGCCGAGCGTATAATATTTACCGCTGTCTATATTATTTTCTTCACAAAGCGCGTTAAAATCTTCATCATCAATATAATTAATATAAAGATAGCCTTCTTTGAAAAAATTCTTATAGGTAGAAGTCAGATTTTCTTCTTTTGCTATATCCTGATTGGTAAAATAATTATTTTCAGGAGAATCACTGCTGAATTTTAGATATTCGTTAGTAACGCTGTAAGCCTTGTCAACCATACTGAGGTCTTTGGTTTCGTTATAAATAAGTTCGTATTCTTCATTGCTTGAAAAAGCAACATAAACCTGATACGGCACATCGTTTGAAAGGTCGTTTGCTTCAACAAACATATTGCAAAATGCGCTTGTGCTTAAAACAAGAATTATGGAAAGCGCTATTGACGCAGTAATAACTCGTGATTTTCTTCCGTTTCGTTTTAAATTTTTATTCGCCAGTTCGCCCTCATAGCCGAATACGGCGCGTATTAATTTTGACGAACGCAGTTTTCTGGGGTTAAGTTTAATTTCGTTTGTTTGTTTAAGAGCCTCAATAGGAGTTACGCGTGAGGCTTTTTTAGCCGGTATCATAGCGGAAATAAAAATTGTAAAAGCGCTGACGATAATAATTGCGATTATTGCCAAGATAGGGATAACCATTGAAAGCGAAGTGTTTTCACCGCCGTTTATCATTCCTGATTCTTGTATTCTTTTTCCTACTGCTTCAAGAGTAATATAAATTCCGAGTATTCCGGCTCCGATACCTAACGGTATACCGATAAGTCCGAGTACAAAGCCTTCAAAATATACGGACGCGCTTTTCTGTGCTTTCGTTGCGCCCACGGAAGCGAGCATTCCGAGATACCTTGTTCTTTCTGAGAGGGACATACCGAAAGCATTATAAATAAGAGCCACGCTTGCAAAAATTATTACTATAAGTATAATTGCGATAGCAGGCAAAATACTTAAAACAAAAGAGCCGTCAGCGGAATACGAAAAATTAGCCGCAAAGTACTCGTCATTCATTGTGTAAGATGAAATATCACATTTATTCATCAATTCACGCGCATCGGCGTAAGTGCTGAAATCAATATCTTTAAGATGAATATAAACGGAGGAATTTTCAAGTTCTTCTTCTGAGGCAAGGCGCAAAATGCTGTACTCTCTTGTTGGGTAATTATAATCTAATATACCGCAGATTGTATAATCCTCAATATCATTTAACTCAAACTCTTCACCCGCGTAATACTCGCCTGAAATAAACGATATATTTCCGTCCTCTTCTGCAAATCTTGTGCCAACAGGGATTGATACTACATCGCCGACCTGCCAACTAAGTTCATTATTTTCAATAAATTCTTTTTCTACAAGTATTTCTCCCGGTTCGTCGGGGAGTTCGCCGTTTAGGTTACAGGTTATTTTCTGCTTAAAATAATCGCTGTCCGCCGCTAAAACAGAACCTGTTGATGTTCTTGTCGAAACGCCGTAATCAATCATAAATCCGGATTTTTCGGCGGGTAACTCCGCTTTTCTGCCGGCTTCTGAAACAGAACTGTCTGAAATAAGTTTATCATACTGTGATTCGGAAACATTATCCGCCGCTATTTCCCAACTGCCGTCATTGTAAACGGAAACATCTGATATATAATTCATTAAAGAAGTTATGCTTACAAATACCGCTGTTATCATTGCAACGGAAACGCATATGCCAAGAATGGTTACAACCGTTCTTCCCTTGCTTTTTTTAAGATGAGCAATGGTAAGTTTCTGAATGATGCTCAACCCATCATCACCTCATCTCTTGTAATTCTGCCGTCTTCAATCGCTATAATTCTATCCGCAGAAAGGGCAATATGTTCATCGTGAGTAATCATTATTACAGTTTGATTAAATTCTTTATTAAAACTTCTTAATAATGATATTATTTCACGGCTGTTTTCGCTGTCCAAATTACCTGTCGGCTCGTCGGCAAGCAGTAAAGCAGGATTATTAATAAGCGCTCTGCCGATAGCAACCCTCTGCTGCTGGCCGCCCGAAAGTTGATTTGGAAGGTGGCCCATTCTTTGCTGAAGCCCGAGTCTTTTAATAATATCGTTTACCCGTGCTTTATCAGGCTTTCTGCCGTCCAGCAAAAGCGGAAGAGTCAGATTTTCCTCAACAGTCAGAATAGGAATAAGATTATAAAACTGATATATCAGCCCAATTTGCCTGCGCCTGAATATTGCAAGAGCAGTTTCATCAAGTGTTGAAATATCGGTTTTATCAATTATAACCGTGCCTGAAGTGGCGGTATCTACACCGCCGAGAATGTGCAGCAAAGTTGATTTGCCTGAACCGGACGGTCCTACTATTGCAACAAACTCGCCCTTTTCAACGGAAAAAGACACATTATCAAGCGCTCTAACCATTGTATCACCTTTGCCGTAAGTTTTTGTCAGATTTTGAATTTCAAGAATTTTCATATCATTTTCTCCTTTCGACAGTTAAAAGAATATCATTTGTACCTTACAGCAAGATGACTTTTTTATAACATTTTAGTAATATCAAATTAGTAATATCAAACCACAAATTTATAAAAGCGGATTATAAATGATGTGCCTATGCCTTCTTTGCTTATTACTTCAATTTTTGCATTTTCCTTTTCAAATACCGCTTTAGAAAGGGCAAGACCTATACCTACGCTTTCCGATGATGAATTTTTACCGTGGTAAAATCTTTCAAATATATGCGGTATATCTTCTTTTGCAATTCCGCTGCCGTTATCGCTTATAACTATTTCATTATAAATTGCTGTTAATTTGGTGCTTATATTTAAAGCGCCTCCGTTAGCCGTATGCTCAAGGCAGTTTTTGATAATATTTTCTATTGCCTCAGCGCTCCAGTTCACATCACCCGTAAATTCAAACTGCTCAATGCTTTTATTTATTTTTATACCTCTTATTTCAGTTTGAAGGGCGAATGTTTTAAGACTTTTTTCAATTAAATCCGCAACATTAACTGACTGCATATTAAAATCAGCCGTGCCCGCGTCAAGTTTAGAGAGTTTGAGCAGAGTGGTAATCAGCCATTTCATTTTATTTAACTGCTCTTCGATTATCTTTATAAAACCCAAACGCTTTTCTTCGTCTTTTTCTTCCTGAAGCACCTCGGTTATTATCATCATAGAAGTGAGCGGAGTCTTAAGTTGATGAGAAATATCGGCAAGTGAATCAGCAAGATAAATCTTGTCCTTTTTAGCGTTTTCACTTGCAGTTCTAAGCAGAATCATTACTTTATAAAAATTATTTTTAAGAATAGAAAGTTCACCCTCGGCGTTATCGTCAACCGCCAGTTCATAATAGCCGGAGCAAACCGCTGAAAGATAATCGTTTAATTTCTCTATATCCCTGTATCTCTGCCTTGTGAACAAATAAAAAACTAAAGAGATAAGTATGCCGAGCGCAAGGCAGATTACAGCGCAAATTTTGCTTATAAACATACATACCGTGAAAGCAGCGGCAGTTAAAATAAGCGATATTATCATCATTAATCTAAATTCTTTGTTTCTCATTTTTCCAGAATATACCCCAATCCCCTAACAGTTTTTATAATTTGGGGATGAGCAGGGTCCTCCTCAATTTTATCTCTCAGTCTTTTAATATAGACAGTTAAAGTATTGTCATTTACAAAATCGCCGGCAACATCCCAAATATCCTCAAGCAGTTTTTGGCGGGAGAGCACAATGCCTCTGTTATTAATAAAAGTCAGCAACAGCCTGTATTCCATTGCGGTAAGTATTATTTCAGCGGAATTTTTATAAACTTTTGCCTCGTTTGTATTTATTTTTATATTTCCTATTGTAATAATTCCGTCCGCCGTATCTTTGTTGTACCGGCGCAAAACCGTTTTAATTCTTGCAAGTAATTCTTTTACCCTAAACGGTTTTGATATATAATCGTCTGCGCCGAGTTCAAGCCCCATAATAACATTTACTTCATCATCATAGGCAGTTAAGAAAATTACGGGCAAATCGCCTTTCTTTTTTATTTCGGTGCAAACATCGTAACCGCTGCCGTCCGGCAAAGTTAGGTCAAGGATATAAAGCGTAAAGGTTTTTTCATTGATTATTTTTAAAGCGTCTTTTACGGTTTTGGCTATTGTTACAGAATATCCCTCGTTTTTAAGTGAATATGAAAGTCCTATTCCTATTGCGTTATCATCTTCAAGCAGAAAAATATCCATACTTATACCCCCTTAACTTATAATATCATATATTTATTTTTAACTCCATTACAAAATTGTAATATAAGAAGGGCGCAATTATTACTGCGCCATCCAGCGTGTTGAAAAAGGTTTTATTGAGATAATAAGTCTTTCCCGACACGCTGGGAGGCTATCGAGAAATCGAGTTGGATTTCGTATTTGACGGATTGTAGGCGTACAGAGGTACGGTAAATCCGGCAAAGGCGGAAAGCGCAAATGCCGCACCTTTGTGCGGCATTTCTGTTTTAAGTTCTGGCTTAATGAATTTATGATTTCATTATTACGCTTTATTTATTTTTTATGATAATCTGCCATATTTTTAGTTACGCGCGGTGCAACCGACTTTATCGACAGCCTAAAGGGCGCAATTACTGCGCCCTCAATGCCTTTAAATATTCTTTTGTATCTTTATCAACTTTGTAACTGTCTCGAATTTTGGATATTGTTATATTTTGTATTTCTTTTGAAAGCGTTTTTGATTCTAAAAGAGGCAAAACCTTATCTCTGTATTTTACAAAAGCAGTGCAAAGCCCCCAGGAAACCGCCATATTAACATAATAAAAATCACTTTTAACAGATTTATAATAATCAATTACAAAATCCGCATAATTTTCATTAATATAATAATCCATAAGCGCCACAGCAGCAAAACGAAGTTCATACTCTTTTTCCGACTTCATATACTTTCCGAGATAATCAAGAAAAGCACTTTGGTTTTTATTAATAAATTTAAGAGTAGAGCAAACGCAGTCGCAAACAGCCCAGTTATCAATTATAGGTATAAATTTATCAAGCAGAGAAAGCCTTTCATTAAACTCAAGTTTTGCGTATCCTATATAAAATCCGTGAAGCATTACTTCTTCATAATAATGCCAATCAAAATTATCATTATCAAGTTTTTTTGCGATTTTTCGCAACTGAGGAATACGAACGCCTAATATCCTGCTTTCATCAACATTGGGAATTAATTTTTTATTAAAATCTTTATACTTTGAATCAGCGGCGTCTAAAAGTTCTTTTCTCACATTTATCATTTATATCACCGTGCAAAGTATATCATTTTTTGCGCTCCCTTACAAGGCGTGAAACAAAAAATGACGCAGCGCAGAAAAGAAGTCCCACGGCAAAAACATTGATTACATTTTGAGAATGAAAAATTATTTCAAATATAGACGGGCTGACTGTAAAAGCACCTTTAACCTCAAAAACTTCTGAAACAATATACGAAAAATAATTTATCAGCAAGGCCAAAAAATACACGGCCGGTGAAGTGAAAAGCAGCAAAATCAGCGCAGGTGTTGGGTTTCCGCTTATCAGAATTAAAGCGCATATCAAAAGATTTGCTTTAAAATTCTTTTTTTCAGAAAGTAATATACCGCAAAGCGCAAACATAAAAACGGTTTTGCCTGAGAGAAAATAAACAAGGTCTGACTGCGGATTTGCTTTAACTATATTAACAACTCCGCAAACAAGCATATTATCAACAAGCCTTGCGCCGCCGTATGAAGTTTCAAACACAAGGGTTTGAAAATCATAAAGCCCGGCAGTATTAAACAAAAAATCAAAAAAACCGAATGACGGCGAAGTATTTCCGAATTTTTGAGCCGCAAGTTCAAAAAAAGAGTTGCCGAGAATAAAATACACGGCACAAAAAGAAATCGCGAGCAAAATAAGCACTGCTTTTAAAATTTTTAAGCGTATACGCGCAGCAATAAAAAAGCACAAAACAGCCACTGTTAACACAAAAAATACCGCATTAGCCGTTTTTGGAAAAAACAGGCGCACAATATACATTATTACAGATAAAACGCTGAGTATCAGCACCGGGATATACATAAAAGTCATATCAAATTTTTTTAATCTTAACCGCTTCATAAAGATAATATTGCCTTTTATCCAAATAAATAAACGCGCGCCTGAAAAATATTTCAGGCGCGCCTTTCTATTCTTTATCCCATTTTCTGTTGTCATAATCAGCGCAGGCTTTATTTTTTAAAGCGGCGCGCAATTCGCAGTAACAACCGCATTTTAAACACATCCCGGATATAAGGTAATCGCACTCTTTACAAAGCGAAAGCCTTTTACTGTAAACTTCACTGCTTACTTTTAAAGAATCGTCAACAGTTTCAAGATATTCCTTTATACCTTTTAAGGACTTTTTTTCACCTGCCTCAAATAAAAGGCAGCGTTTACAGATATGTTCCATTATTCAATTACAAATTTGACAATACTGCATGGCGGTAATTCGGCTGTAAATCCGTTTGGTTTTATTTCAAAATCAGTAAATTCTTTTTGCACAACCGTATTTTTATTTTCAAAAGTATTACCGTCATGAATATTACCGGTAATAATATTAGCCTTAACGGATTTTACGCCGTTGTGAGCAATTTCACAATCTATTTGAGCAGAATGCTCTGGGCACGAATTAACAACAGTTGAATAAATAACGCCATTTTCATCCATTGACGCCGATTCAATAAGCTGCGGCGCAGTTTCATTATTAAGCGTTCTTTCAGGTGTTGTGATATACGAACCGAGCAAGGTATTATTTTGGTGGTCTTTAAACATTTTGAACACATAATAAGTGGGCGTGAGCACCATATCTTCACCGTCTGTCAGCGCAACGGACTGAAGCACATTAACGGTTTGAGCGATATTTGCCATATGAACTCTGTCTGAATGCTTATTGAAAATATTTAAAGTAAGAGCGGCAACAACAGCGTCCCTCATTGTACTGAGTTGATATAAAAACCCGGGATTAGTGCCAGGCTCAACATCATACCATGTTCCCCACTCATCAACAATAAGACCGACGCGCTTTTCAGGGTCGTATTTATCCATAACACTGCAATGGCGAGAGATAATACCGTCCATTTTATACGCTTTTGCGATAGTTGAGAAATATTCATTTTCATCAAAATCAGTTGAGGAGCCTTTTTTATTCCAGTCCCCGCTTGGAACGGTATAATAATGAAGTGAAATTCCGTTGACCTTATTGCCGGCGTTTTTCATAAGAACATCAGTCCAGTTATAATCCTCAGCATTAGGTCCGCAGGCAACTCGGTAAATTTTATTATTTGAATCATAATCACGCACATATGTATTATATCTTCTGAAAAGATGGCTGTAATATTCCGGCATCATATTTCCGCCGCAGCCCCAACTTTCGTTGCCGACTCCGAAATATTTTAATTTCCACGGCTCTTTGCGACCGTTTTCTGCCCTGAGCCGCGCCATAGGAGAATCGCCGCCGAAAGTCATATATTCAATCCATTCATTCATTTCCTCAACAGTTCCGGAGCCGACATTGCCGTTTATATATGCATCGCAGCCGAGTTGGCGGCAAAGTTCAAAAAACTCATGAGTACCGAATGAATTATCTTCAACAACGCCGCCCCAATGCGTATTAACCATTTTTTTACGCTTAGACTTATCGCCGATACCGTCTTTCCAGTGATACTCATCTGCAAAACAGCCGCCCGGCCAGCGCAAAACAGGAATACCCATTTCTTTAAGGGCGTTAACAACATCGCATCTCATTCCGTTAACATTAGGAATTTTTGAGTTCTCGCCGACATAAAGTCCCTCGTAAACGCATCTGCCCAGATGCTCCGAAAAATTGCCGTATATATCTTTATTGATTTTGCTGATTTTATGATAAGGATTAATAAGATACTTTTCCATAAAATTATACCTTCCTGCATTTAATAAAATAAAACTACCATAACAATAAATTAAAGTCAATAAAAAATTGACAGTTTAAACATTTTATTTTAAAATAATTCAGGTGATATAAATGAGAATTGAAAAAGCTGTAAATTTAATTAAAAAAACAGACGCGGACGCATTAATACTGTTTGACGAAAGCAATATGCATTATTTTTGCGGATTTTCGCCGAGCGAGGGCATTGTTATTATCCTGAAAGACGGCACCGGTTATCACATAGTTGATTCGCGCTACACGGAAACTGCGCAGAACCATGCAAAAGAAACAGGGCTGAAAGTTTGTGAGCCTGACGGCTCTTTTACGGATTTTGTTGCCGAATTATTCAAAAATGCAAATGTTAAAAAGGCGGCGTTTGAAGACGAAACAATTTCTTTTAAACGCTATAATCTTTACAAAGAAAAAACAGGCTGTGAATTTATCGGCATAGGCGACGCGCTTATGAGGATAAGAAATGTTAAAGAGCCTGAGGAAATAGAATATATGAAAAAGGCAAACGAAATTGCTGAAAAAAGCCTTGCCGAACTTTTGAATCACATTAAGCCGGGAAAAACGGAAAAAGAACTTCAGGCTTATTTTGATTACATTATGCTGAATAACGGCTCAGACGGCGTTTCGTTTGACA
>CALWID010000016.1 GCA_944380635.1 uncultured Eubacterium sp. | reverse complement strand
AGGTAACAAATCCCTCCATAGACCCGCTCAGAGAGCCTATGGAAATCCGCACCATTCTCGGCAGAAAGCCGGATAAAATGGTTGTTGAGAAAAAAGGTAAATCTTTAACTAAAATGCCGCCGCAGGTAATGCTTGAAACGCCTATTATGTTTTCGGCAATGTCTTTTGGCTCTATAAGCCTTAACGCGCAAAAATCCCTTGCCATGGCGGCAAAAGAACTCGGCACGGTGTTTAATACCGGCGAGGGCGGACTTCACAGCGAACTCAGGGAATACGGCAAATATGCGGGAGTGCAGGTGGCGTCCGGCCGTTTCGGCGTTTATAAAGATTATCTTCTTAATTCAAAATTTATTGAAATCAAAATAGGCCAGGGCGCAAAGCCCGGTATAGGCGGTCATCTGCCGGGTGAAAAAGTTAATGTTGAGGTATCAAATGCAAGAATGATACCCGTCGGCTCAGACGCTATTTCACCTGCGCCACACCACGATATTTACTCAATTGAAGATTTGCGCCAACTTATTTGGTCTTTAAAACAGGCAACAAACGGCGAAAAGCCGGTATCTGTAAAAATCGCGGCGGTTCATAATATTGCCGCTATTGCTTCCGGTGTTGCAAGAGCCGGCGCGGATATTGTTGTTATAGACGGCTACAGGGGCGGCACCGGCGCTGCGCCCACAAGAATAAGAGATAATGTTGGTATTCCCATTGAACTTGCGCTTGCCGCGGCAGACCAAAGGCTGCGTGATGAGGGTATCCGCTCAAATGTTTCGCTTGTTGCGGCAGGCTCTTTCCGCTGTTCGGCTGATATTGTTAAGGCTATTGCACTTGGCGCAGACGCTTGCTATATTGCGTCAGCGGCGCTTATTGCAATGCGCTGCCATATGTGCCAAACATGTAATACGGGCAAGTGCAACTGGGGTATTGCCACCCAGCGCCCGGATCTTACAAGGAGGCTTAATCCTGAAATCGCTCATCAGCGTGTTATAAATCTTGTTAAAGCGTGGAACCATGAAATTAAAGAGATAATGGGCGGAATGGGTATAAATTCCGTTGATTCACTGCGCGGCAACAGGCTTATGTTAAGAGGCATAGGCTTAAATGATAAAGAACTTGAGATTCTCGGAATCAAGCACGCCGGAGAATAAGGAGGGTTTACGGTTGAAAAAAGTTTTTGCTCGTGAAAATCTTTGTATTAACTGCCGCCTTTGCGAGGTATACTGCAAAACGGCGCACAGTAAATCAAAGGATATAGTTACGGCGTATAAAGAGGAAAATCCCGCGCCCGTAGCAAGAATTACCGTTTACGGCGGCAGGGATGATTCCGTTGCCGTAAACTGCCGCCATTGTGATGACCCCGCCTGCGTAAAGGCGTGCATCACCGGCGCTATGCACAAAGATAAGAAAACAGGTATAGTTTCTGTTGATGAAAATAAATGTATCGGCTGTATGACCTGCCTTGCCGTATGCCCCATAGGCTGTATTAAGCCCGGCAATATCGCTTTTAAGTGCGACCTTTGCGGCGGGGAAGAGCCGGCGTGCGTTAAAAACTGCCCTAACCGCGCGCTTGTGTGGGCAGAAGCGGGAGGTGAGCAGTGATGAAGTATGTTATTATAGGCGCTTCGGCAGCAGGTATTGCCGCCGCCCAGACTATAAGGGAAACGGATAAAAACGGCGAAATCACTGTTCTTACAAAAGAAAATTATTTTCCTTACAGCCGCCCGTCAATAAGTTATCTGCTTAAGGGCACGGTTGAGGAAAAAAGAATGTTCTTAAAAAGGCCTCAGTTTTATGCAGAAAATAATATAAATGTTATAACCGGCACTCAGGTTACAAAGATAGACAGGGAAAAGAAAATCGCTAAGGCGGGCAGAAAAGAATATCCTTATGATAAACTTTGTATTGCCACCGGCTCAAAACCGTTTGTGCCGCATGTTGAAAACGCAGACGGCTGCAAAAATGTGTTTACTTTTCTGGACCTTGCAAGCGCAAAGGCGCTTAAAAAGGCTGTAAACAAAAACTCAAGAGCCGTTGTTATCGGCGCTGGTCTTATAGGTATGAAAGCCGCAGAGGGGCTTTCAAAAATCTGCGCAAGCGTTGATGTTGCGGAACTTTCGCCGCGCGTTCTGCCCTCTATTCTTGATGAGAAAAGCGCAGTATTTGTTAAAAAATATCTTGAGGAACACGGAATTTCATTCCATTTGCAGGATACTGCCGTTACGGCTAATGTTAAAAACGGCACGGTAAAATCCGTTTTGCTTAAAAGCGGAGAAACGCTTGAGTGCGATGTGCTTGTAATTGCGGTAGGCGTTCGCCCGGAAACCGCCCTTGCCGAAAAGGCGGGGCTTGAGGTAAACAGGGGAATTATAGTTAACCAGCAGACTATGCAGACAAGCGATAAAGATATTTACGCCGCGGGGGACTGTACTGTTTCCGTTGATATGCTGGACGGCTCTGAAAAAATCATTGCCCTTTGGCCGAACGCGGTTTATCAGGGCATGGCGGCAGGCGCTCATATGGCGGGCGGAAATCCCGAAACAAACGGCGCTTACAGCGTAAACGCCATTGATTTTTACGGACTTCGCATTTGCACATGCGGGCTTATAAATGCCGCCGGCGAGCAATACAGCGATAAGGTAAAAACAAACGGCACTTCATATAAACGCCTTATATTTGAGGGCTCCAGGCTGGTTGGTTTTGTGTTGATAAATTCAAGCGAAAACGCCGGGATCTACACAAATCTTATTTCTAATAAGGTTGACCTCAGCACTCTGGAGGGCGATATAATGGAAACGCCGTCCTTATTCCTGTTTAACAGAGAAACAAGAACCGAAAAACTGACGGGAGGTATTGCCTTATGAGTATTGAAGCCGGACTTCAGAGATATGAAACTGTAAATGATTTGATAAGGACTCAACTTTCCCAAAAAAATAAAGTAACCGTTAAAGATGTAAACGGCCAAAGATATATAGGCTGCGCGCTTGATTCCGGCAAGACCATAGAAATTCACGGCACTCCGGGCAATGATTTGGCGTGTTATCTTAACGGAGGAAAAATAATCGTTTACGGCAGCGGTCAGGACGCGGTCGGAAACACAATGAACGGCGGAGAGATAATTATTCACGGGCACAGCGGCGACGCGCTCGGCTATGGTATGCGAGACGGCAGTATTTATGTTCGTGATAATGTTGCCTGCCGCGGCGGTATTCATATCAAAGAGTTTGAAAAAATGAAACCCGTTATTGTAATCGGGCAGAACGCAGGTTCTTTCCTTGGCGAATATATGGCGGGCGGCACTATCGTTTTGCTGGGCTTGGGCTTAAAGCGCGGCGAAAAACTTTTCGGCACTCACTGCGCGTCAGGCATGCACGGCGGCAAAATATTTGTTCGCGGCGCTTTTCCAAAGGAAAATCTTTCGCCTAATATAAAAGTTTCATCTCTTACAAAAGAGGATGAAAAAGAACTTGACGGCTATATTAAAAAATATTGCAAATATTTCGGGGCTGATTATAAAGAGATAACGGCAAAGCCTTTTAAGAAACTTTCGCCGGCTACTTCAAGGCCTTACGCTAATCTTTATACACCTAATTGATAAAAAGGAAGCGGTCGAAAGCGAGCCTCTCAAAATTTGCCTGCGGCATAATTTTGAGATGGCTGTAATCACCATTAACGCCTTATCAGGCTACAGTAAGGCTTAATGATTTTAATTTATTTTTGTAGCCTGAAAGGCTATGGTGATTATATTGTTTAACAGTATTCATGAGGAATGCGGAGTTTTCGGAATATTTGAAAACAAAACTACCTATGTGGCAAGGTCTGCTTATCTCGCACTTTATGCTCTTCAGCACCGCGGGCAGGAAAGTTGCGGTATTGCCGTTAATGATGACGGCGTTTTTACCCAGCACCGCGGGGACGGACTTGTGCCCGATGTTTTTTCAAAGGAAAAACTTGAGGCGCTCGGCACGGGCAATATGGCAATCGGCCATGTGCGCTATTCAACCACCGGCGGCAAAAATCACAATAATATTCAGCCGCTTGTTATCCGCCATATAAAGGGTAATCTTGCCATAGCGCATAACGGAAATCTTGTGAACGCGGCGGAACTCAGAAAGAGTTTCGAACTCGGCGGCGCTATCTTTCACGGCACTTCGGATACGGAATCAATAGCGTATTCAATAGTTAAGGAACGCCTTGAAAGTAAAAGTACGGAAGAGGCAATATCAAAGGTTATGAACAGCCTTAAAGGCGCCTACTCGTGCGTTGTAATGACCGCCACAAAACTTATCGCTTTCAGGGATCCTATGGGCTTTCGCCCGTTGTGCCTGGGCAAAACGGATGACGGCGCTTATGTTGTGGCGTCCGAATCCTGCGCTCTTGAAACTATCGGCGCGCATTTTATCAGGGATATTAAACCGGGGGAGATATTAACTATCAGCACCTCGGGCATTGAGTCTGATACTTCGCATTGCGTTGAAAAGCCTTGCGGGCTCTGCGTTTTTGAATACATATATTTTGCGCGCCCTGATTCCGTTATTGAGGGTGCGTCTGTTCAGCATGCCAGAATGAAAGCGGGCGAATTTCTTGCCAAGGAAAGTCCTGTAGACGCCGATATAGTTATCGGGGTCCCTGATTCGGGGCTTGACGCGGCGCTCGGCTATTCAAAAGCAAGCGGAATACCTTACGGTGTTGGCTTTATTAAAAATAAATATATCGGCAGAAGTTTTATTCAGCCAAGCCAGGATATGCGTGAGGACGCCGTAAGAATAAAGTTAAATGTAATACGGGAAAATATTAAGGATAAGCGCGTTATTATGATAGATGATTCCATTGTGCGCGGCACCACCTGCGCCAGAATTGTCAGCCTGCTCCGTGAGGCGGGCGCAAAGGAAGTTCATATGCGTGTTTCCTCCCCTCCGTTTAAATTCCCGTGCTATTTCGGCACGGATGTAGACAGCCGTGATAATCTTATTGCCTGCAAATATAATACGGCGGATGAAATTGCTCAGGTTATAGGCGCGGATTCGCTTGCGTATCTTTCCGTAGAGGCAACACACCACCTTGCGGAAAATACGGGAATGGGCTTTTGCGACGGCTGCTTTACGGGCAAATACCCGGTTGAAGTTCCCAAAGAACAGCCGAAAGATAAATTTGAAACGAAACTCAATCAGTTTTCGGCGTATTATCAGGTGCTTGATTGATTTTTGCTTTTTCTGCGGATTAATTTTAAATCAGCACTTGACTATTTACTTAAAATATAGTAAATTATATGGGCGGTGTAAATCCGCTTTATAAGCAGATGTGTCCGAGCTGGCCGAAGGAGCACGATTGGAAATCGTGTAAACGGCGAACACCGTTTCAAGAGTTCGAATCTCTTCATCTGCGCCAAGAACCGCTTTGTTATGCGAAAAACAAGGCGGTATTTTTTTGCGTTTTTTTATAATAACGGTTTTTAAAATTGCTTTTTGCTGCCAATTTGCAGCCAATTTATAAACAAAAGCCGCGCAAACTGTTTGCAAAAACCCGGCATCACTTATTTGTGATGACCGGGTTTTATAGTTTATTTAATTTGAAGTTTTGTTCCCAATCCTTTTTTATCAAGAACTGCCATGGCGATGATTACGGTAAGCATACCAACGGCGCCGCCCATTGCCACATCTGAAAGATAGTGAGCGCCCATTATCAGCCTTGTTACGGCAACTGTGCAAGTGTATATAAACGGTATGAAAAAGCAAATCTGCCTGTGTTTATACGCTTTCCTGCTTATATACGGCAGCAGCATTGCAAGAAAACTCATTGCCGCTCCGCCCGTATGCCCGCTCGGAAAAGATTTATTGCCGTTAATTCCGTTGATGATATACCACGGTGTAAAAGATTCATAACTGCCTGTCGCAATCAAATCACGAAATCTGACTCTGCCCCAAAGATATTTCATTATCTCCACAGCGCAAAGCTGCGCCGCCATTACCGCAATGCCTGCAATTGCAAGCGCCGCTATAGGCTTTTTAAGATTTTGAGGAATATTTATAAATCTGCCGATAAAAATAAGCACAAGCGAAAATCCTATTCCGTAAACAATGCCGTATATCAGTTGATTATCCTGAACGAAAAAGTGCTCTGCAAAATAATAGCCGAAATAAGCGCCGCCGCCAACAGATATGCACGCTCCCGCAAATTTGGCAAATTTAGAATTGCAGCAGTACAGCAGTGCAGCGCCTGCAATAGGGCATATCAGCCGGCAGGGTATTTCACCTGTGTTATAAAACCAAACGGCAAAGGCGTTTTCGGGGGAATTCAGCAGAATATCAAGTTTTAAATCAACAAAGGCCGCCGCAACGAGCGCCGCCACGCAAAGAACATAAAACGCAATTATATTTTTTCTGTAAATTTTAAGCATTGCCGCCACCTCTTTCAAATCTATTATACTATATACGAATACCGTAATCAATTAAAAAGAGCAAAAGTTGACCCCGCCGTTTTCACGGCGGGGTCGGTGTAAAATGGAGTAATTTTGATGAACTACTGATTATTCAGTAATTTTTTTCTTTGATGAAAGGATTACATAAACAAGGGCAATGCCTGCAACCAAAGCAATCGCTGCGCTTGCGGCAGTTATATAATCAGCGTTTACGCCCGTGTTCGGAAGATCCGGATTGCTTGTATTTACTGCGGGAAGTTTGCCGTTATTTGCTGTGGTCGGCTCTTTAGCGGAGTCATTATCATTCGTTGTCGGCTCGTTTCCTGTTGTTGGTTCATTTCCTGTTGTCGTCTCATTACCGGTTGTCGGTTCGTCAGTTGTGGGTTCTTCAATTTCTCTGCCCGCAAGCGTCGCAACAGCAACAACAAGTTCGTTTGCAAGGTCATCGTTGCTAAGGTTAATTAACTCGATAACGGTATCTTCAACTTCTTTAGAAATTTCTAAGCCGAGAGCATTTTCAATAAGACTGCCGTAGCCTTCATCTTTTATCGCAAACTCAAGCGTTGACTTGTTCGCTGAAATAAATTCGTAAACCCAGTCAAATACAGTTTTTACAAGGTCTGCGTTTGTATCTGTTCCGGTTATATTTGCCGCATCAATCTGAGGAACGGTAATAAGTGAATTTAAAATATCATATCCGAGATAAGTGAAAAGCCACGGAATGAGCGCGTTAAGGTCAATTCTCTTAAGGTCGTCTTCAGTTGTTGGAATCTGCGACCAAGCAGTATTAATATCATTAATAACGCCTGAAACAGAACTCATATCTATTAATCCGCCGAAAGCTTCAGAGATTGTTGTAAGAAGTGAGTTGAGATTTGTAAGCACTTTTGTTACTCCGCTGTAAAGTTTTGCGAAATTTTCATCAGCAAGAACTGTGCGGAGAATATTAAGCACACTGTTTGCAGCGTCCGGAAGAACGGCGCCGATAATATTTTTAATATAGGTTTCGGTTTGCTGCTCGTTTCCTGCCATAGAAGGAATGCCAAGCGCTGTGCCGGCGTCTACTTCCTGTTCAATACCAAGCGCTTCACAAATTTCATCAAGGCCTGCGCAGAATTCAATGCCTACTGATGAATCGCCGCCCATAAACGGGCTGAAAGCAAAAGCAATGATTTGAACGAAGTTTGAATCAACTACCATATCAACTATATAGTTGAGTTCTTCCTGGAAATCAGCCTGAGTTTCGCAAACTATCGGATTGTCTGCAAAGAATTTTGAAAATGTTCCGGGAATGACATTGCCTTCTTCATCTGTTGAGTCTGCAACTATTGCCCTTGTTCCCTCATCCACATAATCGGCAAGAGCACCCCAGCGCTCAGCGTCATAATTTATGTAATAGTTAATAGTGTCTGACGCTTCGCTGGGAGAACTGTTGTTGAACGCTGCGGAAAGCGAAGGAAGAAGTTTATAGATTGATTCAATAGTGCTGCCTGTTAATACAGCGTCATCAAGGATAGTGTTAATATCCTCAATCATCAGGGCGAAATCCTCCTGAGTGGCTTTTTCGCCGTAAGAAGGTTGATAAGCCGCCTGAGCCGAAACTGTGGCAGTCATAGCCGAAACTGCCATAACAACGGCAAGCAGCAGGCTTAAAAATCTTCTGCTTTTCTTTGTTTTCATATCTGTTGCTCCTTTCTTTAAATTTTTACACATAAGAAAACAAGTACATTTTAAGCAAGCAATTTGTATTAAGCGCAACAATATGATTAAAATATCACTGTTTTAAACATGCTTGCAGTTTCTTTATATCATTTTTCATTGGTTAAAGTTTTAGAAATGCTATCAAATAATTTAGAAATACTATCGCAGAAATGAGAAAATAACAAACGGCAAAAAATACTTCCGTTTTTTGATATAAATTTCGGAAATGAAATTTTAGTTCATAAAAAAAGAAAAGAACCGCCGTTAACCGACAGTTCTTTTCTTTTAAGGGGTAAAAATTTATGTGAAGCAATTGCTTGCTTGCTGGCAAATATGGAGCGAAAACGCTCGTATTATTAACGGAATCAACGCTTGCCGGAAAGGGATTTTGAATCCGAATTTTCCGTTACCGGGCGAAGTGAGTTTTTGATAAGCGCGCCTTTTATAAGGAAAAACGCTATATCGCGGCTCATGCCCTCGTAATCAACATTAAGTATTTTAGAACTCAAATGCTTGTTAAAGAAATTAACAAGCGGGCCCATACAAAATGCGGTGATTACTGTGCCGATTCCGATATTTTTAATTTCCGAAAAGTTTCCGTGGAAAAGCGCCGTCAGCCCGCCGCTTGCAACAAGCCCGATAAGCACAACTGAAATATCAGTCATAACACGGGTCCACTTCATTGGAATTTTGGTGCTTCTGGTAAGCATAAATGCAAGTGTGTCATAGGGGCCTACACCTACATTTGCCGTAAAAAACAGGCTGCTTGAAAAGCACATTACAACAATTCCCGCCGCAAGGAGCAAGAGCCTTATTGGAAGGCTGCTGTTTCCAAGGGGAGAGAAAAGCTTTTCGAAAAACTCGCAGGTGTAGCCAACAAATATCATATTAAATATTGTGCCTACTCCAACGAGCCCGCGGTGAGCAACAATAACAACAAACAGCAAAATAATAACATTTATTATAAGTTGATATGTGCCGAAACCGATGCCCACAACGGAGGAAACATTCATATTCATCGAGGTGAAGGGGTCAACCCCGAATCCGGAAAGTGAGAAGAGCGAAACCGCAAAGCCCATGATGATAATGCTTATAAACGAAAGCACGGTGCGTTTAACCATATTATGCTGGATAAACATATCCTTTATGTAGCCATATGCTTCGCGCTTAAATGATTTCATCAAGAAGACCCCGCCTGTTTTTTCCTCTCTTGCCATACATTATATACACTTGTTTTAAAAAATCAATATTTTTGTGCAAACTTCTATATTTTAAATATAATGCACAACAAAATACTTTAAATATTGTGCAGAATACACAAAAACAAGGCGTCTTTTATTATATAATAAAATGCGCTCCTCTCATACGCACATTGCCGATGTTTGCGCCTGTTTTTTAATGGCATTTAAATTGCTTAAAATTTGTGCTTTTCGGCGGTATGCCTGCAAAATTAAAGAAGTCCTTTTTTGCAAAAAGGACTTCTTTTATACAGAGAAATTAAGATTTTGCGGCTTTGCGTAAAAGCGACTGCTTTTCCTGCCTTTGCCGTTATTCCATTTGCTTGCCTAAAAACGCTGCCGCAACCTGCACAAGTTTTATCTCTGTTTCAGTAGGCAGGTGGTTTTCATCGCTCTGCATAAGAGCAACTGCGCCTGAAACATCGCCGCCGTAAATAATTGGGTACACAACATTTGCTTTTCTGTCAAACCCCTCTATGGCGTTCATCGGCGGCACTTCTTTTGTTGAAATATGGATTGCTCTGTTTTCCATCAGTTCTTCCAAATTTTTAGTAACGCGCCTTTCAAGCACTTCGCGCTTGCTGAGCCCTGAAGCGGCTATAACATGGTCGTTATCCATAATGGCTATCGGAAGTCCGCCGCTTTTGTGCAGCACTTCCGCATACTGATTGGCAAAATTTGAAAGTTCGCCTATGGGTGAATATTTTTTAAAAATAACTTCGCCCTCGGCGTCCGTAAATATTTCCAGCGGGTCGCCTTCCCTTATTCTGAAAGACCGGCGTATTTCTTTTGGAATAACAATTCTTCCCAAATCGTCAATTCGCCTGACAATTCCTGTTGCTTTCATATACATCTTTCTCCCTTAATTTGTAACTTTATCTGTAATATTTTGCACATATTAAGGCTCAGTATGCGGTTTTTATGAAAGCATTTTTTGGAAATTTTTTCGTTTTTTTATATCATTTTGATTTTAACGAATTTTAAAACGGCGCACTGCGCTTATGCCGTTTTATGAAGATTTCTTTTTGAAACTATTATAAAAACAATTACCGAGAACAGCGCCGTTATTATTTCCGTAATCCAAAAAGCATTCCAAACGCCGCCGGCGCCGGTGATTTTGCTTAGGATAAATGCTGCCGGCAGGATAACTATTACATATCTTAAAAGCGAAATCCAAAGAGAAGTGCCGCCTTTGCCGAGCCCCTCCAGCGCGCCTGATACGGTTACGCTGATTGCGGATGGTATAAATCCTATGCAGATTATTCGCAGGGCGTGAACTCCTATTTCTATTGTTTCACTGCCGGAACTGAAAAGCCCTATAAGGTTTTGCGGTATTGCGGCGCACAAAACAGTGCCAAGCACCATAACGCATACTATGAATGACAGGCTCACGCTGAAAATACCGCGCACCCTTTTATACTCTTTTGCGCCGTAGTTATAACTCAGCACCGGTCTCATACCCTGAACTATGCCGTTTGCAGTCAGGTACAGGAATGTTTGAAGTTTATAATATGCGCCAAGCACAAGAACATAGGTTTGCGAAAATACGGCAAGAATTGAATTCAGCACGGATATCATCAGGGACGGCAGCGCCATATTAAGCGCGGCGGGTATGCCGATTGCGTATGTGCGGCGGCTTATTTTTGCAAATTCGGTAAAATCTTTAAATCTTATCTTAACGGCAAGCCCTTTTGCAAAGTATACCGCAAGATAGATAACAAGCGTTACCACCTGACCAATGCCCGTGGCAAGCGCGGCGCCCTCTATGCCCATTTTCGGAAAAATCCACCAGCCGAAAATAAGAATGGGGTCAAGTATTATATTAGTTACGCACCCGGCAAGCATAGCCAGCATGGAAACATTCATTCTGCCAACTGCCTGAAAAGTTTTTTCAAAACTTATTCCCGCCGCAATCGGTATGCTGAAAAGAAATACTATATTTGAATATCTTATGCCGTAATCAAGGATAACGGCATTATCGGTAAACATTCTCAGAAACGAGGGCATTATGAAAACGCAGAGCGTCAGTATAACGCCGTGCAGCAGGTTAAAAATCATACCTGCGGAGGCGGCAGTGTCCGCGTGTTTCTGCTTCCCGGCGCCGAGATAAAATGCTATTACGGCATTTACGCCGATTCCGTAGCCGACTGTTACTGCCGTTACAAGATTTTGAACGGGGTACACAAGCGAAAGCGCCGTCATTGCGTCCTCGCTTATTTTCGCAACAAAATAACTGTCCACAATATTATAAAGCGAGTTAATGAGCATAGAAATCGTCATCGGCAGCGCCATTGTTACCACAAGCGGCACTATTTTGCGCTCTTTCATAAATGTCTGCTCCATATTGTTCTCCTTTGCGCTATTATTAGCTGTAAAATCAGCCATAAAAAAGCCACATAACCAAAACAGTTATGTGGCGAAAAATGAGCGTTGCTCAGAAAAATCCACTGCCTTTCAGTGGGGTTAAAACCATTTTGTAACCGGTTTTAATGCCTTAAAAGGTTTTGGAATATTTTGTTTTATGCTTGCGCAAATCAGTCTTTGCGCGGACGGCGGTGATTATCTCTTCTCGGCCTTCTTGGCGCCTCGTCAATATCGTTTTCAGGCTTTAAACCGTCAAGTTCAATAAGAGCGTCGCGCCTTGAAAGATTAATTCTGCCCTGGTCGTCTATCTCTATGCATTTAACAACAACCGTGTCGCCGACTTTAACAACATCTTCAACCTTATCCACTCTCTTAACATCAAGCCTTGAGATATGAACAAGTCCTTCTTTGCCGGGGGCAATCTCAACAAATGCGCCGAAGTTCATTATTCTTGTTACAACGCCGTTGTAGAACGCGCCTACCTCGGGGTCTGTTGCAATAAGTTTAACAACATCTTTAGCGCTGTTGCATTTGTCAATATCAATACCGCTGATGAATACTCTGCCGTCTTCCTCAATATCAACTTTAACATCAAAGTCGCTCTGGATTTCCTGAATAACTTTGCCGCCCTTGCCGATAACATCACCGATTTTATCGGGGTCAATGGAAAGAGTAACCATCTTGGGCGCGTATTTTGAAAGTTCCTTGCGCGGCTCGCTGATAACGGGCAGCATAATTTCATCAAGAATATAATTTCTTGCTTTGTGGGTCTTTGCGAATGCCTCTTTGATGATTTCGGGAGTGAGGCCGTGTACTTTAAGGTCCATCTGAATGGCGGTAATGCCTTTCTTTGTGCCGGCAACTTTAAAATCCATATCGCCGTAGAAATCTTCAAGTCCCTGAATATCAACCATAGTCATAAAGTCGCCGTAAACGCCTTTGTCGCCGGTGATAAGTCCGCAACTGATACCTGCAACAGGAGCCTTGATAGGAACGCCCGCTGCCATAAGTGAAAGAGTAGAGCCGCATACTGAGCCCTGTGATGTTGAGCCGTTTGAGGAAAGAACTTCAGATACTACGCGGATGCAGTACGGGAATTCATCAACGCTCGGAATAACGGGAAGAAGCGCTCTTTCAGCAAGCGCGCCGTGGCCGATTTCTCTTCTGCCGGGGCCTCTTGAAGGCTTTGTTTCGCCAACGCTGAATGACGGGAAGTTGTAGTGGTGAATGTATCTCTTTTCTTTCTGCTCGTCCAAACCGTCAAGTTGCTGGCAGTCGCTCATCGGGCCAAGAGTGGTAACTGAAAGCACCTGGGTTTGACCTCTTGTGAACATGCCTGAGCCGTGCGCTCTTTTAAGCAGGTCTATCTCTGCGTTGAGCGGGCGGATTTCGTCTATTCCTCTGCCGTCAACACGCTTGTGCTCGTCTTTAAGCCAAGAGCGTACAACATGTTTCTGAACAAGGTACATAATTTCGTCAATCTTGCTTTCGCAGCCTTCAAATTTTTCGTCAAACTTCTCGTGAACAGCGGCATATATGGGAAGAAGAGCCTCATCACGAACAAGTTTATCATCAGTATCAAGCGCCTTCTTTACATCTTCTATGCAGAAATCTTCAATCTCGGCAAGAATTTCAGGGTCGGGATCTGATGATTCATATTCAAATTTCGGCTTGCCGATTTCGTCAACGATGCCCTGAATGAATTTAACCATCTTTTTGTTTTCCTCGTGGCCTGCCATAATGCAGTCAAACATAAGATCGTCAGGAATTTCGTTACCGCCTGCCTCTATCATCGCAACAAGGTCTGCCGTTGAAGCAACTGTAAGCGTAAGGTCTGTCTTTTCCCTCTGCTCAAGAGTTGGGTTAAGAACGATTTCGCCGTCAACAAGGCCGACATTTACTGAGGAAATAGGGCCGTCCCACGGAATATCGGATACGGCAATAGCGGCTGAAACACCGATTGCAGCGGTAACTTCCGGAGAGCAGTCAGGGTCAACGCTCATTACCGTTGCAACTACTGAGCAGTCATTTCTGAGATCCTTGGGGAAAAGCGGGCGGATAGGTCTGTCTATGCACCTGCTGGTAAGGATAGCCTTTTCGCTTGCTCTGCCCTCGCGGCGCAGAAATGAGCCGGGTATTTTGCCAACTGAATACATTTTCTCTTCATAATCAACTGAAAGCGGGAAGAAATCAATGCCCTCCCTCGGCTTAGCGGAAGCCGTTACGGTGCAAAGCACCTGAGTTTCGCCGTATGTTGCAAAGAACGCGGCGTTTGCAAGGCCTGCCATTTTGCCTGTTTCAAGCGTAAATTTACGGCCTGCAAATTCTGTTTCCCATTTTTTGTAGTTTTTGAAAAACATAATTTTTACCTCACTTTTATTTTATATTCCAAAGGAGGCGCAATAGTAATAAATTCAGGGCGCAAAGCCTTTATGCCCTCAATTTACTACTATTTCTCTGCCTCCTTACGGTTATTTTTATGCCCTGAGGGCGCTTTTAAAGATAAAAAGCAGACGGCAGTTTTATTGCCGTCTGCAAAAAATTATCTGTCCAGAGTATCACGAATGCCGAGTTTTGCAACAAGCGCACGGTATCTGTTAATATCGGTCTTGTAAAGATAAGCAAGAAGATTCCTTCTGTGGCCTACCATTTTAAGAAGGCCGCGGCGGGAATGGTTATCTTTCTTGTGTATCTTAAGGTGAGCGGTAAGCTCGTTAATCCTTGTTGTAAGAACTGCAATCTGAACTTCCGGAGAACCGGTATCGTTCTCGTGAGTTGCATACTCTTTGATGATAGCCTGCTTTTCTGCCTGTGTCATTTAATTTCACCTCTTCAATATTATTTGCCGATAAGCGCAAAACACAGAAACGGGTAGGTGAACTCGCCCAAGGCGCCTGCGCCCGTATCCGAGTAATTCGTATTCAGCGAAAGAATTATAGCATACAAAAACAGAATTGTAAAGACTAAATTTTTTAATGCTGATTTTATTATTAACTGTATCTTTTGTAAATATCGCAGTTTTGATAATTTGTGCCGTTCCAGTCCGTGCAGAAATTATCGTGCTTTGCCTCACTCACGGTGTTTTTGCAAAGGTCACTTGTGATATTTCGGTCTGTTATGTCGGCAATTACTATCCTGTTATATTTATGCCAGTATTTTTAGTTGAATTCTGCACACCACTTGGAAAAGTTGGCTTTAGAAGCGCTAGATTCCGCAGTGCTGTTTTTACATGTTCACCCTTTCTCTAGATGGAGACGGGCAATCTTTTCCTTAAATCCTTCTGAGTAACTCTGGGGCATAATAAGTTCTTTTTTATTATATTTTATTGGCTTTTCCTGTTAAAACTATTTACAACTATATTGAAGCGTTTCACTATATATTAACAATTATTTTAATTAACTAATTTGAAATATTGATTGAAAAAACTATTCGTGCTAAGAATATTAACTAATAATTTGAACTTACGCCACCCAAAACATATATATTCAAATTCTACTTATTATGTATAAACATTTCGCACCTTTTTTTCAAATCTTCACAGTAACCTTTGGGAACATGCAATTCTCCATTAAAGATTTCTGCATTGGCATAACACATTGAGCATTTAGCCGTATATGCACAACCTTTGCAACCATATAATGGCGCATCTTCATATTTTTTTATTATTTCTCTTAATTCATTTAAAGCTGTAATAACATTACAATTTCTCAAATCCCAGCGTGTTTTCATTTTATTACATAACGAAATAGAAAAATCTGGAGAAATTTGAATAGTACCTTTTTTAGATTTGCAAGAAAATCCTTTTCGCACACCAACCGCTGATTTAGTAACATTTACTCTGTCTGGAGCATATATTTTCTTTTGTTCAACGCTTAATGAATAATTTTCTGCAATGTTTGAATGTAATTCATCTGTACCATCGAAAAGTTCAGTATCAACAGCAAGGAAAAACCCATTATTCTTTGCCCATTTACTTACTTTTGCAAAATATTTTAATGTTGTTTTGGTAAGCGTAAATTTTGGTAAAACATATATACCCATATTATGTAACTTTATTATATTTATAAATGGTGCAGACTCTAAATCATCATTGTAAAGAGTTATCTCAACACTACTTGGTGGTAGTTCTCTCCAGCAATCCAAAATATTATCGTTAATCAAAGAAGCATTTGTAAATACAGTAACAAATACGCCTTTTAATTTTAAATATTTATATATTAGCACAAAATCATCCAACAGTGTACATTCTCCGCCGGAAAGATACACTTCAAATAGCCCGTTGTTGACCAATTCGTCAATAACGGGCTTCGCTTCAGCAAAAGTTACCTCATTAGCAATACTGTTATCTCTTATATAGCAGAACGGACAATTAAAATTGCACCTACTTGTCATATCCCAAGTTAGCAAAATTGGCATATAAGAAGGTGAATGTTCTTTTATATAATCTGATAAACTCGATATTGATAGATCACAATCATTCTCAGTTAACCATTGCAATATTTTATTGTCAAAAAATATATCCGATGGAGTTGATGGATCAACAAAGTAATGAAAATTATTAATCCGTCTTTCAATAAGATTAAGCATTAACAACAAGTAGCTTCTGTCTGATTGCTAGTATTATTTTCACAACTTCCACAATCGTCACTAGCCGAATAATTTGATGCTGATGCCATATTACGTCCACATCTCAATGTAACTTTTGTTATTCCCATTGCTTGTATTTCGCTTAATGTTTTCATTAAAATCCGCTCCTTAAAATAATAATCCAAATCAACAATATTATATAAAATAAATAAGTAAATGTCAATACTGTTTCATGGTACAAATAGAATAACTCACAATGCATCGTTAACATATAAATCGAATATTATTAAGAAAAATTATAGTACATAGTAATATTCTAATAATTCTAATTCTCCCATATATTTTGGTTTTAGCTTATATTTATTAATTAATTTAAATTTTTCAAATCTATTATCAAACACCGATTTACAAGTAGGATATAAATACAAAATTCTAACAGAATGATCGATTCTATTTTCTACTGCATCAAGAAAATTCTCTAACACAACATTGTTAAAAGGATTGAACAAATAAAATACTGTTGCGTTTTCAGGTATATTTTCAACTATATCTCCAGATATTATTTCCACATTAACATCATCTTGAAAAATACTTTTTGATAATTTGGCAATTTCCTGATTAAGCTCAACGCCTATAAATTTACCGATGTCTGTATGCCGCTTAAGATATCCAATCATTCTGCCCCAAGCAGATCCGACATCAACAAAAACATCTTTTGAATTAAAATCCACTTTATTAACAAATTCTTTTAGGTAAAAGTAACTGATACTTTGTGACGGATAAGCATCGCTATATTCGTTAAAAACGGTTTTATCCATTCTCATATTTGCTATTTTATAATCTTCAACAAGAGTATACATCCAATTGTAAAAATAGTACAAATAATGGCCTCTTTTTATCATTGAAGAAAATGTAGTTTTTAGTTGATTTTTCATAATCTATATTTCAAATCTATTTTCATTTATATATTCATAATTAACGCCAAAAGTCCTGTCAAGAACATAATTTCCCGGATTTGCTAGAAAATCGTAAAAAAACTCATTACCAAAGCCATATATATTGTTGTATTTAAAATCGTAATCGCTGTTTTCAAAAATACTGTTGTTAACATAACATATAGAAGTACTTAACGGATTTATTTCTACAACATCAATATATTTATTCCCATCTTCTACAAATTCGCCAATATCTAAAGCATAATTTTTAGGAAAGTCAACAATCGTCGATAATTTATCTATAATAATATTGGCGGCTTTAATTTGTGATATCGGAACATTATGCCTTAAGCAATAAAAATATCTCGATGAATTAACTAACTTTCCATTTAATACGATATGTCTAGATTCCTTTGTTCCTAAAGAATCTCTTTTTATTTTTACAAATTTGGAGATTAAAAGTTCATCATCTTTGCATTTTTCTTCAATAAAATTAACAAGTTCGTTGTTTTTGTTAATTATTTTTTCTTTTTCAGTAATCAAAGTAAATCCTTTTTTCTTTGACTTAATAAAAATTTTTTCACTATCCGGAAGTTTAATATCAAAAATTGACTTTGCAGAAATTTCATTAATAGTTCGTTTTGGCTGATAAAATCTAAACCAACTTTCAATTTTATCAATATCATTTGATTTTTCTATTGTTAGAACACCAAGTAAATGCAATGTATATAAAGCCTTTTCCACATTTGTGCAGGTCGTTCTAAGCATAACAGACATATTTGGGAAAAACACATTTCCATTTTTATCAAATATTTTTTGCTTCTTCAAATCAAGTAAACAAAAGTTATTTAGCGCTTTAGAAAATTCCGCTTGTATATAAAGAGAATTGTCATGTGCTATATCCTCAAAGTCTTCTTTAACAAAACAAAACATATCAATATAAACAAGAGGCAAGATAAACTCGCCTCTTCTCCTTATAAAATTAGCAAGTCTTTGGAGGACACTGTTTGCATGTTGCTAAGCAGCTCATACAAGTGGCTCTTTTCTTGCTGTAAGACGAAGGAGTAGTCTTAGCCTTCTGGATTACCTTCATACTTTTCACTTCCTTTCACTTATTTAAAAAATGTATTTTCAATGAAGTTAATCATTGTTTTTTCGGTAAATCCGCATGGTGATTTAATTAAATGTGCTTTTTGAAATTGACAACCGCCAAAACAAATAGGCAGAAATACACAATTAGCACATTTTTCATCAGAAAACGGATCATTTGCAACAAATTTTGCTATTTGGAAATAATTATAGGTTTCATCATCAAGAATGTTAAAACAACGATATTCTGTTCTTCCTACCTCATCCCAACATTTATAGAAATTGCCCTTTTCATCAACCACATAACAATTTTCGGTTTCTGCTGTACAAAAGCAATATCTGTCATCCATAACAGAAAATTCATCTTCAGACAAATCCCCGCCCTTGGTAGCATTAATGGTAAATTCATCAAACTCTTCGTTAGACATGAATTCGCTTACGGAGTTTTCCTTATCCTTATTAATATCCTCAACAGGAGAAGCATATACCTTAACATTTGAGTTTTTAAGCTCGGCAACTAAAGCTTTGAGTTTGCCGAAATCCTTGTAGTTTTCGTTATCAACATTCATTCTAATTAAAACAGCAATCGGAGAATCGTCAAACAACTTCAGGTTTGCAACAATCTTATCAAAGGTCGCGCCACCATTTAATAGATGCCTTCTCTTGTCGTGATTTTTCTGCATGCCGTCTAATGTTATTTGAACCTTGATTATTCCAAGTTCATCCAAACGCTCAACAATTTCTTCTGTTAAAAGATATCCGTTTGTTACCATGTCCATAACCAATTTGCAACCATTAGCTTTGGCTATTTCTACAATTTTTTCGGACATCTTCTCTACGATTGAAAAATAAAGAAGAGGTTCTCCACCATACCATGTAATATTAAGTGTCGTGGCACCCTGATTTACAGTTTCGGCAATGAATTCAATAATTGCATCCTGTACTTTTACGCTCATTTTTCCGTGTCTTCTGTTTTCGTAGCAGTATGGACAACCAAAATTGCAGTCGAGAGTCGGGGCGATAGTTAAAAACAATGCATCCTTCGCAAATTTGGTTTTGTAATGAAAATATTTAAGGAATGCCATTTCGTTATATTCCTTTTTTATTAACATTCCATTATCTACTAATCCATTGATTATTTCTTCATCTTCAATGCATAAATTTTCATATTGCTCAAATTCAACATCGCCAAGAACAACAAGACCTTTACTGAAAGTGTTATAAATAACATTTTCTCCCTCGGATCTTTTATATGTAAAATTAAACACGGATTTTTTCAAATTATTCATAGTCTTTCCTTCTCGTTCATTAATACTATGACCTAATATGATTTTTGTTATATAACTTACAACATATTAAATATCTATTAGGATGCTAATACAGTGAATTGTTAATACCGTACTTTAGCCAGGTTAAATAATATTAATACTGAAAATTACCATAATAATTATGTAAATTTGATATCATTTGTACTTATAGTGTGATATTAGTGTGCTATTTGTTTTTTTTGCCTTTTAACAAACGTTTATAAAACTGTATTCTCGCCTTGAAATACCAAAATTGGTCTTTTAAAAGATTTCCACCGATCGAATCACCAAATCCGCCAGAACTTTCCCAGCCTTCTTTTGCACCATCGGCCATAGATTTTAAAACTTCGTGATTTGAATAAAACGAGTCGCTTACATATTTTAAAGGATCATCAGAACCGGTGCACCAAACATAATTATACATATATATAGGAAATTTGTCGGCTTTTATAGTGAAAATTGCGGCGATAATACCGAGAGGGGCACCCCAAATCAATGTAATAAGTGTGTAAAAAAGAAACACAATTATTGCATTAAAAATGGTATAAATTGTTTTGTGGCAAGGTGCAAGCTCACAATCTTCATCACAAGCTTTAAGTATATTTTCGGCTGTTTCCAAATCCTCTTTACAATCCGGTGTTAATAAGGATTTTGCTTTGTTACAACATTCTCTTGCGTCTTGAATATCTTCAAAAGAAATAAATCCTGGAGTTGTATCACACCCCGGATCTTTGAAATCATCAGGAACATCCACGACATACATTAATGCTTTTCTGATATAAAGATTCCCCAGCAAATTTTTCAACCCAATATCTCCATCAGAAATATTTACGTAACCTGAACATTTATCAATGGCGCTATCTATGCCTTCTAAATCAAAAATAGATCTAACTACACAATCCATAGCGCTGGTATTATTCGGAGCAATTTCTAATGCTTTTTGAGCGCTTTTAAGTGCTAAATCCGAGTCCCCTTTTTCGCCATAACACCAAGACAGCCCAATATACCCCGGTACATATTCTTTGTTGATTGCCACTGATTGTTCAAATCCTTTAACGGCTAGAGCCATGTCGCCCCATGCTTTTTTTGCACATGCATATGCAAACCATGCTGCTTCATTAGACATATTAGAATCAACCAATTTTTGTGCTATGCTCATAGCTTCTGCCGTTCTGCCATTGTCAATCAAATCAAAAACTTGATCATATATTTCTTCAAATTGTTTTTCCATTTTTCCTCCTTGTTTGAATGCAATGTACATTATTGATAAATGCTTTTCGGTGTAAAATTATGTTCGGCTTTTATCAGGATTAATTTGATAACTGCATTAACTTTCCATTGCAAATTGCAAAAATGCAAATTTTTTATCATTTTCTAAATTTGCAATTTACTTAATTCTAGCATATACGAAAAAATTAATCTATATTCTATCGGCATATAAATGCGGTTTAATTTATATTGTATCAGTTATATGACCAGTGAATATATGTTGTTTGACTTTGCCGTACAATATAACTGCCAAAAACTAAATATAGAAATAAATATAGAAATAAGTATAATATATTAAAATGAAACCTAAATAGGGAAAATTGAACCAACCTAAACTGTGCAAACAGCACAAAAATGTTTCAAAAGGATAGAATATTAAAATTAAGAAACAAACTGATTTTGTTTTTAAAGTGGAGTCAGTTTCTTTATTTTTTCTTCAGCAAAGAAAAAACCCACGTTTCTACCGGGGAAATAAAAAGTTTTAGTAAAAATGGAACTGGCAAGATTGATGCAAGCTTAGAGCATTGTCAAAAGCCTTACTGTATAATAGGAACGGTTTGGCAGCCGTGTTACTAAAAACGAGAAGATTTAAAAAATGATGAATAAGAAAGGAAACAATGAAATAAAAACATTATCGCACTCAACATATAGGTGTCTGAACCATAGTCAATAAAAAGGACAAAAAATGAAAACTAACGATTAAAGAAATAAAGTTCAGCCTGATTTGGAGACAAGCCGTTGTTATGAGAATGAGGTCTTAAAGAATTGTAAAAGCCATTAATGTATTTGAAAAGGCTTAATTGCACTTCGTTTAGAGAAAATTAAAACCGTCGATTTTGTTTGAAACCTTGTAAGCAATAATTTTTCTTGCATACAAATCCATAATCGCACACAGATAATAAAATTTTGCGCCTACTCTGATATATGTAAAATCACATACCCATACGAGATTAGGTTTTGACTGATTGAAATTCTGTTTAAGAATATTTTTGCATACACCGTTTTCGGAATTTGATTCCTTATGCTTAGGCGGTTTAACAGTGCTCATTTTAGGAAGATTCATTGTTTTCATAAGACGGTACACTCTGCCGTCGCTGATGTTTATGCAATAGTCTCTCTTAAGACAAATGGCAATTTTGTGGGCGCCCAAACGTTTATCGGTTTTTGCGTATATTTCTAATATGCAGCTGCGGATATACTGATTTTCTTTTTCTCGCTTGGACGGCTTATGATTTATATATTCATAATATGTGCTTCTGTTTACTCTCAAAACACGGCATAATGTAGTTATTGCATGATAAGATGATAAAAGTTTTACTGCTGTTAATCTTTGTCTGAGTGTGGAGTGAATATTGCAATCGCTTTTTTTAATATTAAATTTTCCTCCTCCAACTGTGCGTTTCGCTTTTGCAGTGCTTTTATTTGCTCTGCCGTAACCACTGTTTCGCCATCCACCTTGATTTCTGAATACTGTTTTATCCATTTGGCTAATGCGCTGTGGGATACTCTGTATTTTTCCGATTTTCTCTTCGATATTGTTTGTTGTATATGCATATAAAATGAGTTTTTGGGCATTATCTGACCAAACACTTGAAATTTTTCATTGTTGACGATGCTTTTTCTTAACTTGATTTTTGTTTCAGAAAACATAAGATCTCCCCCTTACGAATATATTAGTAAAAATTTTTACTAAAACCAATAGTAAATTTGTGTACTATCTATAATAATATCGGGTGACTTGCTATGGACTATGTTAAACGCATACGCGATTTGAGAGAGGACAATGACAAAACTCAACAGAATATAGCAGATGTTCTCGGAACTTCACAAACTATGTATGCAAGATACGAGCGCGGCGCTAACGAACTGCCTGTAAGGCACCTTTTAAAACTTGCCGATTATTACGGAGTTTCGGTGGATTACATTTTGGGCAGAACGGATAATCCCAAAATAAACAGATGATTTTTATTTATAGTCATACCGTTAAAATTATTGCTTTGGCTTCTTAGGGAAAAACGCAATTTTTACTTGACATTATAATTTTATATGCTATAATTATTAAGCCGCATATTGCAGGTATTAAAGAAACGGATGTTCACCTGCCATAGCGAGTCTGAATAAAGGAAGGTAAAATCTATGTACGCTGTTATCGTAACCGGCGGCAAGCAGTATAAGGTTTCTGAGGGCGATGTTGTTTACATTGAAAAACTCGGCGCAGACGCTGATTCCGAAGTAACTTTTGATAATGTTCTTGCTGTAAGCGACGACAAAGGTATTAAAACAGGCAAGGATTGTGCAAAGGCTACAGTTACCGCCAAGGTTCTTAAAAACGGCAAGGCTAAGAAAATCACCGTATTTACTTATAAGCCGAAGAAGAACGAAAAGCGCAAGATGGGTCATCGTCAGCCATATACAAAGGTTGAGATTACCGCTATTAACGCTTAATTGAAATGATTGAAGTTGAATTTTTCAAGTCGGGCAATCTTTTTACGGGATTTACCTGCAAAGGCCATTCTCTTACCGCGCCGAGCGGTCAGGATGTGTTGTGCGCTTTTGTTTCAAGCGCGTGCCTTATGGCGGCAAATACCGTTACGGATATTTTAAATCTTTCTGCTGAGGCTGAGGCTGAAAGCGGTTATTTAAAACTTGCCGTTAAAGGCAGCCCGGTTTCCGCTCAGGATATTTTGAAAGGGCTTTTGCTCCATTTAAGTGAACTTCAAAAAGATTATCCTGAAAACATTAATGTGAAAATTTCGGAGGTGTAGTAAATGCTTAAGTTAGATTTGCAACTTTTTGCTCATAAAAAAGGTATGGGTTCAACTAAGAACGGCCGTGATTCCGAATCCAAGCGCCTCGGCGCTAAAAGAGCGGACGGTCAGTTTGTTCTTGCCGGCAACATTCTTTACCGCCAGAGAGGAACTCATATTCATCCCGGCAACAATGTCGGAATCGGCTCAGACGATACTCTTTTTGCCCTTATTGACGGCACCGTTAAGTTTGAGAGAATGGGCAAAAACAAGAAAAAGGTTTCTGTTTACCCTGTTGAGCAGTAATCAGTATTAATCGTTAAAACAAAAACAAGGCTTTCGCTTTTTGCAAAGCCCTGTTTTTCTTAACATTATTTTGTCTATAAGCGCGGGTCTGCAACAGCGGGTCCGTGCTTTTTTTGTCTTGCTGAAATTTGTTGCAATTATTTGAGCGTGTGATATACTGAGTATAAATTATATACATTATTATATCTGTTTAAATTCAGCGTTGGGCGGAATATAAAAAACCGTGCTGATAAATTGCATTGCCGTAAAATCAGCATTGCGATTATTTTAAACGGATTAATTGCCGCCGGCGTTTTATCGGGCTGCAATAAAGCGCCGGGGAGAAAAATAATCTGCGGCACGAAAGGCATGGGTGATTGTTATGGTTGCGGTAATTACAGGCGCTTCAGGCGGTATAGGCAGGGAAACCGCGCTGGTTCTGCTAAGCAAAGGCTGGCGCGTTATATGCCTTCAGCGGCATGACTGCGATTTAAAAGGCGCGGAAAATATAAAGTGCGATATAACTAATCAGGCGGATATAGATTCTGCGCTTTCTAAAATAGATAAGATAGATTTGCTGATAAATAATGCGGGATTCGGCGTTTCCGGCAGTGTTGAATTTACTGATATGAGCGAGATACGCTCTCAGTTTGAACTGAATTTTTTTGCCCATATTGCCGTTACAAAGGCGGCTTTGCCTAAACTGCGCGAAGGAAGAGGGCGCATAATTTTTATATCTTCTGCGGCGTCCGTCTTTTCTATTCCGTTTCAGTCTTTTTATTCGGCAACTAAATCCGCGGCGGAATCCGTGGCGCTTGCGCTTTCAAATGAGTTAAAGCAGTTCGGCGTTTCTGTTTGCGCAATACGCCTTGGCGATGTGAAAACCGGGTTTACCGCCTCCCGCAAAAAGAATTTTGAGGGCGATGATGTTTACGGCGGCATAATTGCGCGCAGCGTTGCGGTTATGGAAAATGACGAAATTAACGGTATGAAACCACAGTATGTTGCCGAGCAGATTGTGAAAATTGCTCAAAAAAAGCGCCTGCCCGTAATTGCAACGGTAGGCGGCAAATACAAGGTTTTCTGCCTGCTTCAAAAAATACTGCCGGCAGGTTTCGTAAATAAAATAGTCGGCATTATGTATATGCCGAAAAAATGAACAGGTAAAATTTTAATGCGGTATTTGCGAAATCCCGCGTTGACTTTAATTATCGGAAAGGCGGTATCAATCCGCCTTTTTATTATCACATTCCCTTTTTATTATCACATTCTATATATATAATTAAAAGCAAAATAAAATTATAAATAGGTGTTGACAAATATAGACAGTTGTGGTATATTTTCATTAGTTAGCGTTGGCTAACTTAATTTTTTGGCAATCGGTTAGTTTAATCTAACTAATTTTTTTGGAAGAATGGTTAGCGATGGCTAACTAATTTTTCATCAATAAGTTAGTTGAAACTAACCTATTTAACTGAATGGGGGGATTTAAAAATGCTGCTTTCAATGGCGGATTTCGGCGATAAAAAAATCATTGTCAAAATAACGGGCAAAGAAGATGTGCGCCGTCATCTTGAATCCCTCGGTTTTGTTGAGGGAGCGGATGTAACCGTGGTATCAAGCCTTGGCGGCAATTTAATAGTCAGCGTCAAGGGTACGCGCGTTGCAATAAGCCGCGCTGTGGCAAACAAAATAATAGTTTAACGGAGGAATGCAAATGACTTTAAAAGAAGCAAAGATAGGCTCAACCGTTACCGTTAAGAAAATTAACGGCGAAGGCGCGCTTAAAAGGAGAATAATGGATATGGGCATAACCAAGGGCGTTTCTGTTTATATCCGCAAAGTTGCTCCGCTTGGCGACCCGATTGAAGTAACCGTAAGAGGTTATGAACTTTCACTCAGAAAAGGGGACGCCGCCAGCATTGAAGTTGCTGAATAGAGCGGGAAATAATTGATTTTACATATCTTTAAGGCAAATCGGCTTTTTGCCGGTTGCGATTATAAGGAGGAACAAAATGTCGATAAAAATAGCGCTTGCCGGAAATCCGAACAGCGGCAAAACAACCCTGTTTAATGCCCTTACAGGCTCAAATCAGTTTGTGGGCAACTGGCCCGGCGTAACTGTTGAAAAAAAAGAGGGCAAACTTAAAAGCGATAAAACCGTTACCATAACGGATTTGCCCGGTATTTACAGCCTTTCACCGTATACGCTTGAAGAGGTAGTTGCCAGAAATTATATACTTGATGAAAAGCCTGATGTTATCCTTAATATAGTTGACGGAACAAACCTTGAGAGAAACCTTTATCTTACCACGCAACTGCTTGAACTCGGCGTGCCGGTGGTTGTTGCCGTTAATATGATGGATGTTGTAAACAAGCAGGGCGGCAGCATAAATGTTAAAAAACTTTCGTCTTCGCTCGGCTGCGCCGTTGTTGAAATATCGGCGCTGAAAGGCACCGGCGTTAAAGCGGCGGCAAACGCGGCGGTTGCAGCAGTAGGCAAAAAACAGCCCATTGTTCACGAATTCAGCGTTGGTGTTGAAGAATACCTTTCAAAAATAGAATCTCAGTTAAATGTGCCTGAAGAGCGCAAAAGATTTTTCGCCGTAAAACTTTTTGAGCGCGACGATAAGATTTTTGAAACCGGCGAAAGCCTGCCTAATGTTGAGGATATAATTAAAGAGGCAGAGGCGGAATATGATGATGACAGCGAAAGTATAATTACAAACGAAAGATACGAATATATAGCGTCAATTATCGGCTCATGCTATGTAAATAAGCAAAAAGGCAAGTTGACGGTGTCCGATAAAATTGATAAAATAGTTACAAACAGATTTTTGGCGCTGCCGATATTTGTTGTTGTAATGTTTCTTGTATATTATATATCGTGGACTACAGTCGGAACCGTTCTTACGGACTGGACTAACGACGGCGCGTTCGGCGACGGTTGGCACCTTACAGGGCAGAGCGATTATGATGATGCAATGAACGAGTATGCCGCTGAATACATATGGACTTCTGATGTTGTTGAAACGGTAGACGCTGCCGCCGCTTCCGGAGTTGCAGGCGCTGAGGATATTCAAACCGCTATTGCGGACGGCGATTACGCCGCTTTTGACGAGGCGTACGGCTCATATGCTGATTCGCTTGCGAAAGAGGGATATGATATTTCTCAAACGGTTGATACGGCGCTTGAGGCGGATAATGTGCCCGCAACGGAGGATTACGGCATATATGTTCCGGGTATTCCCGTATTTGTTGAGCGCGGACTTGACGCAATAAATTGTGCCGATTGGCTTAAGAGCCTTGTGCTTGACGGTATTGTAGGCGGCGTCGGTGCTGTTCTCGGATTTGTTCCGCAGATGCTGGTACTGTTTATTCTTCTTGCAATTCTTGAAGGCTGCGGCTATATGGCTCGTGTAGCGTTTATTATGGATAGGATTTTCCGCCGCTTCGGTCTGTCCGGTAAATCGTTTATACCTATGCTGATAGGCACGGGCTGCGGTGTTCCCGGCGTTATGGCAAGCCGTACGATTGAAAATGACAGGGATAGAAAAATGACGGTTATGACAACAACATTCATTCCCTGCGGCGCGAAAATGCCCATAGTGGCGCTGATAGCCACTGCGCTGTTCCACGGCGCGTGGTGGGTTGCTCCGAGCGCGTACTTTATAGGAATAGCGGCAATCATAATCTCCGGCATTATTTTAAAGAAAACAAAATTGTTTGCCGGCGATCCCGCACCGTTCGTTATGGAACTTCCTGCTTACCATGTGCCGACTTTCGGCTCTGTTATGCGCTCAATGTGGGAGCGCGGCTCATCATTCATCAAAAAGGCGGGCACTATAATTCTGCTTTCTTCAATATTTATCTGGGCAGGTTCGCACTTCGGCACCACTTCCGCCGGAGGATTCGGCTTTGAAACTGAAATGGAACTTGAAAACAGCGTGCTCGGAATGATAGCGAATGTTGTTAAATGGATATTCCTGCCGCTTGGCTTTGATAATATTAAGGCAACTATAGCAACCGTTATGGGCCTTGTTGCAAAAGAAGAAGTTGTAGGCGTATTCGGCGTGCTTGATTTTGAGGGTATGAGCGCTATTGCGGCGTATTCATTCCTGGTGTTCAACCTTTTGTGCGCTCCGTGCTTTGCGGCTATCGGCGCAATAAAAAGGGAAATGAACAGTGCAAAATGGACTTGGATTGCTATCGGTTACCAAACAGTTTTTGCTTATTGCATTTCGCTTATGATTTACAATATCGGCGGATTAATCACCGGTTCGGTTGGTTTTTCAGTATGGACTGTTGTTGCTATTGCCGTGCTTGCGGTATTCCTGTATCTCCTTTTCAGGAAAAACAAATATGATGAAAACAGGCTTGTGTATACTGCCGCAAAACACAAAAAGCAAGTTGAGGCAGTTAAATAATTTTTCGGAAAACAAGGTGTTATTATGAGTTGGGGAAGTATTTTGGTTTTGGCTGTTATCGCCGTTGTTGTTATTGCGGTGGTTGCTAAAATGATAAAGGATAAGAAAAGCGGCAAATCGTCCTGCGGCTGCGATTGCTCCTCTTGCGGAGGGTGCAGCGCTTGTATGGCGGGAAAGGACAAAAAGAATAAAAATAATAATCAATAATGCCGTTTGGATTATGTTATCCCGATGATTAAGACTTTTAGTTCATAATTAAATATTATTTACGCTATTGCTTGCAGCCCCCGTGCGCGCTATAATTAAGATGCAGGGCAGTTAAAAACTGATTTTGTTTTGCGCCTTAATTTGCACACGGGGGTGCTTTTTATGAAAAAATATTTTACCCGCTTTTTTGCCGTAATCGCGGCGGCTGTAATGCTGTTTTCAGGCTGCGCCCGTGAGGCGGAAAAGCCGGTTGCCGAACTTGAGCAGTATAATTATCAAAATGAGCCTGCCGCCGGAATGCTTGCGGTTGAAAACGGCGTTCTTAAAAATGAGAAAGGGCAGGAAGTTGTTTTAAAAGGCGTTAATCTCGGCAACTGGATGCTTATGGAAACCTGGATGAGTTTTATTACCAACTATTCAGACGAATGGGGATATTATGATACTTTAGAGGTGCTGAATAACCGTTTCGGCGAGGAAAAAACGCAGGAACTTATTAAAATATATGAGGATAATTTTATAACGGATTCCGATATAGCGCAGATAGAAAAACTCGGCTTTAACTGCGTTCGCGTGCCGTTTTGGTATAGAAATTTTATGACGGAAGAAGGAAACTGGTTAACTGATGACCCAAACGAAAATCCGGGATTTCAGCGGCTTGATTGGCTTATAGAGCAGTGCCGCGTGCACAATATATATGTTATTCTTGATATGCACGGCGCGCCGGGCGGGCAGAGTATGAATCACTCCACCGGCAAAGCCGGGCGCAACACGCTTTATACTGATAATGCGGATATGGAAACGGCAAAGCGGCTTTGGGCCGGTATAGCCGAACGTTACCGTGATGAGGATATTGTTGCCGCTTATGATTTGCTTAATGAACCCCAGAATAACAGCGGTTACGAGGGCGAAAACGCCTGGCAGGCGGAAAGTGATGAGGCTGTTGAAAAAACTAATGCCGCTTATGACGCGCTTTATAATGCCGTGCGCAGTGTGGATAAAAACCATATAATCAGTTTTGAGGGAATATGGTCTGCCGATGTGCTGCCAAACCCTCAGGAAAACGGATATATTAATATGATGTATCAAATGCACCTTTATGATACCAAAAAATCCAAAATACGCTCGCGGGTAAAAGAAATGACGAAAATGCGCGAAAAATGGGGCGTTGCGCTTTTGGTAGGCGAATACAATAACGGCGGGGAAGAGGCGTACGCAAACGGCATTTATAAAGAAAATGCTATAAGCACAACTAAATGGACTTATAAAACTTTTAACGCGGGCGAGCAATGGGGGATATTCAATAAGGATACTGAAAGAATAGATATAAATACAGCGCCTTATGATGATATTAAAGCGTTTTTAGAAAATGAACTTTCAACAGATTCATTTACATTTAACGCTGCGGAAACAGCGGCAATATCATAAAAGTTATACTATAAAACAGTAAGCGGTATAAATACAAAAAGCGGTCTGAATACAAAATGTGTTCAGACCGCTTTTGCGTTGGCTTAATTGTTTTCGTTGTTGATGATAACGGCAAATAATTCTTTTATTCGGGAAAGCTGATCGGTTATGTAAAGATAACCGAAAAGCGCCTCAACTCCTGTTGCCGTGTGGTATTCGGCGCCTGTTGCGCTTTTCGGCGAATGCCCTGTTTTGGCGTTTCTTCCGCGTTTAAACTGCGCGGTTTCCTCCTCGGTAAGCAAATCTTTAATTTTTTCATAAGCTTTTGTCTGCGCCTTTGCGCTGACAAATTTAACGCTTTCCCTGTGCAAATCGTTTACGGGTCTGTTTGCCTTTGCCACCAGTGTTTCGCGCACCAGCATTTCATAAACGCAGTCCCCTATAAACGCCAGGTTAAGCGGGCTTAAAGCGCCCGCGTTTATATCATAATCTGTAAATCTCATAAAAAATCACGGCACATATTCAAACTCAATGTCATAAACGATAACCGTATCTCCCTCTTTTATTCCTCTGTCCCTCAGGGCGTCAAATACGCCGCTTTTTTCAAGAACTCTCTGCATATATTGCAGGCTTTCGTAATCTTCGGTATCAACCCCTTTAAGCACTCGGGGAAACCAGGACGCCTCCACTATGAAAGAGCCTTTTTCAGGCTGAGTAATCTTAAAGCCGCTGTCATTTTTAACAAGGCTTTCAATCGGGATTTCTTCCGCCTCATATTCCTTAATCGGCGGCAGAGTTTGCAATTTTTTCCACGCGGCGTTCATAAGTTCCTGCGTTCCCTCTGATATTGGCGCGCAGATTGAATAGTATTCAAGCCCTTTTTCTTCAATGAATTTTTTAAAATCCTCTATCTGCTCAGGCTCTGCCATATCTATTTTGTTGCCTGCCACAATCTGCGGCTTTTCAGCAAGTTCGGGATTGAATTTCTTTAATTCGCGGTTTATGTTTTCAAAATCTTCCTTTGGATTTCTGCCCTCAAATCCGCTAACATCCACAATATGAATAAGCAGGCGGCAGCGTTCAATATGGCGCAAAAATTCATGGCCCAGCCCAACGCCGTCGCTCGCGCCCTCTATAAGTCCGGGAATATCGGCAATAACAAACGAATTGCCTTCGCCCATATAAACAACGCCCAAATTCGGTGAAAGCGTGGTGAAATGATAATCGGCAATCTTGGGCTTTGCCTGTGAAACAACGGAAATAAGGCTTGATTTTCCAACGGAGGGATAGCCTATAAGTCCAACATCCGCAAGCAGTTTTAATTCAAGGCTGATTTCCCATTCTTCGCCCGGCGCGCCGGGTTTAGCAAAGCGCGGCGCCTGCCTTGTGGGCGTTGCAAAATGCCTGTTTCCCCAGCCGCCTTTGCCGCCTTTTGCGGCAATAAAGCGCTCTGTTTTGCTCATATCCGCCATAACAACGCCGCTTGAAAGTTCCCTGATTATTGTTCCGCGCGGCACGCGTATCTCAAGGTCTTCACCGTTTTTGCCGTGCTTTTTGCTGCCCTCGCCCGGCAGACCGTTTTTTGCGGCGTACTTGCGCTTGTAGCGGAAATCGGCAAGCGTGGCAAGATTATCGTCCACAACAAAAATAATATCTCCGCCCTTGCCGCCGTCGCCTCCGTCCGGCCCGCCGCTTGCAACATATTTTTCACGGTGAAACGCCACGGCGCCGTCCCCGCCGTTTCCGGCTTTTATCTTTATCTTGGCTATATCTACAAACATTTTTTTACCTCTTTTTTTGTTCGGTTTAATATAGGTTAACAGAATGTAAGGCAAAAATCAATAAAAAGCGCCGATAAAATCAAACTGTTATTCGTATTCAAAAAGTTCGTTCGGCGAAATATTGAAAACCTGACAAAAGGCTTTGATTTCTATATCCGTAATAAATCGTTTGCCGCATTCAATGCGCTGAATAGCATTTTTGTCAACATCAAGCCCTATTATTTGCAATTTATCAGCAAGTTGCCGCTGACTGCATTTTGGAACCATTTTTTCGCGCAGCAGGGAAATCTTCCTGCCGCATAAATTATTTTTTCCGTTTTGAGTTTTATTTTTAAACATACAATATCCGCACCTTTTTGACATTCACTACTTGTCAACACAAATATAGTATGTTATAATTCAAACAAGAAATTGACATTCACAGAATGTCAATAAATTCTATTTTATATGGCGTATTTGTCGAAAATTTGAAAAAAATCAGCATTTATATGCTATTAGAATATAGATTTTATGGTTGATAATAAATTATAATAACAGTATAAGTGTATCTTTACGATTTAGTTTAAGGAGGAGAATATGAAAAAGTTTACAACGATTTTATTATTAATTTTATTAGTTTTTTCTTTTGCCGCATGTAGCAAAAGTACTGATGAAAATTTTGATGAATCAAGCAGTTTGTTTGGTGCAGAAAATGACACAAATATAACTTCTGAAGAATTTGATAAGCCTTATAGTGAAACAACAAAAACAAATATTACAGAGTTTAATACAGTGGTTTGGGAAGGCGTTGAATACAAAGTAAATCCGGTTCTTAACAGTTCGCGTGATATTGATTATGCTGATCACAGCGAAAAAGATGGGATTATGTATGTTGAATTCGGCTGGAATTACACGAATGACAATGGTGAAGGTTATCAAAGTATTTTGGGAATGTTTTATAATTCATCGTTAAGTCAGGATTCAAGCAGTTCAGTAATTTGTTCCTCATTTTGCGAATTTAATGAAACTGATGGTACAACAAAATGGTCATATTTTGATCAAAATAATGCTCTCATTTACTATACTTTGGATTATGTGGTTTATGATAAAGATGATATGCAAATTGGTAACAGAAATCTAGACGGCACATATTCGGATTTAAATGGTAATAATTTCGATATTACAACACTGGATCCTTCTTTAAAAGTGATTGATATATTCAATTGAAAGAAATTTAAATTATAAATACCGTAAAGGAGAAATATATTTTATGAAAAAATGTTTAAATTGCGGATATGAAACCGAAGAAGATTTAAACTTTTGTCCGGAGTGTGGGCAAAAGTTGTCTGAAGCAAAAACCGATAATGACGATGAAAACAGTGATGTAACTAATGAAATTAAAACTTGTCCAAAATGCGGAAAAGAAATAGGTAACGATGAGGCGTTATATTGCTCTTCATGCGGCGCTTTTTTAAATCAGGAAAGTGAAACTTCAAGCAGTGATTTAAATCAAGATAAAAGTTTCATTTCGTCGGTAAAATCAGATTTAAAAAACAGTGAAACAATTAATCATATGGGAAGTGTTGTATCATCTGTTAAAAATGATATAAATAACAGCGAAACGATTAATCAGGTAAAAACAAAGGTAAGTACCTTAACATGGTGGCAAAAAAGAAATATTATGATTGCCGCAGTGGTCTTATTGGCAGTGATTATACTTGCCGTAATCATTTCAAATATACATACTTGCGATGAATGTGGTGATGTTTATTTCGGCAGCAAAAACGAGATTTCGTTCTTTGGCGAGACGGAGGATATTTGTGACGATTGCTATAATGACCTTTTTGGGTTTGGTTATTAAAGAAGAGGAAAAGAATTATGCACAAAAGCGGTACTTCAATAAGAAAAACTTTTTTAATCGGTGCGCTGATCATTGTATTTATAATAACAGCGGTTTCTTTGGGGTATATATTATACTTCGATAGTAAAGCAAAAAAATTACAAAGTGATCTTACAGCGGATTTGCCAATAATTAATGTTGCTGTTGAAACGATTGATGGACAAGAGGCGCTTGAAGTAAAATTTAATGATTATTTTTCGGATTATAAAAACTTATTCAAATTTTATGATACAAGCATAACTCTTAATATATATGAGTCCGGTGCAGTGTTGGATTCGGAAACAAATGAAAAAATTCTTGATCAGGGATATAACGGAGACTTTGATTCCGTTTATGAGTGTGGAAATGGCACATATTCATTTTGCATTTATACGTATGATGTGAATGCCAAAACGGATTTTAATAATGTTTTTTATTTTAAAATTGATGATACGGCAACAACACTGGATGAGAATCAGGCAAATTTAAAACAGCAAGACAGAATATATAATTTCTGTTTAGAGATCCAGTCTGAAAGTATAAGTTATATTCAGTATTATGATACCGCTAATTCGTATTATCGATATGAAGACGGAAAATATAGAGCAGTACAAAACTCTGATCTTAATGAAAATGATGTTTTTCTTATGTGGATTGATGGTGAACTTAGAATAGCAAGTTACGATGATGGCTATTTTTATTATGATCCTTCGCAAACATTAGAATCTGAAAATACATTAATTCCTGTAAAAAGAAAGGGTATAGTATATGATTTGTAAAAATTGTGGATGCGAGATAAATGATAATGTGAAATTCTGCACAAACTGCGGTGCAAAAATTGAACCTGAAGAAAATTATTTTGGATCTGATACTACAGAATCATCTGAAGTAAATGATTCAAATGATGTGGAAATTATTTCAAGCGAAAACGGCGCTTATGACGAAAGTCTAATATCTGATAACGGTTTGCAATATAAGAAAAAGTTATTCATTATTCCTATTGTTATAGCTGTTTTAGCAATTTTTATTGCCGTTGCAGTTCTGCTCATCAATTTTACTTCGGCAAGACCTATGCGAGAAGCGCTCGCGGCCAATAACGGCGATCTGGTGAATAGCGTATATTCCGAGGCGTATGGTAATGAAACGAAAATCAGAAAATACGATGAATTGATAGGCGACAAGATAGACGAGGTGTCAAGCGGCGTTAATTCATATTCATTTGATGAACCAGCAACGCAAAACGGTGATGATGCTGTAACCGATTATTTGCAATCAGAATACGGCACACTGATTTATAATCCTAACGGTCAAAGCATTGAAAGTTGTATAAGTTCTGCAAATTCAGGCGATTGGAATGCTCTGAAAAATTTGTTGGATTCAAAAGGATATTATTGCTCCGGCGTTTATGAATATAAAACAGAAAGTGATTATGAATCGGCAATAGCAGATTTTTCTAATGTAATTGCAGATGATTCTGGATATGATAACGCGTTAACGATGATAGGGGAATGTGTTGACGGATATATTGATTCAACGCTTGCGGCAGTAGATGAGAGTATTTCGAACGGCGATATAAGCGGCGGCATAGAACTTCTGAATTCCGCCAAATCTTATCTTGACAGTTGCGGTGTGGATTCAACTGAAATACAGCAAAAGATAGACGAAACGCTTGTTACATATGCTGACAGTTATGCTCAAAAGGCAGAGGCGTCCTTTAAAGAGCATGATGTTAACGGCGCAATAGGCAATATAGAGGTTGCTATGCGACTTCAGCCTGGTAACGCAGATTACAAAACAAAATATGATACCTATCAGCAGTATTTGCCATTTTATTTGTATGATGAAGATAATATTTTATATGAAGAAAGAAACAATTTAGGATGGGGGGAAAATATAGAATTTGATGTTGAGAGAACAACAAATACAAATAAAGAGATGAAACATTGCATTGTATGGGACACAAGTAATACAGATGATACTTCCTATTATGCCGAGCATTATAATCTGGGAGGTAAATATGACCTTGTGACAGGCACATTGTTCCTTTCAGATTTACAAAAGGATAATACTAATGAGTGCTATTTTGAGGCTTATGGAGATGGCAAATTGCTTTTTACCTCGTCAAGAATTTCTGCTGGCTTTTTGCCTGAGGATTTTTCTTTTAGTGTGTCAGGCATACAAGAGTTGAAGATTGTATTCAAAGGCGCAGGAGCAGGTTACGTAAGCAATTTTGTTGCCCAAAAAGATTTTCCTGAATAAGGAGATGGATCATAATGAAAAAACTTATCAAAGATAAAAATGTTATAGGTATAATATCAGCCGCCTGTCTGCTTATATGCAGATTTATGATCAGCGCAGCAAGTCTAATGCAGAATGCATTTGCAAGCGGAGCAAGTGCTTATAATACGAGCGAAAAAGCAGTTGATATGACAAAGTTTACGGAATGGTATTTTGAATATTATAATTTTGTTTGGATTGTTGATTTGATTGCTGTAGTGTTCAGTGTTTTAATATTTCTCCAACTGATTGTAAATGTTGTTAATCACAGAAATGAGATCCTGAAATACATAATTTGCATTGCGTGGTTAGTTTCTACTGTGTTTAATTCTGTTTATATCCGAGACAATATTTTTCCTGATATTATGCGTTATGAAACCGCTGCTCAAATCGGAACGATAGCGCTGCTTGTATTTATAGTTTTGATTTCGCTTGATATGTTGCTGCATTCAAAGCCGGGAAGGATTGCAGGGACAATATGTATTATTATATATGCTGCTTTTCAGATTTTGGGATCGGTTTTATCATTGATAAGCAATTTGGTTATTTTGAGTACGCTTGCCATATCAATACCCGTTTTCATTATGATTGTTTATTTTGTTGTGCCAGCAAAGACACAGAAAAGTCTTGAAACTAATAATTCTGAAACAATTCCAAAACCGCAAGAAAAATTAAATCACTCAGATTTAAAGAAAAGTTTTTGCCCAAATTGCGGAAAACAAGTATCTTCAACAGCCGGGTTTTGCACTTATTGTGGTTACAAGATAAAGTAATATTAAAATAAAAGCACCTTGCAGTTTAAAGACTACAAGGTGTTTTTGTATACTCAATTTTATCTTAGATCTTATCAAGCGCCTGCTGGATGTCGGCGATGATGTCGTTCGCATCTTCTATGCCGCAGGAAAAGCGCACCATATCCGGAGCAACTCCGGCTTCTTCAAGTTCCTTATCCGTAAGTTGGCGGTGAGTGGTTGACGCCGGGTGCAGGCAGCATGAGCGCGCGTCCGCTACATGTGTAACTATCGCGGCAAGCCTTAAACTATCCATAAACACGGTTGCAGCCTCTTTGCCGCCTTTAATTCCGAATGAAACAACGCCGCATGTGCCGTTCGGCATATATTTTTTAGCAAGTTCATACTGATCGTCATCTTCAAGCATAGCGCATTTTACCCATGTGATTTTATCGTTGCTTTTAAGATACTCGGCAACTTTTTTTGCGTTTTCGCAATGCCTTTTAACCCTCAGGTGCAGTGTTTCCAAGCCAAGGTTAAGCAGGAAAGCGTTTTGCGGAGCCTGGATTGAGCCAAGGTCCCTCATAAGTTGTACGGTGCATTTTGTTATATACGGCGCGTCCGGGAACGCTTTTGTATATGTGAGCCCGTGATAACTTTCATCAGGTGTTGTAAGGCCGGGGAATTTATCGTTTTGCTCCCAATCGAATTTACCGCTTTCAACTATTGCGCCGCCTATTGTTGAGGCGTGGCCCTCCATATATTTTGTGGTGGAATGAGTAACTATATCGCACCCGAATTCAAACGGTCGGCAGTTAATAGGCGTTGCAAAGGTGTTGTCAACAATAAGCGGGATACCGTTTTTATGAGCAACTTTGGCAAAAGTTTCAATATCAAGCACATCAAGGCTCGGGTTAGAGATTGTTTCGCCAAAAATACATTTGGTGTTCGGCTTTATTGCCGCCTGAATTTCCTCCTCGCTTGCGGTGGGGGAAATAAATGTGAAATCAATGCCGAGTTTCCTCATTGTAACATTGAAAAGATTAAAAGTGCCGCCGTAGATTGCGGAACTTGAAACAACATGGTCGCCCGCCTGAGCAATGTTAAAAACAGCGTAAAAGTTTGCCGCCTGGCCGCTTGATGTAAGCATTGCCGCGGAGCCGCCCTCAAGCATAGCAATCTTGCCTGCCGCATAGTCGCAGGTCGGGTTCTGAAGTCTTGAATAGAAATAGCCGCTCTTTTTAAGGTCAAAAAGGTCGCCCATTTCATCGCTTGAATCATATTTATAAGTGGTGCTCTGAATTATCGGTATAACGCGCGGCTCGCCGTTTTTAGGCTTGTACGCGCCCTGCACGCAGATAGTATCTAATTTCATAAGTTTCTCTCCTTTACTTGTTATAGTATTCCTTTTAATCGCCCATATATCCGGTAAAAAGCAGGTCGCCTGTAACGGCGTCTATGCATATATAAGCAAAGCCTGCAATTTGTGAAGTGTCTGTATAATACACGGCGTAATAAGCATGGCCGGTTACATTTTCCGTTTCGCTTGTTTCGCCGTATCCGGCATTGAACGCAACGCACTGTTCATCATTAGAAAGAAGTTCTATTCTTTCAAATTCAAATATATTATAATCTTCGCCTATGCCGAATTCATTTTGCGCCATAGCGCTTTTCAGGGTTTCATCTGCAATTTCGCGCGCCTCATCTTTTGTAATCGCATAGGAAATCGATTCGCTCGTATCGCTGTTTACTGTTGTTGAAAGTTCTAAAGAAGGCTCGTTTGCGCTTTTATCGCTGACGGTTTGTGTGCTGCAGGCGGAAAAAATACACGCCGCGGCCGTGAAAACAGCCAGACATATCAAAAATTTTTTCATTTATCTCTCCGCTTTTATTGCTTAAGGAAATGTTCCATTATACTTGGGCCAAAATCAACGAATATGCCGGTTTCTTTAGCCGTTTCCTCGTTTATTGTAACAATGCCTTCGATTTCCTTGTTTTTATGATAAATTACAAACGGCACCGGGTCTGAGGCGTGTGTTCGCGTAACTATCGGAGTGGGGTGGTCGGGCAGGCACATAATTTTGTAATCATCATATTTTTCAAGCCCTTTAAAGAGTATCGGCAAAACTTTTTCGTCTATAAGTTCTATTGAACGGACTTTGTTTTCAGGCTCATTTCTGTGGCCGCACTCATCGGGCGCCTCAAAATGAATGTAAACAAGGTCGTTTCTTGTAAGCAGGTCAAGCGCGGCGTTTGCCTTGCCCTCAAAATTTGTGTCAATATATCCCGTTGCGCCGGGCACATCGGCAACTTCCATTCCGGCGCAGCGGCCTATGCCTTTAATAAGGTCAACTGCGGAAACAACGCCGCCTTTTATTCCGTATATTTCCTCAAATTTGCCCATGGCGGGTCTTGTGCCCTCGCCCCAGAGCCAGATTGAGTTGGCGGGGCGCCTGCCGTTTGCTTTTCTCTTTTGATTAACGGGGTGGTCTTTAAGAATATTATAAGATTTTTTCATCATTTCAATAAGCGGCTTTGCATTTTCGCTTTTTGAAAGATACTCGGTAATAACTTTGCCGGTTATATCGTGAGGCGGCGTCATTGAGCCCAAGTTTGTTGTGCCGCCGTGCCAGATAAGGCAGTGGCGGTATGATACGCCTGCATAAAAATGAAAAGTATCATTTCCGAGTTCTGCCTGAACGGCGTCTATGAGTTCTTTTGCCTCCTCAGTGGAAATATCGTCCGCGCAGTAATCCTCAATAGTCTTTTCCTCATACGGTTTATCGTCTTCAGAAAGAGTAACAAGGTTGCAGCGCAAAGAAACATCATCCGGTTTCATATCTATGCCTATGGACGCTGCCTCAAGCGGACTTCTGCCGGTATAATATTTCATCGGGTCAAAGCCCATAACGCTCATATTGGCAACATCGGAGCCGGGCTTAAGACCCGGGGCAACCGTGCGGATAAGCCCTACCTCGCCCCTTTGGGCAAGGCTGTCAAGATTCGGCTTTTTTGCCACCATCATAGGCGTTTTGCCGCCGAGAGCCTCAACGGGATAATCCGCCATTCCGTCGTACAAAACAACAACATATTTCATTTATAAAAATCTCCTTTTAAAGCGCGCTGAAAAAATTTGTTTTCCGCGCCGCTGAATTACTTAAAGTAGTTTACGCCGCTTTCAAATATCTTCATATCTTTTTCAAACGGCACATTGGCGTAAAGGTCTGCTCCCTTTCTTTCGCAGTGGCCCATTTTGCCGAGCACTCTTCCGTCCGGGGAAGTGATACCCTCAACGGCGCATACCGAGCCGTTCGGGTTAAACGGCATATCGGCAACGGGCGTGCCGTTCAGGTCAACATATTGAGTTGCTATCTGGCCGTTTTCCGCAAGCCGTTTTATAGTTTCTGCGTTTGCGGCGAATCTGCCCTCGCCGTGTGAAATCGGAACGGCAAATACATCGCCGGCGTTTACGCCTGCAAGCCACGGGGATTTAACGCTTGTAACTCTTGTGTATGCCATTTGTGAGATATGCCTGCCTATTGTGTTAAAGGTAAGGGTCGGGTCGTCAGGTTTAATTTCTCTTATCTCGCCGTAAGGCACAAGCCCGAGTTTGATAAGCGCCTGAAAACCGTTGCATATGCCAAGCATAAGTCCGTCGCGGCAGTTAAGGAGTTTTGCCACCGCCTCAGCAACGCGAGGGTTGCGGAATGTTGTTGCAATGAATTTGCCGGAGCCCTCAGGCTCATCACCGCCTGAAAATCCGCCCGGCAGCATAACTATCTGAGCGTTGTTTATTGCTTTTACCATTTTTTCTATGGTTTCATTGATAGCGGCGGGGGAAAGGTTGTTTACAACAAGTATTTCCGTCTCGGCGCCTGCTTTTTCAAACGCTCGGGCAGTGTCCACCTCGCAGTTGGTACCCGGAAAAGCGGGAATAAATACGCGCGGCTTTGCAACCTTGTTTTTGCATATGAATATCGAGCGCTCTCCGCAGAGGTCTATATCCTGAGGCATATCCGCTTTAACGCCGCTGTTTTGCGGGAATACTTTTTCAAGTTTTGAGCACCATGCGTCTATAAGTTCATCAACGGTAAGCACTTCTCCGTCTAAGATAAATACGCCGTTGTCATTTGTTGTGCCGAGCAATACGGCGCCGCTGAATTTATCCGGCAGTTCGCCGGCGCATTCAACAACAAAGTTGCCCTGTAACGGAGCGAACAGAGTGCTCATATCAAGCCCCTGCTCAAATGTAAAGCCGAATTTATCGCCGAACGCCATTTTGCAGATATTAGCGGCGGCGCCGCCCTCTTTAACTACTCCCGCGGCAAGAATAGAGCCGTTTCTGACTCCTTCATATACATTTTTCATAACTGCCATAGCGTTTTTGTAATCAGGCAGTCCGCTGCTCTCGCAAACAGGGATATTTATCATATAAACTTTAGAGCCGGTTTTCTTGAAACGGGCGGAAACTGTTTTTGACGCTTTGCTCATACCAACGGCAAAAGAAACAAGAGTCGGCGGAACATCAAGTTCGTTAAAAGAGCCGCTCATACTGTCTTTACCGCCTATGGACGGAGCGCCGTATCCTATTTGCGCCGTGATTGAGCCAAGCAGAGCCGCAGTGGGTTTGCCCCAGCGTTTCGGGTCGTCATTCAGCCTTTCAAAATATTCCTGGAAAGTAAGGCGCGCTTTTGACGGGTCGCACCCGGCCGCCGCGAGTTTTGCAAGCGATTCCGTAACTGCGAATGCCGCTGAGTGGAACGGGCTCCACTCGGAAAGTTTTGGAATAAAGCCGTATGCCATAACGGTGGCGTCATCGGTTTCGCCGTTAAGCACGGGCAGTTTCGCGGCCATAACCTCTTCCGGCGTAAGTTGATATTTGCCGGCAAAAGGCATAAGCACCGTTGCCGCGCCGATAGATGAGTCAAATCTTTCGGCAAGACCTTTCTGGCAGCATACCTCAAGCCTTTCAAGGTTTGCTTTAAGCGCCTTGGCAGGGCTCATTGATTCAAGCGCGGCGGGAATATCGGTTCTGTAATTTTTATCTTCGTCAACCGCCTCAATAACTGCGCTTGCGTGCTGCGTTACGCCGTTTGTGTTAAGAAAATCACGGCTGATGTCAACAATTTTGTCGCCCCTCCAGGTCATAGTCAGCCTGTTTGTGGAAGTTACAACCGCTACCGGGGTCGCCTCAAGATTTTCATCGTTTGAAAGTTTTATAAATTTATCAACATCATTTTTGTCAAGCACAACCGCCATTCTTTCCTGGGATTCGGAAATGGCAAGTTCCGTGCCGTCAAGCCCGTCATATTTTTTGGGCACTTTATCAAGGTCTATATCAAGCCCGTCCGCAAGTTCGCCTATGGCAACGGAAACGCCGCCCGCGCCGAAATCGTTGCACCTCTTTATCATTCTTGCAACTTCTTCATTTCTGAACAGGCGCTGTATTTTTCTTTCAGTAGGGGGATTACCTTTTTGAACTTCTGCGCCGCAGGTTTCTATGCTCATGCTGTTATGTGCTTTTGAGGAGCCGGTCGCTCCGCCGCAGCCGTCCCTTCCGGTGCGCCCGCCGAGCAGAACGATAATATCGCCCTCCTGCGGAACTTCTCTTATAACATTCTTTTTGGGCGACGCGCCGATTACCGCGCCTATTTCCATGCGTTTTGCAACATAGCCTTCGTCGTAAAGTTCAACTACCTGACCGGTAGCAAGGCCGATTTGGTTTCCGTAACTTGAATAGCCCTGCGCCGCGCCCGTGGTTATTTTTTTCTGCGGCAGTTTAGCGTCAAGCGTGTCTTCAAATGAAACAGTCGGGTCGCCGGAACCTGTTACGCGCATTGCCTGGTATACATATGCCCTGCCTGAAAGCGGGTCCCTTATAGCGCCGCCGAGGCAGGTTGCCGCGCCGCCGAAAGGCTCTATTTCAGTGGGGTGGTTGTGAGTTTCATTTTTAAACTGAACAAGCCACTGCTCGGTTTTTCCGTCTATTGTAACCGGCACTTCTATGGAGCAGGCGTTTATCTCGTCGCTTTCGTCAAGATTATCAAGTATGCCGCGTTTTTTAAGCGCTTTTGCGCCTATGCACGCCATATCCATAAGGCAAACATTTTTTTCGCGGCTGCCGTAAACTTCTTTTCTTAAATCAAAATATTCTTTGATTGCGTCCTCTACCGCGGCGGAATATTTTGATTTTTCAACTTTAATATCATCAAGTATTGTGCTGAAAGTGGTGTGGCGGCAATGGTCGCTCCAATAAGTGTCTATAACCTTAAGTTCGGTAAGGCTCGGGTCCCTTTTTTCCGTTTTGAAATAATCCCTAACCCAGCAAAGGTCCGCAACGCTCATTGCAAATCCCATGCTGCCGTGATAATCCGCTATCTCTTCATCGCTCATCGCGGTAAAGCCGTTAATTCGGGCAATGTCAGCAGGTCTGTCCGCCGTGATGTCAAGGCTTTCGGGAACAGCCATAGAAGCCTCGCGCGATTCAACAGGGTTTATTATGTATGATTTTATCTTATCAAATTCGGCGTTTGTAATATTGCCCTTAAGCAAATATACTTTTGCACTTGAAACAAGCGGCCTTTCGCCCTGAGTTAAAAGTTGAATGCACTGCGCGGCGCTGTCCGCTCTTTGGTCGTACTGACCGGGCAGAAACTCGGCGGCAAAATATTTCCAGCCCGCCGGAATATCAAGTTCGCTGTAAACATTATCCAAGTTAGGCTCGGAAAGAATAAGATTAACAGCCTCCCTGAACTCGTCTTCGGAAATGCCCTGAGCGTCATACCTGTTTATAAGCCGCAGGTCTTCAAGAGCCGTTATGCCAACTGTTGAAACAAGGTCTTCCTGCAGCTGCCTTGCCTCAATATCGTTTCCTTTCTTTTTTTCAACAAAAACGCGAAAAACTTTTGCCATTTTAATCACCATAGCCTTTCAGTATGCGTATTTTTGCCGCATGGCGGGATACTCATTTGCCGCGGCGGGTATTTGTTTTTATTAGTTAGTATAATAACACAATTAATATAATAACACAATGTTTTATTTTTGAACATACCAAATCAAATTTTCATGCAGTTTTATTAACAAAAAATTCGCAAAAATATAATTTTTATGCTATAATGACGATATAATATATTAGCGGGTTTAATCCCAATCGGCAACGCTTTGGAAAGGAGCAAAAAAGCTGTGACCGAAACTAATGAGGACAGAGCCTACGAAGTTGAATTTTTAAACTGCGTGGTAGATAAAGAGGACGATTTTAAGATAGTTGATTCTGACAGCCATTTTTCCGAATTCGCAGGTGTTCACCCTTCTAAAATCAAAGAGGGCAAATTGTTTTTGCAGGATATAATTATCCCGTCTGACAGGCAGGAGGTTATTCAGAAAATCTGCAAAAAAGATTCCCGTTTTGTCTATATGGATTTTGATATGATAAACGGAAACGGCGAGCAGGTGTTTGTGCACTGCACGGCTCAGAATATTGAGGATTCACCGCTGTGCCGCCTTGTTTTTGCCGATGTATCCAAAAGCAGGGAAAAAAACAGGCTGCTAAAGGAGCGGGCAAAGGAGATAAATCATCTTATAGACCTTGTAACCGGCGGCGTGTGCCTGTTTAAAGTAACCTCAAATATGCATTTTGAAACGCTTTACATAAACGAGGGCGGCTGCCGCCTTTTCGGCACAACTAAAGAGGCGTGCAGAAAGCAGACTTACCGCCTTGACGAAATTATTCACCCGGAAGATAAAACCCTTGTTTATCAGGCGGTTGGCAAGGCAGTGGCAACGGGCGAGCCTATTGATTTGGAGTACAGAATCCGCCAGCATAAGGATAAATACATATGGTGCAAGTGCAACGCCGCAGTGCATAAAAGGGATGACGACGGCTGCCCCGTATTTCACGCTATGTTTACTGATATTACGCGAGTTAAGGACGCAGAGGCAAGAGCGGACTGCGCCAACGATAAACTTATAAATCTGCTTGAAAATCTGAGCGGCGCAATATTCTTTACAACGCCTGAAAAACCGTTTGAATGCGACCTTATAAGCGGCGATTTCGTGAAACTTACAGGGTATTCAAGAGCAGAGTTTTTTGACAGATTTGACGGCGACCTTTCCCGCCTTATAAGCGGGGATAAGAGCGCGCTTGAAAAGCAGCTGCGCGAGGATATTCTGAAAAGCGGAAAGTGTGAGGCTCAGTATATCATAAAAGCGCGCGGCTCTAAATTTAAGAAGGTGCGTGATGTAAGAAAACTCATAACCCAGCAGGATAATTCAATGGCGGCAATTTGCGAACTTGAGGAAATCGGCGAGGCGTAAACCAAGCCTGATATCTGAAAACCGAATATAAATTACACGGCTTTACGGCGCTTTCCGCTAATCACAGCGGGCAGGCGCCGTTTTTTTGCGCCTGTAAAAAGCAGTTCAGCCGATTTCTTATTTTTGTATTTTTGAAAAAGATATTTTGTGCCGGCGTTATGATTGCTTAAAGCGGCATAGTTTTTCCTTTTTAGCAATATGATACGCCGTAAATAAAAGGGTTTTAAAATTCTATGCAAAAATGAGCGGCAATTCACTGCCTGTATAACAATAATATACAAATCGGAAATGTAAATTTTGTGTAAATTCACAATGGAATAAATATGTAAAAATTATTATAATAAGAGGGTAGTATTATGGATTATTATGGGCAAGTAGATTTTCCGTAAAACTGTTATCACTCTGAACGGAGGAATTTTAAATGAAAACAGGTAAAAAACTGCTCAGCGTTTTTTTGGCAATCCTTACGGTGATAAGTATGGCTTTGCCGGGCTTTTCCGCTCTGGCTGCTGAGATAGATGAGGGCGGCGGAGTTATCGGCGTATATGATATTGAAATCTTCTATGAGGACGGCACTCTTGTGCCCACTTATCAGGAGGACGGCGAAACTCCTTATATAGAATATATGTATGAGGGAGATAAAAAGCAGTTTACTTATCAGTTTATAGACTGCACCCTTCCCGATAACGGATATGTTAAGTGGACGAGCGATACCCCCACCGTATGTGATGTTACGGCGGACGGGCTTGTGCGCGCTTATGACTCTTCAAAAGGCGCTGCCGTTAGGCTTTGGATAGATAATGAAGTGGCAACCGTACCGCTTATCGGCTCGCTGCTGAAAACTATTTTTGAAAAAGCGCTTTTCAACGATACCGTTAATATTGATACTATGGATACGGACGCTATTATTGCGCTTGTTGAGGCTGCTTTCGGCTCCGATTCTCTTCTTGACCAGTACATAGATTCCTATAAGGGCGAACTTATTGATTCGCTCAGGGAATATCTTGATAAGGTAAATACCACCATTACCTGCACTATGTATGACGCTAACGGAAATGTGCTTGACGCGGACAGTTTCAGCGTTACCGTTCAGAAATCCACGGCAATTTATGCTGATTTTATTCCAAACGGCACCCATATTACAAATAAGCAGGACCTGCCCACCACCGTTGCGGTTGGCTCAACGCTTCAGCTTTCAGCCTGCACAACTCCCACAAGGCTTCATATGGGCGTAATCTATTCTGTTAAAAACACTTCTATATTTACAAGCGGAAAGGTTATTGCTACTGTTGATGACAGCGGCCTTGTTACATTTAAAAACACCGGTGAAGTTACCATTGTTGTTTCACCGGATACGGACGGATTTATTGAAAACCTCTTAAAATACATAAATTATATTTACGAACTTGACAATATGACTACCGTTGATTCAAGCCAGATAGCGGATATACTTATTAAGTATATAGGGCTTGATATAAACAGAACGGTGCTTACTGCAATTTTGGACGCTTGTTTCGCTATTTCCGATATAGTGGGCGATACCGCAGACCCTGTTCAACTCACGGCAACGGCGGTTAAGGTAATAGCAAATATCATTTTGCAGTTTACAACAAATGATTCCATTACATTCACCGTTGTGGACGGCGTTCCCGTAACTGATTTTGAGATTATGGGCGCAACCACAGTGCGTGAGGGAACGGATATTCAACTCTCCATAGATAATGTTCAGCCTGAAGCCGCTGATACATCTGATATTACATGGAGTTCTTCAGACCCGTCTATTGCTTATGTTGACCCGTTAACGGGCACAATTACCGGCAGAGACGCCGGCGGCTCACTCGGTCAGTATTCCCAGCAGACGGTTGAGATTACCGCTACTTCTGCGGCAAATAATGTTTCAAAAACAGTCACTATAACCGTTACGGGAAGGGTCGGCAGTTATCTGTCCGATGTAGAGGTAACGGCGGACCGCAGTTCCGTTAATTTAGGCGAAACGCAGTATATGCACGCCAAAGTATATCCTTCCCGTGTAGCGAATTCGGATAATCTGTATTACACATGGGGAATTAAAACAGTAAACGCAGAAACCGGCGAGGACGAGGTTATCTGGGCGACTCAGCCTTATCAGGAAACCGACGCGGACGGAAATCCGGCGGTTGATGAAAACGGCGATCCTGTTATGAACGACGGCACTGCTTCTGACGGAATAGGAAAAATAGATACAAACGGCCTTTATACGGCGGTCGGCGGCGGCAGCGCAACGGTAGTCTGCAAGGCGCAGACGGGCTACTATATAGGCTCAAACTTCCTGGAGATAAGTTCCGCTCAGGGCGAAATGACAATAGAAAACGGCCAGCCTGTTGAGAGTATTTCACTTGAAGTAACCGGCTCGGTGGGCGGCAGCGACTATACGGCTTCAGAGCCGGCAGTGATAAACGGTGAAACGCTGCAATATGTAACCGTAACAATTAAGGCGCTGGACGGCAATATTAATTATGTAAATAAGGGTATAACCCTTAAAGCAAATATTAACCCATCGGACGCAACAAATAAAAATGTAAACTGGTATATAGACAACGATAGTTTTGATTTATCCGCCGATTCCGCGGCGGGCACGGCTACCGTTAAAATGAAAGCCGGCCATGAAAGCGCGCAGAGCGTAAATATTTACTGCGTTTCGGCAGACGGGCAAGTAAAGAGCGATACGGTAACTCTTACCGTTGTAAGAAATGACGCCACATCAAATACCATTGACGGTGATAATTTCTCCGTTATAAACGGTCAAACGCTTAATGTTACCCACACAATGACTTTCGGCGGCTCTCTTACAGGAAACAATTCAGCCTGCTATGACGCCAACTGGTATTCGGCTGATAAGGATATAGTAACTGTTGTAAGCAAAGACAGTTCAAACGGAAATGTAGTTATTAAGGGCGTTGATGTAGGCACCACCACCCTTTACTGTATTTCAACAGACGGCGGTATTCAGGACACCGCTACCGTAACGGTTTATCCCGATAAATCAAGACTTCAGGAAATAATAGGGCTTTGCGAATCAACCATTATTAAAAGGACGGCGGACAACGAGGCTTATTATCGTAATTATATGCTTATGCTTAATTATGCATATTATATAAATAACGAAATGGACCTTGCTTCTCAGTCCCTTGTTGATACCTATGCTGATGAACTGCTTTATGCATTCTATCAACTCGGCGGTTATGTAGGTCTTAATGAAATTAAGATACTTGATAATTCGGCAAATGAGGCTCCTGATTATATAAGCGTGGATGTTTCAACGCTATACTATTATAATACTTCGTATCAACTTGATTATGACCTGACTCCTCTGGACGCTATGTACAGAAATATAAGGTGGACTTCAAGCAACGATTCCATTGCGGTTGATTCAACCGGCAAGGTAACGCCTAATGAGGATTACAGCGCATGCTATGCAACAATAACGGTTACGGCGGAGGATTATTTCGGCGAAACCGTTTCAGACAGCGTTGTTGTAGCATTTTCAAGAACTCAGGCAACGGGAATAACTCTTGATAAAAATGAAATAACCGGCAAAACGAACGAGAGTACAACACTTACGGCAACGGTAGAGCCAACCGCCCTCGGATTAACAACCGCAGATATTAAAGATGTTATCTGGGCTTCAAGTGATACGGATGTTGCCACCGTTGATTCAAGCGGCAATGTTAAGTTTGTTTACGGCGGCGAATGTGTTATTACAGCCACCACCGTTGACGGCGGTCATACAGCGCAGTGCGCCGTAACAGTTCTTACAAATTATGACGCTTTGCAGCAGCTTATAAATTCATATAAGAATCTTGCTCTCGAGCCGCAGAATTATTATCCGGATACTTATGAAGCGTATATTCAGAAACTTGATGAGGCACAGGCGCTTGTTGACGCGAACAGTTCTTCTCAGGAAGAAGTAGACGATATGTACGCCCAACTTGAGGCGGCGTATAACGGCCTTAAGAAATATACATTCATTCAGAAAGTAGAACTTTATCTTGACGGTGAGGAAACTGACGATTATTATCAGTACGACCTTTCACTTCTCAGCGAAGGACTTTCATATAAAAACGCGGAACTCAACCTTAAAGTAAGGCTTTATCCGAATAACGCAAGTTATGAAAAGGTTGAATGGTCATCTTCAACAGACCTTATCACCGTTTCTCAGGACGGCGTTGCGAAACCCGCTCAGGATACAAGCTGCTACGGTATGATAACCTGCACTATAACAGACCATTTCGGTAATCAGTACAGTGATAATGTATGGGTATCATTCGCATACTTCCCTGTAACTTCCGTTGAGATAAATCAAAGTGAAATAGGCGGAAGTATCGGCGAGCAGTATCAGTTAAACTGCGTTGTTTACCCAACAGGTGATTCCGTATTCCATATCGGCCAGGCAAGCATTAAAGATGTTGTATGGAGTTCTGATGATGATACGGTTGCCACGGTTGACCAAACCGGCCTTGTAACATTCACCGGCGCGGGTGCAACAACTATCAGAGTTACAACATACGACGGCGGCTACACTGCCGAATGCCGTGTTTCCACGGAGGGCGACAGAAGCGCTCTTAACACCGCCCTTTCAAAATATGCCGATATAAATTATATGGATTATCAGTATGAATACGGCATGGCGTTCAAAGAGGCTTACGATAATGCCACGGCGGCGCTCAGCGATGATTCGCTTGTTCAGTATGAAATAGACCAAATTGCTGAGGAACTCAATAAGGCGGGCGAGGCGCTTGCCGGCCATGAGTTCGTTGCGGCAAGCACAATAAACCTTTCTTATGATAACCAGAAGAAAAATCTTGGCTTTACTTTCCAGTCTAAGGGCAGCGGCAGCATAGACGCAAATGCCGTTTCACATTCGTACGGTTATTCAGGCGTAGGTTATGAGGCGCGAACAATTATAACCGCCGCTCTTCCTTCAGACGCTGCGTCAAACTACAAGAGCCTTGAATGGAGCGTAGTGGATTCAAGCAATGCTGATGTTTCCGCAAACGGAACGCAGGTAATTGTTTCACAGCCTACGGCAAATCTTACTGCAAGCGCAAAGGCAACAGTTACTGTTACCGCAACCGATTATTACGGCAGAACGGTTACAAGAACTATAAGAGTTGTAGTTGCGGAAGACCTTGTCGGCGGCGTTTCTCTTGACCAGACAAATGTTGAAAGATACGCTAACCAGGGCGCGTTTAAACTGAACGCAACAGTAACTCCGGATGACGCGGATATTAAAGATGTTATCTGGACTTCAAGCAATACGGGCGTTGCAACGGTAGACGGCAACGGTAATGTTACTCCCGTAAATACCGGCACGGCTGTTATAACGGCAGAAACATATGACGGCGCTTATACCGCAACTTGTACGGTTGTTTTCAAAACGGATTATACTCAGCTTGCAAATCTCTATGCGCAGTATAATGAATTTTATAAAAGCACTAAAGATACGCATACATACACAAATGCGTCTCTTGCAAACTTTAAAAATGCTCTTGACCTTGCAAATAAAGTTATAAGCGAGGCAACGGCAAACCAGGCTGATGTAAATACTACTATTGACAGCCTTAATAACGCCTATAACTCACTTGAAAAATTCGTTGCTGTAACGGGCGTAACCGTTTCGCTTGTGGAAAGCGATAATGCTTCTGTTATAAATGACGGATTTATCAGGTATCAGGCCGTTTCACTTAACGGCGGAACGGTGCAGCTCAGCACAACTCTTGAGCCTGCAAACTGCAGTTCAGGCACAACCGTTGAATGGAGTTCCTCAAGCAGCAATATTTCAGTTGACCAAAACGGCCTTGTAACCAAAAACGGCATCGCGGCGGATTACGCTAAAATAACTGCTAAAGTTACGGATGAGGCGGGCAACACGGCTGAGGGCAGTATATATGTTTCATTTGTTCTCACACCTGTTGAGTCAATTTCGTTTGATGATGAATTTGTTTACGGCTCACCGTCAACAACGGTAACGCTTTCGCCTAATTATACAGGTACAAGCGATCTTCTCCGCCCAAGCATCAGAAGCGCTGTTTATGTATCTTCAAATCCGGAAATTGCAACGGTTGATGAAAACGGCACCGTAACATTTATTTCCGGCGGCGAATGCACAATTACCGCTTATTCTTTGGACGGCGGCCATACGGCAACCATAAGGGCGATAACAACAAATGATATGACCGCTCTTAACGCCGCAATAGCAGAATACGCCTCCGTAAATTATATGGATTATGAATATGATTATGGTATGGCTTTTAAAGAGGCATATGAAACCGCTCAGGCTGTAAGCGCTGATTATCTTTCAACTCAGGAAGAAATTGATAACGCCTGCGCCGCTCTCAGAACCGCTTATAATAATCTTGACGGTCATCCGTTTATAGAGGCGGGCGCTCTTGCTCTTAAGATAAACGGAGAAGATGTTAAGGACGGCAATTCATACGCCAAGGATGAAAATAATACAGTTGTTATCACAGCGTCCCATGCAGACGGCGCTATGCTCAAATCAGCGGAATTAACATATTCAGATGCGGAAAATGTAACCGCTCAGGTAAACGGCGATACAATAATCATTCTTAAAGATAATGACGCTGAATACGGCAAAATAACCGTTAAATATACGGTTACTGATGAATATGACCGTGTAAGCGAGATTACACGCACCATTATGGTAACCGACGCAGTACAGTTGATTGAGTCATTCAAATTCGTATATGAAGGCGAAGAGGTTGACTCCGTTGAATATTCAAAAACTTCAATGGTTCAGTTGTATGGCGCGGAAATCCAACTTTCAGTCAACACTTATCCCGAAACTGCCGAAACTTACACGGCAATTCAGTGGGAATCAAGTAATTCAAGAATTACTGTTGACGAAAACGGACTTGTTAAACTTACCGGTACAATTACTTCTACTAATTACAACGCGGATATTACATGCACCATTACTTTAAGCGACGGTTCAACTGTAAGCAATACGATTCCCGTTAAGTTTTCTTCAAGGTTTTAAGGAAGGACTAATATAAATGAACAAATTTTTAAAGAAAAATTTATCGGCTCTTCTTGCCGTAATTATGGCTCTTTCCTGCTTTACGGGTCTGATATTCGCTAACGCTCAGGACGGCGTTGAAATAAACGCCGTCAATTTCCCGGATGATAATTTCAGAAACGTAGTTATTGAGCATTTTAATACGGACGGAGATTATTTTCTGAGTTCTTCAGAGGCTTCGCAGGTTACAAATATGCCGCTGTTCTTTTACTCAATTGCTTACGGAGAAATAAAAGACCTTAAAGGAATTGAAAATTTTACTCAACTAAAGGAACTTTATGCCGGCGCGCTCGGCCTTGAAACCGCGGACCTTTCCGCTTTGCAAAATTTGGAATTATTAACCATAAACGGCAATAATTTAACTTCGCTGGACCTTTCGGCAAACACAAAACTTTGGTCGCTCAACTGCGCCGGTAATAAGGATTTGCAAAGTCTTATTTTGCCGCCGAGCGTAACGGACTTGCAGTGTTACAGCTGCGCGCTTACTTCCCTTGATGTAAGCGCCTGCACGGGGCTTACCCGCTTAAGCTGCCACCTGAATGAGATTTCTTATCTTGACCTTTCTCATAACACGGCGCTTTCAGACCTTATGTGCAGTTATAACCGCCTGCCTTCGCTTGATCTTTCGGCAAATACGCTTTTGAGTGATGTTACTGAGCAGGATATAGGATTTCAGACCGTAAGTGCCTCTGCAACGGCAAGCGGCAAAACAATATCCGCCCCTGTCAGCGGCATTGATTCGCAGCGCGTTTCCGTTACGGATTCGTTTACATATAATCCGTCAACCGGCTCTTTTGAGTTTTCGGATTACTCTGCGGTTCAAAACGGATTTGATTATTCGTATAATGTTAATAACTCCCAAGCCGTAAATATGAGCGTGCATGTAGACCTTACAAAGAATTTTTATAAGGTTTCATATTATGATTCTTTGGGCGGAAGTCTTGTGGATTATTCATATGTTATTAAGGGAGGAAACGCTGCCGCTCCTGCATATCCTCAGGCGCCGTCAGGTTATGTGTGCCCGTCCTGGAGCGCAAGCGGCAGTAATATTACGGCTGATACGGATATTTATGTTATCTGGAATGAAGAGCACGATTATTCCGTAGTAGCCTATAATGATTATACAGCCACTGTAAGGTGCAGCGTATGCGGCGATGAGTATACAAAGAACTTTTTGGATTGCTATAACTCAAAACGCGGCGACTCTGATTATGATTCCGCTTTGGATGTTAATAACGACGGATATATCAATGTTAGAGACCATTCAAAATTGTGGCGCACATTCTCATAAAAATTAAAGCGCATTTCCCGCAGTGCCTTTCGGCGGGAAGTGCGCTTTTGGCTTAAATTTTAAATTTTTTTTAAAGGTATAAAATGGCGGTTGATTACTTCGCCGCTTTATTTTATAATAAAATGCAGAAATTTGCAAAACGCATTTCAGAATTCTGAAATAAGAGGTGTTAAATTTGAAAAAAGTATTAAGCGTTATTTTAAGCCTTATAATGGTATTGTGCGTTATGCCCGCCGGCGCGGCATTTGCGTCCGGTCAAAGCACAATAACCCCGGGGCAAACAGTTGAAGTTACTATTGATTACAGCGGCGACCAGCATTTTATTACTTTTACTCCGCAAAAAACAGGCGAATACCGTATTGTTTCCCACCTTGGCGACGACATTGTAACCCCATGGTGTTTCGTTCTTGACAGCAACGGAGAAACCATAGCAGAAGATATGGGCGGCGATGATACCGAAGGTCAGGTGAATCCTAATGTTGATATTACAGCAGAGTTTAATGCCGGCGAGGAATATTTAATTTTATGCCAGTCAACGGCAATTACAGAACCTGTTATATATTATGTTGAACTTATTGAGGTGAATCCGTCAGAGCCGGAGATTCCGGAGGTTTCAGCGCCTGTAATCAGCGCTTTTGATATTACCGAAACAAGTTTTTCAATCAAATGGGAGCCTGTTAACGGCGCAACCGAATATCTTATTTATGATATAAGCAAAAATCCGGCTGTTCATATAGACACAATTAAGGAAAATCAATATACATTCAGTAATTGCACACCGGATACGGAATATAATATCCGCGTAACGGCGGCAAATTCAAAGTATTCCGCTTCCGCCGATTGCAGTGTTACAACTCTTAAGGAAGAACCCCCTCAAGAAAAACTTGAGCCGCCAACAGGCTTTAATGTATATGCGCGCGGCGACGGCGGCACGGATTTGTACCTTGACTGGGACGATGTTGCAGGAGCAGACGGCTACAAAGTATATACAAACTGTGGCCCCGGCGATGTCCTTAAAGGGGAAACAGATGAAAGTCAGTTTACTTTTACGGATTTAACACCCGCTTGGGAATATGACGCTAAAATTGTTGCGTACAATGGAGCAGGCGAAGCGTCTGCCGTATACAGAATCTGCGCGGCGCCCGCGCCGACAGGAAATCTCAAAGCAAGTGTGGATAATAACACAATAACAGCAACATGGGATGTGCAGGCGTCACATGGATATTACATTCAGTGGTCAACGGACGAAACTTTCACAAAGAATGTAAGCGGAACATTTATTAACGGCTCAGCCTCAACAAGTTACACAATAAATGTTGCAAATGCTCAGGATTACTATGTAAGAGTAAGAGCGTGGAAATGGTATCAGGACAGCAGACTTTACAGCGATTTCTGCGAGCCTGTAAAGCCAAGCATTGCATTAACCGCCCCAACAGGCTTTAATGTATATGCGCGCGGCGACGGCGGCACGGATTTGTATCTTGACTGGGACGATGTTGCAGGAGCAGACGGCTACAGAGTATACACAAACTGTGGCCCCGGCGATGTTTTCGAAGGGGAAACAAAAGACAGTCAGTTTACATTTACGGATTTAACGCCTGCTTGGGAATATGACGCCAAAGTTGTTGCGTACAATGAAACGGGAGAGGTTTCCGCCGTATACAGAATCTGCGCGGCGCCTGCACCAACAAACAGTCTTAAAGCAGGCGCTGATAATAACACAATAACGGCAACTTGGGTGGAACAGGCGTCACA
>CALWID010000015.1 GCA_944380635.1 uncultured Eubacterium sp. | reverse complement strand
TTTGAATTTTCGATTGAAGCGATAATATTATTTATACTTTTTTCCTTAAAGCCGTCAAGACCCGCAGAATTGATTTTTTCAAATGTGAGGGAATAAATATCCTCTGTTTTTTCTATAAGCCCGTTATTTACAAATGTTTCAATAACGGCCGGGCCGAGGCCTTCAATATCCATAGCGTCTCTTGAGCAGAAATGAATAAGATTTCTCAAAAGCTGAGCCGGGCAGTCGGGATTTATACATCTAATGGCAGATTCCCCGTCTTCCCTTATAACTTCACAGCCGCAGCTTGGACAATTCTCAGGAAACTTAAAACAGCCGTTAGAATTATGCTCATTTACGCAAAGCACTTCCGGAATTATATCGCCCGCTTTACGCACTGTAATAATGTCGCCGATTGCAATACCTTTTTCGGCTATAAAATCCTGATTATGCAGCGTAGCTCTTGAAACAGTTGTGCCGGCAAGATGAACAGGCTCAAGCACAGCAGTAGGAGTAAGCACACCCGTTCTGCCGACTGCAATTTCAATATCAATAAGTTTTGTTTGCTTTTCTTCCGGCGGATATTTAAACGCTACCGCCCATTTTGGGAATTTAGCCGTTGAGCCGAGTTGGGCGCGCATAGCAAAATCATCAACTTTTATAACGGCGCCGTCAATATCGTATTCAAGGCTGCCGCGGCTTTCGCCGATTTTGTCAACCTGTTTAACAGCGTCCTCTATATTATCTACAAGCGTATAGCCGGGAATTGTATGAAATCCGAGTTCTTTCAGAAAATCAAGGCTTTGCTTGTGTGATGTTAAGGTAACTCCCTCTACCTGCTGAACATTGAAAACAAAAATATCAAGGCCTCTTGTTGCGGCTATTTTACTGTCTTTCTGCCTTAAAGAGCCGGCAGCGGCATTACGCGGATTTTTAAAAGGTTTTTCGCCGTTTATGAGTTGGCGGTCTACCACCCTTTCAAAACTCTTTTTAGGCATATATACTTCGCCGCGCACCTCAATATAAGGGATATTTTTGTTTAATTTAAGCGGGATATTATGAATTACCCTCAGATTTCCGCTGACATCTTCGCCGACATCACCGTCGCCCCTTGTTGAGCCTCTTACAAACAGTCCGTTTCTGTATTCAAGTGAAACGGAAAGGCCGTCAATTTTCGGCTCTACACAGTATTTGGGATTAGATACAACATCGGTAACACGCTTTTCAAAATCATATATCTCTTCTTTTGAAAAAGCGTCCTGCAAAGATTCCATGCGCACCGTGTGAACAACGCTCTCAAAAGAATTATCAGCCTTGCCGCCCACTTTTTTAGTCGGCGAATCAGGGCTGTCATACTGCGGGTATTTTTCCTCCAGTTCCTGAAGTTCCCGCATCATCATATCATATTCATAATCCTCAATTTCCGGAGCGTCATAATTATAATATCTATCGCTGTGATAGCGAAGAGTTTTTCTTAAATCTTCAATTTTTTTCTGAATATCAGGCATAAAATCACCTCAAAATATTATATCAAATGCAAGCGCTCTCTTCAATATAATATTTACGATTTATTATATAATTAATCAAGTATAATCATGTATAAAGCAAAAAAGGCGGGGTGCCCCGCCTCAATTTTAAACCGTAAATTTACGGTAAACTTTTTTGCCTTTTCTTATTATAACACCGTTTTCCAAATCATTCTTGGATACCGTAAGATACGGGTCGGTCATCTTTTCTTCATTAACGGTAACACCGCCCTGCTGAACAAGTCTTCTGCCCTCACCCTTAGATTTAATCATACCTGCTTTAAGCATAATATCAAGAACTGAAACATTGCCGTTATCATCAAGTTCGTTTTCCTCAACAACGGTTGACGGCATATCTGAATCATCTGCGCCGCCGGAGAAAAGCGCTCTTGCGGCTGTCTGCGCCTTTACAGCCTCTTCTTCGCCGTGCACCATTTTTGTAAGTTCAAAAGCAAGTATTTCCTTTGCGGTGTTAAGTTGTTTTCCTTCCCACTTATCCATTTTATCAATTTCTTCAAGCGGCAGGAAAGTTAACATTCTGATACATTTAAGAACATCATCATCCGAAACATTGCGCCAATACTGATAGAAATCATAAGGAGAAGTCTTATTTGGGTCTAACCAAACTGCGTTGCCTGCGGTCTTGCCCATTTTTTTACCCTGGGAATCTGTGAGAAGAGTAATAGTCATTGCATGAGCGTCTTTACCGAGTTTTCTTCTAATAAGTTCAGTTCCGCCGAGCATATTGCTCCACTGGTCATCGCCGCCGAACTGCATATTGCAGTTATAATTCTTGAACAGATAATAAAAATCATATGACTGCATAATCATATAATTAAATTCAAGGAAAGAAAGCCCTTTTTCCATTCTTTGCTTATAACATTCGGCACGAAGCATATTATTAACCGAAAAACAAGCGCCGACCTCGCGCAGAAGTTCAACATAATTAAGTTTAAGAAGCCAGTCCGCATTATTAATCATAAGCGCCTTGCCGTCTGAAAAATCAATAAATCTTTCCATTTGGCGTTTAAAACATGCGGCGTTATGGTCAATATCTTCTCGAGTGAGCATTTTACGCATATCAGTTCTGCCGGAAGGGTCGCCTATCATTGTAGTTCCGCCGCCGATAAGGGCAATAGGCTTATTGCCTGCCATCTGAAGCCTTTTCATAAGGGTAAGCGCCATAAAATGGCCCGCAGTAAGGCTGTCCGCAGTACAGTCAAATCCAATATAAAACACGGCTTTACCGCTGTTTACCATTTCGCGAATCTCATCTTCATTTGTTACCTGCGCAATCAAGCCGCGTTCGCGCAGTTCCTCATAAATTCCCATTTTAATCACCATTGCCTTTCAGGCTGCATAATTAAATTAAAATCATTAACACCTTACGCAGCCTGACAAGGCGTTAACGGTAATTACAGCCGTCTCAAAATAAAGCGCCGAAAGTGTGAATTACCACACTAATTATCCTCCTGCGCATTTAACAGCATTTCCCGCGCGCTTTCAAGCAATGCGTCAGTAATCTGAAGCCCGCCCATAATGCGCGCAAGTTCATATTTTCTTTTTTCAAAATCAAGCGGTGAAACACGCGTATAAGTTCTGCCGTTTTCAAAATCTTTAGCAATAAGAAAATGCGTATCCGCAAAAGCGGCAATCTGTGCAGAATGCGTTACCGTAATAACCTGCGTGTTTTTAGACACTTCTTTAAGTTTCATACCGATTTTTCCGCTTGCTCTGCCCGATACGCCTGTATCTATCTCATCAAAAATCAGCGTGCCGACCGTATCATTATAGGCTATAATATTTTTTATTGCAAGCATTATTCTTGACAGCTCGCCGCCGGAGGCTATCTTTGCAAGCGGTTTCGGCGGTTCGCCCGGATTGGTTGAAATCAAAAACTCGATTTTATCAACACCCGTTGATGAAAGAATACCTTTATCAAAACGGACTTCAAAACTGATTTTCGGCATATCAAGAAATTCGAGTTGAGACTTAACATCCTGCTCAAATTTATTTGCCGTCTTTTTTCTTAATTCAGAAAGTTTAAGAGCAAGATTTTCAACTTTTTCAAGCGCTGAGTCATATTCATTCGTCAGCCTTTCAAGTTCTTCCTCATCCGTATTTATGGAATTTCTCTTAGCCTTTGCATCCTCAAGACTTTTAAGCATATCGCTTTCGCTCGGCCCGTATTTTTTGCCGAGTCTGTAAAGCAAATCAAGTCTTTCTTCTATCTTTTCCCGTTCGCCGGGGTCAAGGTCAAGAGCCTGAACGGAATTTTCAATAAGGCTTTTAACAGTTTCAAGTTCATCATCAACATTTTGAAGCAGAGAATACGCCTTGGCGTTGTCTTCTGAATACTCAGAAAACTTTTCAATACCGTTAGCGGCAGTGAGTAAGGAGAGCCTTGCGCCTGCAATTTCATCATCGCCGTTAATAACGGATAGAAGCGAGTTGTACGCCTCAAGTGCGTCGCCGGCGTTATCCAGCGCCTTTTTACGGGCGGTGAGTTTCTCTATTTCCCCTTCTTTTATATCAGCGTCTTCAAGTTCTTTTATCTCATAATCAAGAAGTTCTGTATTATTATCGTTTTTTTCCGCCTGAACAGTTAACTGCTTAAGGCGGCGGCGGATATGAATAAAATCCGCAAAAGCGGCTTTGTATTCATTTATAAGTTTCTGCCCGCCCGAAAGCATATCAATATATTTATAGTGGCAATCGGGATTGAGAAGCGCCTGACTGTCATGCTGGCCGTGAATATTAACAAGAACAGACCCTATCTCACGCAATACCGATACAGTGGCCGAACGGCCGTTAATTTTGCATAAGGATTTACCGTCCCTGCTGATACGCCTTGTAAGCAGCAGAGAATCGTCTTCTTCGGCAGAGTACCCTAAATCTGAAAGTTTTGATTTTACGGTTTCATTAATATCCGTAAACAGCGCCGAAACGAAAGCAAAATCGGCTCCCGTACGGACAAGTTCCCTTGAAGTGCGTTCGCCCAGAATGGCGTTTATTGAATCAACAACTATTGATTTTCCGGCGCCTGTTTCACCGGTAAGCACATTAAAGCCCGATGAAAATTCTATTTGCGCCTGTTCAATTACGGCAATATTTTCAATTTCAAGAGTTTTTAACATTTATAACTTTCTCCAAATTAGAAGTGAAGATTCGCGCGGCTTTTTCGTTTCTGCAAAGCACAAAAATCGTATCGTCCCCGGCGATAGTGCCGAGAACATCTATCCATTTTGTGGAATCAACAGCGGCGCAAACTGCGCCGGCAGTGCCGGAACAGCATTTAATGCAAACCATATTGACGGCATATTCCACGCTGATTATTGATTCATGAAAAATACCGCTTATTCTTAAGTCTGATTCACCGCGCTGCTCCCTGACGCCGGTAGAATAAACATATCTGCCCTCTTCGGAAAGTTCCTTAACAAGGCGCAGTTCTTTTATATCTCTTGATATAGTTGCCTGAGTAACATCAAAGCCGTTTTCCTTAAGATACGCCTGAAGTTCCTCCTGCGTTTCTATCTTATATTTTCCTATCAGTTCAATTATTTTTGCGAGTCTTCTTTTTTTCATAAACTACGAGCCTCTCTCAATAATCTTTTTTTTGACTATCTGATAAAAATTATCGGGTTTGACCTTAATAAGTTTTGCCTTGTAATCAGAAAGTGAAATTGATACAACGCAATCGCGGTCAATCTCAACAGGCGCTTCACCGTCGCAAGTAAGAATTGCGTTATTTGAAACATCGCTTCTTACGGAAATATTGAGCGCGAATTTTGAATTTACAACAATACTTCTGTCCATAAGAGAATGCGGGCAGATAGAAGTTATAACAAAGCAGTTGAGATCCGGGCTGAGTATAGGCCCGCCGGCGGCAAGAGAATAGGCGGTTGAACCGGTCGGCGTTGAAATTATAACGCCGTCTGCGCGCACACTGAGCATATCAGTTGTTTCTGATTTTATATCTATATCAATCAGCCTTGCAAAATCGCCCCTTGAAATAACAGCGTCATTAAGGCAGTGATTTTGGCTGATTACAACGCCGTTTTTAATTACATCGGCTTTAAGCATTATTCGTTCGTCAACAATATATTCGCCGTTTAAAACTTTTTCAAGCAAAGAAATCTCATTTCTTTCAACGGCGCTTAAAAATCCGAGCCTGCCGCCGTTTATGCCGAAAGCGGGTTTACCGTTTACAGCGGCATTTTTAGCAACTTTCATTGTAGTGCCGTCCCCGCCGAGGGCAACGGCAATATCGCACACCTTATACATTTCAGATTCAGGCATAAAAAAGCAGCCTGAGTCATTAACAATATTTTTATATTTATCGCTGAACAGCACTTTATTTGCGCCGCCGTAAAGCGTTTTAACAACTTCCCCGGCAATGGAGCGCACTTCATCTTTTTCAAGATTTCCGAAAACAGAAAATATCATTGCAATTCCTCATGAGATTTATTAACTATCTTTTCCGGGTCTACACTTTCAGAAACAGCGGATTCGCCGTCCGATGACATCCACATTAAATACTCTATATTTCCCTCCGGCCCTTTGACCGGTGAATAATCGAGTCCGAGAACGGAAAAACCGGCTTCAACAGCCTCATTCATAACTCTTTTTACAACTTCAAGATGAACGGAAATATCACGCACAACGCCTTTTTTGCCCACCTTATCCCTGCCTGCCTCAAACTGCGGCTTAATAAGGCAGACGGCGTATCCGCCGGGTTTAAGGAATTTACGGAGATTAGGAAATATCAGCCTTAAGGAAATAAACGAAACATCAACGCTTGCAAAATCAATTTTATCAGTAATCTTTGTTTCATCAACATATCTGAAATTAGTGCGCTCAAGATTAACTACTCTTTCATCACACCTTAATTTCCACGCAAGTTGACCGTATCCGACATCAATCGAATAAACCTTTGACGCGCCGTTCATAAGCATACAATCGGTAAACCCGCCTGTTGACGCGCCGACATCCATACATATACTGCCGTCAAGATTAATAGGAAAGCACTGCATTGCCTTTTCAAGTTTAAGGCCGCCGCGGCTTACATATTTAAGAGTGCTGCCGCGAACTTCAAGCACATCGCCCTCCTTGAGTTCAAAACCTGCCTTATCAACTTTTTGATTATTTACATAAACCTGACCCGCCATTATAACAGCCTTTGCCTTTTCCCTGCTGGGAGCATATCCCTGCTCATAAACGGCAACATCAAGCCTGATTTTTCTGCTCATTATTTATCACTTCCAAAACGCCGTCCCTATCAAGTTTATATTTTTTTAACTGGGACGCGACGGACGCTTGCTTTATAAATTCATCATTAACGCAGATGTGGCGGAAGTTTACACCGATACCGTTTTCCTCGAGCCTTGAAGCAAAAGATTCGCCGATACTGCCCGTTCTTATACTCTCCTCAAAAAAGAATACATTTTTTGCGTTGCGGGCAAGCATAATTGTTTCATCGCTTAAAGGTTTAATTTTGTTGAGTTTAATTACAAATGTATCATCAAGTTGTTCGTAAGCGGCGTAACATTCGCTAAATTCCCTGCCGTAAGCCACGATGCAGTTCTCAGCGTTTATATCGCCGAAAACAGCGGCGTCCTTTTTTTCATATGTATAATTTTCCGGCATTTTACCTGATTTTCCGCGCGGATACCTGACGGCAACAGCGCCCGTATCACGGTAAATACCTTTAACAAACATAAGCGCCATTTCTTCATAATCAGACGGAGCGTAAACGGTAAGGCCGGGAACGCCGTTTAGATAGGAAGTGTCAAACACGCCCTGATGAGATTCTCCGTCTTCACCGACAAATCCGGCACGGTCTATACCGAAAATAATTTTAAGCCCCTGCATAGCGACATCGTGAATAAGTTGGTCATAAGAACGCTGAAGAAAAGTTGAATATACAGCGAAAACGGGTATCATACCGTTTCTTGCAAGTCCGCTTGCAAATGTAACGGCATGCTGCTCCGCAATACCTACATCAAAAAATCTTTTAGGATATTTTTTTCTGAAATCAGAAAGCCCCGTGCCTTCCGTCATAGCGGCGGTAATACAGCAAATTCTTGAATCGTGGGACGCAAGGTCGCACATAATTTTTCCGAAAGTTGATGAAAAAGTTTCCCCGCTTGACTTTGGTTCACCTGTTTCAATATCAAACTGGCCTACACCGTGAAACTGAGTAGGATTTTTCTCCGCAGGGTTATAACCTTTGCCTTTAATTGTATTTACATGCACCAGCACGGAATGATTATGCGCTTTTGCCGTTTCCAGCGCGGCTACAAGAGCGTCAATATCATGGCCGTCAATCGGGCCGTAATATCTGAAACCGAGGTCTTCAAAAAATGTTGCGCTATGATAAATTCTTCTTCTTAAAAGTCCGTTTACGGCAGTTAAAAAGCGATTTACCTGCTTTCCGATTTTAGGAATATGAAAAAGCGCTTTTCTTACGCCGGACTTAAAAGTTGAATATTTTTTTGATGTTCTTATATGAGTAAGATGTTTTGCCATACTGCCTACATTTTGGCTGATAGACATTTTATTATCATTAAGTATAACAATTAAATTACTGTGGTTATCGCTGGCACAGTTATTAAGAGCCTCATACGCAAGTCCGCCGGTCAAAGCGCCGTCGCCGATTACGGCTACTACTTTACCCTTTTCATTCTTTATCTGCTTTGCTTTTGCAAGTCCTATTGCCTCGCTGACCGACACGCTTGAATGGCCGCTTGAAAAAATATCGTGTTCGCTTTCATTAGGCCTTGTAAAGCCGCTTATACCATTTTCGGTTCTGAGAGTATGAAACTGCTCTTTTCTGCCCGTTAAAATTTTATGCGTATAACACTGATGACCCACATCGAATACGATTTGGTCAACAGGGCTGTTAAATACCTTGTGAATTGCAACGGTAAGTTCCACCACGCCGAGATTTGACGCAAGATGACCGCCTGTTTTTGAAACCGTATTTATCATCAGTTCGCGAATTTCGGAACAAAGTTGATTTAATTCCTCGTCCGAAAGCTGCTTTAAATCTTTAGGTGAATTTATATTTTCAAGTACAGACACTTAATCAACTCTTTTCACTGAAATAATATCACTTAGCAAGCAAAAATTCAACTTTAGTGATTATTTGTTTCTGTTAACAAGATAGTAAGCAAGCGCCTCAAGAAATTGAGTGTTTTGAAATTCGCTGAGTCTTGAAACAGCGGCAGCAGTCAATTTTTCAACATCTTTTTGTGAATTTTCAATTCCGCGGATAGTTACATAAGTTGTTTTATCATTTTCCGCGTCAGAGCCTGCGGGTTTGCCGAGGGTTTCGGTGCTGCCCGTAACATCAAGAATATCGTCTTTTATCTGGAAAGCAACGCCAAGGTCGTAAGCAAACGAGGACGCCGCGGCTATTTTTATATCATCCGCGCCCGCGGCAATACAGCCGAGCAGGCAGGCGGCAGAAATAAGCGCCCCTGTTTTAAGCCTGTGAACAGAAATAAGTTGCTTTATATCAGGTGTTTCACTTTCGTACTTAAGGTCAATAACCTGGCCTCCAACCATTCCCTGAACTCCTGCATTCTGTGCAAGGAGTCCGCAGGCAAGCGCGATTTTTGAATCGTCAAGTTCTGCCCCTGCAATAATCTGAAAAGCCTGGGTAAGAAGAGCGTCCCCTGCAAGAAGCGCAACAGCCTCTCCGAATTCTTTATGGCAACTCGGCTTTCCTCTGCGCATATCGTCATCATCCATACAGGGAAGGTCGTCATGAATAAGGCTGTAAGTGTGAACATATTCAACCGCGCATGCAAAATCAAGCGCGTCAAATCTGTCAGCGCCGCAGGCGCGCGCAAACTCAAGGCACAGCACGGGCCTGATTCTTTTACCGCCGTTTGAAAGGCTGTAATTCATAGCCTTAACAACTTCATCCTGACCGTTTGAACATTCCGGCAGAAGTTCCGTAAGGCGGTTTTCCACGATAGAAATATCATTATTAAGTATATTTTCAAATTCAAGTTGAGTCATAACAACAAAACCTTTCCGCCGATTAGAACAAACGGCTAAATTATTCGTTATTCTTTGTTAATTCCGTGATTTTCTGCTTTGCCTTTGAAAGTTTTTCGCTGCAGAAAGAGGAAAGTTTTGTACCTTCCTCAAAAAGTTTTAAACTTTCTTCAAGAGGAGTATCTTTCTTTTCAAGTAAATCCACAATCTCCTCAAGTCTTTTTAAAGCCTGTTCATATGTCATTTCTTTATTGCTCATAATTTGTAACCCCGCAAATTTTACAATTAAGTTCGCCGTCCGCAAAAGCAACGGTTAATTCTTTATCAATATCCGCCGCCGATACGCCCGTTATAACTTTACCGCCTTGTTTAGCAACGGCAAATCCCCTTTGCATAACGGCAAGCGGGCTAAGCGCGTTAAGCCTGCCGATTAAAGCGGAAAATTTATGAAATTCGATTTCAGATTTCTGAACGAATGAAGTATCAATCCTGTTTTTCAGCACGGTAAGCCTGTCCTCATACAAAAGCAGAAGCGAATCGCCGTCTGCAAGAGGTGAAAAATCAGTAAGTTCGCTGAGCCTTTGGGTGCACTCATCAAGGTATGCGTTTATATAAAGTTCCGCTGTATACTGCAAAGAACGCACATGGTTAAGTTCTGAATTTATGTCCGGGCAGACAAGTTCTGCCGCCGCGCTGGGTGTTGGTGCGCGCATATCAGCAACAAAATCACATATTGTAAAATCACTTTCATGACCTACGGCGGAAACAACAGGAGTTTTGCAGGCAATTACCGCCCGGGCAACTTCTTCCGTATTAAAAGCCCATAAATCTTCTATAGAGCCTCCGCCTCTGCCCAGAATAATAACATCTATATCTCCGCGGCTGTCAAGAATATTAAGCGAATTTACAATATCAGGCGCCGCCTTTTCACCCTGCACAACAGTTGGCACAATAATAAGTTCGGCAAGAGGAAAGCGGCGGGCTGTTATATTTTTTATATCCTGAACCGCCGCGCCCGTTGAAGAAGTTACAACGCCTATCTTTCGCGGATATTTCGGCAATGGCTTTTTTATACTTTGATCGCAGCAGCCTTCTTTAAAAAGTTTTTCCTTTAACTGCTCGTAAGCAAGATTCAGAGAGCCGATACCGACAGGCTGCATATCTTCTGTAATAAGCCGATATTCACCGCTTTTCTCATATACAGAAATTCTGCCCCTGCATATAACGCTCATTCCGTTTTCAGGCATAAAACGAAGTTTATACGCGCTTGACGCAAACATAATCGCTTTTAACTGAGATTTTTCATCTTTTAAAGTGAAATACATATGGCCGGAAGGCTGATGGTGCTTAAAATTTGATATTTCGCCCTCAACATAGATATTTCTTAATGGCTCGCTGCCATCCAGCAGAGCCTTAATATAAGTGTTTACCTGTGATACTTTTAATGTGTTCATAATGATTTTAACGCGGCGAATACCGCCGTTCCCGCAGCGTTATCAGCGCTGAACTGAGGCTCGGCAAAATATGCGCCGTAACTTTCGCTCAAAGTTTTATTTATTGTTTTATTTGAAGATACGCCGCCGGCGAAAACAACGGGCAGCCTGCCGTATTCTGCTATAACCGCTTTAAGCATGGAATCAAGCGAAACACGCACGCTTTCAAGCGCGAATTTTGCTATATCGCACCTGTTTTCCCCGCCTGCAATCATATTTTTTACTTTATTTTCAATTCCGGAAAAAGAGCAGTCGCAGCCGTTCATTGAGGCGTGAATTTTAAAAGTTTTATCACTTTTTTTCGCCTCTTTTTCAAGTTCTGCACCGCACGGAAACCGCATTCCGAGCAACACGCCTGTTCTGTCTATCGCCTGGCCCGCCTTTAAATCTGTACTTTGGGCGATAATGCGGGCGTTTATGATATTTTCTTTATCAGGATTTACCAAAACCGCCTCTGTTGTGCCGCCGGAAACATGAAACGCAATAAATTTACTGTTTATTAAATCAAGTTTATCAGCAGAATAAAGCGCGGCAAGTATATGACCGACCTGATGCGAAGTTTCGTAAAGACGGCACCCGCAAAATTCTGCCGCCGCACGCGCCGTATTAATACCGACGAGAAAGCAAGGCATATAACTGCCCTCAACATTACGCGGGCGTGAACTTACGCCGACTGCCTCAACCTTTTTTAAATCATAATCAGCCGCCATAGCAGAAAGCAGCTTCGGCATATTTACGGTATGCTGAAACACAGCGTCGCTCTGCCTTAATCCGCGCTGATTTTCGGCAACGGATAAAACTTTTTTATAATTCTTTATTTTATTATTATCAAGTACTGCCGCAGAAGTTGTATAATTACTTGTATCAAAACCGGCAAACATTATTCCTTATCCCTCAGATAACTGCGCAAAACACCGTTTACAAAAGAATAGTCATCGCTGCCGGAATACTTTTTTGCAAGTTCAACAGCCTCGTTAACAGCAACGGCGGGCGGAACGGTATCCTCATATGCAATTTCGTAAAAAGCGAGTCTTAATACGGCAAGATTTACTTTAGGAATCCTTGTAATCTTCCACCCTTTTAAATATTTTGCTATATTGCCGTCGATTTCATCCATATGTAAGACTGTATTTTCAAACGCATTTTTTGCATACTCGCTTAAAGGAGATACATTTTCATCAAAAATCTCCTCAACATCAGAGCACGGTAAATCTTTAAAAAATTCTTTTTCAAAAAGGAGCAAAAAAGCCTGCTCCCTCATTTCACTTCTGTTCATATAAAATGCCTTTCCGCCCAGGAAAATACAATCCTTCGGCAAAATCCGTAGTGTAGAAAATATTATAATAAAAAACGGCTGAAAATAAATAAATACTTTCAGCCGGATTTTAATTACTCTTCAGTTTCACAAGGTTCACTGGTTTTTTCAGGCTGCTGTAATTCCACGGAAGCAATTATTACATTGACTTTGGAAACGAGTTTTCCGGTCATATTCTGCACGGCTTCCTTTACAACTTTCTGAACTTCCTCGGCAACCGGCTGAATTTTTTTACCGCTTGCAATGTTAATATATATGCTTATATCAAGGTCATCCCCATCCTGAAAAACCCTAACGGGGCTCATGACCTTAAGGCTTCCTTTTTTAATAGTGGAAACAACATCATCCGGCTTATTAGAAAAGCCGACAACGCCGTTTACATCTTTAGCCGCATTAGTTGCGATAGAGGAAATAGCCTCCTCAGATATTACAACGCTGCCGCCCGGCGAGTAATTTGATATTTCCATAATTTGACGCCTCCTTGCTTTTAGTATTTTAACACAACTTGCAAATTTATACAAGCATTATTTAATATTGTTAAAATATTTAGAATCAGGAAGCGGACTGAATTATGGTTACATTTTCAAAACCGCATTTTAACTGAGTTGTTGCAATTTCTTTTATCTGAAGAGCAAGTTCGTCTGAAAGTTCCTCAGAATCTATAATAACATCCACGCGTGTGCCGTCCTCGCTGATAACGGCAAGGCAGTTTTGAACACCCTTAGCCTCAACAAGCGTTTCTATCTTATTTTCAATTTCAATATAAGATGAAATAGCGGCTATCTGCTCTGCGGCAAGTTTATGCGCGTCCTCGCTTTCCTCAGGCGCGTCTATAACTGCCTGAAGTTTTTCGAGAGCCGCGTCTCTTGCGGTTTGTCTTTCAACCCTTGCAGAGGAAAAATATTCGCTTTCCGCCGTAGTGGTAACTTCCGTTGTTGCGTCAACAAAAGTCGCCTCGCCCAAAGTTTTTGCCGAAGTGGCTATGGAGCCGATTTTAGTGGATATATCGCTGTTTTCCCAATACCAGTTTCCGCCGATTCCCACTGCAAGGAGAAGGACGAAAACAGATACAAGAATTTTTCGCTTTCTTGACTTCCTTTTTTTAACTTTTTCATCAACAGTTAAGCCTTTTATTTCTATACCGTTATTTTTTTCGTTTAATTCTTCCATCAGTTACCACCCTTTGTATTTAATTTTGCAACGGAAACCCTGCTTGAAGAAATATTGAACAGCGCGCAGACACAATCTATTATCTTTTCACGCACCGCTTCACTGTCCCCGCCGGAACAGACCACGGCGACGCCCGCAACCTGCGGCATTTCCTCCTTTAGCAAAAGCGGCGAATCTCCGTTTTCACTGTTATAAATAACATATTCATTATTTTGAGAATTAGAACTATCCGAATCAGATGTTTCGCTGTTTTCGGCGTAAACGCTTTCTTTTGTGTTCTTAAGCGTTATCATAACATTGCACTCGCCAACGCCCTCTATGCTTGAAATGACGCTTGTTAATTCATCATTCAGCGTGCTGACATATTCGGCATAATCGCCCGTCTGAACGCTCTCTTCAGCCTTTGGTGAAGAAAAATTCAGTTCTGAAAGTAAAATCAGGATAACGCCGAGCGCAGCCGCCGCAATCAACAGTTTGTTTCTTGAATCTTTATTTTTTACAAATTCGGAAAACTTTTCCTTAAGTTTAAATTTCATACGCTTTCTGCCTTCGGTTGATTTCTGCATTATTTGTTTTCATAAAATTTTTGAATTTTATTTTACAACCACCTCTGCCGCAACGCCCGTTTCATCAAGAATAGTGCGCCTTACATCATCAGCGTTGTATTTTTCGGGAACGGTAACGGTAACATTTTCCACGCTTAACTCATCAGACTGCTGATATACGGAGCATTTTACATCGGCGTTTTCAATATTATTTTCCGTAAGAACACTTTTGATTATATTTTCCACCTGCATTTGCGCCAAATCTTCTTGCGTTGTTTCAAATTCGCTTTCAAAATCAAAATCTGATTTAAATTCGCTGAAATCAAAATCCACAAACGGATAAAGAAGAGAAACAAAAATAAATATAGAAATTATGACTTTATAAAATCTGCCCATTGTTCCTTTTGGTGAAACAAGCGAAAATACAGCGGATATTATCAGGGTAAGACACACACTGACAGTCCAACTTTTTACAAATTCCATTATGCACTTCCTTTGGCGGCTATGAGTATTCCAATAGAAATTATTGTAGTTACCATAGATAAAATCAAAATGACATTCATAATCAAAAGAGCGTCAGTGAAAGCCTTTAAAACGCTTGATACGGACGAATCCGAAAACATTCGGGAAACAGTTGAACATAAATTTAAAAACAGCCTCCAAAAAGCAACTTCCAATATGGACGGCAAAAACACAAGCGCAACGGCGATTATTCCCACAACTCCGACGCTGCTGCGGATAAGCGACGAATAAGCCTGAATGGACAAAAGCCCCTCGCTTATTGCGCCGCCTATAACAGGCACAACGGAATTTATGGCAAATCGCACGGAGCGCAGACCGATTGCGTCCGCCCTTGCCGCTACCGCTGTTTTGAGAGAAAGTATTGAAACAAACGCCGTTGAGCACACGGAAATTGCCGTAATTAGGTACTTTTTGCAATTACTTATAAAAGCGCCGAGATTGAGTTCATTTCTGATTCCGGAGCAGATACCGAGCGCTAAAAAACAGTTTGAAAGCGGAATGAAAATATTTTTTGATATAAAATTCAGAATCTGAGCCAATGATAATAAGAGCGTATTTGTTGAAAAAGCCGCAACGGTATTGCCTGATGCGGCAACAATAATGCAAAACACGGGTATAAAAGCATAAACAAAATCTGCTGATACTGAAATTGCGGCGCAAGCAGAAGACAGCGTTAATTTTATTTTTGAAATTAAAACCAACGCCACAATTACCGCGCTGACCGTTGACAGTGCAGACGCCATACCGGAATCTGTTACAGTTTCCTTAAAACTCTGAAAAAGGGATGAAAGCATTATAACAACAAGTATCAGAGCGGTTGCCTCAAGCGGAGTTTTTGCGCTGCCGAGCAGCGTATCCTTAACCGTATTCAAAAAATCCGTAACAGAAAAATCAACTATAGTATTATAATCAAAATCCGTTAAACCGAGTTCATCAAGCAATTCCCTGCTTGTATCGTCAAGTTCATCAAAAGCGGAAAGGTCATATTGCTCAAGAACTTTTGAATATTCTTCCTGATTCAGCTCGTCCTGCCCGAATGCATAAACGGGGAAAGCTACAAGAAGAATAAACAAAGTTGCAATAAATATTAAAAAATATTTTTTAAAGTTTCTTTTCATGATGCAAGTCCCGTAATTACTTTAATAACAGCCTGTAACAGCGGCAGAATAAGCGACACTATCACTATTTTTGCCGCAACTTCAGTTTGCCCGGCGAGTGCGCTCTCCCCGCAGTCCCTGCAAAGGTCTGCGATTATCTGTGTAACAAGCGCAATGCCCAGCACTTTAAACATTATTTTGAGATATGCAGAAGTTTCACTCATTCCGCTCGCCATATCAGACAGAGCGTTTATAATTTCATTTAAAGATGAAGCACTTTCAAAAAAGACGGCAATGCAGGCGAAGATTATAAGCAGAAGCGAAACGGTTTTGTTGTGCTGGCGAAGAAAAATGCCGAATATCAGGGCGATTATAGAAATTCCGATTATATGTATCATAAGTCAAACAAAGTTCTTACAGTTGAGAACAATTCACTTATCTGGGGAATAAGCATCATAAGCACAACAACGATTCCCGCAAGCGTTGTAAGCATTGCCTGATCTTCCCTGCCGCTTCTTACAAGCACGGTATTCAGCACTGAAATAATTATGCCGATTGCGGCAATTTTAAAGATAAAATTAACATCCATTGAAAAACTCCTAAATCAGCACTATTGAAACGGCAAGCCCGCCTAAAATTCCGAAAGCCATAAAAAGGCGGCTGTGGCTGTTGCTGTATTCCTTATACCCCTCAAGGCTTGCCGAAATGCTCTCTTTAAACGAATCAATTATTTTCAGCATAGACTGAACATCCGTGCTGCCGAGGCTTTTAAAAAGCATATTAACCTTTTCATCATCTCCGGGTTCAAGCCCCGTTTTAATATCAATATTTTCCAAATCAATATCATTTAAAAACGAAAGGCTGGACAGTGATTTTTCCTTTCTGAGCCTGTTAATAATTTTACGGGAATTATCCGCGGAAAATGATAACTCAACCGCCATCATATCCGCCATTCTGATAAGCTGCATTGCCGTTTCGCAGCGGTCTTTCGTTTTATAGGCATAATACGCGCCTGTGGCTGCGCATACGATATTGATTAGAATAATTCCTATAATTTTCAATTTATTCAACTTACTTCCATTATTTCAAACTCATTTGTATAATCTTTCAGCAGAACAACATAACTGAATTCGCGCGTTGCAATCAGATTTCTGACTATATGTTTGTTCATTAGTTGTTCCTTTGATTTAGCGTGGACGGATACTGCAAACGCCGTGCCTGAAAGGAACCCGTTTTTCATTGCTTCTATTTCCTTTAGTGAAGAAACTTCATCGCAGATTATCATCTGCGGCGCAAGAGTTCTTACTGCCATTTCAATACCTTCGGGTTTTGAAAATCCCGTTATTACATCAGTATTAACGCCGAGGTCGGCGGTAATGCAGCCGTCATCTTTGCAGGCAATCTCGTTTCTTTCATCAATAACTGCGGTTTTAACATACCGGTTATTAAACCCGCCGGAAAGCAGACGGGTAAAATCCCTTAAAAATGTTGTTTTTCCTCCTGACGGGGGCGACGCAACTATGATACTCGGAAAATCATTTACATAAAGCAGGTTCAAAATAGGCTTTGCACAGTCCTTAACCTCTTTGGAAATTCTGATATTTAGTGAAGTTATCTCTTTAACGGCGGTTACCGTGCCGTTTGTTTTGACGGCGGTTGAACAAACGCCTACTCTGTTTCCACCCTTAACCGTCATATATCCGTTTATAAGATTATCTATTTCGCAGTGAACGGAATAATTACACAGCCGTCTGAAAACCACATCAAATTCTTCTTCATCAACTTTGTATGCGTATTCGCTGCAATGATTTAAGAGTTTGCCTTTTGAAGTTATGAAATAAACATTCCTGCCGGCGCAAAGAACTAAGGGCAGATTTTTTCTTAATCTTATTTCCGTAACGGCATTAAGCGCAGGGGCACTCAGTTGAGAAAGCGCGGCGTTAATACCGTCCGAAAGGCAAGGGATAAGAGTATTGAGCGACATTATCTCACCTCAGTTAAGATATATGACAGGCTGTTTTGAAATATTACGATTTCTTTTGTTGAACAATCCGAAACTATATGATATTATTTATATAAGACAGGAGGAAACTTATGGATATAACAGTGAGCGGCAAAAAGCGGTACACAAATTCATTTATGAACGGCGAAACCGTTAACTATGTGCTGTCTTTTTCTTTTTCTTTTTTGTTTCTTATTGCGGTAAAGCAATTTTTAAAAACATTTTTAGGCGCCGGCACGGCGATTTCCTGCGCAATAGGTTTTGCGGCGGCGGAAATTATTTTATTTTTATTGCAGAAATTTTTTGTATACAGGGATAACGCTTTAAATTCAACCGTACTTCAGATTGTTTATTCCGTTATAAAAGCAGCGGTGCACCTTGGGATATACGCAGTAATATCATCACTTGCAAAAGTAATCGGACTGCATGATTATACCGCGTGGTTAGCCGCGTTTGCTTTTTTGCTGATACTTGATTATCCCGTTTCACGAATACTGATATTTGACTGCGCGCAGCCGGCGGCGAATTTTAAAAACGGCAGAATATACAGGCGCTTTTTTGCAAACAGATTTATACTGCTTTCTATGGCGACTGCGCTTGTTTTAATGCTTTTTATACTGCTTATCTTTCACTGCTTTCCGTTTGGCGATACAACTGTATTAAGAATGGATTTATACCATCAATACGGTCCTCTTTTCGTTGAACTTTTTGACAGAGTTACGGACGGCGAAAGTTTCCTTTACAGTTGGACTTCCGGCGGCGGTTCAAGTTTTCTGGGCAACTTTTTCAACTATCTTTCAAGCCCGTTTTCGGCGATAATTTTCCTGTTTGACAGGGACGAAATGCCGCTTGCCATAACAACTATCGTTACGGTTAAATGCGTTTTAAGCGCCGGCACATTTGCGTTTTACATTAAAAAAAGCCTTAACAGGCACTCTGCCGCTACGGCTGTTTTTGGTGTATTTTATGCATTTTCGGCATATTTCCTTGCGTATTTTTGGAATGTTATGTGGCTCGACGGCATGATGATGCTGCCGATTCTTGCCCTTGGTATTGAAAAAATAGTTAACAAAGGGAAAGGCATTCTTTATCTTTGCACGCTTGTTTATATTTTTTACACTTCGTATTACATCGGATATATGTGCTGCATTTTTTCCGTAATTTACTTTCTTGCTTACTTCTTTATAGCGAAAAACCAGGCAAAATATGCAGACGGCTATATTCCTTCTGTTGAAAAGAAAAACATAATAAAAGATTTCTTTCACTTAAGATTTATTAACAGAGGGTTAAAATTTGCGCTGTATTCCCTGCTTGCGGGGCTATTGTGCGCTTTCTTTCTGCTGCCTGTTTACGCAATTCTTACCGGCAGCAGCGCAACATCGGACAGTGCTCCGGATTCAATGAGCAGTTATTTTTCGCTTTTAGACTTTATTGAAACTCATTTTGCGGCGCTTGAAACCACAATACGCTCAAGCGGAAACGATGTTTTGCCGAATGTATACACTTCTGTGCTTACAATACTTCTTGTGCCGCTTTATATGATTAATCCTAAAATACGATTCAGGGAAAAAGCGGTATATGTTGTTTTAATTGCGCTCTTTTTGATTTCGTTTGACAATAATTATGTTAACTTTTTCTGGCACGCGTTCCATTTCCCGAATGACCTGCCGTACAGATTCTCATTTATGTATTCCTTTATACTGCTGACGATAGCGTTTAAAGGTCTTATGAACTTAAGCGGGATAAGGACTAAAGAAATTTTCATAACAGGCATTATCTGGCTTGCGTTTATTGCTTTTTCAAGCGAAATGAAAACTGAAAAAATGAGCGAACTTTCAATTTATGTAACGCTTGCATTTATGCTTCTTTACTGCGGAATGCTTGTCCTTATCCGCAAAAAAAATCTTTCCAAATTTATAGCCGGCATTCTGATAACCGCTTTAGCGTTTTGCGAAGTTATTATTTCAGACCCGAAAGCATTCGGATTTAATCAGACCCAAAGCGCTTATACAGCAAATTATCAGACTTATACGGACGCAGTAAACTATATTGAAAGCAGTGATGATTCAGATTACAGAACTGAACTTTGCTCGCTTAACACAAGAATGGACGCCTGCCTTTACGGATATGACGGAATGAGCATATTCTCCTCAATGGCATATGAGGATTATTCGGGACTTCAGTACAGCCTTGGTATGTACGGAAACAGAATAAACAGTTACACATACAACACTCAGACGCCTGTTTACAATATGATGTATAACATTAAATATCTGATTTACAGGGATGAAGAAACAAGGCCGTCAACGGATTTATACACTAAATATTATGAAACGCAGGACGGCGCCGCAACAGTTTATGAAAACGATTACTATCTGCCCAAAGTATTCTGCGTTAACAGCCAAGTGAATATGTGGAACACTGCGGAAGGAAATCCTTTTGAAGTGCAGGAAAACTTTTTCTCGCTTGCAACGGGATTTTCGGGTGTATTTACTCCTGTAAATTATGAAGAAACAAACTATACGGGTATGAGCGGTGAAGAATTTAACGAAGAAGGTCTGCACTGGATAGAAAAAACGGATGACGCGCCCTATTCTGAGGCGGCAATAACAATTTCTACTCAGGCAAACGGAAATCTTTACCTTTATGTTACGGCAAATGAACTGACTGATATAAGCGTTTTACACGGTGATGATTCCGAAACATTCAACATTGAAACACCTTACATTATTGACTTGGGTTACTATGACGCGGGAGAAACCCTTACGGTATCTCTTGACTGCGCCGCTTTGGAAACGGGCGATGAAAATGTAGGTTTTTACGCTTACAGCATAAATAAAGAAGTACTTGACGCCGGATACGCTGAACTCACAAAGGGGGCTATGCAGGTTACTGAGCATACGGACACAAAACTTGAGGGAACGGTTACCGCGCAGGAGAACAGCATACTTTATTCCTCAATTCCGTATGACGAGAGTTGGAGCGTTTATATTGACGGTCAGAAAGCCGATACTTTCAAAATCGGCAACTGCCAGTTAGGCGTTATGATTAAACCGGGCGAACACACCGTTGAGTATATTTACAGGCCGAAAATGCTTGCGGCAGGCTCGGCAATCAGCGCGGCAACGCTTGTTTGCGCCGCCGGTGTTTCGGCAATAAAAATAAAAAAATACAAAAGAAAAAAGCAATTAATGACAAAATAGTAAAAAGTTAAAAATGTGTGTTTACAACAAATAAATTATGTTGTAAAATACCACCGTAAAGCACAGCGGGTGTAATTATTAACGCACCCGCACACTTCAAACCGAAAAGTAAGGAGAAGTTAAATGGCAAGATTAACAGCACAGAATGTGGAAACAATCCCCTACGGTCCGCTCGGAATAATAGCAATGCCGGGCTGTGAGGCATTTGCAGACAAGGTTGATAAATACCTTGTTGAATGGCGCAAGACGCAGGCTCTTGAGCACCAGGGCTCAATCGCATTTTACGGTTATCAGAGGGAAACATACAAAATTGATATTTCTAACCCCCGTTTCGGCAGCGGTGAAGGAAAGGCTGTAATTAATGAAACAGTCAGAGGTTATGACCTTTATATTGTTACAGACTGCTTTAATTACAGCGTTACATACAAAATGTACGGTATGACTGTACCGAAATCTCCTGACGACCATTACGCAGATCTTAAAAGAGTTATTTCAGCGGCATCATCAAAGGCAAAAAGAATTTCTGTTATCATGCCAATGTTATACGAAGGCCGCCAGCACAAGCGCTCAAGCAGAGAATCGCTTGACTGTGCTATGGCGCTTCAGGAACTTGTTAATCTGGGTGTTGAAAACATCATTACTTTTGACGCCCATGACCAAAGAGTTCAAAACGCAATTCCGCACAAATCATTTGAAAATGTTATGCCCACCTATCAGATGATAAAGGCTATTGTAAACACAATTGATGATTTGAATGTGGACAAAGACCACCTTATGATTATATCCCCTGACGAGGGCGCAATGAACAGATGTATCTATTTTGCTACTCAACTCGGCGTAAACCTTGGAATGTTCTATAAAAGAAGGGACTACACAAAAGTTATAAACGGCAGAAATCCGATTGTTGAGCATCAGTATCTGGGCGATTCCGTTAAGGGAAAAGATATTATTATAGTTGATGATATGATTTCTTCCGGTGAATCAATGCTTGAAGTTGCAAGCAAACTTAAGGACCTCGGCGCTGCAAGGATTTTTGTTTGCACAACATTCGGTCTGTTTGCGAACGGACTTGATGTATTTGACGAAGCATATAAAAACGGCGTATTTGAAAAAGTTTTTACAACAAATGGTGTATACCAACCGCCGGAACTTTTGGAAAGAGAATGGTATCAATCCGTTGAACTTTCAAAATATGTTGCGTACTTCCTTGATACGCTTAATCACGACCTTTCCGTTTCCAGCCTGCTTGATTCTTCTGTTAAGATTGATACTCTTCTCAGAAAGAAAGGTCTTAAATAACCTGGCGTAAAGGTTTAAAATTTATTGTCAAAACGCAAACATAATTTTCAACTCTTTTATATAATAAACAGAGAGGCAAATACTTATAAAGGACTGAACAGTATGAGCAGTAAAGATTTTGACGAAAACGAACTCATGAAAGATATTGACGAACTGAATAATACAGAAATTATCGGTGAAAATGCCGGAAAAGCGGCAGAAACCAAAGTCTCCGATAATTCAGCGTTAACTGAAAATCCGGTCAGCGAAACCGACGGCGCTGAAAAACCGAAAAAGACGAAAAAAGTATTTACCACAAAACAGGTTGTACTGCTTGTTGTGGTAACTGTTTTGGCCGTTCTTGCAATCGGAACTGCCGTTATATGCTCTGTTGCAAATGTTAACCCGGTATCATACATTGCCGGCGAAGTTAACAAAGATAAACTTGTTAACAAATGGCAGAGCCAAACCGCACCCGGGCTTTCAGCGTATGAATTTTTTGACGACGGAACATACACTTCATATTTATCCACCTATTCTTTTGACGGCGAATATGAAGTAGAGGGCGATAAACTCATTCTTAAGAACCCTAACTCAAACCAAAATGTTATTTATAAATACTCAATAGTAGGCAACACGCTTACTTTAACTCTCGCCGACCAAAACGGCACCGAAATGGAAGGCAGCGAGCCTAATAAGTTTGACAGAGTTGACTCGCTTAACCAGAAATCCATTCAGGATATTATAGATGAATACCGTGCGTCTGTATCAGAAGAAGATACTCAGAATTCCGAAAGCGCTTCAAGCGATACAACAGCGGCTCAGTAAATTAAAAAAATATGCACAAAAGCGCGCAGATAATAAAATCTGCGCGCTTTTTTAATAACATTATGTGATTAAACTCAGTTATAAAAGAAACCGTAAACAATTATGAGCACTGAATCGCGGGCAAATAGTTTTAGAGGGTTCCGCACAAAGCGGTGGTGTTATTATACCCGCGATATTCAATGCCCAAAAGGGTTGGAGATGAGCAGTTTTACCACTCAGTTATATAATAATATAACTGCAAAAATAAATCTATATGCTAACTGAATACAAATATATTTTTATAAATTTTAATTTACTAATTTTTCAATTCCTCTTTACTTTTAGTTTTATTAATATTAAAATAAATAATATGCAAATCAAGAGTAAAGGAGCATAATTTTGTCAAAAAAATGTAAAAACTGCGGGGCGGTAATGCCTGACGAGGCAAATTTCTGCCTTGACTGTATGACTGCTTTTGACAATACCATAGATAAAAACGCTTTGGCGGTCAAAAAAGATTCAGTTATAACTAACGCTCTGAAACGCATTGAAAATATAAAAGGCAAAATATTATCTCTGTCAAAAAAACAAAAAGCGGCTTTGATTAGCGCGCTTGCGTTGTTTTTGTTACTTATTCCCCTCAGCGTATATATGTTCTCCCCCGTTGAACAGGTTGGAAATATTGCGGCGGACGCGGCGGACAACAGCAGAGGCAGCGGCAAACCTATAACGCGTGCTGAGGCTTTTTTTGACGAAGTTTTCGGTATCGGCTCTAAAAATGATGAGAATAAAGACAGCGCCGCCGGCTCGGTTTCAGGCAATGCAGGCAATAATAATTCAAACTCTCCGATAAAAAACGCTGACAATACTTCGGTTTCAGGTTCGTCAACTTCAACAACTGCCGGAACGAATAACACCTCTGCCGGCTCAAACTCCTCAGGGCAAACTAATACTGAAAGTGACAACAGCGATTCATCTGATTCTTCAGCGCCCGTACTTAATTATGACGACTGGGAATACGAAATTGATGACGGAGATATTATACTGACTAAATACACCGGCAGCGACAGCAATATTATTATACCCGACCAAATTGACGGTAAAAATGTCAGCGAAATTGAAAAGTACACATTTAAAGACAATTCAACGGTTAAAACCGTAACTTTTAATGACAGTGAAAATTACCATACTTTATGGATAAACAGCAGTATGTTTTACAATTGCAGTTCACTTCAGGAAGTTATTTTCCCCGAGAATACTGATTTGGGAATATTCCCCACTTTCGCATTAAACTGCCTTTCCCTTAAAAATATAGAAATTAACCACTGGCAGTACAAATTTGAAAACGGCGCGCTTTATTATTATGACACAAAACGCTGGTCTCTTTACGAATACTGTGAAGGCTACACGGCGGAAACATACACTGTTCCCGACTGGGTTTACACTATAAGCAACGCAAGTGATAATTTTGAATACAACAAATACTTAAAAAGAATATATCTTAATGACACTTGCTGGGGGCTTTTGGCAAGAGAAAATTACGGTATGGAGGGTATTTACGCAAGCGATTCAAATCCGAATGTTGCCGATTATGACGGAGTTCTTTACACAAAATTTGATGACTTTGTTCAGTTTTCGGTTTATACTGCGGGCAAAAAAGACAAATCGTATACTTTACCCCAAAATTCACATAATTCATTTTCCTCTGTTAAAAACACTTATCTTGAAACATTAATAGTACCCAAAACAGCAACGATTACAGAATCCGCTTTAAGAAGGCTTACGAATTACTTTCCTAACCTGAAAACGGTTAAAGTGGAAAAGGGGCACCCTGATATATCTATGATACAGAGTTATCTAAACGGCAAAGTAAGCATTGTGCAGTATTAGGAGGGCTTTATGGCAAAGAAAACAACGGAACTTTTAAAAGAACTAAGCAGTGATAACACAAATCTGAAAGAATATTTCAATGACGACCCCACTTCTTTTATAAATGTTAATATAAAGGGATTTTGGGGCGCCGCTGTTAAAAACTCCGGCAAAACAAAATCAGATATAATTAACAAAGCGGATATGAGTTACTGCTATTTTTATGATGTTATAAACGGGCGCAAAATCCCGAGTAAGGATAAGATAATACGCATTACGCTTGCAATGCATTTAAATCTTGATGACTGCCAGGAGGCGCTGAGAATATCCGGCAAATCCGCCCTCTACCCCAGAATTAAGAGGGACAGCATTATAATTTACGCCATAAACAATGCATATTCCGTATACAAAACAAACGAATTGCTTACGGAATACGGAGAGGAAACACTTAAATGAGCGAAGAGCGAAATGAACTTTATGATTATATAAACGAATCGCTTGAAAATAAATTTACAAAAGACGCTGTTTTAAAGGAAACGAAAAAAAGTTCAATTTATGTATACAAGCACAAGCAAAGCGGCAAAAAAATTATTGAGCGGATATCCGCAAACAGAAACGATGATGTTTTCAGAGCGGTCAGAAATAAAAACATTCCTAATTTTGCGAATATTCTTGAGGTGTGCTCCACGGAGAAAAATCTTATTACGCTTGAGGAATATATAGACGGTGAAAGCCTTGAGGAAAAATTATCGGAAAACGGAACGCTTGACCTTAAAACCGCTTGCAAATATGCATATCAAATATGCAATGCGCTAAACGGACTGCACGAAAGAAGTGTTATTCACCGAGATATAAAACCGTCAAACATAATAATCGGAAATGATGATAACGCGTATCTTATTGATATGAGCATTGCAAGAACGCAAAATTCAGAATCTGATTCAGACACTGAATCACTTGGTACGGCGGGTTACGCGGCGCCTGAACAGTACGGCATTGTTCAGTCCAACCGTTCAACTGATATTTACGCTTTGGGAATTGTGCTCAACAAAATGCTTACGGGCACACATCCGTCCATAACAATACCTAAAGGAGCAATCGGAAGAATAATTAATAAAACCACCTCAATACAGATTTCCAAAAGATATTCTAACGCGCGCCAACTGCAAAAGAAACTTAAACGCTTTATTTAATTATTAATAATAAGTACTTGACAAGTAAACTCACCTGTGATATTATATTTCAGTCAATAAGGAGAGGTATCGAAGCGGTCATAACGAGGCGGTCTTGAAAACCGTTTGGCCAAAAGCCACATGGGTTCGAATCCCATCCTCTCCGCCACAAAAGCAGCAGAATTTTCTGCTGCTTTTTATTTTTGCGCTGTTCCCTGTTCAGTAAGAATATGCGTCGATTTTTACTATTATATTTTAATTTGATTTTTAATTAAAAACATTCTTTATGCAAAAAGAAAATCAATACAATTAATTGCAATTATGCCACCGTTAATATATAATCAAAATAGTGATAAAGATTAATAATTAAATGCTTTACTTTTGCAAACGATATGATTTTATAAAACAATTAAATGTAATTCAAACGAAAATCATTTGATTGTACTAATATAAAAAACGCCGCTTATTAAAAATAAACGGCGATAGTAAAAGTATTATTTTAATTTTAAAATTAAAACTTATTTTTTATATAAAATTCAAGCGGAAAACACTAATTAAACAGCAGAGGCGCTGCTGAGTTCTTCTTTTTCCCTTAACTCCTTTTCTTTTCTGAAAGCCTTTAATTTTGCCTCCTGCGCTTTTTCATCAAATTTATAAAAGAACATAGGTATAGATTGAAGCAAAAGCCCTACTGCGCCGAGTGCGGTAAGCATAAAGAAAATAACATTGAGAAGAGTGGTATAATTTACGCCGCCGTATACAGCCGCCTGAGTTGTACTTTCAATAAGCGGCTTGGTAAGATTATCTGTAAGTTTTGTCATAACATCAACATTATAGCCGAATTTATCAACTATATTAAGCATTACTGCATTGAAAACGGCATAAGAAATCTGGCTGAGGAGGCTTTTGAATGAGAAAACGGTACCCTCAAGCCTTTTACCCGTTCTCATTTCCAAATCATCAACAACATCTGAGAACATAGCGGTAAGCAAAACCGTGATTACGCCAACGGGAAAATTAGTAAAAAACCTTAAAATAGTATAAACAACCGCCCCTGAAACAGTATTATACGGAACAATCCAAACGCCGATTACAAAGCAAAGTATATCGGCGGCAATACCAGCAAGCGAAACGCCAATCCAAAGCGTTTTTTTATCTGCTTTTTTAAGGAACACAGGAACAAGCGCCATTGAAAGCATATAGGAAAGACCGCTGCCGACCTGAAGAAGCGGGGTAAGCAATCCCTCGCTTGTAAGTTGAACGGAAATGCCGAAAGTATTATATATCCAAGCGCAAAATTCATCTATGGGCACTACGCAGGCGCAGTTCCATTTTGCGAAATACGGCAAAAACAGAGAGCCCAAATTCATAAGCGAGGAAAATACCGCGGCAATAACAAGAATGATAAATTTTCTATCCTTAAAAACAATTTTAAGGCCCTCAATATAGTTATTCTTTTTCGGGGGTATATAAATTTTTTCTTTAAATCCAAAGCCTGATAAAAACATAGGTATTCCGGCTAAGACGGCAAAAATGAAAGCCGCTCCGAAATAGCCCTCTTTTTGATTATCGCGCCCCCATAGCCCGGCAACAGTAAAAAATAAAACAGACGGCAAAACAGAGCCGAGAGAACCTATAATATTGCTGAAAGAAATTGCTTTAACCCGCTTTTTATCTTCCGGAAAAACAAGAGGCGTAAGCCCCTGATAAGGTATTTCAAGAGCAGTATAAGCGGTATAAAACAGAAGATAAGCGATTATAGCGTATATAAAATTACCTCTCTGCCCGAAATCAACAGGCGCGAAAAGCAGTGCGGTAACAACAATTACAGGCCCGCTCATCCAAAAAACATACGGCCGGCATTTTCCCATTTTTGTATGAGTTTTATCCACAATCATACCCATTAAAGGGTCATTAACAGCGTCCCAAATCTTAGTGACGGTAAGCACAATACTTGTCATTGCAAGCGAAAGGCCGAGAACATCGGTAAAATACATATTAAGCGCTGTGCTTGTAAGGCTGTATATTGTGCTCATACCGAACGGCAAAAGAGAAAACGCAAGTATTTCTTTAACGGTTTTATTTTTTAAATCAATTCTTTTTGTTCTCATCAGTTACAAATCCTTTAATTATTATTTTCCTTTTCAGACCAAATAAGGTCTCCGTTATCATAAACGCGGACATAATCAATTACGAAATCAGACGGCATTTTATTATTTTTGTTATCAATCTTTCCGCACCCGAACCAAAACCAGCGGTTAGGAACAGGCTCGCCGTCTTTAAGGTCTCCGTTCACCTCTGTGCTGATATCCATATAAACAGGATATGTGCTGATTAAATCAGGGTCTGTAACTTCCCACAATAATTTATTATCATAATAAAACCTGAGGCTGTCTTTCTTCCAATCAAGCGCAAAAGTATGAAAACCGTCATAAACATCATCAAGTTTTGTAACTTTCTTTTTACTGCCGGTATAACCGTCATAATGTAAAGTGTTCTGCACTCTGTAAGGCAAAGCAGATTCAAAAATATCTATCTCAGCGCCGTCCTGCGCTTTTTGCTCTGTTTTGCTGATATCATCAGGCATAAGCCAAAAGGCAGACCATGCGCCGCGGATATTGTCTACTTTACAGCGTATTTCATAATACCCGTATGTACTTCTGAGATTATTCCAACTCATCTCTCCGGTATAATAACCGGAACCGCGGCTGTCGTCTTTATATTCAGTTCTAATCACAAGATTCCCGTCTTTACAAAAGACCTGTTCACTGCTCCAGTAGCCGCCTTTTCTCGGCGTAAACTCAGTTGCGTTCCAGACATTTTCATCATAGCCGTTTTCAAATTCTTCTGAAAAAGCAAGAGTATACTCCTCAGGAAGAGTAAACACCTCCGCCTTTTTTGCGGAGCAGCCGCAAAGCGCAGTATTGCAAAGCAGCAGCGCCGCGCTTAAAAGAGTGCAAAATATTCTTTTCATAATTTTACCCCGTTAATTGACAAGTGCAATTCATATAGTTATAATATTATTGACCGTGCGGTCAATAATTAAATTATACTAACTAAAACCTTTATTGTCAATAACAGAAAGGCATAGTATGAAAAAATCTTTAAAAACAAAAATCACCAAAGAAAAGATACTGAAAGCCGCAGTTGAGGAGTTCGGAACATACGGATATGAGGGCGCCTCCGTCAACAGAATATGCGAAAAGCACGGAATTTCAAAAGGCCTTATTTACCACAATTTTGAAAGCAGAGATAATTTATATCTGTGCTGTGCTGAAGAGGCGGTAAACAAATTTATAAATTTTATGAGCGGCAAGGATTTCTCCGCAGATGTAAATTTATATATGAAAGAACGATATAAATTTTTTGAGGAAAACCCTTTTTGCTCCAAACTGATATTCGGCATTATTCTGACAGATAACAAGGACTTTTCAGAACAAATACTAAAAATAAAAGATAAATTTGATTCTTTTAACAAAGGCTTGTATATTAATACTGTTGAATCGCTGAATCTAAGAAACGGCGTTTCAAAAGAAGACGCGGTCAAATACTATTCTCTTATGCAGAATATGCTCAACAGTTATTTAAGCGTTGAAAATAATTCTGACGGCAATTTTGATTTTGCGGTCAGCAATCACGAAAAGGCATTAGCAAAATTGCTTGATTTTATGCTTTACGGGATTGCAAGAGAAAAGGAAGAAAAGAAACAGTAAATTAATTTAAAAATGAGGTAATAATTTATGAAGTATTCTATCAGCAGAAATCTGCATACCGACTTTAATGTTTTTGAGGAAAACAAACTTGCGCCGAGGAGTTATTTTATACCTTTTTCAGGAAAGAGCGCTGCTGAGAAAACAAATTACAAAAACGAGCGTTACAAATCAGACAGGATAATTATGCTCAGCGGAGAATGGGATTTTATTTATTATGATAAATTAAGCAAAGTTCCTGAGATTTTTGATACCGAAAATATTCGGTTTGACAAGATTACAACGCCGTCAACCTGGCAGAGAACAGGATATGACCAGATTGCGTATATCAATACAAGGTATCCGTTTCCAAAAAATCCGCCGCAAATTCCGAGTGATGTTGCGGTTGGCATATACCGCAAAAAAATAAACATAAACAAAAGCCGCCGCAATCTGATTACATTTCTTGGTGTTGCGGGAGCGCTTGCCGTTTACATTAACGGCAAATATGCCGGCTATTCTGAAGGTTCGCACAACACGGCAGAATTTGATATTACCGAATATATCAGAAGCGGTGAAAATGAAATAGTTGCAGTTGTTTACAAATGGAGCAACGGAACATATCTTGAATGCCAGGATATGTTCCGCGAAAACGGTATATTCCGCGACGCTTATATAATTTCTCAAGGCGAATACTACATAAATGACTTTTTATTCAGGCCGGCTAAAAATGCAAACGGCACATATGATTTAAAAATAGAAATTGACGGCAATTTCAGCGCGGACAGCGAAACAGAAATTTGCTGTGACGGACTTTTCAGCACCGTATTGGCAAATAATAAAGAAACCGTTATAAAATCAATAAGCCCGAAAGAATGGACTGCTGAAACGCCTAATACTTATGAAGTTTATATCACGCTGAAAAACGCAGGTGAAATACAGGAAGTTATAAGGACTTACATAGGATTTAAAAACATAAAAATCGACGGTGAAGTATTCCTGTTTAACGGAAAACCGATTAAAATGCTTGGAGTAAACCACCACGACACTCACATGACAAAAGGTTATGCCATGTCCGTTGACGACCTTGAACTTGATGTTAAACTGATGAAAGAATACAACTGCAACGCAGTGCGCACTTCTCACTATCCTCCGGACCCGATATTCCTTATAATGTGTGATATGTACGGACTTTATGTTGTTGACGAGGCTGATATAGAAACGCATGGATTTTATTCTGTTCCGGGCACATACCGCCCCGGCAGGCTCAGCAATGACGAAAAATGGATTACGCATTATCTTGACAGAGTTAAAAGAATGTATGAGCGGGATAAAAACCACCCGTGCGTAACAATGTGGAGCCTCGGCAACGAATCGGGCGGATACAAATGCCAGGACGCGTGCTATGACTTTTTGAAAAAGAAAGACCCTGAAACTCTCGTTCATTACGAGGGTGTAACGCGCAGCAAACGCTGGGCATATGATGTGATTTCCAAAATGTATGCCTCTCAGAGTCTGATGAGAAAAATACTTAAAGGCACGGCTGGCTCAAAATACAAAGGAAAGCCGTTTTTCCAATGCGAATACGCGCACGCAATGGGCAACGGCCCCGGCGGACTTGAAGATTATATTGAACTTTTCTATTCCTCAAAGCAGTTTATGGGAGGCTGCATTTGGGAATGGGCAGACCACAGTGTTTATGACGAAAATGCTGAATACAAATGGACATACGGCGGAGACCACAACGAGCCGATACATGACGGCAATTTCTGTGTTGACGGCTTATTCTATCCGAACAGAAAACCTTCAAGCGGCGCGCTTGAAATGAAGGCGTGTTACAGACCGGTCAGGGCAAAATACCTTGGCGGCGGTATATTTGAACTTACAAATACAAGGTGCTTTAAAGATACCGCCGATATGGATATAACATTTGATATACTTAAAAACGGTGAAAAACGCGAAAGCGGCTCTGTTAAATCCGTTATACCGCCGCGGACTAAGAAAAAAATAAAAATTGAATCAAAATATTTAAATGAAAGCGGCTGCGATATTTTTGTTAATTTCACATACAGAAATTCCGAAACTAAAACTCAAATAGCAACGGAGCAGATAATCCTATCTTACGGCGCTGCAGAAAACATAGTTCTTAAAAACAAGCCTGCTGTAATTGAAAACAGCAAAAATATTACCGTAAAATTCAGCGGCGGCTGCGCTGTATTTGACAGAAAGCAGGGTCTTATCAGCCTTAAAAAAGGCAATAAAGAATATCTTAATCAAAACCCGGCGGACAAAGCGATGGGCTTTGTACCTCATATTTACAGAGGAAAACTTGATAATGACCAATATATGATGATATTCTGGAAATTTCTTGGGCTTGACGATGCAAAGCCGGTTTTAACTTCCTGCAAAGCAAAACAGAAAGGCTCTGAAAAAATAATCAGCACGAATTATATTTTTATTACAAGGGCCGCATTTATACTTGCCTCAGCGCAAATTGATTATTATTTTGACGAAAACGGCAATATAGGCATTACTGCCGCTCTTGACAAGGTGTGCCCGTTTACTGCCGCTCTGCCCCGTTTCGGCGTTCATGCAGAACTGCCCGAAAGTTTTGAAAATGTTAAATATTACGGCAGAGGGCCTTTGGAAAACTATTCGGATTTTAAAGAGCACGCACCGATAGGCATATACAGCAACACCGTATCAAATATGGCGCACAAGTACATTAAGCCGCAGGATTCCGGCAACAGGGGCGAAGTTAAAAAAGCAACGCTAAGCGAATCCGACGACAACGGCGGTAAAATTACCATAAGATGCGTTGACAAGCCATATAATTTCAACGCCAACCACTTTACGCTTGAGCAATTAAAGAGAGCAAAACATATAGAGGACCTGCCTGACTGTAGCACGACATTCCTTGCCGTTGACGGATTTGTAAGAGGAACAGGCTCCGGCAGCTGCGGGCCTATAACGGAAAAAGAGCACCGCATTAAATTCAATTATTTTAATCCGCTAAAATACAGATTTACGATAGAATTAAAATAATAAAGGCTGGAAACATTATGAAATTTGATAAAATTTTACTTTGCGCTGTTTATGACGCCGAAGGCAACGAATACAAAGCCGAAAGTTTAAAAAATCAGCACTTTGACATAAACCTTACCACTGACAATAATTGTTTGTGCGCCTCGGTTATCCCCCGCTGTACCGTTTCTTTTAAAAAATTTTTGATTAAACTGAATTACAATTTTTCTAAAAATGAAAAAGTATTTGTAAACGGCTATCAAAGTTGGACGGATAGTTTTGAGTATTCATACTCAGACAGAATGAGTGAACTTACAAGATTAACTGAATTCTGTATTAAAAAGACTCCGTTAAAATACATAGGCTTTTCAAAATCGGGTGACAGTTTATTTCACAAATATCCGCGCAGAAACAATTTATTTTACGGCTGGTCTTACGGCTATATCAGAAACCAAAACAATATAACGCTTTTCGGTTCGATTGACGAGCGTTCGGGTTACACAAGCATATCTTTTGATATGGAAAATAATGCCGTTATAATTGAAAAAGATTTAGAAGGTGTTTATTTTACAAAAGAAACAAATCTGCTTTCCCTTGCTGTTTTAAGCGGAGAATATAACGCCGTATTTGATTTATATTTTAAAAAAATGGGCATAACCTGCCGTGAGAGCAAACGCAGAACAGGTTATACAACCTGGTACAACTACTACGGAAACATAAACGAACAGATAGTTGAACGGGATTTAAACAGCATAAATGAATTAAAGGATATACATTTTGACTGTTTTCAAATAGACGACGGCTATCAATCCGCAATAGGCGACTGGCTGATAACGGACAGAAAAAAATTCCCGTCCGGAATGAAAAAGATAGCGGATGAAATACATAAAAATAATATGATAGCAGGGTTATGGCTTGCGCCGTTTGCCGCAACAAAAAAATCAAAATTATTTAAAGAGCACAAAGACTGGTTTATTAAAGATAAAGACGGCAAACCATATAAAACCGGGCAGAACTGGGGCGGTTTTTATTCGCTTGACATATATAACAACGGCGCGCGTAAATATCTTAAAAATGTTTTTGATGTAATTCTGAACGAATGGGGATTTGACCTTGTAAAACTTGATTTTCTATACGGAGCGTGCGTTTTGCCTATGCACAACAAAACAAGAGGCGAAATAATGTGCGACGCTATGGATTTACTGAGAGAATGCTGCGGCGATAAACTTATTTTAGGCTGCGGAGTACCGCTTATGCCTGCATTCGGAAAAGTGGATTACTGCCGTATAGGCTCTGATATTTCACTTGGGTGGAAACAGCATAAAAATGTTATACGCGAAGAAGTTTCTACACCTCACGCAGTATCAAACTCGATATTCCGCCGCCACCTTGACGGCAGAGCGTGGAAAAATGACCCGGATGTATTTCTTTTAAGAGACCGTAATAACAAAATGGATTTTGAGCAGAGAAAACTGCTTGCTGAAATTAACAGTATATTCGGAAATCTGCTTTTTATATCAGACAATGTAAGCGAATATAATGACGAGCAACTGAATGTACTGCGTGAAACATTTAAAGAAAAAGAAATAAAAATCATTTCAGCCGAATTCATTGAAAAAGACATTATTGAAGTAATATATTTTAAAAACGAAAAAGAAAATAAATTATGCTTTAATATAAGAACAGGAAAGGTTATTTAAATGAGCAAAAAAGCAAAAAGAGTAATCGGCACGGTTACCGTGCTTGCGATAATCGCAATAATACTGCTGGGCTTTTTGGTGATAAAGCCTGCTTATAATATAAGCAAAAACCGCAATGCGCTCAACATTAAAAGCGCTGATGAAATAGGCGAAGGCGGAGATTACATACATTTTCTTAACACCGGCAGTTCAGACGCAATACTGCTTGAGAGCGACGGACATTTTGCTTTGATTGACGCCGGTGAAGACAGTGATAATCCGCGCGGCTTTGAGGATTTGGAACTTGACGGGTATGAAGAAAGGGTAGTTCAGTATCTTAAGGATAACGCCGCCGATGAAAACGGAAAAGTATATCTTGATTTTGTTTTAGGCACTCACAGCCACAGCGACCACATAGGCGGATTTGACACCGTTATTTCCGACCCGGATATTGAAGTAGGCAGAGCGTATTTAAAAGTATATGACAGCAGTAAAATTAAAGAAAACGAAATTGAAGAATGGGATAATCAGGAAGTATATGACCAAATGGTAAGCGCGCTTAATGCTAAAAAAATACCGATTATCAGCGAACCGGACAAAACACCGTTTACACTGGGTAACTTTACCATAACGCTTTATAATACCGAGGACCCTGAAAATGACGAAAAGGTGGGCGAAAACGACCAATCCCTTGGGGTGCTGATTGAAAAGGACTCAACAAGAATATTTTTATCCGGCGATATGGATAATCTGACCGGGGATGAAGAAAGGCTTGCGCCCGAAATCGGCGATGTTGACCTGCTTAAACTCGGGCACCACGGTTATCATTATTCATCAACAACAAAATTCATAAAGAATCTTATGCCTGAATACTGCGTAGTAACTAATAATGCAGACGGCGCTGAAGACAGAATTTTGTGGAGAGTTGAAAACATCACAAACAGCACTATACTTATAACAGGCAAAGAAAACGGTATTATTGCCGAAATAGGCTCAAACGGAAACATTCAATTTTACAATTCAATTCATTAATTAAAATATTTTATAAACAAAAAGCGCCGCTTAAAACCGTAAATTTTAAGCAGCGCTTTTATTGTGTTTTAGATTTATTTATTGTTTATTTTTTCAAATTCAATAAAAAAAACAGATAAAATAAGTTTGTAAAATTGTAAATTATTTTTATTAACTGCTTAACAAAAAATTACATAAGCATATCAATCATCATATGGCGTATTTTTAAAGCCTTTATTAATCAAATTTATTATAATTTTATCCAATACAAATTTAAAAAATTTATTAAACCAATATGTTTTTCCAAACATTTTTATAAATAAAGGACTTATAGCATAATAAATTTTTATAAACAATCTTCCGAAAACGGTTTTACTAAGCACATAATCGCGATAACGCCTAAGAGTCCAAACCTGCGGACAATCATAAGATCCGTATACTGCCGTTGCTACATAACAGTGCTTCCCTGTTTGTTCATAATATGAAGGTGCGTTATATTTCATATCAGACGATAATTGATTCAATAATTTATATGCATGATTTCCGTTGTAGCCGTTTGTAATTGCAGTCTGAACCCAAGAAAATGCTTCTACCCTGTTGCGTTTTGTGCCAAAGCCTGTAGCATAGCAATAACCCAGCTGATATTGAGCAGCTGCACTACCTTTTTTTGCCAAATAAGACCACAGAGAGAATGCCTCAGATCGGTTTTTCTTATCATAAGTATATATATATGCCAAACGCTGCAAAGCAAAATCCAGTTCAGCTTGGTCATCTGATGTTGCCTCATCTTTAACTCTTAAAAACCAATATTCTGCATTATCTATGCTTTTCGGGAAATAATCTCCGTTTAAATACATAATGCCTAAGTTATTCATACCACGTATGCTGCCCGCATTTGCTGCAATTTCGTTATAATGCGCAGCTTTTTGCAAATCCTTAGGCACTTCATCGCCGAATAAGAATTGTTCGCCCAAATTTGCAGCAGCAAGAGGGCTGCCTTTTTCAGCAAATTTTTCAAGATAATATATGGCTTTTGCCGGTTGTTTAGGAACAAATTCGCCTTTCAAATAAATTTGGTATAAAGCAAGGGCTGCTTCTTCATTATCTAATTCTTCAGCGGCTTCAAATAATTTTATTGCGGTTCTGATTTCGCCGCTGTTATATAAAGAGCGCCCAAGAAGATACATATGCTGCGCAGTATCAATGTTTTCAATAGGATTATTATTTATTTTTTTAAATATATCTATGGCTCTGCTTAAGTCCTTTGGTATGCCGTCCCCTTCTACTAACATATCAGCAAGACGAAAGCCGGACAACATATCACCTAATTCATATCCTTGCGAAAATAATTCCGCCGCTTTACCTTTATTTTCGGCAACGCCTTTACCTTCAAAATACATTGTTGCCAACTCGTATTTTGCTAAAGCTTCGCCTCTGTCAGATGCTATTGATAAAAATTCTAAAGCTTTTTCATAATTAACATCCGTACCTATTCCGTCTTTGTAGCATTTTCCAATAAATTCCATTAACGCAATATTAGTATTACCATTATTATATGCATAATTATACAATTCAAATGCTTTCTTACCGTCTTTCTCAACGCCCTGACCATATTGATATAATAATCCTAATTGAACACTTGCACTGCTATAACCCAAATCTGAAGATTTTGTTAACAATTCAATCGCTTTATCGTAATCTTTACTAACTCCGTTGCCGTTTGCATATATCATTGCTAAGTGATACATAGCTACTCGATCATTTTGAGCAACGGCAGATTCAAAATATTCAATTGATTTTTTAATATCAGCTTCAACGCCTTTTCCGTCTTTATAGGAAATTCCCAGACAAGTTTGCGCATGAGCATTGTTGTTATCAGCGGCAAATTTATACAATTGCAAAGCCCGTTTTATATCCTGACAGGTAACTTCTGAGCCTTCATAATATATATCAGCTAAAACATCTGCTGCATTTATGCAGCCTTTTTCAACTAATTCATTTAACAATCCAACGGCATACTCTTCATCCTTTTTAGTTCCAATGCTGTCGAGATAACATAAAGCGGTTTGAAACCCGGCTTCAAGATTTGAAGGATTTTCTTCGTACATATTTTTGCAAAATTCAAAAAATTTTTCATTTGAATCTTCACCATACATATCGCCAAAGTAAGTTAATACGCCGCAAAAACCTTCAAAAGAACCTAACTTAGATGATTGCGTATAAAGCTCAAACGCTTTTTCAGTATTTTTCTCACCACTTAACCCGTAGAAATAAATGTCAGCAAGCCTATTTAGGACTTGAACATTTGCAGGATCAATCTCATAAGCTTTTATGAACAACTCAAATGCCTTTACATAATTATTTTCGTAATCTGTATTATAAAAATAATCATTTGCTTCATTAATTAAATCTTGAAATTCGTTTTTCACCGATGATTTCTGATCATTATTTGTCATAATTTTACTTAATGATATAGTTAATAACTAAATCATACCCCTTTCAAGTAATTTACGCTCTGTTCTTCAGATAAAAATATATCAAAGTGAAGTAAGCGTAGCGAGCAAGCTTTGACATATTATAATTTTTGTTAATATAAATTGTATTTAATATTTGATTAATGCACCATGATAATCGGTCTGACTTCATAACATTCAAACAAATTTGCACCCCGCATTCTGATTACCCATTCCAATAAAATTAACTGCCTATGCTTTTCGATAGCATAAAAAGATTTCAAAATTAAGTCGCAGTATATACAACTATAAATAACCAAGTTATTTTATTTGCATAAAAGCCGTGGGTATTAGGGGATTAATCAAATCAAGCTAAAATGATTTGAATACTTATGTCAAGCACCGAATAAATTTGCATTTTATGTAAACTTTTAAACAATAAATATTTAAATATGGTTATACAAATTTATTTAAATAAAACAAATAAAATAAATTTATGAAATTGTAAATTATTTTTATTAACTGCCTATCAAAAAATTACACAAGCATATCAATCATAATACGGCGTATTTTTAAAATCTTTTTCATTAATTTATTTATAAACAAATGGAATAACGCAAGATCTATTAATAAACTTTTTCATAATATGCTGAGGTTCCGGCGTAAGGACCGTTGGTGCGCGTAAGAGTTAACCTTGAATCCGTTAATGAGCAATCATAATACGTAGTGCCCCCGAAATAAGATGTGATTATCATTTCATTCTCAGATATAGAATAAGTACAATTCTCACCGTTCATAGACATTTGCCCGTTTTCATAAAAATATATATTTTCAACCGGGAAATCATCATTTATCATACGGACGAAATCATTTTCTTCAGCCGAAGTAAGTCGCCATTGACCTTCTAATTGCTTTTGTTGACTTGGATTCAACGCCATTATAAGCAAAACAATGCACACCGTTGCAGCGAAAAAAGCAGCTAAAAATTTATATGTATTTTTTTCATTTTTTGTCAATGTAATCACCTTGACCTTTCATGTTGCAAAAATCAAATATTTAACAATATCACTAAACTCATCAAAAGCAAAAACGACTTCTCTGTTTTCCTGCTGATTCACCTTATCAATGGAATAATATCCCAATTCTGTTTCAAAGTAGTAAAACACGTTATTAAGACATTTAACATCGTCTGCATCACCTCGTTATAATATTCGTAGAATTTCACTAGCAATGTAGAAATATTTTAGACATAAAAGCTAATACTTTTAGATAATATATTTTTTTAATTTTGGATATGTGTATAATTTTTAGCTGTCAGCATTCACGTTATATAAGTAGTCTTAGAAATATGTGTTATTTGATTAGAGTAGAACATAGCTATTACCTAAGAAAATATTAATCATAATAATCTATAATATATTCATTACTAATAATGGGTTCTAAATTATTATCTTTATAGTAATAATAATTTTCATTATAAATGTAATGTTGATAGTAGTCCCCTTGATTTAATTCATCATAATCGTCGTATCCTTTGCATGAATCCAATCTGCAAATTATAGAATCTCCATTTACATATGCCTCTAATTCGCTATAACCATGAGTGTCTATCTCTGCAAAAGGAATTGTAAAACTTTTAATTCCAGTTTCGGCATTAAAAAGATAGAAGACGCAATTTTCGTCACTGTCAGCGCTGTTTTCGCTAAATAAAAGTATATTTTTCGTACAAATAAAGTCATCAGTAGAATATTGGTTATGGATATAAGAATCAAATGTTTCAAAAATTTCATGATTTTTACCATCCAATGTACTTCTATTGATATATGTTTTCGGATTTTCAGAATCCTCATTATAGGATAAATAATAAATATAATCTCTGTCTTCATAGAATACTGAGTCTAGATTCTCTGAGCCGGGATTTATAAATTCACCGCTGTCAAAATCATAATATATATACATATATTCAGACCTATCGGAAGTCTCTATAATCATTCCCTTTTCGCTTATGCATTCAACATACATAGAGTAATTCTTATTTTCATCAGTAAGTTCTTTTGCAAAAAATTCTGCCTCATTTTTTTCCAAATTATAAAAGAATATAACATCGCACGAATCATCGTAAACTGAATCATAATCAACTGAAAGAACCAATTTGCTGCCAACAACTCCGGAGAGTTTTAGTTCACCGATATCCAAATTCTTAATATATTCCGTGCCATTATTAATCTGAATATCTGACAATTCTATCAATTCATAAGAATTATCACTTAAATCAATGACTACTATGTAAAAATAATACTCTTCATATCCTGTTGCATATAAACAATACAATTGATTATTTAGAAAGTAAAACGGTGAAATACTGTGTGCATTTTCAACAGCAGCTCCTGAGGGATGCTCATAATTCTCAGAATCCAAATAAACATTTGATGCTGAAAATACTTGAGATTTCTCTCCCGTTTTCAAGTCATACTTGAATATATCATCATAATAAATCCATTTTGTGTAATCCAAATAAGGCTCCGTAGTGGATTGAGTATCAATATAAAACAGACAATCATTATATACCTGCGTATTTTCCGATATATTTGATTGTTTGTTTTTTAAATTGTAATTAAAATTACATCCGGAAAATATTGTTAAAATAAGACAAAGTGAAAGAAGTATACATATGTACTTCTTAAAATATGATTTTAATTTCATCATGTTCTCCCTTATTCAGGTAAATCTTTAGTGGCAACGAAATTTGAAATCCCGTATTGAACTGTTCCGAGCATTAAATCGCTATAATCAGTATCGCCGTAATATTTTATATTTAAAGTACTTATGCCGTTAACATCCACCGTGAAATTTTTCGGTAAATAATTAACTCCCAAAATATCAGATGTAAATATCTTTTTTCCGTCTCCGTATATTTCAAAGTATCCGTTTTGCTCCTTATTTCTTGAATCATATAACACAAATTGCTCTCCGGATATTTTATTGTATTTTTTACCTAAATTATATGTAATAGAATATAACAGATTAGAAGAACTAACCGCGGAACTATCATACGAAACATAAATACAATGGCGCATAGCCTGGGAATTATTTGATGTACATTTCATATTATAATAGATTAGATTCACATATCCTTCACCTTTTTTCTGGCTAAGATAATTTTCTTCTTCATAGAGTTCAAGCGGTAAATATTCTTTATAATAATCAACTTTCTTTTGAATTTCTATGTCATTCGGGCACAGCGTCTGCGCCATTGCAGCCATATCATAGGCGCCTTGGCGTTCCCCGCTTTTCAAAGTCTCATCAGCTTTGATTAAATATTCGACAGCTTTATTTTTCATTGCCTGCTCAAGGCGTAATTTTGCGTCTTCAGACACATTTGCACCTAACGTTTCAACATATTCGCGGGCACCGTCTATATCGCCTTCATTTATATAATCATCTATTTTTGAAAGTTGCGCCTCATAAATCTTTGTTTCATATTCATCAATTTTTGACGTCATTTCATCTGTTAGATTTTCATTTCTTAAATTACTTACCTGTTGCAAGGCCGATTCATAATCGCCGCTGTTTATGTAATTGTCAATAAGATTAATTTTTTCTTCCAACAGTTTTTCCTGACATTCAGTCAATTTACTTTGTGCATACTCATACCAACTGTCTGATTCTATTACTGATGAAAATTCGCCAACCGCAATACTGTAATCTGCTGTTGAGTAAGCATTTGATCCCAAATTATATGAGCATTTTGAATTATAAAGCATATAAAAATCCCGGGCTACATTATACAGTTCTCCGTTATATTGCGCTATTGTTGTTACAGCTGAATAATCCTGTGGTAAAAAAATATCTCCTGTTTTTTCCTTAAGATAGTAATTTATATCAGTATCTACAGGCTGTTCGTTCATATCATCTTTAACATCACTTATACAATCTTCAAATTCATTAAATGCCGCCTTGCCAGATCTTGAAAGTTCATCATAAACAACAGAATAATCGGAGCAATAATCAACAAAAACATCCATAACCTGCGCTCCGGATTTTGAATCAAAAGCACTACGCATTTTAGCTGACGCAAAAGCTGGAAAAATTACCAAAGATAAAATTATTACTATTGCAACTATAACCGCAATGACACTTGCCGACAACATAAGAAGCTTTTTCTTATTTTTTAAAAAATCCTCAAAATCATTCTTTTGCAATACTGTTCCGCAGTTTAAACAAACAATATTTTGTTTATCATTTTCAGCGCCGCAATTTTTACATCTCATAGTTATATTCTCCTCAATAAATTTCAATATTTGAAAAATAAATGTTCCGGTCGCATTTTACACTAAAAATTAATAAACATATAAATTAGCATGTTTTATTTATTTTATCAGTTAATTTTATCCAAACCAATTCACTGCCAGCGTACTATTGACAAAATTTTTTATTTATCAAAAAAGGCTTTACAAAATTGGATTTCATATTTATAATTTTCTTATTGAATGATTGGCGGTGGTGTTTTGAAAAGAAAATGTCCTATTTGCAATAAGCCTTTACCGGAAGAAGCGCATTTTTGCCTATACTGCTTTCATGATTTTAACGAAGCAGAAGAAATAGAAGATAATAATAAAATAGTTAAAATATCTTTACTTAAGAAGTTAAAACAAAACAAAAAGGCTTTAATACTTATTGCGGTAATTTTAATTCTGCTTTTAGGTGTTGCTACCGCCTGCGGAATACATTATTCTGGAATAAATACAGATAATAAAACATCACAAACAGAAAATAATCAAAAACATGCCGTTTCCGAAATAACGAATGACGATGGTTCTGTTATCACCACATATGATGACGGCAGTATTGAAACAGTTAAAACGGACGGGACTGTTATAACTCAAGAGGCTGACGGAACTGTTGTCACAGAAAAAAGCGATGGAACCGTAATAACACAAAAAACTGACGGCACGGTTGTTACTGAAGAACCGAACGGAACTATAGTTACCGAAAAGCCGGACGGAACAGTTATTACCGAAAAGCCGGACGGAACTACCGTGGTTACTCAAAAACCTACTGAAGCAACAAGTGAAAACGAAAGTACATCAGGCAATACTGATGAGCCGTCTACCGAAACTCCTTCAAGTGATTATTCAGATATTCCGATAAATTATGATGATTTTGAATTTGAATACAAAGGTAAATATTTATATATTACAAAATATACAGGTAAAGATAAAATTGTAAGAGTTCCCTATTCCTACAATGGCGATTATGTTTATTGGATAGAAACTTTTGCGTTTAACAGCAATTCTAATATTGAAAAAATTATATTTGAAGCGCCCCCGGATAGTGCTCCGCCAATAGTTGATAGTAAGGCAATTTTATATTGCTCAAATTTAAAAAGTGTTGTTTTTAATTGGAATAATATAATTCCTGAAAATAATCCTAATTACTTATCAATCAGAAACTTTGCATCTCAGTGTCGCTCACTGACTGATATTCAGGTTATAAACTGTGATAAATATAAAGTTTATGAAAATGGTTTATATTACTATGATAAAAACAAAGAAGGATATGTCCTTTATTATCTATGTGAGGGCGCTAATATTTCGGAATGGCACATGCCGGAATGGTGCGTTGATGTTTCATCAGTATGTGCAAATAACAGTAATATAAAGCGCGTCTACGCAAACCCATATAGTGAATATTATTTAAATAAATATTGTTCCAGATATCTGGAAGCCTTGTACATTGATGATGACAATGAATTTTATTTTGACGACAACGGCGTAGTATATAACAAGGTTTTAAAACAACTGCAATTCTTCTCAAATGTTGCTGACATTAAGGAATATACTATATTAGACGGATATGAATTTAACCCCTATGCTGGATTAAACGGAGCAGAAGATGTTAACCCAAACCTTGAAATTTTGCACATTCCGAAAAATTCCGGATTCAATCAGAATTACTTGAATAAATACTTCACCTCTTCAAAATCAAACCTTAAAACGATTTATATTGAAGAAGGTCATCCAAATATTGATTTCATTAATGAAAACTTTAAAGGCGAAATAATTATTTATTAACGGAGAGAATATGAGAAAAAGCACAGATGATTTGTTTGAAGAACTTGGTAAAAAATGCGAAATTACGGATTACATAAACAATAATTCATCTTCATTTATTTTTCACAGCATTCATGATTTTTGGGAACAGGCTTGTAAAAAATCAGGACTCTCAAAAACAAACATAATCAACAAAGCGGATTTTAATTATTGCTATTTTTATGATGTTATCAATGGAAGAAAGATCCCGTCCAAAGACAAGATCATCCGGCTTGCATTAACGATGCATATGAGTCTTGACGATTGTCAGCAGGCTTTACGACTTTCTGACAAGCCCCTGCTCTATCCGCGGGTTAAGAGGGACAGCATAATTATTTTTGCATTAAACAACAATTTGAATTTTTATGAATGCAACGAACTTCTTAGCAAATTTAATGAGGAAATATTAAAATGAAAAGCGATAACGATTTAAAAGAATATATAGACGAAGTTTTATCTGATAAATATAAAAAAATTATTACCGTAAAAGATACTGAAAAAAGCAAAATTTATGTTTACGAGAATAAGGAAAACCAAAAGCGATTAATTGAGAGATATTCTGCAAACAGAAATGATAATGTATTTAGAAAAATCAGAAAAATACGGAACAAAAATATTGTTAAAATATATGAAGTTTGCTCAGATTTAAAATATGTTATAACACTGGAAGAGTATATCGACGGAAAAAATCTTAGCGAAATTATTGAAAAAGACAATTTGAATAAGAAAAAAGCTTACAAATATGCGCTTCAACTATGCGACGCTTTAAATACAATTCACAGCATTGGAATTATCCACAGAGATATTAAACCGGAAAATGTAATAATAACAAAAGATGACAATGCGGTATTAATCGATTTTTCAATTGCCAGAGAAATCAGCAACAAAAACAACAGCGATACTGATAATTTAGGTACAATAGGCTATGCCGCGCCCGAACAATACGGAATTACACAATCAGGCATTGCAACCGACATATACTCTTTAGGTGTTCTGATAAACATTATGCTTACAGGAGAACACCCGGCAGTTTCCCTGCCGAAAGGTCATATAAAAAAGATAATAAAAAAAGCAACATCTACTCAAATATCCGAAAGATACAATGATGTTACCAAATTAAGAAAAGAAATTAAAATTTTATCTTTATTAAACTAAAAATATTATATTTTTTAATAATTTAAAATTTGCAAAAATCGGTTCAATATCAAATGTTGGGGTGACCAATAAAGACGAGAATGATATGCACAACAATGCAAGCCTGCACTGTTGTGCATATTTTTGTTTAAGCCGTTAGTGAAAAGTTGCCCGCATAAAGTAATAATTGAATTTTTCCAGTTGAAATAAGCGGTTATTGCAGAGTAGAATTCCGTTATTTCGCTTTTTTTGCATCTTTTATCCAGTTTCTGAGTTCTTTTTTGCCAAAAATAAATGTTGAGGCTTCCACCCCAACATTTATTATAGACCCCTTTATTTTGTTGTGATATTTTAATATTTTTTTGCTTTTTAGATACGGAGTTTTTTAGGCGATAAATCACAAAAGCCGTACTGTAAATTCGCAGTTTTTATCAGTATCAACAACCATATCGCCAAAATCGTTATAACTATGCGGCAATTCGCAGGTAAGCCTGCCCTGCGGGCAGCACAATTTACACTGACCACCTAAATTAGAAATGATTTTTGCTGTTACGAGCCTATTATTTTCCCAATTAATATCAACGGTAAAATTGCCCTTTGCCTTAAGCCCTCTTACATATCCGCTTTTCCACGCATCCGGCAGCGCCGGTAAAAGTTCAATCACATTAAGATTACTTTGAAACAGCATTTCATTAACAACAGCGGTATAGCCGAAATTTCCGTCTATCTGAAACGGAGGGTGAGTATCAAAAAGATTTATAAGTATACAGCCTGACATCAGATTTTCAATAAGTTTATGCACGCGGTTGCCGTTGCCGACACGAGCCCACTCTGCAACACGCATACATGTTCCCCACCCGGTGCTTTTATCTCCACGGTCATTAAGCGAAACAACGGCGGCATTCAAATACTGAGGATTCGTTCGTTTATTAATTATATCGCAAGGATAAAGACCAAGCAGGTGTGATAAGTGCCGGTGCTGTTTTTCGCCGATTTCACCGAGTTTTCTTTCATGATACCACTCTTTTATTTGGCCGCTTTCCCCTATTTCAATAGGTTTCAGGCGGGAAAGAATATCAGACCAGGACTTCACAAAATCGGAATCTACATTCAAAGCCTTAGCGGCTTTTATAGAATCAATATATAACTGAGCAACCAAAGTTTGCTCATATGTATTGCCGATAGTACGCGGACCGTGCTCCGGTGAAAAGCAAGGCGCGGTAACTAAACGCCCGTTATGCTCTATCAGCATTTTTGAATAATACACGGCAGTTTCTTTAAGCAACGGATAAATTGTACTTTTCAGCAGACTGATATTACCCGTGTACTCATACGCGCCGAACACATCATGAAGTATCCAAGGCACAGCTACCGGCGACCAACCCCAACTGAAATTCCACCCGGGGCAGGTCCAGCCGAAAGGAGTGTTTTGAGTATGAAACAGGAACCCCGCTTTACCGTTTTCAGTATATTCTTTGCCTGTATACGCAAGCGCGGTAACACGCCCCGGCTCTTTCAATTTATCAATATACCGCACCAACGGCGCCGAACATTCCGCAAGATTTGATGTGTAAACAGGCCAGTAATTCATCTGCAAATTTATATTAAGATGAAAATCACTGCTCCACGGGGGAGAATTTGAAAAATTCCAAATACCCTGCAAATTTGAAGGCAACAAGTCATTTTCACGGGAGGACGCAATAATAAGATAACGCCCGAAATTATACAAAAGTGTTTCGCACCCTCTTTTATATTCTTCAGGAGTGTCGGCGTTTTTGTACGAACGCAAAAGCCTATCTGTCGGCGGAAGATTGCAGTTACAGCCGAGATTTATTTTTACACGGTTATAAAGTTTTTGATAATCTTCAATATGCCGCCTGTATAGGCTATCGGCACCTATATTCGCCGCGCTTTTCACGCGGCTGACAACCCGTTTTTTCAGTTGAGCAAGACTTTCTCCGGTACGGTACTTGGGGTAATTATCGTAATAATCAGTATCCATACTTAAAATAACGGTAAAATAAGTTGCCCCGCTTAACGAAAATACCGAGCCGGCAGAATGAGTTTTTCCATCCGTTTGAACCTCAAGGTAAGCGCAGTATTTTAACCCGTTATCAAGCAGACTGCCGCAATGGATAATACCGTTCTTAACCGCTTTTGCACTGCCGAAACGGCTTGGTTTGAGGCGTATTGAACAATTAATGCCGCCCTCCTGCCGTTCAGTATGCAAAACGGCAACGCCGTCAGCATTAGAAACATAGTAACGGCGGGTATCGTGATATACATTATTATGCTTTCCTTTTGCCGAATAAGAAATATTGCATACTGCGGTATCAAGGTCTAATTCGCGCAGATATTTTTCAGGCGAGTTATTAATCCCTTTATATTTAATTTCAAGTTCGCCCCAGCATTGATAAGCGCCATAGCCCGCCCTTTTGCCAACAAGTTTATTACAAAGCGTCGATGCTTTACGGTTTTCACCCTGCTGAAAGAGAGTGCGGACTTCGTTAAAATAATCATACCGCATTTTACCGAATTTATCAGGTTTTGTAATATTACCTCCGCAATAATCGGGGCGAAATCGGGACGGTCCGCCCGTCCACAATGTTTTGTGGTTTAAAACTATTTTTTCACAATCAGTTTCACCGTACACACCAAGGCCTATATTTCCGTTTCCCAAGGGAAGAACAGCCTGCTCCCAAACATAATCTTTGTTTATAATGTTTTCCGTCTTTGACATTCTGATTTTACTAACCGGCGTATCATAATATAATCTCATATTCGTACCTTTCAGAAAGCAAAATGATGATTAAATCATAACACACTTGAGAATAACAATCTACAATCAGTAAAATATTATTAATTAATAAAACAAATATTGTGAAAAATTATAATATAAACCGTCAATTTATACAGCCTATACAACGGTAAAAATTTGAAATTGCTTTGGATGTATTTTAATCAGGTGATAAAGAGGCGCCGGTATCCGTTGACACACTGTTAAAAACCGTTTGTGTGCTTTTAAGCGAAACAGCCGATTTTTCTGTTTGCTCGCCCGAAGCGCCGGCAATAACAATTTTACTTAAATATGAGTAATGAAGTTCTGAAAACACAGGACATTCAACGCCTTTTATTGTAAAACCGTTTCCGTTAATAACGCCGATAAACCTGCCGGAAATGTAACTTCCCGACTGTGCCTTTATATCGGCAAAATCAATATCCGCGCCGAGTTCATATATACCGTACTGTTTATTTTGAGCGAGCCGGACAAACTGCTCGGCAGAAGTTATTACTGTTGGGTTTGGATAATCATATATACCGCCTGATGTAAAATCGCCTGTGGCTCTTTTAATGATACCGTACCAAAGGCGTTTTACTGCAATACTCTCACTGCGCGTGCCGTTTTGAGCGTCTTTTTCAAACGCTGTTTTAAACTGATTGATTACGGTTTGAACATCAAAATATTTTATATTACCAAGATTATCCTCTACATTTTTAAAACGACGGTACTTATATTCTTCCCAAGTGATATTATCATCGCCTGTTATCTGACGAAGAGCGTCCAAATCACTGCTGCTGAGCGCTGACATATATATCATATATCCGCCCTCATAACCGCCTACGCCCAGCATTTCCATTCCCAGCCTTTTAAAAGAATGGGTATCGGGAGAGCCGGAATCATTATGCGGCTGATACCAGTTCATATTATAAAACGACTCAAAGCCGTAACTTCCGTCAGTTGCGGTGGGCACTTTTTCAGTACTGCCCTTTTTGATATTTCTTATAGAGATTTTATTTTTCCAAAGGTCGCTTATATCATTAAGATTCATATTTTCAATATCTTGCCGGCTTATATCTGTATATTCGGTGCTGAAAGACGAATTGCCGCCGAGTGTGTGGCTTGCCTGAACAGCAACTGCCGCCTGTTGCTCTGAGTCAAGCATAAGAAACGCTTTTGCGGCAAGATAATCAAGCACATAACCCGTTACAAACATTTCAGCATAATAATTTTTCAGCTTTTCTTTTGTGTTAATGCTTTCGTAACTGAAATTATTAGTCATTTCAACGCTGTAATCATTGATTTTTGATATATTAAACACCATACAGCCGTCGCGCATTTCCTGGGAAATATTACCGTCTGCGTGCGCTTCACCGCCGGTGCCTGCGCGCCTGCCCGCGCCGTTATAAAAGAATCTGCCGTCCTGATTATGAGCGGTTTCGTGGCTGAAAGTAAAGAATGAATAATCGCTTGTGCCCAAAACCGCGTCCTGCATCCAATACACATTTGTACCGTCTGCCGATGCGGCGCTGCCGTTTTTGGCGCCTATGGTATTATTCGCCTCATACACCCATTTCATAACAGGGTCTTTTGTTTTATCCTTATCCTGATCTCCTGCGTCAGCCGCGTCGCTTTGAGGGAAATTCAGGCGAGTATCATAATGAATATTGACAAAACTGTTTAGCATATTCGCTGAATTTTCATACCACATAGCGGGCACACCAAAGAAAATGCCCATTTTGGACGCGTAAACATCTATTATTTCCCGCATACGCTCACGCTCGCCGCCATCTTTAACCAAATATGTGTTGTAACGGTTAAGGCTGCCTATCAGCAACTGCGACGGTACGGAAATGAGATACATATCTTCCTGAGGGGCTGTAAGAATAGGCAGAATAATACTTTTTCTTGCCTCGTTTAAGCCGCATAGAATATCCCATATCCTGTAATTTATTCCCTGCGTTTCGCCGTACGGCGCCTGCTCCTTTAATATACCGCTGAAATTCGCGGCAAACCAGTCGCTCGGCTCGTCATATCCTGCAACGGTAAATGACAGACCGCCGAGGAAATCCATCAGAGATTTTCCTGTGTAGTTAATCATAACCGAGTTATAAAAATTAACAGTGCGGTGAGTTTCTCTTTGCGAGGCGGGAACGGACAAAAGTTTTTCAGAGAGTATTTCGGCAGTCATATTCCTATTTACCGCGCCAGGATTAAAGAAGAGTATATCGCTGAGCACTGCGCCTTTATATTCAATGCCGTACCATTTATCAAAATAATTATAACCGTACAATAATTTTTTCCAAAGGGTTTCATCACTCAATTTTTGTGCAACCAGCATTTTTACTGTTTCATTATCGCAGTAAAGCGGAAAATCCTGATTGGAATATATTATTTTTTCAATTAAATCTGTGAGATACGGTTTAACGGATTCATTATAATAATCAGCGTAAAGCCTGCTTTCGCCCTCGTCGGTAAGTTCTGAGATATAAGCGTAATCCCAGCCGGCAACGATATTCATTACAGTTTCTATAACCGAATTATCGGCGTTAGAAATATATGCCGCCGGCTGGTATATAAATTCGCCGCCCGCTGTTTTAAAGAACGCAAACTTATCCCCTGCCGTTTTTGAATATTCTACATCATATTCACGCATTTTTTCGTTTTCAAATACAAGCCGGATTTTCTTTATTTTCTCAACATTTCCACTGTTTATACCTGAAACAAGGCTGCCGTTTGAATCCAGCGGCAAAACATAATTTAGAGTTTTGGAAGCCAAAACATCATCTGAATTAAGTTGATTGCCGTATTCAATCCACCTGTTTATATCGGCAAACGGCATTAACTTTGCCATATTTGAATATGCCCGCTCCATTTCGGGGCGGTAGCCTTCTGCGGCTGTAAGCAAGGAATATTCGGGAATTTCAAAATTGTTATCAAGCAGAGGAGACAAGAGCAGCGACGGCAGTTTGCCGTATTTAAGCAAATCTAAATTCCAAATGTTCTCATCAAAATTAAGTTCATTTTTATAAAATTCTTTTTCAAAAATATCTTCTGTTTCGTAGATATTGGTACTGCCTGACTGAGTTATGTTGCTGATACTTGAAGAATGCGAATATTCGTATACATTTTTTACATTTTGCAAAACATCAAAACCGGCAATACGGTAACCGTCTCCTTCGCTGAGGCTTATTGTATTTTCAATTACCGGATTTCCTTCATTCGGCCCACCTATAATTCCGCCGTTGCCTTTATCTGCCGGAGCAATAATATTTACCTTTGAATAACAGTTTGATATTCTTTCCCCTGAATGCCAGCCGACTATGCCGCCTACCCTTGCGCCAAGAGTCGGGTGGTCATAAGTGCCCTGCACGCTGCCTGTAACATAGCAGTTTTCTATAACAGCGGAGCCGTTTGCTTTGCCTGCTATTCCACCTACCGCAACCAGCCCTTTTATTGAAACATTTACACTTGCGCTTTCTTTTATAACGGAATCATTTAAATTTGAAGCGAACGCTCCTAATTCATCAACAGAATTTGAAATAGTTGAATCAGTTATAAATACATTTTCAATTACCGAGCCGCCGCGTATAACGCCTGCAAGTATTCCGCCGCGGGCAGCAGTAATATCTGCATTGCTGATAACAAGGTTTTTTACAACTGCGCCGCTGAGCGTTTGAAACAGAGATGTTTGAAGATTGTAAATACTGTACCCGTTTCCGTTAAGTTCGCCGGTAAAAGTTCCTAAGACGGCGGGAGCGTTTAAAGAAATGCCGTGCGCGTCAAGGTCTTCCGTAAGCACAAAACTTTCGTTCGGTGCAGCGGCCATTTTATCAAAAAGTTCCTGCGCGCTTTTTATAACAGGATAAACGCCGTTACTATCACGGTGCGCAACGCGAAATTCAAATTCGTTTTTTGCCGCTCCGTTTTCATCGTAATATATCAAATTGCTCTGATTAAGAACCGCTGTAAGCCTGTTTGTTTCTGAATCAAACCGAAATTCTTTTACAGAAGAGTAAAAATCAGGCAGATTTTTCATTTCAAGCACTGCAAAATAATTTTCAGAATCATTCGGAATGCCGTAAGTTAAATCAATTATTTCTGTTTCAATTATGCTGCCCGAGTCATTTTTATAAAGTTTTACTTTGGTTACATCTTTAAACTGTATATTATCTCTCTCAACCGAAACGGATTCCGAAAAGAGCAGTTTGTTTTGGTAGAAATTGGAATCAGCGTTAAAAGTATCGGTATCAAGGTCATAATTTGAAGTTATTTCAAAATAATATTCATCGCTGTCCGTAAGATTTACAAGCAGTTCATTGTTTCCTGAAAATGCGGGAATTTCGGTTATAACCTCTCCCCCGTTGCCCGTTATTTTAACAGAAGCGCTGACCAAAGATTTGTCCGAATCCTCAATTTCAAAACTCGCTTTAAGTTTATCGGGAAGTTCTTTTTGGGCATAAAAGTTTTTTACGCTCGGCGCGGATTTCAGCACTTCATACTGTGCTGTATTGTTTTTCTCTGCCGAAAGTTCCCTGTTGTTTTCCATAACAATTTTTTCAATAGCAAGGTTTTTTACGCCGTATTCACTGCCCGCCGAGAAAGTAAACTCGTAATAATCATCCGAAAGCGGTGTTAGATTATATTTTTCGCCGTTTACATACGCCGCCTGAGCCGCAAGCGCGGCTGCCGTTGTTGCTTTAAACCTAATCTTTATATCGCTGTTTTTGGCAAAATACAAACTTTCACCCTGACTGTTAAGCGTTTTAATATCTGAGAGTTCAAGTTTGTAATCGCGGATTACATAAACGCTTTGCTCAAAAATAACTTTATTTTTTATGATTAAAGATGAATCCCGGGTTCTGTTTAAATCAACTGTAACGCGGAATAAATAATCTGTTTTTTCCTTAACATAAGCGCTAAATTCCTGCGCCGCGGCTGAAAAAATTTCTTTTTCCTCAACAAGATCCCCTTCTTTTGTATAAATCTGAGCCTTGCCGGACAAAAATGCGCCGTCCTCATCATTAAGATTGAAAGTAAATTTTACCTCTTCATTTTCTAAAATATCCTGCGCGTTATAATCGCTGACATCAGGAATATCTTTCAGTATTTCAGTATTAACAGTATGCAATACTTGCGCTGTATCACCGTTTTCAAAAAACAATTTGAGTTAAGGAAAAATCACAACTGCCGGCTTTTTCAGGCGCCTCGGCAACAACTTTTACTTTACGCCCGTTTATTATTTCTGCCCTTATTTCGGCATTATTTATAACAGCGGCGTAAATATCAGAATCAACATTATGCTCGATTTCATAACTTATCTCAATTTTTTCGCCTTTTTCTGCGTATTCTTTATTAATCTTGCCGCTTAATATATTTGCTTTCGGTAGCGCGTTAAAAATCTCAGACGCAATTAAAATACCGTATTCCGTTTCAGACCCGTCTGATGAAATATCACGGTTTGCAATTATTTTAACGATGTAATAACCTGTAAGCGAATTATCGTTAAGCAAAATGCTTTTTTCTATTTTTTCATTTTGTAATTCTTCATTTTTAAACTCATAAATAGCCACGGTATCGCCGTTTTCGTTTTCAACAACTATTTTATGACCGCTGAGCGCACGGTCAGGGTCAGTAAGCGAAAAAGAAATATTAACAAAATCGTTTTTAACTTCTTCTTTAAATGTAAGGCCGAAAATTTCGGGCATTTGTTTTAAAATCATTACATTTATTGAATTCTCTTTTTCCAACTCAAATTTTTTGCCGTTTTCAAGCACAAGATAATCAACGGTTATGATAGCGCCGCCTGTTTGCGAAATGCCGTCAAGAACAGTGAAATAACTATTTTCTGATTTTTGAACATTATAAACTTTATTATTTACGCATACGCTTTCTGGCGCAAATTTTGAATTATTCATACTTTCAAAGCGCAGCACAATCGGCTGGTTTTTATTAAATCTGTTTGACGGTATACCACCTTCTGTTTCAGCGCTGAGATTTTTAAAATAAAAATCATACTCAATATTCAGTTGAATTTCTTTTAGTACGGATATGCTGCCGCTGTAATCCTGCGCGGTTTCAATTTCCCCGCTGATTCTGTTATAATCAGCGTTAATATAAACGATATAAGGCGTATCTTCATCTAAATCAAGCACAAATTCATTATAACCCGGAGAAACATTGAAAAAGTCAACCGATATTTTTTCATCATCAACATTTTTAATGAGTTCAACTCCTGAGGAAAACGCCGCTGAATCATCGTCGGAAAATTTAAAAGATATTTTCATCTGAGCAGTATCATTCAGTTCCTGAGCCGTAAATTCAGACAATAAAGGCACAGATTTTAAAACTTCTATTTTTTCAGTATGGTCAACGGCAATTTCTATTCCGCCTTTTAGTTTAACCTTTTCTAAATTCAAATTTATAACGCCCGCAGTATTTCCGGCGTTTAAGCGCACGCTATATTCAATATCGCCCGCGCCTTTTTCAACATTATATTCAGCTCCGTTAATGAAAACGCTCTCTATTTGAGCGCCGTTTGAAACGCGCGCGTTAAAATTATATATAATTTCTTCAGACTTTTCATAAAAATATTTATCAAGCGCCGTTGTTACGGTAACATTATAATCCGTCTTTTTCTCAATCTGTTTAATCAGCAACGACAAATCTGTTACGGTAAGTTGACCGTTAGAATTAAAATCCGCTGTATTTTCCCTGCCCGGCTCAATTTTGCTTAGCAAGATGAGATGTTTTTGCAGCAAAACGGCGTCTGCGTAATCCACGGCGCCGTCCCCATTAATATCTCCCTTTCCTGAGAAAGCATAAACGCCGCCGGCGGTGAACAAAACCAATGCAAAAACGATAAACATAACAGATAAAAATTTAGTGTATAGAGTTCGTCTTTTTTTATTATAAACAATAACGACCGCCGCGCACAAAAGCAGAAAAATTAAAGTTGCCGCAAGCCAAATATTAATTTTACTTTTGTCAGCGGAATTTACAGCCGTTTCGTTATTATCATAAACGCCGTTTATAACATTTCCGTGCAGGTCCGCCTCATTCTCAGGCGAAAACTCCTGCGCCTCGGCAGATATGCCTGAATTCGCGCTAACGCCGGACGGATTAGGCGATATATTATCACTTATTACATTTAGTAATATACCCGCGTCATTTGGGAACATATCTTCCCTGCCCGCTGATACTTTAAGATTGCTTATTTCAAGATATGTATTACCGGCGGCAAGGTCATTTTTTGCCGTAAGAGTGATATTTAAAACACTTTCATCACTGCTGTGCCCGTATCTTGAAAACAGAATAAATTTTCCGTTTTCAGGGTTAAACTGAACATTTTCCCACATATCAGCAGGAACAAAATCCTGCCCGGAAGGTGTTTCAAAAACCGCAGAATCATATTTTAAAGTGCCTTTTAAAACATTAACAGGCTCGTCCGCGCCGTTAAAGCCACTGAGAAATAATGTTAAATTCAGTTTTTCACCTTTTCTGATATAATTCTTATTAACATTTAGATGTGCATTTTCGTATTCAGCCGCAAAAACCGCAGTGCAGTTTAATGCGAAAGTGCATATCAACACGAGTAGCGCTAAAAATGAAGTTGCTTTTTTCATAAAAATCTGCCTTTCAAATATTGTTATTCGCCAAGCAGATTATACTATTTGTACTTATATCGGGCAATATGAGATTACTGGAAGTATTGGAAATTTCAGAAAATTTAGGTGTTTTATATGAAATATTTCAATTTGGATTTAACGAATAAAAATGAACTGTAAAATATAAAATTTAAAAACAAAGCAGTTAAAAATTATACCATTAAAAATATTATTTATTTAAATTATCAGTCAAAATTCACAAACAAAAAAGCAAGGGACAAATGAACTGCCCCAAATTGTGCAGACAGTACAAAAAAGCACCTAAATGGTAGAATATTAAATTTAAGCAACAAACT
>CALWID010000014.1 GCA_944380635.1 uncultured Eubacterium sp. | reverse complement strand
AGATAATTAGATATTATCCTTTATTAATATATTTTTTCGAAAAATATATACTGATTTATACATTTAACGCTATATAAAATATTAATGTTTGTCAATCTATTTCGCAAAATTTCATGATAAAAAATAACATTTTTGATTTTGCCCAAACCTGTCGACCAATATTGTATTCTCCGTAATAATGAACTTATCATTATACGGAGGATTTTTTATGTTTAATTTAATTAGCGATAAGGACAAATATTTGACTGTCTGCAAAGCAGTGAAAGGGTTAAACAACTCAACGTTAAGGCATACAAATTTGATTTAAAGCAGTTGTGTGATTATATGAAGCAGCGCGACTGTTTCAATAAAACGAACTCAATTCATATATCACTATGCTTCACAGCTTATACAAGCCCGAAAGCGCAAAACGAAAAATTGCCTGTGTAAAAGCATTTTACAGATTATCTTTTGATAAACAGATTAGGTAACCGATTGTCTGAGCAGTCTATACGATATATGGTTAATAATTACGCAAATGCTGTTGGCGCCCCGCCGCATATTACACTGCATATGTTCAGACACGCTTTCGCAACCGAGCTGCACAATGAAGATGTAGACATTAGATATATTCAGTAGTTCCTCGGGCACAGTTCCATTGCGACTACGCAAATATATACACATATCAGCACGAGCAAAACTTGTGAAATATTAGATTTACAGCATCCGAGAAACAAGATGTTCTTTGCTGTGTAAATAATGTATTTATCCCTTTCATAATATATAACAGTTGAAGAAGTAAAAAAGCGACAAGAAAATTAAAGAAATGACAAAAAATTAGAAAGATAGAGGATGAAGTTATGTCTTTTCTTGCCTTTTTAGGATACAGGGCAACTAGTAGCGTTTTCATCGTACTCAATAGATGAAATTTGTGGTAATTTAAAGGACCGGGTAAAATCAAAAAGTGATTTGAGTCGTGATCTTACCTTACTGACATAATCTTAGTACCCTTGGATGCGAAGGATTGTATTGATTTTATATTTTTACAAAACAAGGAAAGAAATATAAGAAAGCATATAAAAATAATGCAAAAATGTAAAGATATTGACAATTTTACAATTTTATGCTATTCTTTACAAGGTGATAATTATGATTAAAGAAACACTTAAAAAATATGGTATCACACTAACTCAATTTGCCAATACATTAAATATTTCCCGACCTACTTTAGATACATATATTCGCTTATATGAAAGTGGACAGGCTCTGCCCAATGATAAATATAAATTTTTATTTGATTCTGTTTTTAATGATAAAATTGAAAACGAAATTGATTTTCAAGAACAGTTAGATAGAGCCCATTATCTCCTACAAAGAGATGATATGCTTGGAACTATGGATTTAGATGCCGAAAAAACCGATTATATCTCTATTGTTATTGATTTAATGAAAAAAGATATGTTCAAAGAGAATACAGATTTGAATTTATACAGATTTATAGTTCTTTATATAAGCAGTTATTATGAAAATCCTGTTATGTCAAGCTTATGTAAATATTTTTTGGTCTTAAATGGTAAATTGTCAATTAAACAAATGACTGATGAAGATAAAATATATTTCCCGTACTATATGAAACTTTTTAAATCTCAACTTTTAGGAAAACTACAATGTGATGAAATGTTGCTAAAAGAGTTTTATGATAGGGTGGAGGAAATAAACCAAAAAGAAAATAGACAAAAAGATGCCTTAAAAAATAGTATAATGATCCAAATTAATACTAAAATAAACGAGTTATTGAATCACGGCTTGAAAACGGAAAGTATTAATGTGGAGCAGCTAGTTAGTTCAATTAAAAATGAGGAGAGATAAAAGATGAATTTACATCGTAGTTTTATAGGATTTGATGGAAAAATTAAGTTGTCCGCTTCAAAAATCGATAAATTAAAGACGGGGCGAGATGCTTTAAGAGCAGATATTAAGGAATGGTTTTCAGAAAATAGCAAAAAACAGCCGAAATTTTGCTGGCAGGGTTCTTTTGCTATGAAAACAACAGTTAATCCGATATCCGATGATTACGATTTAGACGATGGCGTTTATTTGCAAGGATATTCCAGCAACGAGAATGAGTGGCCATCAGCCACTTCGGTTCATAATTGGGTTAAAGAAGCAACTGACAAGCGAACTTCTTTGGATTCAACTGATAAGAATACATGTGTACGCGTTAATTATGCAGACGGATATCATATTGATTTGCCAATTTACATAATGAAGGACGATGAACCGTATTTAGCACATAAATCTAATGGTTGGGTGCTTAGCGACCCTAAAGCTTTCACCGATTGGTTTATTGATAAAGTTAATGAAAATGATGAGCAATTAAGGAGATTAGTAAGATATCTAAAAGCATGGAAAGAATATAATAATGTGCCGTTGAAAGGTATTGAAATAACCATTTTAGTCGCAGAGAACTTTGACGGTTATGACAACAGGGATGATAAGGCTTTATTTCGTACAATAGAAAAAATTTTAAATACTTTAGATAAAAATTTTTCTTGTGTTAAACCTGTCGCGCCGGGTGAAAATTTGTTTGAAAACATAAGTAATACTAAAAAAAATACGATTCTTTCTTCGTTAACAAATCTAAGGAAGGATTTATCCTCTGCAATTTTTGAAAATAACGATGAAACTGCAACTGAAATTTTGCAGAATTTGTTTGGAACGAGATTTCCGAAAGTGGAATCTTCTAACAAATCTTATGTTGTAACAAACTCGCCGGGGGTATTAAAACATGATGGAAGATCAGGTCGATAATCAATATATTGAGGATGAACTATCAAAAAAAAATATAATTGTATTGCACGATGAGTCTAGTTGTGAAGAAGAATATATTATATGTTCCCAGGTTATTAATAACAAAAGCATACAATTGCGTTGTGAATTAACAAAGTTTTTTCCATATGAGTTTCCCAAAATATATGTATTAGAATCATGCGTGTCGAATATTAGGGGAATTCCTCACATTAATAGCGACAATAGTGTTTGCCTATTTGATAATGAAACCAATATACCAGATTTCAGAATGCCAAATGATTTGGTTGTTACTTCTATTACAAAGGCTTTTTCGATAGTGAGTGATGGTTTGAATGGTAAGAATTTTTCGGATTTTGATGATGAGTGCTTAGCCTACTGGAAAACATCAAAAAGCTTAGAGAAATCTATATATTATTCTGCCTTTCACAATGATGATAGTCCAAAGATGCTTTATTGTCTCTTAAAGAATAATGACTTTTACTTTTGCCAAAATAACGATTACAAAATATATCTTTCTAATTTAAATATAGCCAATGAAAATTGTATTGATAAAAAATGCATTTATATCCCTATTACCTCGGATTCATATCCTAAAATTTTAACTTATAGAGACGCGGGTGAATATATAAAAGCTTATAGTAAGTATTATAAATTTTATAAAAGATTTATTGAAACCAGTAAATACAAAACCAATATAATTATACTTGGTCTGGAAATCAATGGGAGCTATGCACTTTGCGGATTTTATCAAAAATCATTTAAAGATATTAATGGCTTTAGGAAAGGGAAAAGTCCAATAGAGTTAGCGGTAAAGGGAGTTTATGGAAACACAACAATAGAAAGATTTTCAGTCCATAATATTTCACAAGATAGATTGTTTAGTCGAGGTGGCATTGAAAATTATTTTTTTGATAAAGAAGTAGCCATTATAGGCTGTGGTTCCCTCGGAAGTCATTTGGCTGAGGGATTCGCTTCTGTTGGCGTTTCAAAATATAAATTATTTGACAATCAAATTCTAACTGAAGAGAATATCGGCAGACATTATTGCGGATTTAATCAAGTTTGCAAAAGAAAAACAAAAGCACTCGAACAAGAGTTGATTAATCACAATCCAAACATTATAGTTAAGACTTTTTCTGATAATATACATAGTTATTTAAATAAAAGCGTTGATGTATTTAATAATTGTAATTACATTTTTATAACAATAGGAAGAGCTTCTATTGAGTATCGTTTTGTGCAATACTTTAATAACCACAATATTAATGTCCCTATTATTATGCTTTGGGTGGAGCCGTATGCATTATGCGGACATGCTTTGATTCTTAATAAACCTCAAGATATATATCATGAATTATTTGACAATAACTTGGAATTTGAAGATTGTGTTATATTAAACGCTTCAGAATTGTACAAGAGAGAGTCTGGATGCCAATCAACATATGTTCCTTATTCAGGACTGGATATCAAAATTTTTGTGAATAGCTTTATTCAAAGATTAGTATCGAAAAGATTTGATTCTGATAAAAACTATCATTATATATGGTTTGGCAATATGTCAAAATGTAAAGAATTTAACGCGGTTATAGATGAAAGATGGAAAAACTTTGATAATGGTTCTGAATACATCGAAAGGATAGATTGAATTGGATATCAATTTTCCCGATGGGTTAAAACTGATAATTAATCAAGAAGTTATTGATGAAATAAATAAATACAGACAAATTGATGGTAGCAATGAATCGGGAGGTATTCTTTTAGGAAAAAAAGAGTTGAATAATGATACATATGTTATTAGTAATGTTACCGTTCCTTCTATTTACGATCGTTCCTCTAAAACTTCGTTTATTCGGAATAAAAATTGTACGCAACAACAAATAAACGAAATGTGGGAAACCAGTAATGGAATAGTTAATTATATGGGAGAATGGCATACGCATTCAGTAAATGAGCCGATACCATCAATAACTGATAAAAGACTAATTAATCAATTATATAAAGACGGAACTAATGTGTTTCGGTATTTTTTTATGATTATTTTAGGCAATACCGGTAACTTGTTCATTGGCGTCGTTGATAGCAAATTCGGCGGAAAATTTAGATATGAAAAATTGATGAAAGGTTAAATGAATATATGCACAACTATTCACTTAATACTGATTATAGAAAAAACGCTATTATAATCATTATGGTAATTAGCTTTATATTAAATTCATTGTTATATAGTCCTATGAATCTTTTTATTGATTTTCTTGGAAATAAAATTGGCTTTATTTCTGTTTTAATTTCTCAATGCGATAAAATAGGAATTTCAATAAGTCAAGTTTCTGTTTTAGGAATATTTGGGATTATATATTTCCTTTATATTAAATTTTTATGGAAGACCAAAGTGTTTAAAAAACTTCACAATATACCTGATTTAAATGGAGAGTGGAATGGGAGTTATTTATCTTCATATATTGATGATAAGGGCCAGCCAAAGATGGGCGGTTGTAATGTTACTATAAAACAAGATTGGAATAAAATTTCAATTAAATGTGAATTTGGTGAATCGTCTTCATCGTATAGTAAAACCGCCTCATTGTATGTTGATGATATAGAAGGTAGTATTTTAACCTTTACATATATCAATGATTCTAATAATCCTAATTGGAAAACAAGAAAGCATGATGGCTGTAATATTTTTCACTGTAAAGACGGTGCCTTAAAGGGAAAATATTTTACGGATCGTGACGACGGTACACACGGTAAAATTCAATTAGTCAAAACTGAACCTATAAATGAAAAAGTAAATATCAAAAAAGAATTTAACTGAAATAGGAGTATTTAATCAAATGACTTATAAATACTATGATGTTAGGCGTGATATATACGAATCTTGCTCAGATAAAAAATTGAAGGGATTTAGATCTTGGAGCGAAATAAAGAAATTATTTAATACTTTTCATTGGGCAATACTTATAGTAGCAATTTTGCTGTTGGTTTCTACAATAGTGATATATGTATTACCAATTAATTATTTCTGGTGTTTAATACCAATGATTCTTTATATACCATGTGAGATGGTCATGGAATTAAAATTTGATTCTTTGCTGAATAAGCCAGCTCGAAATAATGAGATAGAAAAGCAAAACAATGCATACAAAGAATATATTGACCAGATCCAATCTGTATTAATGAAACATGGAATCGATACGGTTTCAAAACGGAATTTATTAAAAAAAGAATGCGATTCCGTTTTGGCAAAATATGAAGCAAGATACGCTTTTGTAAATAATAGGGCGTTCGATTATTTAATTGGTGTACCGATAGGTGCTTTAATTTCATCTTTAATACATAAAGAGCGTGACGCTTTACTTAATGTAATAATAGCGATTGTATTTATTGGAGCGCTACTAATCGGAATTGTAAAAATAGTGAAAAGGATAGCATTTTATAAAGATGGATATTTTAAAGACAAACAGTTACTTGATGCATTGCAAGAAGTGGAATATTCATTGACATAAACCTCTTCCGTCAAAAATTAACCTTTAGGGTCGTTTACCCATTAGTTCGGGAGCGCGCCACACTGGCAGTGTGGAGGTCAGGGGTTCGAATCCCCTATGCTCCACCAAAAGATAAAAATCCGAAACTCACCTTTATCGCGATGCTTTCGGATTTTTTATTTTTATATAAAAAATTACGGCAGAGGGTAAACGCTCTGCCGTTTTTAATTAGTTTTTTCTTTGTTAAAAACAGTATTCGCTGATGTTGAAAACGCACACAGCAAACTATAAATCCTTCTTTTTGAAATTCATTATGATGATTTTGCCGTTTCTTCTTTTTTATTCAACCGTGCAACGGCTTTTCCTTGTTCCACATATATAGCCTGTTGTTTCGGAGTCATTAAGCGAAAAATTCTCAACACCTCATCCTCTGTATGGGAATGTGTTCCGCCTGATTGATAATCTAAAAGATAGTCTGTAGAAACATGAAAATAGTTTGCGATTCGCTTAATGGTTTCAATATCCGGTTCTCGTTCATTGCGAATATATCGCCCTAAAGTTGCCGGAAGTAAATTTAATTCGGCGGCTGCTTGCTTTTGCGTGGTTTCTGTTTCTTCTAACAATCCTCGTAATATATCTCCGAATTTCATAAATTCACCTCGTATAATAATTATACAGGTGAAAATTAAAATGTACGAAAAATATCCGAACAGGGCAACAAAACTTTAAAAAGCATCAGCAACCGGCAAAAAGCAGATATTGCTATTCGGGAATACAGAAGATACAGCGCTCGTAAATCAATCAAAAAGAAGTAAAATCAAAATTTAATTTCCTTGTAATTTTCATAAAAGCAAACTCAGCCGCAACAATTGTATTGCGGCTGTTTTTTCGCTGGCGCAACGGGTTTCGCGGTTAGAAATATTTACAATCCTTTTGAATTGTAAATATAAAGCGAAAATAAAATATTTCTTGACTTAAAGTAACTTTAATGTTTTATAATATAGTTATAGGCGGCAAAACACATTTTCGTTTTTACGCCGAATATCTTAAGGAGGAATCGCTATGTCAGAAATAAAAAAAGTTCCCGGCACAGGCGGGGAACACTACATTCCGTATGAAGAGCGCACGGGTGATGAATCAACCGTATATTTTACAAGAGATCTTTCCGCAGACGGACTGCGCAAAATATTTGAGCGCGTTTCAGAACCGCTTACCGGCAAAATAGGCATCAAACTTCACACCGGCGAGCCGCACGGCCCGAATATCATTCCGCGCCCGTGGGTTGAGGCGCTTATAAAAAATGACCTGCCCGGCGCAAATATAGTTGAAACAAACACTTATTATGAAGGCGGCAGATACACCACTGAGCAGCACCGTGAAACGCTGAAAACAAACGGCTGGACTTTTTGCCCCGTGGATATTATGGACGAAAACGGCACCGTTGCACTGCCTGTAAAAGGCGGCAAATGGTTTACTGAAATGTATATGGGCAAAAATATTCTTAACTATGATTCGCTGTTTGTGCTCACTCATTTCAAAGGCCACACAATGGGCGGTTTCGGAGGCTCAAACAAAAATATCGGCATAGGCTGCGCGGACGGCAGAATAGGCAAAAAGATGATACACACCGCAGAGGGCTCGGACGATATGTGGAGCATTGCGCAAGAGGAACTTATGGAAAGAATGACGGAATCCTCAAAAGCCACGGTAGACCATTTTAAAGACCATATTACTTTTGTAAATGTTCTGCGCAATATGAGCGTATCGTGCGACTGCGAGGGCGTAGACGCGGCGCCGGTAGTTACGCCGAATATAGGCATACTTGCCTCAAAGGATATTCTTGCAATTGACCAGGCGTCCGTTGACCTTGTTTACGCTCTTAAAGAGGATGAACACCACGACCTTGTTGAACGCATAGAAACACGCCACGGACTGCGCCAACTTTCATATATGAAAGAACTGGGTATGGGTAATGACAAATATAAACTTATTGATATTGACAACGGCGACTGCGAAATATCGCTGAAAGACGCCGTTAAAGATGTAGTACCCTTTAAGGCCGAATAATTGTAATTTATAAAATCATCTGTTAAACAGTTTAAAATTATACCGAACTTAAAACTATTTATATTTTATGCAAAAGCCGCTTAAGCAGTGTTCTTAAGCGGCTTTTTTTATTGCTGTATAACAAAAACAACCCCGCAATAATGCGGGGCTGTTGTAATAACAAATCGCAATTAACGCTTGCTGAACTGCGGAGCACGACGTGCTGCCTTGAGGCCGTACTTCTTTCTTTCTTTCATACGAGGGTCTCTGGTAAGGAAGCCTGCTTTTTTAAGAGCAGGGCGAAGAGACTCATCATACTGAAGAAGAGCCCTTGCAATACCGTGGCGGATTGCGCCTGCCTGGCCGGAAACGCCGCCGCCGTTTACACGGCAAACAACATCAAATTTCTCTTTAGTATCAGTAAGAACGAGAGGCTGGTTTACAATAAGTTTAAGAGTATCAAGGCCGAAATAATCGTCTATATCTCTGTCATTAATGGTAACCTTACCTGTGCCGGCATAAACGCGAACGCGCGCAACTGATTCTTTTCTTCTGCCGGTGCCGTAGAAATATGGATTTGATTCGTACATAATCTCTTAACCTCCCTTAGAATTCCCAAGCAACGGGCTGCTGTGCCTCGTGCTTGTGCTCTGCGCCTTTATAAATGCGGCATCTTGTAAGTTGCTTTCTGCCCTGAGTTGTGCTGGGAAGCATACCCTTAACGGCAAGCTGCATAGCAAAATCGCTCTTTTCTTTCATAAGAGTGCCGTATTTAACCTCTTTGAGGTTGCCGATATAACCTGTGTGATGCTGATACAATTTTTTGTTGAGTTTATCGCCTGTAAGAACGGCTTTATCTGTATTGATAATGATTACGAAATCGCCGCAATCCACATTGGGAGTGAAGATTGGCTTGTTTTTTCCGCGAAGAAGAACAGCCGCTTCAGCCGCAACTCTGCCGAGGGGCTTGCCCGCAGCGTCAAGAACATACCATTTGCGTTCGATTTCGTCAGCCTTTGGCATAAATGTTGACATTTTTACTTTCCTCCAAACCGAATTATTAGTTTTTCAACTTGCCGCATTATAATAGCACAAGGGTGAAAATAAGTCAACACCGAATTTAAAAAAATAATGAGTATCTCTTATTTTCTCTTTTTATCTCTTTTATTCTCATATTTGCTAACTTTTAATTTTAAATTATTTTTCACAAAACGCTGTTTTAAGGGCGCAAAGCGCGGCAGCGGCGCCAACAAACGCTTGCAAAGCCGCGCCCGATTTGATATATTATATTATTATATAATAAAAAACTGAAATCATACGGCAGTAATGCGGAGGTGCAGTCGTGAAAATTTCCGAAATATTAAAAAACAAAAAAGTAACCGTTTCTTTTGAGGTTTTCCCGCCGAAGGAATGGAGCAAAATAGAAAATACAAAGGCGGTTGTAAACGAAATGGCAAAAAGCAGCCCCGCCTTTATGAGCGTTACATACGGCGCGGCAGGCACACGCACGGGATTTACAACGGAAATAGCCAGGGCAATAAAGGATTGCGGCATAACCCCGCTTTCCCACCTAACCTGCCTTACTTCCACAAAGGATAAAATTGAGGGCGTGCTGGACGAATGGAAAAGCGAGGGCATAGAAAACATACTTGCCCTGAGGGGGGATATTCCCAAAGATTTTGAATTTCCGGACGGGCAGCATTTTGAGCACGCATATGAACTTGTGCAGGTTATTAAAGAGAAAGGCGATTTCTGCGTGGGCGGCGCCTGCTACCCGGAGATACACCCGGAAAGCGCAAACAAAATTGAGGATATACAGCACTTAAAGGAAAAGGTTGACTGCGGTGTTGATTTCCTTACAACGCAGATGTTTTTTGATAACGAAGTATTTTTCCGCTTTAAGGAAAACTGCCTTATAAAAGGCATAAATGTGCCTATAATTGCGGGAATAATGCCCATAACAAACGCAAGCCAGATTAAAAGAAGCGTTGAACTTTCCGGCTGTAAATTCCCGAAAAAATTTGAGAAGATAATAGAGCGTTTCGGCGATGACCCTGCAAAAATGAAACAGGCGGGAATTATTTACGCAACGGAGCAGATAATAGACCTTATGGCAAACGGGCAGAATAATATTCATATTTACACAATGAATAAGCCGGATGTTGCGGGGTCTATTATGAGCGGGCTTTCGGAGATTATAAATGGATAAAAAAGAAATATTAAGATATATGCGAACCAAAAGCAGCGTAAATGACGAACGCCTGCTTGCAATGATAGATTCAGCAATGGCGGAAATAAACAGCGTTTGCGAGCCGAAAAGCATTTACAGGATTTTTGACTGCGAAGTTACCGAAACGGCGCTTAAAACAGGCGGCTTTGAATTTAAGAGCAGCCGCCTTGCTAAAAATCTTGCCGGCTGCCGCCGCGTTGCCCTGCTTGCCGCAACGGTTGGCGTTAAAGGCGATATGCTGCTGCGCAAATATTCCGGGGACGGCGCAATGCTGCTTATAATGCAGGCTTCTCTTGCGTCTAAAATTGAAGAGGTGTGCGACTCTTTACAGGCGGAAATTGAGAAAAAAGAGGGCGTTAAAACGCGGCAGAGATATTCCCCCGGCTATTTTGACCTTGATATTACCGAGCAAAAGAAGATATTTAAACTTATGGATATAACAAAACGCTGCGGAATAACGCTGAGCGATACCTGCCAGATGATACCTACAAAATCCGTTACGGCGTTTGCCGGGATAGAGCCGGCAGCGGAGGAAACCGATGAACATTAAATTTTTTGACGGCAGTATGGGCACTATGCTGCAAAGCACGGGGCTTAAAGCGGGCGAACTGCCCGAACTGCTTAATATTACAGACAGTGATAAAGTGCTTGCCGTTCACAGGGCATATGCCGCCGCGGGAAGCGAATATATAACAACAAACACTTTCGGCGCAAACAGGCTTAAAATAAAAGAACCTGAGGAAGTTATAAAGGCGGGCGTGCGCCTTGCGGGGAGCACGGGCAAAAAAGTTGCGCTTGACATAGGCCCAACCGGCAAACTTTTAAAGCCTATGGGCGAACTTGATTTTGAAGAAGCAGTTGATATTTTTGCCCAGATGATTAATGCAGGCAAGGACGGCAGCGATATTGTGCTTATTGAAACAATGAGCGATACTTATGAGGTAAAAGCCGCAGTGCTTGCCGCAAAAGAAAACTGCAGCCTGCCCGTTTTTGTTACAATGATATTTGACGAAAAAGGCAGACTTCTTACAGGCGCCGATGTTAAAACCGCCGTAACTATGCTTGAAGGGCTGGGAGTTGACGCCATAGGCTTTAACTGCGGGCTGGGCCCTGCGCAGACGCTGCCGCTTATTGAAGAGATAAGGAAATGGACTTCTCTGCCGATTATAGTTCAGCCAAATGCCGGCCTGCCGGAAAGCGTAAACGGCAAAACGGTTTACAATGTTTCGCCCAATGATTTCGCGCGGGATATGAAAAAAGCGGCTGATACAGGCGTATCATACCTTGGCGGCTGCTGCGGCACAACGCCGGAACACATTAAAAAAATGATTGAACTTTGCCGTGATATTCCCGCAAATATCCCTGAAAAGAAAAACTTTACGCTTGTTTCTTCTTACAGCCAAACGGTAGAAATAGGCAAAAAGCCCGTAATAATAGGCGAGCGCATAAATCCCACCGGTAAGAAACTGTTTAAAGAGGCGCTGCGCAGAAACGATATTGAATATATCATAAAAGAGGGATTAAAACAGACGGACGCCGGCGCGCATATACTTGATGTAAATGTGGGGCTGCCGGAAATAGACGAAGTTAAAATGATGGAAACAGCGGTGCAAAGCCTTCAGGGCGTTATTTCATCTCCGCTTCAGATAGACACTTCAAATACGGCGGCGCTTGAAAAAGCGCTTAGAATATACAACGGCAAACCGATGATAAATTCCGTAAACGGAAAGGCGGAAAATATGGCGGCAGTGTTCCCGCTTGCCAAAAAATACGGCGGGGTTGTGGTTTGCCTTTGCCTTGATGAAAGCGGAATACCGCAGACGGCGCAAGGCAGAATAAAAATTGCCGAAAAAATAATAAACACCGCCGCTGATTACGGTATAGACAAAAAAGACTTGATTGTTGACGCGCTTACAATGACTGTAAGCACGGATTCCTCAAACGGCGCCGAAACGCTGAAAGCCGTGGAATATATACGCCGCACGCTGGGTGTAAACACCGTTTTGGGCGTTTCTAATATTTCTTTCGGACTGCCGAAAAGGGACGCGGTTAACACGGCGTTTTTCACGCTGGCTCTGCAAAGCGGGCTTTCCGCCGGAATAATTAACCCTAATTCGCAAAGTATGATGAACGCTTATTACGCTTTCAACGCGCTCAGCGGACTGGACGAAAACTGCGCCGAATATATAGAGAGCGTAACCGTGCCGGAGCAGCCTGCCACGGCGGGTGAAACGACTCTGCACACGGCTATTGTTAAAGGCGTTAAAGAAGATGCGGCAAGGTGCGCCGCCGAACTGCTTAAAACGAACGAATCGCTTGATGTTATCAACAATTATATAATTCCGGCGCTGGACGAAGTTGGCGTCGGGTTTGAAAACAACCGTATTTTCCTGCCCCAACTTCTTATGAGTGCGGACAGCGCCAAAGCCGCTTTTGATGTAATTAAGGAAAAGATGATAATGAGCGGCAAAAAAGAAGAGCGCGGCGAAACGGTAATTATAGCCACCGTTCACGGCGATATTCACGATATAGGCAAAAACATAGTAAAAGTACTGCTCTCAAATTACGGATTTGATGTTATAGACTTGGGCAAAGATGTGCCGGAAGAAGAAGTGCTTAAATCCGTTAAAGAAAACGATGTTAAATTAGTAGGGCTTTCAGCGCTTATGACCACTACCGTGCCCGCAATGGAAAAAACGATTGAACTTCTGCACCGAAACACAAACGCAAAAGTAATAGTGGGCGGAGCGGTACTCACCCAGTCTTACGCAGATATGATACACGCCGACTGGTACGCAAAAGACGCAATGGAAACAGTGCGTATTGCCCGCGCTTTTTTCGGCGGAAAATAACGCATATTTCCGTAAATTTCATATAAAAAACAAAAGTGATTGCCTTTCGCATAGTGCAGGGACAGTGGGCGGATTTCATAGAAAGATCGATAAAAAAGCAAAAAGATTCTAACAATATTGTAATATAACAGGGATCTGCTTGAACGAAACACCGTTATTTGCTAAAATGAACGCCGGAAAGGCTGTGGTCTGTAGGACATGTATAAAATACTGATTATTGAGGATGATGAAAGGATCGCTTGCGCGATCAAAAAAGAAGCAGAAAGCTGGGGATTTGCGGCAAAGGCCGCAGATGATTTTTCAAATATTTTAGGCGAGTTTTCAGAATACTCCCCGCAATTGGTGCTGCTGGACATATCCCTGCCGTTTTACAACGGCTATTACTGGTGTGAAAAGATCCGCGCCGTATCCAGCGTGCCGATTCTGTTTATATCCTCCGCTGCGGACAATATGAACATGGTGATGGCAATGAATATGGGTGCGGATGATTTTATTGCAAAGCCGTTTGATCTGAATGTGCTGATTGCCAAAATGAATGCCCTGCTGCGCAGGGCATATGATTTTGCACCCGCCTCCCCTATTTTGGAACACAGAGGCGCGCTGCTGGACACTGGCAGGGGCGTACTGGAATATAACGGAAAAACGGTTGAACTTAGCAAGAACGAATACCGGATCCTGCTGGAACTGATGCGAAATAAAGGCAAGGCGGTGAGCCGTGAAAAACTGATGCAAAGCCTTTGGCAGACGGACAGTTTTATTGACGACAATACCCTGACGGTAAATATTAACCGCCTGCGCAAAAAATTGGACGGCGCAGGATTGCAGAATTTTATTAAAACCAAATTTTCCGTAGGCTACATTATTGAGTAAGGTGATCTATTGAAATTCTTTTTAACATATTTAAGAAAACGCAGAACGCTGATTTTGACTTTTCTTTTGTTTTGCCTGATCTTTCTGTGCGCGTTTGTTTTATATCATCTGCCCGCAGGTGCGGTGGTCTACCCTGCCATTGTATGCCTTTGCATTGGCACATTGATCGCGGCAGTGGATCTTTCCAAAGCAAGGCACAAGCACAAAACGCTGTGCGAGATCGAAAAAATACGCGCAGAACTGATAGAGGATCTGCCCGAGCGGCTCACGCAGGATGATGAAGATTACCAAAATATTATTGCCAGTCTGCGGCAGGAGATCAAAGCAGAGGAAGAGGCGTTCAGCAGTAAATTCAGCGATATGGTGGAATATTACACGGTGTGGGTGCACCAGATCAAAACTCCGATCGCCTCCATGCACCTTACCCTGCAAAATGAAGATTCGCCGCTTTCCCGCACAATCAGCGATGATTTGTTCAGAATTGAGCAATATGTTGAAATGGTGCTCTGCTATTTGCGCCTGGACAGTGAGAGCACGGATTATGTGATTTCAAAATATGATCTGGATAAACTGTTAAAACAAGCGTTTCGGCATTTTTCCGGCCAGTTCATTTCAAAAAAGCTGAAACTGGAATATGAAAAAACATTATTTACGGCGCTTACAGACGAAAAATGGCTTTTGTTTGTGATTGAGCAAATCCTTTCTAACGCCGTAAAATACACGCCCTCCGGCGGCGAAATCAGAGTTTCCATGAAAACACCTGGTATACTTTGCATAAAGGACACCGGCATCGGCATCGCGCCCGAAGATCTGCCCAGAATATTTGAACGCGGCTACACCGGTTTGAACGGCAGGGCGGATAAAAAAGCAAGCGGACTCGGTCTCTATCTGTGCAAACGGATCTGCGATAACCTGAACCACCGCATATGGGCGGAATCTGGCGAAGGCACAGCAGTTTATTTGGATCTGAGAAGCAAAAAACTGGAAACGGAATAGTTTTTCACTTCTTACAGCACCGTAAGAAATACACGGGGAAATGTAAGCACATTCGATGGCTTGCATTTCCCCTTCCTGCTATAATGACAGCAGGAAAGGAGAGATACGAATGAGTATTCTTGAAGTAAAACAAATCAAAAAGATCTATCAAACCCGCTTCGGGGGAAATCAGGTAACGGCACTGCGCAATGTTTCTTTCAGTGTGGAGCAGGGCGAATATGTTGCCGTAATGGGTGAATCCGGCTCCGGAAAGACAACACTTTTAAACATTCTTGCCGCGCTTGACAAACCAACATCCGGCACAGTCAGAATCGCCGGGGAAGACATTTCCTCTATCCGGGAAAAGAATATTGCCGCATTCAGGAGGCAAAACATCGGCTTTGTTTTTCAGGATTTCAGCCTGTTGGACACATTTTCCGTGGAGGACAATATTTATCTTCCACTGGTGCTTGCGGGCATGAAGTATGAGGAGATGCACCGCCTGCTGCCGCCAATTGCCGCCCAGTTGGGCATAACGGAAATTCTGAAAAAATATCCTTACGAGATCTCCGGCGGTCAGAAACAGAGAGCGGCAGTTGCCAGAGCCGTAATAACAAATCCGAAACTGATTCTGGCAGATGAACCCACGGGCGCGCTGGATTCCAAGGCAACGGACGAACTGTTAAGGCTGTTTGAGGAGATCAATACCGCCGGGCACACGATTGTGATGGTAACCCACTCCGTTAAGGCGGCGAGCCACGCGGGTAGAGTGCTTTTCATTAAAGACGGCGAGGTGTTTCACCAAATTTACCGCGGTGGCTGCACGGACGAACAGCTTTACCAGCGCATTTCCGACACGCTGACCATGCTTGCTACGGGCGGTGATGCCGTATGAAAAAAGCATTTTACCTGCGCCTTGCATGGGACGGCATAAAAAAGAATAAAAAACTGTACCTGCCGTATATTCTGACCTGTGTGGGAATGATCGCCATGTTTTACATTGTGGCGTTTTTAAGCAAAGACGAATCCATGCTTGAAGTAACGGGCGGCGAACAGATACAGGGTATTCTGGTTTTCGGCACCTATGTGCTTGGCATTTTTTCTTTGCTGATCCTGTTTTACACCAATTCCTTTTTAATACGCAGAAGAAAAAAGGAATTCGGCCTTTACAACATTCTGGGAATGGATAAAATCAATCTTTCCAGAGTTTTGTTTTGGGAAAACGCCGTGATCTTCTGCATTTCCATGGCATCCGGTCTGGCGTGCGGACTGCTGTTTTCAAAATTCGCCCAGCTTTTAATGGTAAACATTTTAACAGCCAGCGCAGATTTTTCATTAAGCATTTCGCCGGATTCCATAGGCACAACATTTTTGTGGTTTGCCGTGATCTTTATTTTGATCCTGCTCAGTGCGCTGCGGCAGATCCATATGACCAACCCGGTTGACCTGCTGAAAAGCGAAAGCACCGGCGAAAAGCCGCCGAAAGCGAACTGGGTGATTGCCGTACTCGGCGCACTGATTCTTGCCGGCGCCTATGTGATTGCCGTAACGATCACCGATCCTATGGCGGCGATCTTTATGTACTTCGTTGCCGTCATTATGGTTATCGTTGCAACCTATATGCTGTTTATCTCCGGCTCCGTTGCGCTTTGCAAGGCGTTGCAGAAAAACAAGCATTATTATTACAAAACCAATCATTTTATATCCGTTTCCACCATGGCATACCGAATGAAAAGAAACGGTGCAGGGCTTGCCTCCATCTGCATACTCAGCACAATGGTGCTTGTGATGATTTCCTGCACGGTGTGCCTGTATACAGGCATGGACGAAAGCCTGCGCACACGCTATCCCCGCGATCTGGTAATAGATATTCGCGCTGCACAGGACGGTAGTATTGATGACAGCATCATAAACAGCACAAATAATATATTTGAAAGAACAGCAAAAGAAAGCGGCGTTACCCCACTGAACAAGATCAGTTACCGCCTTTCTGATTTTTCAGCAAATGTCAGCGGCAATGATTTTCAGATCGTTACGAACGGTTTTTATTACAGCAATGCATATAATGTACTGATCGTGCCGCTGGAGGACTACAACCGCCTGATGGGCAAAAACGAAACACTTGGGGAAAACGAGGCTATCGCCTATATAACAAAACTTTCGGACTATGACGAAAGCACAGTTAACATCAACGGCACAGGCGAACTGAAGATCAAGAAATATGTGGATGACTATATCGGCTACGGAATCGATACCAGTTCTGTAAACGACAGCATTTATCTTTTTGTGCCGAATTACGACGAATATATTGCCCGGTTTGCGGATATAACTGAACCAAACGGCAACAAAGTCTTGAGTTCACATTATATCATAGGTTCTGATTTTGACTGCGAAACGGAAGAATTATCCGCCCTAACTGACCGATTTAACGAAAATATGGACAGTAATACCGAACTCACCGCTTCGGGCTGCGATATTTCAACAGACAGCATTGCGGACAGCCTGGAGGCTTTTATGGGGCTTTACGGTGGATTGTTTTTCCTTGGGATCCTGCTTGGCATTGTATTTGTTTTTGCCGCGGTGCTGATCATGTACTACAAACAGATTTCCGAGGGGTATGAGGACCGCTCGAGGTTTGACATTATGAAAAAAGTGGGCATGACGGAAAAAGAAATCAAAAAGAGCATTAACTCGCAGGTGCTCACCGTCTTTTTCGCGCCGCTAATCACGGCGGGAATCCACCTTGCATTCAATTTTCCGCTGATCAACCGAACAATCACGCTGCTCGGTTTCACAAACCCGACTCTGCTGATCGGCACAACGGTTGCCTGTTTCCTGGTCTTTGCGGTTTTGTATGTGATCGTTTACCGCATTACTTCCCGATCCTACTATACGATCGTTACCGGCGGCAGGGAATAACGCATATTTCCGCAAATTTCATATAAAAAACAAAAGGGATTGCCTTTCGCATACGAAAGGCAGTCCCTTTTTTATTATGCTCATTTTGCAAGCCTGTTTGCGCAAACCAGCGCAATAATACCCCAACAAAATTTAATTGCTATGAATTTCACTTTGCAGTTTTTTCTTAATTTTTTGCAGGCGCGTGCGAACGGCAGAACCGCTTAAGCCAAACGCGCCGCCGATTTCGTCACTTGTAAATCCCTGCGCTTTCATAAGCAGAATTTCCTGTTCCTTAACGCTAAGCGAGCGCAGCGCAATCCGCAGTTCAACAGCGTAATGCCAGCCGGACGGCGCAGGAATATCAACAAAATCATACAGCGGCATAGTATCCAGCCTGAGCGCCGTGCTTCTGTATCTGTCCGCGCACACATTTTTGGCTATTCGGAATATCAGAGCGCCGCCGTTTTTAACCGAACCGGCGCCGGGCAGCCACGCCCAAAGCCGCAAAAAAGACTGCTGTGTAAGGTCTTCAGAATCCTCACAGGAAAAATCGGCCCTGAAAAAGCGCAGTATTTTTTTATAATATTTTTCGTATATCTCACCGAATAACGCGGCAATATTTTCATCTTCCATAACTAAATTAAAGTTTTATAATCCTTCGCAAAGGACATTGTTTGAACTGTTCCAAGCGCCCGCTTAGCGCATTTTATAGTATTTCCGGCAAAGAAATATATTTTTTTGCTCTTAAGCAAATCCGGCGTAACATCAAGCGGCAGAGTTAAAATATTTCCGCACGAAACCACGGTGCCGTCCTCAATATTTTCAATAAAATCTTTATCCACAGTCAGGTTTTTAGAAAAGTGCTTTACGCTTTTTATCTTGAAATCAACATATTTCGCCTCGCCGTTGCAAAATATTAAATTGATTTTGGCGCCGTTTTCACATATTATGCTGCCGTTAAATACAACGCTTATTGTTCGCTCAGCCGCGTTTTTTATTACGGCAAAGCCGTTTATAAAATACACGGTGTTTTCATCGCACACAGCGCAGTCAATTTCGCTAAAACCGTTGCAAAATTTTATTTCGCTGTCATTCTCAACATATATTTCAGACGCCACATTTTTGCGCGGAATACTTCCGTAAGCAACCATAAGTTCCCTGTTTTCCTCTTTAGGCAAAACTACTATTGCGGCATTCAAAGTTTCTATATTTTTAAGCGCGTCCGGCACATAGCGCCTGAGGTCAAGCATCGGTACATTCATAATATGTTTACTGCCCGAATCCGTTTTTCTTTTTCTTAATAATGACATATTATCATCGCCTTTCAAATGATTTGGAGAGCCTCTCACTTATTAAGACGGCTGAAATCATATTTCTGTCTGCAAAAAAATAATTTTTTTAAATTCGCGGCGGCGTTTTTCAGAAATGTTTATTATTTAATTAAAAATTAAATATGATATGCAACAAATTATTCGTTATCAATTATGCGCCGTGCCGCAAGGCGCAGATTTTCACACTTGGCAAACAGCAGTGAATCGGTTTCGGGGCTTCCCTGCCACAAATCGGGAATCATAATAACTTTCATACCCGCCGAACACGCGGAAATAATACCGTTTTTTGAATCTTCAACAGCAAAGCACTCCGCAGGGTTTACGCCGAGCGTTTCAGCGGCTTTAAGATAAATATCGGGCGCGGGTTTTGATTTTTCAATCATATCGCCACAGATAACCGCGCTGAAAAAATATTCTATATCAGCGTCTTTAAGATTTCTGTAAACGCCCTCTTTTCCTGTTGATGACGCAAGCGCAATTTTAAATCCGTCCGCTTCCAGGCGGCTTAGGGATTCTTTAAGGTAAGGTTTTTGCGGCACACCGTGCATTTTAAAATAATCATATGTGTATCCGCGGCATAAAGAGCGGAATTTTTTTATATCAAAATCAGCGCCGTAACGCTCTTTTAGCACTTCGTCCACGGCGGCAGCATTCATTCCGAGCGTTTTAAACGCAAGTTCGCTTGCCGGCAGAATATTCATTTTTTTGCTTGCGTAATCCCAAGCGGCAAATCCGAGCTTTTCCGTATCAAACAAAACGCCGTCCATATCAAAAACAACTGCTTTCATAATGACCTCCCGCAGTTATTATAACTTAATTTCTTATTTCAGACAATAAAATACGCTGTAAAAACAGCCTTAACGAATCAGGAACTCGCCGTTCAAGCGCGTTCCTGATTTTTTATTATTAATTTTAATATTCACTTTATCAATATTCCCCCGCCGCCTGTTTATCAGGCGGCATTTTTTTATGCCTCGCGAAAATAACAAGTTCTGTTATGAGAGCGGAAGCAGTTCAAAAAGCGGCGCTTTTTTGTACCTCGCGAAAATAACAAGTTCTGTTATGAGAGCGAGAAATATTCAGGGAATAGTTCCGCCGATATGTTCTTTGAATAACCGCTCTATACAAGTCCGTTGCGATAAATCATAATAGAAAGGAGTTAATGATGATGAAAGAGGTTTTTACTGATATGGACCCTAAGAATATTGAAAGTGAATACCTAAACGGCGTTTATAACGAAATTGCAAATTTGCTTGGAGTGGAGGTGGCGTTAGTCTTACATTCCGCGTTTCGCGGTCAGCAGGTCAATTTCCCGGTAAACTTTTTCACTTCGGAATTTATATGCAAGCAGGTGTTAAAAGAATATAACGGGCATAACATCAAACAACTTGCCACTAAATACGGATACAGTGAAAAATGGATAAGAACAATGATTAACAACGAAAAGAAAGCCAAGTAAAAGCCGAAAACGGCGCTTCAGCAGTAATTCAAAAAAAGGATACCCCTTTTCGGCGGCGGGGTATCCGAAAAAATTAAACTCAATTATGAGGAGGATTTATTTATGAAATGCAGTAAATGCCAAACCGAATTTGAAGGCAGTATTTGCCCTAACTGCGGCACCGCAGTTATTGAAACCCCGGGTAATGCGCCGGAGGCGAAAACAACCCCGCAGCAGCAGAATTACCCGACTTATCAGCAATTCAAGCCGGACAAACCAAAGAAAAAGAAAAAGCCTTTTTATAAAAGGTGGTGGTTTATTTTAATTGTGATTATTGCGGTTATTGCAATAGCCGGTAAAATATCAAGCGCGGTAAAAGAAAATGAAAAAATTGTATGGGCGGATATGATTTTAGGAGATATTCTGCCTCAGCCGCCTAAGGACAGGGGCGTAGTTCACACCAACTCGCAGGATAATTTATGGGTTGATATAAACCGTATTTCAGAAAAGCAGTATGCCGAATACACTGAATCATGCAAAGATAGCGGCTTTACTATTGACGGGGACTCCGGCTCAACCCATTACAGCGCTTATAACGAAAGCGGCAATAAACTTGATTTAAATTATAATGAAAGCGATAAAATAATGACGATTGATTTATCCGCCCCTATGGAATTCAGCAAAATCAACTGGCCGGAAAGCGAAGCGGGAAAACTGCTGCCCGTGCCGAAATCGCTGATGGGTAATTTCAGCTATGAGCAGGAAGACGGATTTTCAGTTTACATAAGCGGTATGACAAAAGATGATTATAACGATTATGTGACTGAATGTTCTGAAAAAGGCTTTAACGCGGACTATGATAAAAGCGACGGATATTATTCTGCAAAAAATGCCGACGGCTGGGATATTACCGTTAAATACGAAGGCTTTAACATTATAAGTATCAGCATCAGCGCCCCTGACGAAGAAAGCGTTGAAACCACTCAGCCCGCCGAAGAAGATACAACGCAGGCGCAAAGCACAACTGCCGCGGAAAATAATTCCGGCGATATAGACCCTGATTTCAAAGCCGCGATGGACAGTTACGAAGAGTTTATGAACGAATATGTGGAATTTATGAAAAAATATAACGAATCCGGCGGCAACGACCCGTCAATCCTTGCCGACTATGCGGACTATATGAAAAAATACGCTCAGTTCGCCGAGGATTTTGAAAAATGGGGAAACGAAGATTTAAACGCGGCGGAAACTGCTTATTACATTGATGTTCAGGCGCGGGTATCCCAAAAATTGCTTGAAATATCGGAATAAACATATAGCCCATTGTTAAATCAGCAATAAAATCAATTCTGCACTGCAAAACTTGTTAATTTCTGTTGAACAGGGTATATATAATTGTTATAATATAATTGTTAAAAATATAACAGATGTGCAGAGGAGATTAGTGTGTTAACCGAAAAAGAAAAGCAAAATGAACTTTTAGACGCGCTCGGCGGAATACAGAGTGAACTCAGAGGCATTAAAAGGAAAACCATCAGGCAGGTATTTCAAATTATTGCTGCGGTTATCCTTTCGTTAATAATAGGCGTAGCCTGCGGTTTCTTATGCGGGTACAACTTTGACGATATAAAACTTAAAATATCGCCGCAACGCTATTCCGTCTCAACCGTATCCGCAATTGAGGATAAACTTGAAGAACAAGCGGAAATTAACACGGGTCTTTATCAGCAGACCTCAACTTATGATTCGGGCGATATATACAAAAGCAAAATCGGCGAGAAACTTAAGATAAACAGTAAATCAATGCAATTTACTTACACGGGCTATGTTGAGGCGGGAATAACAAACCTTGCGGACGCAAAAGTTAATGTGAATGCAAAAACGAATGTTATAACCATTGAAAATATAAAAATTGATATTACAAATATCTACATAGACCCGTCTTCTATTACGGACACTAAGCAGAGCAAAAATATTTTTAATCAGTTAACAATTGAGGATTTTACAAATTCTCAAACCGAATTGGAAAACAAGTTAATCAATGATGCAAAAGAAAACGGCTTGATTGAAAAAGCGCAGGAAAGCGCGCAGAAAACTTTGGAAAATCTTTTTTCCGAAATCGCCGCCGGGTATGAAATAGTATTTAAGTGGGGCTGATTATAAAAATAACTGCTCCGAGTAAACTTTATAAAAAAACAAAACGGGCGGTTGATTAATTCTGCGCGCGCACCAAACTGCCTTAATAAACGCAAAAACGCTCCGCAAAAGCGGAGCGTTTATTTATTTTATGCCGGGCGTTCGGCGAAATTGCCCGTATAAAGTTGGTAATATTTACCTTTCTGAGCGATAAGGTCATCATGACTGCCGCGCTCAATAATTCTGCCGTGCTCAAGCACCATAATGCAATCCGCATTCTTAACGGTTGAAAGACGGTGGGCAATAACAAATGTAGTTCTGCCCTTCATAAGAGCGTCCATACCTTTCTGCACAAGTTCTTCCGTTCTTGTATCAATTGAAGAGGTAGCCTCATCAAGGATAAGCACGGGCGGGTCTGCAACTGCCGCTCTTGCAATTGCAAGCAGCTGGCACTGACCCTGAGAAAGGTTGCCGCCGTCGCCGTCTATCATTGTATCATAGCCGTCCGGCAGGCGGGTAATAAATCCGTGTGCATTTGCAAGTTTGGCGGCGGCGATACATTCCTCGTCAGTAGCGTCAATCTTGCCGTAACGGATATTATCCATAATAGTGCCTGTAAACAGGTGTGTATCCTGCAAAACTATGCCGAGTGTGCGGCGCAAATCCGGCTTTTTGATTTTTGTAATATTAATGCCGTCATACCTGATTTTGCCGTCCTGAATATCATAAAAGCGGTTAATAAGGTTTGTAATGGTTGTTTTGCCCGCGCCGGTTGAGCCAACGAACGCTATCTTCTGGCCCGGCTCAGCGTAAAGTTTAATATCGTGCAAAACCATTTTATCATCCGTATAGCCGAAATCTACACCGTCAAGCACGATTGCGCCTTCAAGTTTTTTGTATGAAACGGAACCGTCAGCCTGGTGCGGATGCTTCCAAGCCCAAACGCCTGTTCTGTGGTCAGTTTCGGTAAGAGTACCGTCCTCATTCTGCACGGCGTTTACCATTTCAACATAGCCGTGGTCTTCCTCCGGCTTTTCATCAAACAGAGCAAAAACACGCTTTGTGCCGGCAACCGCCATAATAATTGAATTCATCTGCTGGCTTATCTGAGCAATAGGCTGGCTGAAACTCTTGTTAAGACCCATAAAGGCAACTACCGTGCCGACTGTTGCGCCCGCAATACCGGTTGCGCCGCCAATGCCGAGAGCAAGAGCGGAACCAACAGCGGCGCACAAAACATAACTGAGGTTTCCGATGTTAGCGTTAACAGGCATCATCATATTAGCGTATTTGTTTGCCTTATAAGAACTGAAGCGAAGTTCCTCGTTGATTTTATCAAAATCAGCCTTTGCTTTTTCCTCGTGGCAGAATACCTTAACAACTTTTTGGCCGTCAAGCATTTCCTCAATAAACCCGTCTACCTCGCCGAGCGCTTTTTGCTGTTTATCAAAATATCTGCCCGAACGCTGGGTGAATTTCCTTGTAACTATAAGCATAACGCACGCCATAAGCACCGTAATCAGCGCAAGTACAATATTCATACGAATCATTGCAACAAGCGAGAACAAAAGCGTTATAACAGAGTTGAAAATCTGCGGAATACTTTGGCTTATCAACTGGCGCATTGTATCAATATCGTTTGTATAAACGCTCATAATATCGCCGTGGGCGTGAGTGTCAAAATATTTAATCGGCAGTTTTTCCATATTGCTGAAAAGGTCTGTACGCAGTTTCTGCATAGTATCCTGAGTTACATTTACCATAATTCTTGAATATGTAAGCTGCGCAACTATGCCCACAACATAAATAACCGCAACTTTTATAAGCGCGGCCGCAAGCCCGCTGTAATCATTTGAGCCGGCCGCAATCATAGGCTCTATATAATCATCTACAAGGGACTGAATGAATACCATTCCCTGCATCTGCGCGAACGCGGATATAATAATGCAAACTATAACAAAAAACCATGCTACTTTGTTGTTTGCAACCATGTATTTCAGAATGCGCGAAAAGGATTTGGCGCCGTTTCTGAGATTGCTTTTATTATTGTTCATAATAATGCGCCCCCCTTTCTTACTGCTGGTCAAAATCTCCGCCGCCCTGCTGGGACTCGAAGATTTCGCTGTATATATCGTTATTCTTCAAAAGGTTTTCATGTGTATCAAATCCGTTTACCCTGCCCTCGTCAAGCACGATAATTCTGTCCGCGTCCTTAACGCTGGAAATACGCTGGGCAATAATTATCTTTGTAGTATTCGGAATCTTTGTTCTGAACGCCTCGCGAATCTTGGCGTCCGTTGCTGTATCAACAGCGGAAGTGGAATCATCAAGGATAAGAACTTTAGGCTTTTTAAGCAGCGCCCTGGCAATACAGAGCCTCTGTTTCTGGCCGCCGGAAACATTCGTGCCGCCGCGCTCTATAAATGTATTGTATTTATCCGGCATACGCTCAATAAATTCATCAGCGCAGGCGGATTTGCACGCCTCTATACATTCTTCCTCAGTGGCGTTAGGATTGCCCCACCTGAGGTTATCAAGAATTGAGCCGGAGAAAAGCACATTCTTTTGCAGCACAACAGAAACCTGATTTCTGAGCGCTTCCGTATCGTAATTCCTAACATCAACTCCGCCGACGCATACGCTGCCGGAACTTACATCATAAAGGCGGCAGATAAGATTTACAAAACTGCTCTTGCCGCTGCCCGTGCCGCCGATAATACCTATGGTTTCACCCGATTTAATATGAATATCAATATCATTCAAAGCGTTCTTATCGCTGTCTTTTCTGTAAGAAAAGTTTACATGATTAAAATCAATACTGCCGTCCTTAACTTCCTCAACGGGATTTTCCGGATTGTGAATATCAGGCTGCTCGTTAATTACCTGAGCAATACGGTGAACGCTTGCTGAACTCATTGCTATCATAACAAATATCATACTGAGCATCATAAGGCTCATAAGTATCTGCATTATGTATGAAAGAAGAGTAGTAAGATTACCCGTTGTCATATCGCCGGCAATGATATAATGAGCGGCAAACCAGGAAATGGCAATAGTGCAGCCGTAAACACATATCATAAGTGCGGGCGAGTTAAGGGTTAAATAACTTTCCGCTTTAATAAAGAATTTTTTAAGGAGTTTAACTACCTTATCAAACTTTTTGATTTCGTGCTCTTCACGCACATATGATTTTACAACCCTGATTGCGGAGATATTTTCCTGAATATCGGAATTTACCTTATCATATGTATCAAAAGCCTTATCAAAATATTTGAGCGACGCTTTAATGATAATTGCAAGCACGCAGCCGAGCAGAATAATTGCAACAAAGAACACAAGGCTTATCTTCTTGCTGATAAAGAAACACATTATCCAACTAAAGATAAGAGTAAGCGGCGACCTTGTGGCAATTCTTAAAGTCATCATATAAGCGTTTTGAATATTTGTAACATCCGTTGTCATTCGTGTTACAAGGCTTGCCGTGCTGAAATGGTCTATATTTGAAAAGGAAAATGTTTGAACCTTATCATATATGCCCTTTCTTAGGTTAGCGGCAAATCCGGAAGACGCCCTTGCAACATATCTTCCGCCGAGTGCGCCGAAAGCAAGGCTGAAAGCCGCCATAACCAGCATTATGCCGCCGAAAAGATAAACATTATTTATGTTTCCTGCTTCAATACCGTCATCAATTATGTAAGACATTACAAACGGCAGCAAAACTTCCATAATAACTTCCAGCATGGTGAAAAAGATAGTTAAGAATGAATCTTTTTTATAATTCTTAACATATTTAAGTACTGTTTTCACTGTTATTCCTCCGTTTCCATATAGTTTTTAAAGCCGCTGCGTGCGCGCTCAATAACAGTTTGCTGAAATTTAAAAACTGTATTCAGTTCCTCCTGCGAAAAGCCGCCGAAAAGTTCATCGCAAATAGCGGTAAATTCACGGGAAAGGCTGTTTTTAACACGAAGCGCTTTTTCGGTGGGTACAACTTTTTTCTGCCTGTTATCGTCTGCCAAAGTCTCAAGGGTTACAAAGCCCTTGCCGCAGAGCCTTTTAAGCGTGGCTGAAACAGTGCTTTTAGAGGTATCCACAAATTTTTTAAGTTGTGAAACATTTACACCGCCGTTGTCGGCAACATAAAGCAGCAGTATTCCCTGCGCCGCCGTAAGGCCAAACTTTTCGGTGCGGATATCCATATACTTATCTATAGATATGGAAATATCTTTGTTCAACTTTATGATTTCCTCTTTTGTTTGTATTGATACCACCTTCTTGTAAAAGTTTGCCCGCTTACAATTAACGCGCAAACAAATAATTACATATAAATATATATCACAAATCCGCTTGATTTTCAAATAAAAATAGTTTATTATCTATAAAAGATGTTTATTGATAAATATTTAATTGATAAATTATTAACAAGCGGGTGATATTTAATGAATACAGTTCAACTTGAATGCTTTATGGAGGTTTCCGCCTGCCTGAATTTTTCACGCGCGGCGGAAAAACTGCGAATGACCCAGCCTGCCGTCAGCCACCAGATAAATTCGCTTGAATCAGAACTCGGCACAAAACTTTTTAACCGAACAAGCAAGAGCGTGGAACTTACAAGGGACGGTATACGGTTTATAGGCCCTGCGTCTGACGCGCTGAAAATACTTAACACGGCAAAGGCAAGAATAAGCGATAAAAGCGCGGCTGAAGTGCTGCCGATCGGCATAACCTGCCGCAGCATTCCTATAACCAAAACCCTGCCGCCCGTTTTGCGCCGCGTGGCAAAGGAACTGCCGCAGTGCCGCCCCGTTGTTAAAATAACGCCGTTTATGACTGTTTCAGCGCTTACGGAAAACGAAACGGTGGATGTTATTTTTTCATACAAAGCAGATGTGCCTGCGCACAACCGCATAATATATAAAGAACTGAAAAAAAGCAGCCTTTGCTGCGTTTGCTCGCCGGATAGTGAATTTGCAAAACACGATTCCCTGAAAATTGATGATTTAAAAGGAAAAAGCATTGCCCTTATTTCGCGCCAGCGCGATATGCCGGAAATTTACAAGGTGGTAACCGACGCCTCTGCAACGCTTAAACAGAGCCAGATATATCTTTGCGATAATTATGAATGTGCAAAACCGCTTGTGCAGGCGGGGCTTTGCTATTGTGTGCAGCCGGATTTGCCCGCAAAAAAGGACGAAAGCCTGAAATTCATTCCGATTTCAGACTCCGCCCCGGTTTCATTCGGCATTTACTATTCAACTTTAAAATCGAACCCCGTTTTAAAGCGGTTTATAGAAATAACACTGAGCGTTCTCGGCGAAAATTAATCCACCGCGCGTTTTACTCATCTGCAATTATTTTAAACACAATTTTTCTTACATTCACATCTTTTTCATCACTTAGGCCGGGCATATGAGCGTCCTGCGGATAAAGCATAAGAAAAGTGCCTTTTGTAAGCACAAAATCAAATTTTGCGTTTCCCGTATAAAAGGCAATATCCTGCCCCTTTGAATACCTTTCTTCCGTTTGAGTAAGATCGCCGAGTTTTGCCCAGCGAATTTTTTCTATGCCGGAAACAATATACTGAACATCTATATATTTTTTGTGCGCCTCAAAGCGGCTGTCCTCACTCTGCGGCTTTGTGCGGTAAGACTGAATATTTGCAAAAACTCTGTCTGAATCTATCTCATAAGAACCGTCTGGCAGGTTTTCATTTTCAAACTTCTTAATGAAATCAGCGCACTTTTCAAGCAGCGGCGCGCCGTCATAATACTGCGCCATATTCTGCGCTTTATCAAAAATCATTAATCTCCGCCCCTTTAACCGATTTATAATCTTATAATAACATTTTTACTTATTTACTTTACTTTTATTTTAACAGTTGCAAAGCGAATAAGCAATAAAAAATCCGACGGTGTTTTCCGCCGGATTTTTTATTTTTTACACTCTTGAATCATCATTGCGGTGAATATAAGTATCAAGCAGTTTCCAAACAGTTTTCTGCTCTTCTTCTGAAAGAGATGAAATCATATCAATAATATTTTCATCAATATCATCTTTCATAGCGCCGGAAATAAAGTAATCGGCGTTCACCTCAAGGATTTCACAGATACGGATAAAACTTTTCATTCTCGGATAACTTCTGCCGGTTTCAATATTTGAAATCTGGTGCTCGCTTAAACCAATTTGTTCTGCGAGTTCACTTTGGTTAATGCCGAGTTGCTTTCTCCTCTGCATAATGCGCAGGCCGAGTATAGCCTGCTTGTCTATTTTCTTCATAATAACACCCCGTGAGAAATATTACCATATTTTACGCTTGCAATGGAATGACCTTCTATTGGATTTAGTATTAGTTATGAAAATTTATGAAATGTTCATAATTTATCTAAATACTTTAAAAAAATCGTTCATTTATTTTGGGCAAGTAAAACCGGGCATAAAAAACATTTAAGCCCAAAAACACGGTAATACAGCCGAAAAAAGAGTTTTCAGCGTCCTCTTAAAATCGGGAAAAATTATAATATAATTGACTCTCCCGTCATTTCAGCCGGCTGCTCAAGGCCCATAATTTTAAGCATTGTGGGTGCAATATCGCAAAGCCTGCCGCCCTCGCGCAGTTTGCACGGATAGTTTACAACTATAAACGGAACAGGATTTGTTGTGTGAGCGGTAAACGGTTCGCCGTCTTCATCAAGCATTTTATCCGCATTGCCGTGGTCTGCCGTAACAAGCAGCACGCCGTCCATCTCTTTAACAGCCTGGGCAAGCGAACCTACGCAGGAATCAACCGTTTCAACAGCCTTTACTGCCGCCGGAATAATTCCCGTATGGCCAACCATATCGCAGTTTGCAAAGTTTACTATAACAGCGTCATACTTTCCGCTTCTTACAGCGGCGTTAAGTTTTTCGGAAACTTCCGGCGCGCTCATTTCAGGCATAAGGTCAAATGTTGAAATTTTAGGTGAATCAACAAGTATTCTGTCCTCGCCGGGATACTGCTTTTCCTCGCCGCCGTTAAAGAAAAATGTAACATGCGCGTATTTTTGAGTTTCAGCAATCCTAAGTTGGGTTTTGCCGAGATTTGAAATATATTCGCCAAAGGTGTTTTTAAGCGTTTCGGGCGGGAAAGCAACGCTTACATTCGGCATTTCCTCATCATACTGAGTCATACATACATAATTAAGCGGGAAAAATCCGTTCTTTCTTTCAAAGCCGGTAAAATCGGGGTCAACAAACGCTCTTGTAATTTCCCTGGCTCTGTCCGGGCGGAAGTTAAAGAAGATAACGCTGTCATTTGCCTTTACTCTGCCCTCTTCGCCGCCGATAACGGTTGGGATAACAAATTCATCAGTAAGGTGTTTGCCGTCCTCATCAATAGTTTCATAAGATTCCTTAACGGCTTTTATCGGGTCGTCTGCCTGAATGCCCTCGCCGTAAACAAACGCCGCATACGCTTTTTCAACCCTGTTCCAGATATTATCCCTGTCCATAGCGTAAAATCTGCCTGTAACGGTGGCAATTTTGCCTACGCCTATTTCGGCAATCTTATCCTCAAGTTCCTTAAGGTCATCTGCCGCGGACGCGGGCGGAACATCACGGCCGTCAAGAATAGCATGAATATAAACATTTTCAACACCGTGCTTTTTAGCCATTTCCATAAGTCCGTAAAGGTGCTGAGTGTGGCTGTGAACGCCGCCGGGTGAAACAAGCCCTATCAGGTGAAGCGCCCTGCCCTTTGCATTTTCCATTGCGTTAACAAGCACTTCGTTTTTATAAGCGTCGCCGTCCTCAAAAGCCTTTGTAATTCTTGTGAGCGGCTGATAAACTACTCTGCCGGCGCCTATATTTGTGTGGCCGACTTCGCTGTTTCCCATCTGGCCGTCCGGCAGACCTACATCAAGCCCTGACGCACCAATCTGAGTCATGGGGCACTGAGCCATAAGTTTATCAAGATTAGGCTTTTTAGCCATTGCAATGGCGTTGCCCTTATCTGATTTATTAATTCCGTAACCGTCCATAATACATAATACAACCGGTTTTTTCATCAGTATCTTCCTCCTAAACTGAGATGAAATTCTGTATTAATAATAAGATATATATTAAAAGCCCTCTTGAGGAGGGCTTTTTGATTTTATTTAGACGCCGCTTTAACAATAACCGAGAAATCCTGCGCTTTAAGTGAAGCGCCGCCGATAAGGCCGCCGTCCACATTTTCCTTGGCAAGAAGTTCCTCTGCGTTCTTGGCATTCATTGAGCCGCCGTACTGAACAACGAAAGCGTCCGCCGCGTCTTTGCCGTAAAGTTCTTCAACAACCTTGCGGATATAGCCGTTAACTTCATCCGCCTGCTCAGCAGTAGCAGTCTTGCCCGTGCCGATAGCCCATACAGGCTCATAAGCGATTATAACATTTTTAAGTTCATCAGCCGTAACGCCCTGAAGAGCAATTTTGGTCTGCATTCCCACAACTTCAAAAGTTACGCCCTGCTCTCTCTGCTCAAGAACTTCACCTACGCAAAGGATTACCTTAAGCCCTGCGTTAAGCGCCGCGCGCACTCTTTTATTTACCGTTTCATCTGTTTCGCCAAAATACTGCCTGCGCTCGGAATGGCCTATAATAACATAAGGCACGCCCATTTCCTTAAGCATAACGGCTGAAACTTCACCGGTGAAAGCGCCGCTTTCAGCCCAGTGGCAGTTTTCCGCGCCTATCATAATGTTTGAGCCTTTAGCCGCCTCAAGCGCTGCGGTAAGGTCAACAAACGGCGCGCAGATGATAACATCGCAATCAGCGTCTTTAACAAGCGGCTTCATCTCATTGATAAGAGCCGTTGTTTGGGACGGAGTGTTATTCATTTTCCAGTTACCGGCAATTACTGCCTTGCGAAGAGATTTATTCATAGCAATTCCTCTTTTATCTAAAAAAATTTAAAATTTTGATATACAATGCGGCCGCGCCCGGCAAAGCGCCGGGCTTGGTACGCTGATTTTATTATCAGTCTTTATCCATAAGAGCGGCAATGCCGGGAAGTTCCTTGCCCTCAAGGAATTCAAGAGAAGCGCCGCCGCCTGTTGAAATGTGGCTCATCTTATCGCTGAAACCGAGTTTTGTTACAGCGGCAACGGAATCACCGCCGCCTACGATTGAGATTGCGCCTGATTCGGCAACAGCCTTTGCAACGGCAATAGTGCCCTGTGCAAAGTTATCCCACTCTGAAACGCCCATAGGGCCGTTCCAGATAATTGTGCCTGCGCCCTGGATAGCGTCAGCAAAAATCTTCTGGGTTTTAGGGCCGATATCAAGACCCATCCAGCCGTCGGGAATTTCATCGCTGTTTACTACCATAGCCTCTGTATTTTCATCATATTCCTTACCTACTTTATTATCAACGGGAATAAGGAATTTAACGCCCTTTGCCTTAGCCTCTTCCATCATTTTGCCGGCATTTTCAACCTGGTCTTCCTCAAGAAGAGAAGTACCTATCTTATGGCCCAGAGATTTCATAAATGTATAAGCCATACCGCCGCCTATAATAAGAGTATCGCACTTATCAATAAGGTTTGTGATAACGCCTATTTTATCTGAAACCTTAGCGCCGCCAAGGATGGCAACAAGAGGCCTCTTCGGGTTTGAAAGAGCGCCGCCCATAAAGGTTATCTCTTTTTGAATAAGGAATCCGCATACTGCGGGCAGATATGAAGCAACGCCGGTTGTTGAGCAGTGCGCTCTGTGAGCGGTGCCGAAAGCGTCGTTTACAAAAATATCGGCAAGTGAGGCAAGTTCTTTAGAGAAATTTTCCTCATTCTTTGTTTCTTCTTTTCTGAAACGAACATTTTCAAGAAGCATTACATCGCCGTCGTTAAGAGCGGCAGCCATAGCCTTGGCGTTTTCGCCTACAACATTTTCATCCTCTGCAAGTTTAACTTCTTTGCCAAGGTACTCTGAAAGCCTTTTTGCAACCGGAGCAAGGCTGAATTCAGGCTTGTACTCGCCCTTTGGTCTGCCAAGGTGGGAGCAAAGAATAACCTTTGCGCCGTGCTCAACAAGATATTTGATAGTGGGCAGAGCCGCAACTATTCTTTTGTCGTTAGTAATTTCGCCGTCCTTAAGCGGAACATTGAAATCGCAGCGAACAAGAACTTTTTTTCCGGATACATCAATATCCTCAACTGTTTTTTTGTTTAATGCGTTCATATAAACTACCTCTCAAACATTAAGATTTTTAATATACAATTTTTTACGCAAATATTATAAAGTATATTATAAAGTATATACAAAGCAAAATCAATACATATTTTTCCACCAAAATAAAGCCGTTATTCGTCAAATTTTTGTCAAACTCAATAAAATTTTACACTTAGGCGGAAAAAACCGCATGCTGTTCGCCTTTAGGCGGCGCAATTTTAACATAAAAATATTTATAATTCCCCCGCGAATGAAGTTTTAATAAACTGCTCAAGTTCTTTTCCTTTTTTGCCCCCGGCAAGCCACAACTTTATATATGTTGCCGCGAAAGCCGCGCCTTCAATCGGAATTATGCCGAGTTTTTCAAATTCAAATGAAGATTCATACTGCGCGCCGGGCTTAATATCCACGGCGAAAAGGGGTATATTTCTTTCTTTGGCGTTTTGGCAGAACTTTCTGAAATCAGCGCTTGCCGTATTAAGCGTGCCGGAGTGATACGGCTTAAGAATTGCCGCGCGTGTGCCGCTTTTGCACGGCGCGTACTCCTGCCCGGGAGCCGCAGTTATTATCTCAACGCCCGAAAAGTTTTTAAAATGGACAGGAAAACCGATATTTTTACTTTCGGCAAAAACAAACTGCGGATTAGGTATAATTTTACCGTTAATAAATTCGGCGGCATATTCGCCGTTTACGCAGTTAAGGCTTTCGCCGCCCTCTGCGTGCAGCGCAAGGCGTGCGGCGGGCAGTATTTTTGCATTTTCGCCCCCGTTTTTATATGCGGCATACACACCGGGCATATCCGTGTTTTCAAGAAAAGCGGCAGCGGCGCAGAAATTATCAAAACCATTTGTGCCCTCTGCGTCAAGCGGTTTTGCGGCTGATACAAAAACGCAGGAACAGTGCGCGCCCGCAAGAGCATACAAAACAGCGGCGGCGGAATACTGCAAAGTATCGGTTCCGTGGCATATAATAATTTTATCATAACCGCTTTTATATGCGCCGAGAGCGCTGCTGACAAGAGCGTTGATATTATCCGCGTTCAGATTTTCGCTCAGTATAGTATACGGCGAAACAAATTCAAATTCCGCTTTGCCGCCGGCATTTTTGTACGAGGCTTTAAGTTTTTCAGCAGGCGAGCCTGCCGGTGAAATCATACCGCCTTTAACTGCGCTGCCGATAGTGCCGCCCGTCAGCAGAACTTCTATGCTTATTTTTTCCATAATTACCATCACCTTTTAATGTAAATTACATTTTTATGCTTTAGGAGCTTACAACAACCCCTCCGGGTTGCCTGCGGCAACCCACCTCCCCTTACACAGGGGAGGCAGTAAGGTAGGAGCGACTTGCGTTGAAACTGCTCCCTTACTTAATGAGCCAATTAAAACTAAGGTCGCCGTGGTTTATAACCTCGGCTCCCTTGTGTAAAGGGAGCTGGCAAAGCGTTAGCTTTGACTGAGGGATTGTAAACAGTACGCCTTAATTTTATAGTTCCCTCCGTTTGCTTAAACAACAAAAAATCCGCCAAAACCTGAGTTTTGGCGGATGATATGGTGACCCGGACGAGAATTGAACTCGTGTTACCGCCGTGAAAGGGCGGTGTCTTAACCTCTTGACCACCGGGCCGTTGGTGGCTTTAACTGGATTCGAACCAGTGACACTGCGGGTATGAACCGCATGCTCTAGCCAACTGAGCTATAAAGCCGTATTGCAGTTACTGCTTTCAAGCAAGGTAGATTATATTATATTAAAAGACTTTTGTCAACACTTTTTTTTAAAACCTTTAAAATAGTACAAATGTTTGACTTTTATATGCGCCTGTGATACAATAAAATCAGTTTAAAATAAGATAATATACAATTAATACTGCATTAATTGCATACGGCGGTGAAATATTTTGAATAAAATAAACAAAACCCAACAGGCGGTGTTAGACTATATACAGCGTGTTATTGAAGAGCGGGGAATAGCGCCGTCCGTGCGTGAAATAGGCGAGGCGGTCGGTCTGCGCTCAACCTCAACGGTGCAATACAACCTTAACGCGCTTGAAAAAGCAGGCTATATAGAAAGGGACCCAAACCTTAAACGCACCATACGCTTAACCGGCGGCAGCGCAAAATCAGTTGCAGTACCTCTGCTCGGCACCGTTACTGCCGGTCTGCCCATTCTTGCTCAGGAGCAGATAGAGGAATATATCCCTGCCGCGGTTGACAAAAGCGGCGAATATTTTGCGCTTCATGTTCGCGGCGATTCCATGATAAACGCCCATATTATGGACGGCGATATTATAGTTGTGCGCCGCACGCCCGTGGCTGAAAACGGGGATATAGTTGTTGCGCTTATTGATGACGAGGCAACGGTAAAACGCTTTTACAAGGAAAAAGGCGGATTCCGCCTGCAGCCCGAAAACGATAATTATGAGCCTATCATAGTTAAAGAAGTTGCCGTGCTGGGCAAAGTGGTTTCACTTATACGCAACTACTGATACTGCCGCTTCCCCGCGGCTATTGATAAAAGTTGTTTTATATGATATAATCCCTAAAAAAGTTTATAATATTCATAAAAGCGATTATTTTTTACGAATATATTTAACTCAAAAACACCATTAACGCCTTGTCCGGCTGTAATAAGGCGTTAAATAAATTTACTGATATTATTTTGCAGCCAGAAAGGCTATGGTAAATATGGCAGAATGCAGTCATAACTGTTCTTCCTGCGCGCAGAACTGCGGCGAAAGAAAAGAGCCGCAAAGTTTTTTAAAGCCGATGAACAAAGGCTCTGATATTAAAAAAGTTATAGGCGTTGTAAGCGGCAAAGGAGGGGTAGGAAAAAGCCTTGTTACCTGCCTGCTTGCCTCTGCATGCGCAAAAGCGGGGCTTAAAGTCGGCGTGCTGGACGCTGATATTACAGGCCCGTCCGTGCCAAAATCATTCGGCGTTTCAAAGAGAGCCATGCAGGACAGCGAATTTCTGCTGCCGAATGTAACAAAAAGCGGAATAAAAATTATGAGCATAAATATGCTGCTTGATAATGAGGAATCGCCCGTTGTTTGGCGCGGCCCCGTGATAAGCGGCGTTGTGGAGCAGTTTTGGACGGAAGTTCGCTGGGGCGAACTTGATTATCTTTTTGTTGATATGCCGCCGGGAACAGGCGATGTTGCGCTGACTGTTTTCCAAAGTATTCCCGTGGACGGAATTGTTATAGTTTCCACCCCGCAGGACCTTGTTAAAATGATAGTAAGCAAGGCTTTAAATATGGCTAAACTTATGAATATTCCCGTACTTGGACTTGTTGAGAATATGAGTTATTTTGTATGCCCGGACTGCGGCAATAAGCATTATATATTCGGCGAATCCAAAATAGACGAAACTGCGGCTGAACTCGGTTTGCCCGTGCTGGCAAAACTGCCGATAGACCCGCAGATAAACCGCCTGGTTGACGATGGCAAAGTAGAAGATGTTCACCTTAGCGAACTTGACGAATTTGTAAGCGCGCTTGAGGGTAAATAATAAAAATAAAGCCGCGCGGATAAAGTGCGGCTTATTTGAATTATGACTTTAACGGAAAGGGTGTTTTGATTGGCTAAAAGAGAAGGTTATATTTCGTGGGATGAATATTTTATGGGCATTGCGCTGCTTTCCGCTATGCGCAGCAAAGACCCAAACACGCAGGTGGGCGCCTGCATAGTTAACGATGACAACAGAATAGTAAGCGTTGGCTATAACGGATTTCCGCGCGGATGTTCAGATGAGGATTTCCCGTGGGAGCGCACTGCGGATAATCAGAACGACACAAAATACCCGTTCGTTTGCCACGCGGAACTTAACGCGATTTTAAATTCAAACGGAATCGGCGTTAAAGGCTCCCGAATTTATGTTGCGCTTTTCCCCTGCAACGAATGTGCCAAGGCAATAATTCAGGCGGGAATAAAAGAAATAATCTACATAAGCGATAAATATTACGATACTGACAACAACCGCGCAAGCAGAAGAATGTTGGCGGCGGCGGGCGTTAAACTTACTAAATTTGAAAGCAGTAAAAAACTTGAAATAGATTTTAAAGCGGAGAAAATTTGATTTGGAAATTGATATTTACGATTTTGATAAAACCCTTGTGCCGTTTGACAGCGGTTCGCTTTTTATAGGTTACTGCCTTTTGCGCTACCCCTGGATAATTATAATGGCGCCGGCTATTGTTGCGGCGCTGCTGCTGACGGTATGCAAAATTATAACTTTTACAACTTTTAAAAAAATCTGCTTTATGTTTACGCCGATGATTCCGCTTAAAAAAGCGGTTAAAGGATTTTGGGACAGGCATGAAAAGCAGATTTATCCGTGGTTTTTTGAAAGAAAGCGAAAGGGCGTTATCATAAGCGCGTCGCCTGATTTCCTGCTTGAGGAAATTGCCGAAAGAGCCGAATTTGATTACCTTATCTGCACGCGCCACAGCAAAAAAACCGGCGCGATAATAGGCGAAAACTGCCGCGGAGAGGAAAAGGTGCGCCGCCTTTATGAAAAATTCGGCAAAGGCAATATAAAGGTTATTGATGTGTATTCCGATTCTTACAGGCACGATAAATATATCTTCGCGCTTGCGTGCGGAAACTGCTATCATATTGAGCACGGCAGACGGGTTCAATTTACATATTCAGATAAATATAAGGACTGATTTAATGAGAGAGAAAAAAGGAATTGCCGCCGGCGCGGCGATACTTTCAGCATTGCTTGTTGTGCTTACAGCAGTAGGCGTGTTTTATTATTTCAGGGTATACAAACCTTCAATTAATGAAATGGCAGCCGAAAGCACAAGTTACAGCGCAGACAACCGCGGCGCGCAAAAAGACGGCAGCAGAACTCTTGTTGCCGAAAACGAAGGCGTTTCCGTTTATAAAGACGGCGATTACGCAATTATTGTAAGCGGCGATACAGAGGCTGAATTTTCCGAATGGGGCGCGAATTTTGGCAGCATAGCAACAGAAGTATATAATCGTGATTTTAATAACGACGGAAAAAAAGATATTATTATTTTGGATAGCGAAGGCAAAATAGGCGATTCCGATATTGAAACATACGGATTTTATTTGCTGACGCCTGCCGAAGACGATTCCGACAATCCTTATTCCGTATACTATACAAACGGTGAAAACTGGCTTGATACTTTTAACGAAATCGTTACATGCTACCTCAGCCAGCCTCAGGCATATCCAAATCTTTTGCAGTTTGTTATGGATTACAGCACTACCGAAGTGCAGTTTGATTCTCAAACGGGGCTTGCTCTGCCTCAATTCAGGGCACACTATACTAAAGCGCTTGAGGCAAACGGCGGCGAATATGAAAAACTGAGTTCTTTCAGGCTCAGCCAGGCGGTAATTGATTATGACGACGATACAAATATCGCCAGCGCAAAAGTATATGTTTACGCCAAATATGAAAACGGCGAAGAGCAGAATATTGGATCTGTTTCAATAGGAATAGAACTTTACGAAGGCGCGCTGGCAATAAAAGGTCAAAGCGTTATTTTTACAGCGGCAGACGGGCTTGCCGCCGATGAGCCGCAAAGATAATTTTATTATTTTTAATCTGAAAATCTTAAATTTTTATAAAATGGATATGATAATAAAGCGCGATTGTTGAAGTTTTAACTATCTTATGGTATAATTCGCATAACATCACAAAGGAGCAGCGGCAATGAGCGTTGTAATTACGGCAGATTCAACATGCGACCTGCCTAAAGATATAATTAAATTAAGAAATATCAGAATAACGCCTCTTTCAATTCTGCTTGGCAGCGAATCTTTTTTAGACGGAGAGGAAATTACAAAGGACGATATTTACGCCCATGTTTCAGAAACGGGAGAAATGCCGAAAACAGCGGCGGTTTCCCCCGCGTCTTATTATGAAGTTTTCAGCGAGGCAGAACAGCAGGGAAACAGCGTTGTTCACATAAGCCTTTCAAGCGCAATTTCATCAAGCCACCAAAACGCCTTGGCGGCGGCGCAGGATTTTAAAAATGTTTATGTTGTTGATTCAAAAAATCTTTCCTGCGGTATGGGTTTGCTTGTGCTTAAGGCGTGCGATCTAAGGGATAAAGGTTTTGAGGCTAAAAAAATTGCAAACCGCCTTCAGTCCCTTGTGCCTAAAATCCATTCCACCTTTGTGCTTGATAAACTTGTTTATCTTTACAAGGGCGGAAGGTGCAGCGCAGTTGCAAAATTCGGTGCTAATGTGCTTGGAATTAAACCCGTAATAGGCGTTAACCCGGCAAACGGCACTATGGATGTTGTTAAAAAATACCGCGGCAAAATAGAAAATGTTTACCGGCAGTATATAAACGATATTTTCGCGGGCGCCTCAAAAATGGATACGGACCGTATTATTATTGCTAATTCCGGCAGCGTTTCCGGCGAAACTGTTGCGTTTGCAAAGGGCGTTGCCAGCGGCAAATCCGATTTCGGAGAAATCATTACGGCAGAAACCGGCTGCACAATATCTTCCCATTGCGGCCCAAAAGCATTTGCCGTATTTTATATGAGAAAATAAATATATTTTGCATTTATGTGATAAAATCAATAAAAGCAGCCTTTTAAAAACGAAAAAAGGCTGCTTTCTTTTTTTATAAATTTCTGAGCCGCGCGGCTGCGCGTGCGTTTTTGCCGAAATAACAAATTTTTCTATTTCGCCATATTGTAAAACTCGCCCGGAGTCATACCGCAATATTTTTTAAAAGCCGTTATAAAATGGGACGCAGATGAAAATTTGAGTATTTTGCAGATTTCACCGTTTGTTTTGCCGCCCAAAATAAGTTCCTTGGCTTTTTCAAGTTTGCGGCCGGTTATATATGAACTTGGGTTTACTCCCATCTCTTCCTTAAATATTTTTGCAAGATGGTCGCGCGACAGACCACAGTAACCGGCAAGGGAAGAAACGGTTATTTTTTCCTCAATATGCTCGTTTATATAGGCAACGCATTTTTTTATATGCGGCGATTGCGGCGGCGTTTTTCTGCATTTTTGCACGGTATATGTTAATTGAATTATTTTGCGGCATATATGCTCCGTTATCTCCTCTTTGGTTTTCAATGAATCAATGCTGAAAATAAATTCATCAGAAAAATCATACGCCTCTTTTTCATTCATCCCGCCCTGAATGGCATATCTGATAGCAAGAGTAATAGTGCTGACCGCAATATATCTGTACTGATTTATATCATCGTCAGATAATCTTCCTGTAATAACTGAAGTATTAAGTTTTTTCAGTTCCTCTATAAGTTTGTTTATATCCCCCTGCTGAATACATGAAAAGAGTTTCAGTTCTTCATTATACCGCGTATGCCTGCTGCTATCATCATCCGTTTTAATACTTATCAGTTCGCCTAAATTCATAAACGCGCCCCCGTTTACCATTTGATATTTTATATAGATTTAAAAAGTTTAGGCAGTTTCACAAGAGCGCTGCCTATTGACCCGAATATTTTTAAAAGCCCTTTAAAAGTGGACTCGTCATCATTAAGTATCATCAAAAGCCCGTCCGCCATTGCTGGTGAAAATACGCCCATGCTCATCTGCACAAAATTTCTTATCGGCACCTGAACAGCCATAGCGGCAAGCATGGCGCCGTCTCCGTTTTCGCCTGAGCCCATTTTGGTCATCACCGCCTTTACAAGCCTGCCTATCGCTGCGCCCCATTTTGTATATTTAGCGTCATTAAGGCAGCAATAAATATCAATTTTTCTGTTTGGGTCTATTTTGTTTTCCGGCAGTTTTCCGTACAGCGCCTCAAAATCTTTGCGGGTGATATTTCTAACATCATTGTAATATGCAGGCGCGTTTTTTCTGTAATCGGGAACAGGCTCGTTATTAAGTGAAAATACATTTACAGTTTCGGACAGCCTTATATCCCTGCTTGACGCGCCTATAAGAATATCAAACTTTCCGCTTTCAACGCACCAGTTGTGGGATAATACATTGTAAAAAGCGAACGCCCTTTTGTTTAGGGTAAATTCAACTTTTTTACTTTCGCCCGGCTCAAGAAAAACCTTTTTAAACGCCTTAAGTTCTTTCTGAGGTCTGAATACAGTTGACTCCTCATCACAAACATAAATCTGCGCCGTCTCCGCACCGCGCCTTTTCCCGGTGTTTTTCACCACGAATGAAACAATAAGATTTTCGTTTTCGTTTATATTAAGCGAAGATAATTTTAAGCCGCTGTACTCAAAAGTTGTGTATGATAACCCAAAGCCAAAAGGAAACAGCACATCAAGATTTGCTTTATCATAATATCTGTACCCTATATAAATGCTTTCCCTGTGTTCGCTGGTAACAGGGCCGCCGGGATAATTGCCGTAAACAGGATTATCCTCAAACCGCAGCGGATATGTTTCGCAGGTTTTTCCGCTTGGCGTAACATCGCCCATAAGTATATTTACAACAGCCGCCGCGCCTGCCTGCCCGCCTAAACCTGAATGTAGAATTGATTTAACTTTATCTGCCCACGGCATAAGTATTACAGACCCTGCCGCCAAAACTACAACCGTATTCGGATTGGCTTTTGCCACCGCTTCTATAAGCCGGTTATGGCATTCGGGAATATCAATATTCTGCCTGTCATATCCCTCCGCCTCAAATTCCTCAGTAAGCCCGGCAAACACTACGGCAACATCGCAGTTTTCAGCGGCGTTTACCGCTTCATTCAAAAGTTTCGGCTCAACAACATCTTTTTCTTTATTATACCCTTTTGCGTACACAAACTCCATACCGTGTTTTTCAAACTCGCCGCAGGCGTTATCAAGCATAGTTGGATTTATCACCGAAGTTCCCGCGCCCTGAAACCGCGGGAATTTTGCCATTTCGCCTATAACGGCTATCTTTTTATTACCGGAAAGCGGCAGCAGACCGCCCTCGTTTTTCAGCAGCACGCATGAGCCCTCCGCTATACGGCGCGCAATTTCGTGGTGCCCCCGAACACTGTATGAGCAGTTCTTTTTAAGCGCCGGCTCGGATTTTTTAGTGAGTTCAATAATCCTGTCCACGCATTTATTCAGTTCTTCTTCATCAAGTTCGCCGCTCTGCACCGCCTGTATGATTTTTTCACTGTTTATACCGCAGGACGATGGCATTTCAAGGTCTGTTCCGGCTTTAATGCCTTTAACCCTGTCCACCGACGAACCCCAGTCCGTAACAATCAAGCCGTCAAATCCCCATTCACCTCTTAACACCTTTTCCTGTAGCCAGTGGTTTTGCGATGAATAAACGCCGTTTATCTTGTTGTAAGAATTCATAACCGTCCACGGCTTTGCTTTTTTTACCGCTGTTTCAAACGCGGGGAAATATATTTCCCTTATTGCCCTTTCATCTATCAGTTCATCAATAACCATTCTGTACGCTTCCTGCGAGTTGCATGCAAAATGCTTAAGAGATGTGCCAACCCCCATTGACTGTATGCCGTTTATCAGAGCGGCGCTGCACTCGCCTGCAAGAACCGGGTCCTCGGAAAAATATTCAAAATTTCTGCCGCACACCGGGGAGCGCTTTATATTTGTACCCGGCCCGAGAATGACGGACACTTTTTCAGCAAGGCATTCCTCGCCTATCGCTCTGCCCTCTTCTTCAATAAGTTCGGTATCCCACGAGCACGCCGCCGTTACTGCGGGCGGAAAACATGTTGCGGCAACGGAATTTCCAAGACCCACACCTTTTGATTTTTTACTTGTGTCTTTTTTCCTTAAACCGTTGGGGCCGTCGGTAATCATAATTCCCGGTAGCCCGAATTCTTTATACTCTTTTAAATGCCAGAAATCCTTTCCCGTAACATAATCCGCTTTTTGTTTCAATGTCATTTTGCCGATGATGTCTGAATGTTTCATAAATAATTTCCCTTTCACATAAATTAATACCTTAATTTCAGTTTATAATTTAAAGCATTGTGATTCAATCAAATAAACTCATTTAAGGATTTTAATATATGATTTATGAAATAATGCGGGATTTTTAAAATGAAAAAGCGGAAGGGCATTCTCCCTTCCGCTAATCTATTGTTTTTATTTACTTGAGAAAGCCTTTTACTATTTGGGATTCGGCTTCTTCGTGGGAAAGCCCGAGAGTCATAAGTTTTGTAATCTGCTCGCCCGCAATTTTACCGATAGCCGCCTCATGAATAAGCGACGCGTTTACATCATTTGCAATAATTTCCGGCACGGATTTTACAAAACCGTTTTCCATAATTATGGAATCGCACTCGGAATGGCCTGCGCACAGCGCGTTTCCGTGAAGAGCGGAATAAAATTCCTGCTTTGAACTGCCCTTTGCAACGGAGCGTGAACTTATATTCGCGCTGGAATTATTTCCGTTTAATTCAACGGTAAAATCCGTTTGTGCGGTCTGATTTCCGCTTGTCATTATCTTTTCCTTAATAACAAGGCGCGCGTCCTCTTTAAGGTCTGCGTTCGTAACGCGCTTTGTGGAATCAACGCCCTCTATCTGCACGGTTTCCATTTCAAGATAAGCGCCCTTTTCAAGGTGAACAACCGTAACCGGGTTCAGCACGCGCTCGCCGCTGCCGTTCCCCTCGCCGTAATGTTTTTCAACATAGCGCACCTTGGCGTTTTTGCCAACATGGAAAGTATGGATACCGTCATGCTGAGAGAGGTGCTCGCCGTCATTATGAATTCCGCAGCCCGCTATAATATCAACATCAGCGTTATCGCCTATATAAAAATCATTATAAACCAGGTCTTTAAACCCGCTTTTATCCACCACAACGGGAATATGAACATATTCGCCCTTTGTGCCGGGTTTAACATATATCTCTATGCCCTTGCCCTCCGGCTTTGGCACTATCTCAATATTATTTGTGCTTTGGCGGCCGATACCCTGCCCGTCAACTCTTATGTTATAAGCACCTTTCGGAGTATCCGCTATACCTGCTATAGTCTTTAATATTCCGCCCAAAATGGGGTTATTTTTAATATCAGTCATTGCCGCTCCTCCTTGCTTTATAGAATTTGCACGAATGGGAATCGGATAGAAGTTCCGGCAGTATCTCATTTTTAGCGCCCTCGGCGGTAATTTCTCCGCCGGAAACAACTACTATTTTATCCGCAATCTCAAGAATCCTTTCCTGATGAGAAATTATTACAACAGCGCCGTGCTTTGTATCCCTTAATTTTTCAAAAACATTAATAAGATTATTAAAACTCCACAAATCTATACCTGCTTCAGGCTCATCAAACAGCGAAAAATCAACGCCGCGCGCCATAAGCATTGCAATCTCAATTCTTTTAAGTTCGCCGCCGGAAAGGCTTGAATTGATTTCCCTGTTTATATAATCCGCCGCACAAAGCCCCACTTCTGAAAGATAGCCGCAAAGTTCGTGCGTATCAACCGCTTTGTTTACCGCCAGGCTTAAAAGGTCGCGCACGGTAAGCCCCTTAAAGCGTACCGGCTGCTGAAACGCAAAACCTATGCCGAGTTTTGCGCGCTCATTTATTTCAAGCCATGTTATATCCTGCCCTTTATAAATTATCTGACCCGAAGTGGGCTTTTCTATGCCCATAATGATTTTGGCAAGCGTTGATTTGCCGCCGCCGTTCGGGCCTGTAATTACAACAAAACTATCCTTATCAACAGTAAGATTTATATTGTTAAGGATTTCCTTTTGCTTTTTATTTGCTTCATCCTCAACGGAAAAAGAAATGTTCTTAAGTTCAAGCATTTTTACAACTCCCTCTTTCTGCCGCCGAAAGGCACGGCGCATTATCTTCACCGCCGCAAGCGCAGTTAAAACTGCAAGCGGGCATATATTCCTTTGCCTTTTTTATAAAATCCATAATGGTTTGCTTTTTATCAGCGCTTAAACCGCATAGGTAGGCGCGCATTTTAGCCGCCGCCTGTTTGTTCATATCCTCATACAGCCTTTTTGCCTCCTCGCCCGCCGGCGTAAGGCGAAAGTATTTTTCTTTTTTATTATGGGGACTTTTATATGTTTCTATAAGCCCTTTTTCGCAAAGTTTAACGCTTATCTGTGTTACAGCGCTTTTTGTAACAGAGGATTTCGCGGAAAGTTCGCTGACATTTAACTGAGGAAAGTTGCCGATAAGTTCCAGCATATTTATCTCTGAGCGGTAAAGCATAAATTTGCCGCCGCAGTCAAGCGGCTGCTTCTGCTCGGCATATATCTCGCTTACCATATCAAAAAAATTTCTGGATATTTCGCACTGCATATGCGCCCCTCCTCCTTTGTTTTCCATATTATAGCGCGGCAGCATATACTTGTCAAGTATTGTTTAGCAACTTAACAAAACTTTTCTGTTTTACTTCTCTCGCGCTGAATTTAAGGTATTGCTGCATACACGCAAAAAAAGCGCCCTTTATAAGGCGCTTTTAATGCAAATCTGTTTATAATTATTAATTAATATGTGCCGCCGGGATTAGGGCCTTGAGGACCGGGGCCTTGCGGGCCTGGGCCGTTAAACTGCTGATTCATTTGAGAGGCTATCATCATAGCGTCATTGCCGATATTCTTAGGCAGTTGGGACTGCTTTACGCAGCCGATTATAGCCGTGATAAAAGGAATAAAACATATGAACCAGCCTACGCAAAGGCCGATTATTTTGCCGGTCCAGTCCGCGTCTGAGAAGTTAATGGAAAGAACGCCCTCCGCAACCATACAGGTTGCCTTTATTCCCTGACCGAGACCCAAAAGCATATTTATTCCGCCGGTATTTTTATCAAAAGTAATAACTACTGCGTTGCTGAAATCTGCAACTGAAACATTAAAGCCTTCCATTCTGTATTTTTCCGCAAGTTGGCCTGCAAACATATGCAAATCAAAATTCGGAGCAACATTAAAATATACTGTATCAGCCATAAATTCTCCCCCTTAAAATAATTAAAGTATTTTGCAAAGCCATACAGCAAGCATAAGCAAAGCGTTTGCTGAAATGCCGGCGGTAACAGCCCTGTTATTTATTTTTATACCCAGCACAAACTGGGAATAAACCAGGTAAAAAAGTTCCGTAAAAATGAGCGGCGAAAGCGGGTGATACTGCACCGCCGCCTTAAAATCACAAAGCAGGATACAGCCAAATGCCCGGGTAAGCCCGCAACCGGGGCAGTCAATTCCCGTTATCAGTTTAAAAGGGCATTTGTAAAATAAAAGCACAACCGCCGCAAATACCAAAAACCACATCAGGTATTTAAGCAGGTTTTTGAACCGCGACTGTATTTCGTAATTACTGTTGTAAGTCATTTCGCTCGCTTGTTTCATAAAAATTTATCTGATTTTATAGTATCATAAAGGCAATATGATTGTCAATAAAAAAACAAACTATATTTTAACGCAAAAAGCATACGCTTTTGATATTAGTAATCTATGAAAATTTTTAAGTTTTGATATAAATAACAGTTTTGGAATTTTATCGGTAACTGCGCACTGCCGGCGGCAGTAATATTTGTAATGTAAAATACGCCTGTCTGTCAGTTTTTGCCCAAATATTCCTCCAGGCACTCGCCGGCGTTATAAATTTTCGCGGCGGCGTCTTTTCCCACATATCTGTAATGCCACGGCTCATAATCTATGCCTGTAATATCCTCTTTATCCTGCGGATAGCGCAGAATAAATCCGTATTTATACGAATTCTGAGCAAGCCAGGAATAAACCTCTTCGTTTGTGCTGAGTTCATCATCAGCATTTATATCAACCGCCAAACCGAGTTCGTGCTCGCTTGTTCCCGGCTGCGCCACCGTTTCAAGCGCAAGTTCGCGGGCGCGCGATTCAGAATATCCCTCGCTCTGATAAGCGGAAATTTTATCTTCAAGCACTTTTTCCTGCTCTTCTCTTGAGCGATAACCGGCGCGCACAAAAGGATATATTCCCTGCGCGCGCATATCGTCAAACATATCCTGAAGCGATGGATATATCATACTTGCAACCTGCTCGCCGTTTGACAGCGTTGTGAGTTCGGCGTTCCAGTCATCCGGCACGGGATTATCCGCGTTTACAATCGTCAGTTCGGGATTATCTTCTTTTTCGGTAAAAACGATACGGCCGTAACTGTCAAATCCCAATCCGTTTAAGGCAAACGCCCACACCCCGGCAAAAGCCGCCGCGCATACGCAAAGCGCCGCAATAAGAATTCTTATTTTGCTCTTCATAATTCAGCCCTTTATTCTGCATTGCCGTTTTTAGGCAGCATAACCGTTGCTTTAAAGAGGTCGCCGTCTATGGAAATCAAAAGTTTACCGCCGTTAAGGCTGCAAAGTTCCTTCGCTATGGAAAGCCCCAGACCGTTGCCCTCCTCACTTCTTGATTTATCGCCGCGGACAAACCGCTCCATAAGTTCATCAGCAGTGATATTAAGCGGCTCTTTTGAAATATTTTTTATTTCAAAACAGCCATAACCGTCATCTGAATAAAGGCGGGCATAAACCCTTGAGCCAGGCACGGAATATTTCTTTGCATTTGAAAGCAGATTTTCAAACACGCGGTAAATCTTTGTGCCGTCAGCAAATACGATATGCTTCCGGTCAGTTTCATCAAATATCAAATCAAGGCCTTTTTTCTCAAAATCATCAGTATACTCAACAATCGCCTGCGTTGCAAGTTCGTTAAGATTTATCTTTGTTTTATTGAGCACAATATTCCCCGTTGAAACTTTGGACGCCTCAATAAGGTCCTCAATAAGCCTTTTCAGGCGGTTTGCCTTTTCATCTATAACTTCCATATATCCAACTGCCGTATCGTCTTTTATATTGCACTTTTTCAGCAGGTCTATATAATTGATTACGGAAGTGAGCGGGGTTTTCAAATCGTGTGAAACATTCGTAATAAGTTCTGTTTTTGTGCGTTCGTCTTTTATTGCGCGGATAACGGCGTCCTGAAGTTCGGTGTTCTTTTTATCAAGGGATTCGGCAAGCGTTTTCAGGCACTGCGGCAGTTTTTCCGTGTCAATATCAACAGGCTCGTTTTTTGCGCTGCAATCTATCAGTATATCCAAAGCGCGCATAAACTTAAACGCCTTGAACACGCAAACGCAATCCACCGCAATTACAACTATAAAGCAAAATGCGCCAATCAGAAACGCGGCGAAATTAGCGCCGAAAACCGCGCCGAAAAGAACGGCAAAGCACATTCCTATGATATTAAAAGCCGAAAACAGCCCAACCGCCAAAACCGCCTTTTTATCAAGCCTTTGCGGCATAAAAGCAATAGTTTTAAAGAAATTTTTTAATTGTTTAAAAATCCGCTTAAAGAAACTGAAAACCGCTCGGAAAATTTTATATATAGCGGTGTGCTTAAAAACATTTACACCGGTTTTTGAATTTCTTGCAAGCGAAACGGCAAATCCCAAAACAGCAAGATATGCCGCGGCGCCTATTGCAAACAGTATATTTTTATACCACCGGGATTTATAAAAATCCAAATAACCAACTAAATTTAAATTCGAATCATCATACCCGAATATGGCGCTGTTTTCGCCCTCAAGAAACAGAAACACAAGCATCATAAGAACCGCGATAAAAGCAGCGACAAGTATAAAACTTATATCAAGCGGGATTTTATCCACTGGCGCGGCGGCAACAGTGCCGTCGCTTCTATGGCCCGCAAGGCGGACTGAAATAACGGCGAAAGCGGCTAAACCGATTAGTGAAAACAGCGCAATATAAAGCGCAGTATTCGCGTTTGCAGACGGAACTTCGGTAAGATTTTGATTTACCGTTCCGTAATAATCGTTTTCTGAAAAAGCGGGGTTAACGGCAAGATAAAGGCGAACATTCTCAGCGGTATCGCCGTAATAATCGCCGTCGTAAACATATATATCGCTAAGGTTATCGCTTGACGAGGAATCTGAATTTTCATAGGTAAAATATTCATATCCTTCGTTTTGAATTAAAGAATTGATTTCACCCGTGTTTTGCACATTTGCCGCAACTGAGCCGTCTGAAAATTCGGCGTAATACCTGATATTTTTAAGCCCGAGCGCCGCGGATTCGCCGGCTTCGGCAGTATCGTGGCAGTAAATATGATACGCCTGGTTGCCAAACTGCGTATTAAGAGTTTCCGTTAGTTCATTTTGAGTTAAGTCTTCAACATTATTAACGGTGAAATCTAAATTATTGTTTTCATCTATAACATCATCCGCAATATACATTTCAAACTGGAGGCTGTCTTCGTAATCGTTGTAATTAAGCGAATACACGCCGTACCGTTCGTCGGTATACGGTATATCAAGATACGGAGCATAAAGATACTCTTCGTTTGAATATCCGTTTTCCCAAAGTTGATATTCAGCAAGTTGATTTTTATAATCCTCAATAAATGTTTTTGCGTAATTCACAAATTCAGCGGCACTTGCCACCGTTGCCGCTTTTGCCGAATCATACGCCGCCTGATTTGCGTTGTGGCTCACATCATCTATAATAATTTCTATATCCTGCTCAAGAGCGCTTTTAAATTCATAGGTATTCATATACCCAACTTTTTTGTTGTTTATAATACCGTCCAAACCGAAATAAGCCGCGTGGCGGATTACCGTTACCGCATTAACGCAGCATAAGCCGGCAAGCACGGCGGCAATAAACGCCGAAAGAAATTTGCAGAAACTGCCGTACTTAAATTTTATCCACTTTGTATCCAAGTCCGTACACCACCTTAATATATTTCGGGTCTTTGGGATTTATTTCTATTTTATCCCTTATGTTTTTTATATGCACGGTAACTGTTTTTTCGGATTTAAATGCAGGTTCGTTCCACACCGCCTCATATATCTGAGCGGAAGAGAGCACACGCCCCATATTTTTGCAAAGATATTCAAGTATCATATATTCCCTTGCGGTAAGTTTAACGGGTTCGCCGTCTACGCTCACGGTTTTGGCGTCCGTATCAACAACAAGCCCGCCGGTAACGAGTTGTGATTTTTTCTGCACAAATCCCGCAAATGAAATATAGCGCCGTATTTGCGATTTTACCCGCGCAACAAGTTCAAGCGGATTAAACGGCTTTGTAACATAATCATCAGCGCCGAAACCGAGGCCCGCTATCTTATCCGTATCCTCCGATTTGGCAGAAAGCATTATTATAGGAAAACTTTTGTGCAGTTCTCTGATTTTAAGCGTTGTCTGAAGCCCGTCCAGACCCGGCATCATAATATCAAGCACCATACAGTGAATTTCATTTTCCTCTATTATTTTAAGCGCTTCATTTCCGTTTTCCGCTTTAAGCACATTAAATCCCTGCGCCTTAAGATATATCTCTATTGAATCAAGAATCGCCTTGTCATCATCACAAACAAGAACGGTTTGCATCATTTAATCACCAACCTTTCAGGCTACAAAAAAATTGAAATTATTAACGCCTTATTGTAGCCTGATAAGGCGTTAATGGTGATTACAGCCATCCCAAAATTATTTTTTAGGGTAATATAATCCGGATTAGCGTAAATTTTCACGCTAATCACCTTACATATCAGTATACCATACTTTAAAACATAAAAAAACAAAAACCCGCTTTGTTTATTAAACCAAAGCATAATAAACCGCGGGTAATGAAATAATTAAGAAGTTATAAAGTTTTGTTTTTTCCCGAACTTCTGTTTTTTCTGCCGAAAAGCAAAAGAATTATTGCAGCGCAAACGGCGCACAGCGCTTCGCTTGCCGTAAAAGAAAGCCACACGCCGTTAATGCCGAATAAATCTGCCATTATAAACGCCGCCGGCACTATCAGAATAAGCCCCCTTAAAAGGGAAATGATATGCGCGGGCAAAGCGTTTTCCGAGGCAGTAAAAAGCATTGCCGCAACTATATTAAATCCGGCGAAAAACGCCCCCGTAAAATAAAGTTTAAGCCCCAAAACGGCTATCTGCTGCAAAGCGGCGTTATTTTCACTGTTGAAAACGGACGCAATCGGCCCGGCAAAGAAAAATATAGCGGGATAAACAACTGCAAAAATACATAAAACGGTTACAATGGCGTATCTGAAAAACCGCGCCGCAGATTTTGAATCGCCCCTGCCGTGCGCGCTGCTTACAAGCGGCTGCATTCCCTGCGCTACACCCGTAAAAACGGCAATAACAACAAGCGATATATTTGTAACAACGCCGTAAGCGGCAACGCCCGTGTTGCCCTCCATTTTAAGGATTATAGAATTAAATACAATAATTACTATACCGCTTGAAAGTTCGCTTACAAGCGAGGGTATGCCCAGCGCACAGATACTGCCGCCGAGTTTGGGCATAGGCTTGGTTTTAACTAAATGAAATGAATTTTTGCGCTTGATTCGGTGCGCGCTTAAAACGCACATACTTATTACGGGTGAAAGCCCCGTGGCGAATACGGCGCCGAATATGCCCATATTAAGCGGAAAAATGAATATATAATCAAGCAAAACATTTGAAAGGCTGCCTGTTATCATTCCCGCCATTGAAAGTTTCGGATTGCCGTCATTCCTGATAAACGCTACAAAAATATTATTTAAGATAAACGCCGGGGAAAACAAAAGTATCACTTTAAGGTAAGTATCGGTCATTTCAAAAACGCTGCTGTCCGCGCCGAGAGCCGCAGTTATGTTTTTGGAAAAGAAAATTCCCGCCGCAACAAACAAAACGGAAAAACCAGCGGCAAGATAAAGTGTGTTTGTAAATATTTTGTTTTGAGCGCTTGAATCGCCCCTGCTTTTTGAAACGGCATATTTTGCTCCGCCGCCTACCCCCAGCATCAGCCCCGTGCCGTTTACAAGGTTGTAAACCGGTATGGCAAGATTCAGCGCCGTAAGCCCGTTTGCCCCAAGCCCGCGGGAAACGAAAAAGGTGTCCGCCAAAATATAGCAGGAAAGCGCTATCATTCCCAAAACATTAAGCGATACATATTTAGCATAAATTAAAACAGAATCTTTTTTCATAACCTGCTCCCAAAAGTCTTTACCCGGCAAAAGGCAGTAAAAAAGCGCCCTTTTCCGCCGTCTTCAAAGACCTAATGACGCGGATTCAGGCGCATGCCTCTGCCCGGTGGCAGACATATTATTTTTATTTACGGTTTGATTATATCATCTGCGGCGGCGTTTGGCAAGCAAAAAAACGCGAAATTTCCGAAAAAAACGCGCATATGTGGCTTAATTTAAAATCTTTTATTAATAAATTATCAGTTTTGTTGAAAAAAGTTTTTCTATTTTATATAATATTTAAAGTTTTAATTGAAAAATAAAATTAAAAGGAGATAAAACAATGAAAAAATTTACCGCACTGTTTCTGAGTGTTGTTATGATTATCTGCTGTTTTAGCGCATGCTCAAAAACATCTGCTGAAATGACAGAGGAAAATATAACCGCCACTGCGGATATTGTGTTTACCGCGCTTAAGGAGTTTAATACGGACGACCTTCAAACTTATGTAAGTTCCTCAACGCTGAGCATTATAATGAGTTATGCAAAGCAGCACGAGCAGTTTGCCGAACTCGGCAGAGCAATGTTTGAAAACCTGAGTTATGAAATCACCTCGATAGACACTTCTGCAAAAACCGTTACTCTTTCTGTTATAAACAAGGATTTAAAACAGCCGGCAACGGATTTTACAAATGAACTGATGGACACTTATTCAACATTAGGCCTGCTTAACAATCTCTCTAACGACGAGTGGCTGGACGAAAATCTTTCAGACCTTACCGGGAGAATTGACAACGCGCCCATGATGAGCGAGCCGGCGGAAATTACAATTACACTTGAACAGACTGATGATAATCTTGTTTTTAATTTTGACGAAAACGCTGAAAACGGCGTTTCCGGCGGAGCGCTCGGCGCTATAAAGAGCGCCATCGGCATATGATTTTAAGCGCTTTTAGATAGACATTTGTTATAATCTATGTTAAAATATTAACTTGAACTGAATTTTAACTAATACATTGTTAGAGGTGTAATAATGGCAAATAAATTTTTAACCGCCATTTTCGGCGATTATTCAACAAAAGAAGTAAAACGCGTTTCCAAAACGGCTGATAAAGTGCTTGCCCTTGAAAGCAAGTATCAGCCTATGAGCGATAAGGAACTTGTTTCCCAAACTCAGATTTTAAAAGACAGGCTTGCCGCCGGCGAAACGCTGGATGATATTCTGCCGGACGCTTTTGCCGTTTGCCGCGAGGCGGCGTGGAGAGTGCTTGGAATGAAACATTTCCGCGTGCAGGTAATAGGCGGTATTATTCTGCACCAGGGCAGAATTGCCGAAATGAAAACCGGCGAAGGCAAAACGCTTGTTGCCACTCTGCCGGCATATCTAAACGCGCTTGAGGGAAAGGGCGTTCACATTGTTACCGTAAACGATTACCTTGCTAAGCGCGACTGCGAATGGATGGGCAAACTTTATCGTTTTCTCGGCCTTACGGCAGGGCTTATAATTCATGAAAAAAGCAACGCCGAAAGGCAGGAGGCATATAACTGCGATATTACTTACGGCACAAATAATGAGATGGGATTTGACTATCTTAGGGATAATATGGTGCTTTACAAAGAGCAGAAAGTTCAGCGCGGCCATAACTTTGCAATAGTGGACGAGGTTGACTCAATCCTTATAGATGAGGCTCGTACTCCGCTTATCATAAGCGGCCGCGGCGAACAATCCACCGATATGTACCGCCGTGCAAACGCCTTTGCAAAAACGCTTAAAATGGATAAGGTTGCCCAGATGAACGAAAAGGAAGACACGGAAGAAACCTATGACGGCGATTTTGTTGTTGACGAAAAAGCGCGCACGGCAACGCTTACCCAAAGCGGCGTTAAAAAGGCAGAGGAATATTTCGGCGTGGAAAACCTTATGGATATGGAAAACACCACGCTGCTTCACCACATTAACCAGGCAATAAAGGCAATAGGCGTTATGCGCAGGGATATAGATTATGTTGTTAAAGACGGTCAGGTTCTTATAGTTGATGAATTTACGGGCCGTATAATGCTCGGCAGGCGTTATAATGACGGTCTTCACCAGGCGATTGAGGCTAAGGAAGGCGTTAAAGTTGAGCACGAGAGCAAAACCCTTGCCACAATTACATTCCAAAATTACTTCAGGCTTTACAAAAAACTTTCCGGTATGACGGGTACAGCCTCTACCGAATCTCAGGAATTCAGCGAGATATATAAACTTGATGTTGTTGAGATACCAACCAATAAACCGCTTATCAGAAAAGATTATCCTGATGTTATTTTCCAAACGGAAAGAGCAAAATACAAGCATGTTATAGAGCAGATAAAGAACTGCCACGAAAAAGGCCAGCCAATACTTGTTGGCACAATCAGCATTGAAAAGAGCGAACTGCTTTCAAAAATGCTTAAAAGAGCAGGCATTGCGCATAATGTGCTGAACGCTAAAAACCACGAGCGCGAGGCTGAGATAATCGCCCAGGCGGGCAAACTCGGCGCCGTTACAATTGCAACTAATATGGCGGGCCGCGGTACTGATATTATCCTTGGCGGAAACGCGGAATTTCTTGCAACCGCAGAGATGAAAAAAATGCAGTACCCGGAAGAGATAATCGCCGAGGCAAAGGGCTTTGCGGAAACGGATAACGAGGAAATTCTTGAGGCAAGAAAAACTTTCCGCGAACTTGAAGATAAATACAAAGAGCAGATTAAAGGCGAGGCAGATAAAGTCCGCGAGGCGGGCGGTCTGTTTATTCTCGGCACGGAACGCCACGATTCACGCCGTATTGATAATCAGTTAAGAGGCCGTGCAGGCCGTCAGGGCGACCCGGGCGCTTCACAGTTTTATCTTTCAACCGAAGATGACTTAATGCGTCTTTTCGGCGGCGAAAGAATGAAAGCAATGATGAGCCGCCTTGCCGTTGACGAGGATATGCCTATTGAAAGCAAGATGATTTCAAACACCGTGGAATCATCTCAGAAAAAGGTTGAGGGCAGAAACTTCGCTATCAGAAAGCAAACCCTTCAGTATGACGATGTTATGAACCGCCAGAGGGAACTGATTTATAAGCAGCGCGATATGGTGCTTGACGGTATTGACCTTACCGATAAGATTGTTGATATGCTTGATTCCAGCATAGACGCCAATGTTCCTGTTTACTGCGCTAAAGACGCGCACAGGAAAGACTGGAATTTGAACGGCCTTAAGGAAAAATACCGCGGCTGGCTGCTTTCGGATGAGGACTGCGATAAACTTGACGATATGAGCGTTGAGGAAATTACGGATTACCTTAAAGAAACAGGTGAAAAGAAACTTCAGGAAAGGCGCGAAATGTTCGGCGATGAGATTTATCAGGACCTTGCGCGCAAAATCCTGCTTCATAATGTTGATTCACTTTGGATGGACCATATTGACGCTATGGATAATCTTAAAGAAGGTATCCACCTGCGTTCATATGCTCAGCAGGACCCGGTTGTTGCTTTCAGAATTGAATCATACGATATGTTTGACGAAATGACGGAAACTATCCGTGAAAACACGGTTAAGATGATGTTCACAACCGTTGTAAGGCGCCGTGAGGATGTTGAAAGGCAGGCGGTTGCAAAAATAACCGCAACTTCATCAGGCGGCGGCGATGACAGCGTTAAGAAAGAGCCTGTAAGAAAGGCAAAGAAAGTCGGTCCTAATGACCCGTGCCCCTGCGGCAGCGGCAAAAAATATAAAAAATGCTGCGGCTCACCGGAAAAACTTGCCGAGCAGGCCGCCAAAAACGCGCAGTAATCAAAATCAGCAAAAAAAGTCTCCGCCTTAAAAAGCGGAGACTTTTTCAATAAATATTTATAAGTATGTTTTAATACAAACGCTTTATGCGTTTGATTTTCGGTGATTAAAATGTTTTTTCACGAAGACTGGTTTATGCGGCAGATTGAAATGCTGCTTTCTGCCATTATTCAAATGATATTAAAAAACGGTGAACCGCAGGAATCCAAACAGGAACTTGAAGTTCGCACACAAACAGCGCAACTTTTGGCAAAAAAGGATATTTGCGCGGCTGAAAATTACCTGTTTGAAAAAGCAGAGCAATTCTCGGGCAATCCCGCGTTTTTAAAAACAGCGCTCGATTTTTATTATGAGTTAAACAAAATGAGCGATGAGGAACTTTTGCAGCACAATTTTTCCCGTGATGAGATATATGACGGCATAAGAGAAATTTGCCGAATGAGCGGTATTGACGACGCAAACTTTTACTTGATAGATAAATAAAGATATAAAATTAAGGACTGCTGAAAATTCAGCAGTCCATTTTATTATGCGTTCTTATGAAAGATTATTTAGAACTCTTGATAGCGGCCTGTGCTGCTGCAAGGCGGGCAATCGGAACACGGAACGGTGAGCAAGATACATAATCAAGACCGATTTCGTGGCAGAACTCAACTGAACTTGGGTCGCCGCCGTGCTCACCGCAGATTCCGCAGTGAAGGTCGGGGCGTGTTGCTTTACCGTCTGCAACTGCCATCTTCATAAGTTTACCTACGCCGATTGTATCAAGTTTCTGGAACGGGTCTGATTCAAAAATCTTATTATCATAATAAGACTCAAGGAACTTACCAGCGTCATCACGGCTGAAGCCGTAAGTCATCTGAGTAAGGTCGTTTGTGCCGAAGCAGAAGAACTGAGCCTCTTTAGCGATTTCGCCTGCTGTAAGAGCAGCACGCGGAATCTCTATCATTGTGCCTACTTCATACTTCATTTCAACGCCTGCTGCAGCGATTTCTGCATCAGCAGTTTCAACAACAATATCCTTAACAAACTTAAGTTCCTTAGCGTCGCATGAAAGCGGAATCATAATTTCAGGCTCAATCTTAACGCCTGTTTCTTTAGAAACATTGATAGCGGCACGGATAACAGCCTTAGTCTGCATCTTAGCAATTTCAGGATAGGTAACTGCAAGACGAAGTCCGCGGTGGCCCATCATCGGGTTTGTTTCATGAAGAGAATCACAAATTTCTTTGAGTTCCTTAGCGCTCATATCAAGTTCTTCTGCAAGTTCTGCAATTTCGTCATCCTTAGTTGGAACGAACTCGTGAAGAGGCGGGTCAAGGAATCTGATAGTCATCGGCAGGCCGTTGAGTTCTTTATACATAGCCTCAAAATCGCCCTGCTGAAGAGGAAGAATCTCCTCAAGAGCAGCCTCGCGTGCTTCAGCGTTCTTAGCAACAATCATCTTGCGGATTGACTTAATTCTGTCGCCCTCAAAGAACATATGCTCTGTGCGGCAAAGGCCTATGCCTTCTGCGCCGAACTTAAGAGCCTGAGCAGTATCTCTCGGGTTATCAGCGTTTGTTCTTACTTTAAGTGTGCGGTAACTATCTGCCCAATCCATAAAGCGGCCGAAATCACCGCTGATAGTAGCGCTTACGGTTGGGATAGCCTCACCGTAAATATTACCGGTTGAACCGTCGATAGAAATATAATCACCTTCGTTATATCTCTTGCCGCCGAGTTCAAAGTATTTTTCATCAGCATGCATTGCAATATCGCCGCAGCCGGATACGCAGCAAGTGCCCATACCGCGGGCAACAACGGCAGCGTGAGAAGTTGTGCCGCCGCGAACGGTAAGAATACCTTCTGAAGAAACCATACCTTCAATATCATCAGGTGAAGTTTCAAGACGAACAAGTACTACTTTTTCACCTCTGTCCGCCCACTCTTTAGCGTCTGCAGCGGTGAATACAACTTTACCGCAGGCAGCGCCGGGAGAAGCGGCAATACCCTTGCCGATAGGAGTAGCAGCCTTAAGAGCGTCTGCGTCAAACTGGTCATGAAGAAGAGAATCAAGTTGTTTAGGCTCAACGCGGAGAACAGCCTCTTTCTCATCAATCATACCCTCGTCAACAAGGTCTACGGCAACCTTAA
>CALWID010000013.1 GCA_944380635.1 uncultured Eubacterium sp. | reverse complement strand
AGTTTGTTGCTTAAATTTAATATTCTACCATTTAGGTGCTTTTTTGTACTGTCTGCACAATTTGGGGCAGTTCATTTACGGAGCGCTTTTTTGGTGTGAATAATTATTCGGCGTCTGCTGCCTCGGCGGCAACTTCTGCGGATTTATCCTCTTTCTTTTCTTTAAGAAGAACGAATTTTTCCATTGGGAACAGAACTATCATCTGAACAAGACCGGCGGCAAGGCTTGCAATTGTTCTTGCAAGGGACTGAAGCCAAGACCAGTCAACTTTTGCGATAATGCCAACAAGCCAGCCCTGGAGCCAAGTTGAGAAAAGGATAAGCGCAATCATAAGTACAATATAGATTGCAAAGTTATACCACGGAGCATCTGATTTAAAAGTGGTCTTTTTATTCTGCCAGAAGCCGTAAATATTAGCAATCAGGTTGGAGAGGAAGAACGGAAGAAGATAGCCCCATGTTACAACGCCGCCTACTACAACGCCGTTTTCAATAGTGCCGCCTACAACATATTTGCCTATCTGCTCTATACCCTCAGCGGTAGTGGCGTCAAAAATAGTATTCGGAGCGAAAATGCCCTGAAGAAACGCCGGCAAAGTGGCGGTAACGCCGTCAAAAATAAGCGGAAGCACATTTGCCAAAACAAGTTGAATAATTGTTACAAGGCCCGAAACTACAAGAAACTTTAAAATTTGCCAAAGAGTTTTGATAAACGAGCCTTTTTCCTCTGCGGCGTTGTCTATACCGCCGAGGCTGAATTTCTTTTTGTCTGCCATAATAATTTTTACTCCTTAAACTAAACAAAATTGCGAATGCGTAAACACGCAGGCGCTGTTATATCTATTTAAGTATACCAAATAGGCAGCGCCTATGCAAGAAAAATTTATATTCTCTTAATAATTAAAGCAAAAACGGCAGTGAGCCCGTAACTGCACCGACTATTGCAACTATTGCCCAAACTATGAGGGCGATACAGCCGACTATTACCGCTATAAGCAGAATTACCGCAAGGATAAGGATAAGCAGGATAAGCGGGCCTTTTTTACTTTTCTTAACCGGGTCTTTAAATTCTTTTTCTTCCCTCTTAGGCGCCTCGCTTGCGCTTTCATATGTAGGATAAAGCGGCAGCGTTGCCTTGGCGTCGCAAAATCCGGGATTCCACAGCAGCGGCTCAACAAGGCTTCTTACGCTTGTAGCGCCCTTAAGCACTTTACCTATGCTGAAATGAATTGTATCAAGGAATGAATCTATAACATTAAGCACGGCGCATGTAAGTTTATATTCGCGGGTATCCGGGCCGTAAGGCGAATCGCCGCAGTAAAGATTCTGCACGAGTTCAAGTATGAAATCAACAACTTTATTATCCGCTATATCGGCAATATCCTCTTTTTTAAGCCCTGATTCCTTTTTGCATATTTTCCACACTTTTTTAAAAGTTAATTTATTAAGGAATTTGCCCACCGGCTTAATAATCCACGCAAGTTTTTTAACTTTTTCACCGGGTATTGAAAACGCCGGGGTCATTTCCGCAAGGCGGTCTATATCATTGCCCATTGCCCAGATAACTTCCGATATCATACCGAAGAAAAAGCCTTTCATATATTCATCAAACGGCTTTGAGCCGGTATCAAGGCCGGGAACATCTTTAATAACAGTTGTATCAACATCTATTTTTGCGTGTTTAGGGTCAAATGTAATAGTTCGCATAACAGGCGGGCAGCCTATCATTGCGCCGCAGGCTATATCGTAAAACACATTGCCTTTTTTAGTAACAACGCTGCTGATATTGTGCACATGGGTATGGCCGGTAAGCATACAGTGAAGCCCTGCGTCAGCAAAAATTTCCCTTGTGGTTTCATGATTTCTCTGCATATCGCCTTTACCGATTATGGCGTAGAAAGGCGACGGCGCTATCATCGGGTGATGAGTCATTGCAATAACATACTGGTCATGCTCCTGAGCGTCCTTCAGTTGCTCAAGTATCCAGTTCATACAGTCATCTGAAAAGCCTGAGCCGCGCTCGCCTTCCGGCTTATAATTTGTATCATCGTTCAGCGCAAAAAGGCGGTAGCCCGGTGCAAGTTGAACAACATAACTCATGGACTCTTTATGAGTTGAAATTGCCTCATTAGGCCCGAATTCATAATACATATCCCAAAGGTCATGCCTGTCTTCAACAGCGGGCACTTTTATTGTTTCATCGCCTTCATAGCCGTCCGTAACGCCGCCGTCCCTGAAATCATGCGTTGCGGTAATAACATAAACACGCTTGCCGCGCTTTTTAAGATCACGCAGCATTTCTATAAATTCAGCGTGTGAATCAAGTTCGCCATTGTGGGTTGTATCGCCCGAAAGCAAAACAATATCCGTTGAATTATCACGGCAAAGCAAATCAAAACCCGCTTTGATAACAAGGTCGCTGTCCTTAATTACCATTTGTGATTTTGATTCCGCCTTTTCATAGGCTTTGCCGGTTGTGCCCACTTTTCTGGAATAATAGTGAGTATCGGTTATAACCTGAATTTTAAGCGGCTCATTATTGCTGCCGCTGATTTTTTTTGCCATAAATTTTACCTCCTTTTATTATAGATTATTACAGAAATCAAGCGCGCGGGGCAATCAAAATCTCGCCCTCTTTAACATTTCCGCTGAGGGTGATTTCTATAATGCCCGGCTCTCTTTCTTTAATATCAAGTTCTTTTCCGTTTAGCAACGCGGTATAAGTATTCTTATCAGAAAGGCACACAAGAATAGTGTAAGCCGGCGCGCTGCCGAAATATTTAAATGCAATATCAGCGGTGTTTTCAGTGGTTTCCTGCTTATCCGTCCACAAATCAAAGCCGCTTGTAACGGTGCCCGGTTTGTAATAAGCGTTTGCCCAAACACAAATTGGCGCTGAAAGACCGCCGAAATTATGGAACCAGCCGCCGCGCTGAGTTTTTATGCCGAAACATTCATATGTGTTATACGAAAAATCAGTTTCCGCTTTCCACATATCAAGCGCGCGTTTTGCAATCTCAAAAGCAAAATCAGATTCGCCCAAATCAAACATTGTTTTCCACAAAAACCACTGGTGGCTCATCCACACATTGCCGTTCCAATATCCATCGTCAAAATAATATGACGCGCTCATATCAACTGCTGAAATACCGCTCTTGCTCCACATTTCATTCGGATTTTTAATATGCGAAAGCAGCCTTGCGGTGCGTTCAGGAGTGGCGGCGCCGGCAACAAGCGGATAAACGCCGTCCATACCCTTATTCATATTTTCGCCCTGCTCGTTTCTTAAGTATGCGCAGAGTTTATTATCATCATCATAAACAGTATATGAATAGTATCCGCATTTTTCATCCCACGCAAGTGCGTTCAGCGCGGCCGTTGAATTATCTATATCCTGCTGCAGCCTTTCAACATCCTCGTCTTTGCCGAGAGCCGCAGCCGCCATTTTCATAATCTTTGCAGCGCGGATTATATGCGAGGTTGAAATACACGGACATATCTTATCCATCATCTGCCTGTCTATCATATAAACCTGCGCCGGGTAATCGTCCATACCTGAGCAGGAATACCAGTAATCATAAGTTGTAAGCAGTCCGTTTTTGAATTTTGCGGTAGTAGAGCCGTCCTCACCCGCAAGAAAACGATAATAGCGCATCATTTTATCATAAAGCGCAAAAAGCGGCTTTTTATCTGAAGCTCGTTTCAGCATTTCAAGATACTGCGCAAACTGAGTCGGCACAAGGCTGCCGTGCAGCAAAAACGCAAAATCCTTGTTGTCATCATCAGAAAGATATGTTTCAAGTATATATTTTGCCTTTTCGGGGCTGAATTCAAGAACGCCTATACCGATGATACCGCTGTCCCAGGTATAAAAACTATCCCACCTTTTGCCGGGGGTGAAGTGAATAACATTCTGACCGTGCTTATATACGGGGTAAACCACATTTGTAAGCAGGGTTGATTTAAGTATATCGGTAGAAAGCGTATACTTTCTGCCCTCGCTGTTAAGCCCGTTATCCTCCGGCACGCTCGCCGCTTTATATATTGCCTCATACTCTTCATCCGAAAGCGGCTCAAACGGCGTTTCCGATACCACCATATATTCCGTATGGGTTGAATCAGGGTCTATAAAAATGGATTTTACAAGCACATTGTGGAAAAATCCCTCATCGCTTTTCTTTTCCGAAAAACTTTCTGAAAAAGTGCGCCTTAGTTCGTCATAGGTATGGTCGCCGTTTGAAAGTCTGTTTGGCAAAGCGTCTTCAAGACAGCCGGAATCAAGAGTTCTTTCCCTTGTTTTCTCACTGTTTGTAAGGATATAATAGGTTTTATCTTCTTCAGGATAATAAAGAGCAACGCGAATGCCTTTAGAGCATTTTTCGGATTTTATTTCAGGTATAAAGCCGTGTTTTTCAAGCGAAACAGAAATATTGCCCTCTTCCCCTTTTTCGGTAATTACAAGCACATCAAGTTCAATTCCGGCAGTTCCGAGGCTGTTCAGCGTAACAGTATCGGCGTTATCAATATCAAAGGACTCAAAACGAAGTTCATCGCTGTACGGGAAAACGATTTTTTTGCCGTTGAGCGTAAATTCCGCGTTGCCCTTAGCGGCAGACCTGTATCTGATACTGAGCACCGGATTTTTAAAGGCGCTGAAATCTGCTTTATAAACAACAGTATCACCCGCCTCGCAGCCGAACGGCTTTAAGCCGAGAGCGGGCACATGATAATTCTCACATCTGTCCCCAAGGCCGAAACCGCCTACAAAATGATAATCTGCAAACTGGCCTTTTGCCATACCGTCCGGATTTTCCGTATCCCACGGGCGGGGATTTTTATATGTATAACTTTCATAATCATTTGCGTTTATAACGGCTGCGTTCTGCGGCGTTTTAAGTTTTGCGAAAAACGGTTTCGGATATTCCATTGCCGAATATCCGTTTAAAATGCAGTTTTGCTTTAAAGGGGTGTTATTAACAAATTCACACCGCATAAGATAGGCGCCGTCATTAATACGGGAAAAAGAAACATCGCAATAAATCATATCTTTCCACATTAATTCATAGCGATATGAATAAAACGAGTAATCGCCCTTGCAACTCCACAAGTGGTAATTGCTGGGAATAGTTACATTCGGCACGGGCACGGAAGAATTCCACACCGTGGGGTGAACGGAAAAATCAAACCGCGCGCCGGACGGCATATCGGTATCCACAACCCGTGAAATTCCCATATATTTTTTGGAGTAAGGGCCCCAGAGGGGCATAGTTTTGTTCATAATAATAACACCTCTATTGCACAATAAAGTTACTACGGACTATATTATAATTTATTTCTTTTGCATATGCAATAGATTATTATTGACAAACTTTTTAATTTAAAGTAAAATTTAATATGACTATATGTATAAAATTGATGAAATTCATAAACGGAAGGAATGAGTTTATTGAATATAGACGCAAATGTGCAGAAAGTACTGAGCGCTCTGCTGAAAAGGTGGAAACTGCTTTTGATATTTGCAATTATAGGCGCAATTTTGGCGGCGGTATTCACCGCCAGATTTACAACGCTTACCTATACTTCCTCAATAGAGTTTTTGGCTTACGCCATTGATTCAAACCAGGAATTGCAGGATTCAACAGCGGCGGCACAGCAGGCAAGCGAAACGAGCAAAATGAATTACGCTATGAAAATGCTGGACACTTATATTGAAGTTTTCCAGACTAATCAGTTTAATCAGTCGGTGGCGGACGAACTTAACCGTGTTTACGGCACTAATTATTCCTCCGGCACGATTAAAAATTCTATTTTGATAGAAAAAGTTGAAAACACCGCTATGTTTTACTTTACAATAACAACAAGCGACGCTGACCTAAGTTACCACATTGCGCAAAGCCTTGAAGTTTGCGTGCCGCAGACTATGGAAGAAACAAACAGCGGGCTTGTTAAAGCGTCCGTTGAGGACCCGCCTATCAGAGCAACCGCCGCGGAAAGCATGAATTACCCGCAGAAATGCCTTATAGGCGCTTTAGCCGGCATATTTCTTTCCGGGCTTTACGCTGTTTTGCGTGATTTCCTTGATGTGCGTATCAAAGGCAGGGACGACCTTGCGGAAAGATACAACATTCCCGTGCTTGGCTCCGTGCCGGAATTTGAACTGACAAATACAAAGCAAAAGAAGGGGGCAAAGAAAAATGGCTAAAAATAAAAACAAAAAAGAAAACGCCGCTTCTACCCGATTTTTGCTTAAAAACGCCATAATGGACCCGGGCCTTAAATTCCGTGTTGAAGAGGCATATAAATCAATAAGAACAAATATTATGCTTTCCGTTATGAAAAAAGGGTGCAAAATAATAGTTGTTTCATCCTCTATGGCAAACGAGGGCAAAACCACCACAACCACAAACCTGGCTATTTCCATTTCCCAGGCTGACCAAAGAGTGCTTTTAATAGACGGCGATTTAAGAAAACCTAAAATTCACCATTATTTTTCAATTCCCAACGCGCCGGGGCTTACAAATTATCTCGGCGCAGCGGTAAACAGCCGCACATCCCAAAAAGTTGACCTTTTCAGCATAGTTCACCCAACGGAATACAAAAATCTTTCCGTAATAACTTCCGGCTCTATTCCGCCGAATCCGGGTGAAATATTAGGTTCCGAGCCTATGGCAGAATTTCTTAAAAATGTTTCGGAGCATTTTGATTATATAATTATTGATACTCCGCCGATAAATGTTGTTTCAGACGCTTTGCCCGTTATTCGTGAATCAGACGGTGTTGTTATGGTGGTGCGCGCAAACTCCTCCACGCACCCGGAACTTCAGAAAGCGCTTGATTCGCTTAAGTTTATTGACGCGAAAGTGCTTGGATTCGTTGTGAATTACGATTCGGAAAAGAAATCAGGATATAAATATTACAACAAATACAACTACGGCGATTACACTTATTAAACAACGGAGGCGGTTATATGGTTTTAAACGATTTCACGGAAACCCACTGCCATATTCTGCCCGGAATTGACGATGGCTCGCCGGATGTTGAAACAAGCCTTAAAATGATTGCGAAACTTCAGGCAGAAGGCGCAGAGGCAATTATCTGCACGCCGCACTATTACAGCGATTCCATTTCGCTTGACGATTTCCTGAAAAAACGCAACGCCGCGTATGAAAAACTGAAAGCCGCTCTGCCGCCGGGAAGCCCAAGAATAATACTCGGCGCGGAAGTCTATATAAGCAGATACCTTTTCGGCAACGAAAATCTGCAAAGAATCCGAATTGATGGCACAAATTATGCGCTGATTGAGCATCCCTTCGGCGAGGATTTTTCGGAAAAAGCGTATGAAAGGCTTGTAAGCCTGATATGCGATTGGGGCGTAACACCCATTCTGGCGCATATAGAACGCTACGGCGCGCTTATGGAAAACCCGAAAACGCTGGACGCATTGCTTGAATTGGGCTGTATCGCGCAGGTAAACATAAGTTCGTTTGCGAATGAGCGCAGAAAAATAAAGAAAAAACTGTTTAAATACCTTGAGGCGGGAAAAATTTCGCTTATAGGCAGCGACTGCCACAATATGACTTCACGCCCGCCCGAATACGGCGCAGGCGCTAAAGAAATCACATTAAAATGCGGCAGAGGAACGCTGCAAAAACTTATTGATAACTCAAACCGCCTTGCCGCCGGCGAAACAATATAACGCAGAAACGGACCTGATTTTCATCAGGTCCGTTTTATTACGGCGCCGATTAAAACACTTTAAAACTATCCATACCGGCGCATACTCGGAAACCGAACAGATAAAAGCACTGAAAAATACAGAAACTCTGTTTGCTAATTTTCAGGCTTCGTCTTTATTTTCATAAATAACGGCTCCGTTTTTTATTGTTTTAAGCACTTTTATACTGCGCAGATTTTCGGGGGCGGTATTAAGCGGGTCGCCGCTGAGCACGGTAATATCCGCCGCCTTGCCCGGCTCTATACTGCCTTTTGAATTTTCCTCAAAATACTGATAAGCGGCGTTGACCGTTACGGCTTTCAGAGCGCTGAAAACACTGATTTTTTGCTCCGCGCCCAAATCTCTGCCGCTTTTTGTTTGCCTGTTTGCGGCGCACCAAAGCGTTTCTGTCATATCCGGCTCAATCACCGGGGAATCCTGGTGCATTGTAAACGGTACTCCGTATTTTTCCGCCCAAACCGCGGGGCTGAGAGCAGACGCCCTTTCAAAGCCGAAATTTTCTATATGAACATCGCCCCAGTGATAAACATGAGCGGCAAAGAAAGACAGTACTGCGCCGAGTTTTGCCGCTCTGCGCACCTGAGCCTCGGTTATAAACTGAGCGTGAATGATAACGGGGCGCAAATCTTTAATGGCGGGATAATCCTGCCGCGCTTTTTCAAGGCAGTCTAAAAACTGCCCGCAGGCGGCGTCCCCGTTACAGTGGGCAATTATCTGCGTATTATTTTCAGCGGCGGTTTTCATTGCAAAAAGAATATCATCATCGCTCATTGTTTGCGTGCCGTAATAATTATTTGTGCCGTTATACGGCGTTTTCATCCAAGCCGTTTTTCCCTGCGGCGAACCGTCCAGAAAGATTTTTATACCGCCCGTCTTAAAGCGGTTTTTGTATTTCATAACAGTATCCGGCATTTCCTTTTTTACATATTCAAAAGCCGCCGAATCGCAATAAACAACCAGGTCAACAAACAGCGAATTATCATCAATCAGCGACTTGTAAATCGGGAGCATTTCGGGAACCGCCATACCGTCCTGCACGGTGGTAATGCCGTATGAAGCGTACTTTTTCTGAGCGCCTGCAAGCGCTTTTTTTATTTCCTTTTCAGGCGGGCGCGGAGTTTTCTTAAGATATTCAAAAAAGGCATTTTCCTCCATATAGCCGGTCGGCAAGCCGTTTATCACTTCTATTTTTCCGCCCTTAGGCGATACTGTATTTCCGTCAACGCCGAGTTCCTTAAGGGCAAGCGAATTAAAAAGTCCCATATGCCCCGACTTGTGCTGTATAACAAGCGGATTTTCAGGGGCAATAAAATCAAGACGCTCAAGCGAAAGATTTTTCTTTTCTGCAAGCAAATTATTATCATACCCGCGGGCAATGATCCATTCGCCTTTTTTAATATTATTTTCCTTTATAAAATTGCTGATTGCAGCGGAAATTTCCTTTTCATTCGCGGCGCCGCTGAGGTCTGCCTGCAAAAGGGCGTATGCCGTTTGCGTAAAATGGCTGTGGGAATCTATAAAACCAGGCACCGCAGCAGCGCCGCGCAGGTTTATTTTTTTATCCGGTTTATATTTTTCAATGAGTTCCTTTTCTCTCCCAACCACCGATATAACGCCGTTTTCAATAATCAACGAATCGGCATAAAGCGGATTTGCCATTGTAATTATTTTTCCGCCGTAAATCATAGTTTTCATACGGTTTGACCCCCCTTTTAATTATTTTGCCTGATTTGTGCAAAAATAAACGGGAAAGCAGATTACCGCTTTCCCGAAAACACAAATATTAAAATATAAGTTCTTTAATAACGCCAAGCATATCCCGTGTTAAAAAAGTTAAAAAAGAATACGCGCTTGTTTTGCAACTTCTGGAATGAAACAAATCAAGCCCTAAATCACGGCATATCAGCATTGCGCGGCACTGATGATAATCATTTGTAACCACCAAAATTGACTGCGAAAGAGAATTCTTTTTTATTATTTCATACGAATTTGTAAGATTTTCCCTTGTGTTGGTGGAATTTTCCTCAAGATACAATCTGCTTTCATCAATACCCGCCTGCACAAGCAGGCGTTTCATACACTGAGCCTCGCTTATATCTTCATCCGGCCCCTGCCCGCCGGAGAGAACGGCCACCGAATACGGCTTTTCTTTAAGAAACTGCGCCGCAACGGCACACCTGTTTTTAAGTTGCAGGCTTGGCTTAGTGCCGTCCACTTTACAGCCCAAAACTATTACTGTTTCCGCGCTGCATTCAGGAATAGATTTATAATTCATATAATGCGCCATATACGCAAACAAAGATATAAACGAAACGGCAAGCGCAACAAAAACGCACAATACGGCGGTTTGCGCTTTGTGCGGCAATCTGCCGAAAAACACTCCGCAGAGTATTAAAACCGAACTTGCGGCTATGCCCACGGCATTTCCTATATTGAAAATACCTGCCGCCAGCGGCGCAAGATACCACAGCAGCAAAAAAACGCCTAAAACAATGAAAAATATTTTCAAAGCATATAATCCTTTTGTTGAATTTATCATATTATTTCCATTTTGATTTTTATTTATTTTACAAGAGATTTAAGCAATTTTATTTCTTTGGCATAGCCATCAAGTTCATTCGGCGTTTCAAGATACATAGGTAAATCTTTTAAATATTTATTGTTTACTATATTTTCAAAAGCCGCAATTCCTATATTTCCCACGCCTATTTTTTCATGGCGATCTTTATGCGAGCCGAGCGCATTTTTACTGTCATTAATATGAAGCGCTTTAAGGCGGTCTATACCTATAACGCGGTCAAATTCCTCCAGCACCGAATCAAGAGAGTTTACTATATCGTAGCCGCCGTCAAAAACATGGCAGGTATCAAGGCAAACGCCGATTTTATCACTGAGCGCAACTGAGTCTATTATACTTTTCAGCTCCTCAAAATTCCTGCCCACTTCAGAGCCTTTGCCCGCCATAGTTTCAAGCAGGACGGTAGTAGTCATCTGCGGGAACATAACTTCATTGAGCACTTCTGCTATCAGTTCTATTCCCCGCTCTGCGCCCTGACCGGTATGTGAGCCGGGATGAAAATTATAAAGCATTCCCGGTGTATATTCCATTCTTTTAAGATCGTCGGCAAAAGTTTCGCGGGCAAAGCGTCTTGTATCCTCATTTGCCGAGCAGCAGTTAAGAGTATACGGCGCGTGGGCAAGAATTACATTTACGCCGTTTTCAGAACTTTCATTTAGAAATGTTTTAACATCATCTTCATCAATATCTTTTGCTTTGCCGCCTCTTGGGTTTCGGGTAAAAAACTGAAAGGTATTAGCGCCGATTGAGAGCGCTTCCCTAAGCATATGGGTATAACCTTTGGACGCGCTTAAATGAGCGCCGATTATCATATTTATCACCATAACCTTTCGCTTAAAAATCATTAACGCCTTATCAATCTTGAGATAAGGCGCTGATTGTGATTACAGCCATATCAAAATCAGAAAGGGCAATTTTAAGAGCCATATAACCTGACCCCCGTGATTTTACACGCCGCTTTTCTTATCTGAGCGCCGCCTGGCGTTCTTTGAGCAAATCATCTTCCGCCCTGCCGCACATTATATATTCAAGCAAATCGGCAACACAACCGCGGTTGCAATGGCACGCCTCAAACTTGCATATTTCGTGAATAGGCTTGGGAGCCTGACCGGCGCACGCCGGCAGACCGACCGTTTTAAGCATATCAAAATCATTATAATAATCGCCGATAGCGGCTATATGAGTTCTGTCTATCCCGATTTGTTCGGCAAGCCACATAATTCCCGTGCCTTTATGCGTATCTTTTTGCAGCATTTCAAGACTCCAAAGTGATGACGCCATAAAATTAGCGTCCGGATTTTCCACGGAATCTATATATTTCTGAAGTTCATTTATAGTTAAGGGGTTAGACCAGAATATAACTTTCATCCACCCCTCTTCGGGCACATTATCTATATGCGTAACCTGATAGTGGGATTTATCAAAATACATCTGCCCGCGTGAAAGCAGCCCGTTTTTAATTATATAAACATAATCGTCAAAGAAAATGCCTACATCAACGCTGTGCCCGTGAGTATTGAAAAGTTCGCTTACTTCACGCACAAACGCCCTGCCTTTGGGGCCGATAGTCCTTTTCCACAAAAGTTTTTCACGGCGGTAATCATAAACGCCCGCGCCGTTCACAATAACGGCAGGCTGATTACACGGAACTCTGTCATAATTCCTCTTAAGGCTGGAAATCATTCTACCGGAGGCAAGAGTAAAATTCCCCCCGTGTGAAGTAAACTTTTTTATGGCGTCATAATTCTTTTTCGGCAGTTTTCTGAATTTGTTATTAAGAGTTCCGTCTATATCGGAAACAACAAGCCAGTTTTCAAAGGTTTTAGCCATAATGCGCCTCCTTTTATAATTATTTTATCACTGTTTAAAGCAGGTTATTTTCAAGTTTAGATAAAAACTGAGTGAAATATTCGGGCAAATCACTTTCAAACTCCAGCCACTTGCCTGTTATGGGGTGCACAAAGCCTATATGCTTTGCGTGCAGGCACTGGCCGTTTAAACCTTTTACCGGCTTTTTAGGCCCGTAAACTTCATCGCCGGCAATCGGGTGCCCTATGTAAGCCAGGTGAACTCTTATCTGATGAGTTCTGCCCGTTTCAAGAGTGCACCTAAGGTGGGTAAAACTGCCGTACCTTTTAAGCACTTTAATATGTGTAACGGCGGGCTTTGAATTTTTATAAACCACCGCCATTTTCTTTCTGTCCTTAGGGTTTCTCCCTATCGGCCGGGAAACAGTAAATTCATCATCTTTTATATTTCCGTGCGCCACACATTCATAAGCCCGCTCAAAAGAATGTTCCTTTATTTGGCGGGCAAGCCCTGCGTGGGCGCGGTCATTTTTAGCCACGATAAGCAATCCCGAAGTATCTTTATCTATCCTGTGAACTATACCGGGGCGGAGAACGCCGTTAATTCCGCTGAGCGAACTGCCGCAGTGATATAAAAGAGCGTTTACAAGAGTGCCTGTATAATTGCCTGCCGCAGGGTGAACAACCATTCCTTTCGGCTTATTTACCACAAGCAGGTCATTATCCTCATACACTATATCAAGCGGGATATTTTCCGCCTTTGCCTCAAGTGGAACAGGCTCCGGCACAAGGACGCTTATTACATCGCCGGGGCGGCACTTGTAATTTTTTGAGGCGGGCGCCGAATTGACCGTTACATTGCCCTGCTCCAAAAGTTTTGCGGCGGCTGAGCGGGAAAGACTGCTTACAGCGCAACTTAAATATTTGTCAATTCTTTCGCCCTCATACTCCAGGGAAACATTAAGGATAAACGCGTTACTCAACGGTTTTATCCTCCTTTTTAAACAAATCAAAAATAAAATATATTATAAGCGACGCCGCACCGAGGGTTACGGCGCAATCCGCTATATTAAAAATTGCAAAATTGATAAAAACAGGCTCAATAAAATCAACCACATAGCCGTAAACGGCCCTGTCTATAAGATTACCGAGCCCGCCGGCGCAAACCACGCCGAGGCTCCAGTAAAGCCAGAGATGACGGCACCTGTTTGAAAAAAGATACCACAATATACCGATGCAAACCACTGCAGTTACGGCAACAAAAAACCACCTTGCGCCGCTGAACATTGAAAATGCCATTCCGGTATTTTCCGAATAATTAAAGCGCACTATGCCTTTAATGAAATCCACCGGCTCATTGCCCTTTAAATATTTAACGGCAAGTAATTTTGTTACCTGGTCAAAAGCCGTAATAAGAATTATCATAACGGCGCACCATATATGCTTTTTTCTGTGCATAGCGCACCTCCGATATAAAAGTACCAAACAGGCAAAAGAGGGGTGTTTTTGCGCCCCTCTTTTAAATTTGTAATTAGATTATTTGCCCTCTTCGGCAAGCACCGCCGCGCAGTGCGCGCAGAGGTGGGGATGATTTTCATCGCTGCCGACTGTTTCTGAGAATTTCCAGCAGCGCTCGCACTTTTCGCCTTTTGCGGGCTGAACGCCGACTGAAAGCCCCTCAACTTCGCCGTCAAACGGCTGTTTTTCATCAGTTACCGTTACGCCGGAAGTAATGAAAATCTCCGGCAGGGCGGTCTCAACTGATTTTAAGAAATCATAAAGTTCGCCGCCTGCGCCGAGAACGATATGCGCTTCAAGGGATTTGCCTATCTTCTTTTCATTTCTTGCAATCTCCAGCGCTTTTTGAACATCAACACGCACTTTATGAATCTTATCCCACTTTTCCATAAATCCGTCATCCGTGCTGATAAAATCAGCCGCAGGAATATCATTAAATAGCGGGGACTGAGGATTCCTTGATTTATCGTGCGGCATAAACTGCCAAATCTCATCTGCCGTAAACGCCAAAATAGGAGTGAGCAGCAGAGTAAGAGAATCAAGAATCTTATAAAGCACCGTCTGAGCCGCACGGCGTGTTTTTGAGGTGCTTACTGAAGTATAAAGCCTGTCTTTAAGCACATCAAAATAGAAGTTACTCATATCAACAACGCAGAAATTATGGATAGCGTGCGCCGCGGTATGATACTCATAAACCTCATAACCTTTGCGGGCAGTATCTATAACCTCATCAAGTTTCATAAGAGCATACTTATCAAGTTCTTCAAGTTCATCATTCGGCAGCATATCTTTATCAGGGTCAAAATCATAAAGATTGCCGAGGCAGAAACGCGCTGTGTTTCTTATCTTTCTGTAATTATCTGAAAGTTGCTTAAGAATATCTTTGCTGATTCTTATATCGGCGTGATAATCAGAAGAAGCAACCCAAAGGCGGAGAATATCAGCGCCGTACTGCTTAATAATATCCTGCGGGTCAATACCGTTGCCAAGGGATTTGGACATCTTTTTGCCCTCTCCGTCAACAGTCCAGCCGTGGGTTACTATCTGCTTAAACGGTGCGCCGTTGCCGCCTGCAACAGAAGTTAAAAGCGAAGACTGGAACCAGCCTCTGTACTGGTCGGCGCCCTCAAGATAAACATCGGCAGGGCGTCTTAAATAATCACGGTTTTTAAGAACGGCGGCATGTGTAGAGCCCGAATCAAACCAAACATCCATAATGTCCGTTTCCTTTTCAAACCCTTCCGCGGCGCCGCAGTGCGGGCATTTATACCCTTCCGGCAGGAAATACTCCGCGTCATGAGCAAACCATGCGTCTGAACCTTCTTTGCCGAAAATATCGGAAACTTTCATCATAATATCATTATCAATAATTTCTTTGCCACACTTTTTGCAGTAAACAACAGGAATAGGAACGCCCCATTTTCTTTGGCGGGAAATACACCAGTCGGCGCGTTCGCGTATCATACTCTGAAGCCGGTCTTTGCCCCATGCGGGATACCACTTAACATCTTCAGACGCTTTAATAGCATCATCCTTAAAATCATCAACAGAGCAGAACCACTGAGAAGTTGCCCTGAAAATTACGGGCTTGTGGCAGCGCCAGCAGTGCGGATACTGGTGAATTATCTTTTGAAGAGCAAAGAGATTGCCTGTTTTTTCAAGATGTTCGGCAATCGGTTTATTTGCCTCCTCCGTTGTAAGTCCGGCAAACTGACCTGCTTCCTCAGTAAGTCTGCCGTGAGCGTCAACAGGCACAACAACAGGAAGTTCAGGATAATTCTTGCACACTTCAAAGTCCTCAATACCGTGGCCGGGAGCGGTATGAACGCAGCCCGTGCCGCTTTCAAGAGTAACATGGTCGCCGACGATAACAAGTGAAATCCTGTCTATAAACGGGTGGCGGCATTTGATATACTCAAGGTCTTTGCCCATTATGGTGCCGAGAGTTTCATACTCGGTTACGCCCCTTGCCTCCATAGCGGACGCTGCAAGTTCGGTTGCCATAACATAATATTCATCTCCGCTCTTAATAAGCGAATATTCAAAATCAGGCCCTACGCAGATTGCCACATTAGCGGGCAGAGTCCATGTAGTAGTAGTCCAAATTACGAAATAGGTTTTGCTGAGGTCGGCGCCCATTGCGGTAAGTTTGCCAAGATCGTCCTCAACATTAAATTTTACATAGATTGAATGGCACGGGTCCTCCGCATACTCAATTTCCGCCTCCGCAAGCGCAGTATTGCAGTCCGGGCACCAATAAACAGGCTTTAAACCTTTATAGATATAGCCTTTTGTTGCCATAGAGGCAAAAACTTTTATCTGCTCTGCCTCAAAATCCTTAGTAAGGGTGATATAAGGGTTATCCCACTCGCCGATAACGCCTAGGCGCTTAAAACTTTCAAGCTGAAGATTTACATAGCCAAGAGCGGTATCACGGCATATCTTGCGAAGTTCAAGGTCTGAAATATTACTGTGGGCGGATATATGCGCCTCTTTTCTTGCCTTAAGTTCGGTTGGCAGGCCGTGTGTATCCCAGCCCGGAACATAGGGGGATTTATAACCCGTCATATTTTTATATCTTACGATAAAATCCTTTAAGGTCTTATTAAGCGCGTGGCCGATATGAATATCGCCGTTTGCGTAAGGAGGGCCATCGTGCAGGATAAAGAGCGGCTTGCCCTCATTGTGCTTCATAAGATTTTCATAAAGTTTATTATCATACCAGCCTTTAAGTATTTCCGGCTCGCGGTTAGGCAGATTTGCCCTCATGGGGAAATCCGTTTTCATCATATTTAAAGTATCTTTATAGTCCATTTCAATCAACAACCTTTATGTAATTATTTTCGTTTTTTCTTAAAAAATCCCTTGAATTTAACGCCGCCGTCATCATCGTCATCATCTTCATCCGGCGGAATAAGGCTGATTTTTTCGCTTGTTCTTACACCCTCCGGCTTAACATTAAAGAAATCCTCAAACGGCAGGTGCTGCTCCTCTTCCCCGTTATTATGGGGGTTTTCCATTTCAGGCTCCTCGCTGATTTCCTTAACGGTATCATCGTTATCGGCTGAAGGGTCCTGTGAAAACGCGTCAATAGCGTCGTGAACATCAGGTTCCTCTTCCTCAGGTTCTTCGTCCGCGTCTGAAATTTCCTCAAGAGCATATTCAACTTCAGAGCCGTCGTTTTTCTGCGGTTCCTCTGATTCTTCCTGAGCGGTAATCTGCTCGCCGTCAGCGGTATCTTCCTGCTGCTCATCTGTATCTTCCGCTGTTTCTTCCCCGTCCGGCTCTTCAGCCGCGTCATCGGCGTTATCCTCAGTTTCAGCAGGCTCTTCTTCTGCAATATCCTGCTCTATTTCGTCTATTTTAGCGGAAACGCTTTCTATATTCTGACGGGTTTCATCTATTTTTCCCTCTATCTCATCGGTATTGGCAGAAACAGGGGATTCCATCATATCGGAAAGTTTTTCAAGTTGCGCCTCATAAAGGGATACCAACTGCTGCTTAAACCGTTCTGCCTCTTCCTTAAGGCTGTTTGTTAAACTTTCATAATATTCTTTTTCATCTTTTGATTTTGAAAGCAGTTCCTGCGAAATATTTTTAGCCTCTGTAAGGAGCGCAGCGGCGTCCGCCTTGGCGTCTGCAAGTTCTTTCTGAGCCTTTTCGTTTGCCTCGCTCAGTATTGCCTCAGCGGCGTCAGTTTTTTCCTTTGTTATCTGAGCGGCGTAATCGCGCGCCTCTGAAATTATTTTTTCCGCCTTTGCTTTTGCGTCCATAACTGTATTTTGAACGGTTTTAGCGCTGTCCGCAAGCAGTTGCTCGGATTTTTCCTTTGCCTCTTTTTCAACCTTTGAGGCGGCTTTCTGGGCGGTTAAAAGGGTATCTTTAATTGAATCCTCTTCCGCTCTGTATTCCTCTATTTTTGAGGCAAGCACCTCCATTTTTCTGTAGAGTTCCTTATTCTCATCATAAATAGCGGAAAAAGATTCCTCTATCTGCTGCAAAAACTCATTAGTTTCGTCTATATCATAGCCGTGAGATGCGGTTGAAAGCACTTTATCCTTAATTTGACTCGGCGTAATCATAATATATTCTCCTCTCCTTTACGCTCAGTACATAATCATTCCGTTATTTTCAAGTTCATCAATCAAATCGCCCATAACATCAACATTATAGGGCGTTATTATGTAAGTGCTGTTTGCAACTCTTTTTATCTGCCCGTTATTCGCGTACGCAACGCCGCTTAAGAAATCCAGCAGCCTGCGGGCAATATCCCTGTTTGTGGATTCAAGATTCAGCACAACAGTTCGCTTTTCATTAAGATTATCGCCTATTGCGGCTGCCTCCTCAAACCTTTCAGGCTTAACAAGGACTACCTGTAACTGAGCGGTTGTGTGGATATTCATAACCTTATCATTTTCCGCTCTTGTGCGGTGGATTCTTTCAGGCTTTTCTTCCCTGGGCACTCTTACGCTTTTATTGTGTTTTTCCCTTTTTGGGGGAGCGGGCATAGGGTATGATGAGTTTTCCTCATAAAAATCATCAAATTCATCGTCATCATTCTCACGGATAATATCCGCAAATTTATCAAAAAGTCCCATAAAGCAGCCTCCTTAATTATATTTTCTTGCTCCAAAGATAGCGGAGCCGACCCTGACTATATTTGACCCCTCTGCTATTGCGGCGGGATAATCAGCGCTCATTCCCATAGAGAGAATTTCCATATCTATATTATCTATTTTTTTATCTTTAATGTCAATGAAATATTGCCTAACCATTGCAAAATAACGGCGCGCTTCATCCATATCGCATATTGGCGGTATAGCCATAAGCCCTTTTATTCTGACTGCGGGCAGTTCTGAAATCTGATAAAGAGTATCCACAAGTTCCTGCGGCATTATTCCGCTTTTGCTTTCCTCCTCACCGATATTCACCTCTGCAAGGCAATCCGTTACGATACCGCGCGCGGCGGAAACGCGGGATATTTCCTTTGCGAGTTTAAAAGAGGAAACGGATTCAATCATATCCACCTCGCCGACTATCTGGCGCACTTTATTCGTTTGCAGGTGGCCGATAAGGTGCTTTTCAACGCCGTTTAATTCAAGTTCATCTCTTTTGCCGAGATATTCCTGAACTCTGTTTTCACCTATAAGATCCGCACCGAGTTCAAGCGCCCTGTTGATATACGGCGGCTCCACCGTTTTGGTAACGCACATAAGGCGGACTTCATTTTCATTTCTGCCCGCTTTAACGGCACATTCCTTAACATTATCAAGGACCCGCTTGTAATTTTCCTCAACAGATTTCATTCGTTCTTCATCAATTATATACTTCCCCATCGTGCAGCTCCTTTCCCTGAATAATAATTTGGTCATAAAGTTTTATGCCGTTTTCCGATTCGGGGTCATAACTGAGCATTACATAATCCCCATCCGTATACAGCACCTCTGCGCTGCGCCATTCAACAACGGATGACACAAGCGCGTAAACGCCTCTTTCGCCGTTATTTACATGCACGGCGGCAGACGGCATTCTGATACCCGTGTAAGAATTTACACGAATCTCTATATTTGTAAGCCGCATTGAAACGGTATCGCTGTTTATCTCATCGCAGGATAAAACGAGCACCGTTTGCTCCTGCCCGAGTTCCGGCTCGGCGCCGCTTACAATTTTGCATTTGTAAACGCTGTCCGTGCCGGACACGGCAACTTCAATATCATCGCCGTTTTCAATGCCGTTTATATCATCTGTATTTACCGCCGCGCAAAAATACCATTCAAAATCCGTAATAAGTTTGCCGGCGTTTTGCGCAGGCTGGGAATTTTGAGCCTGCTGCATCCACGAATTCAAAGTATCAACATCAAGATTTTCCACATTATTATAATCAAACGCACCCTCAAGCCCGTCCGTATATTCGGAATAAACGCCCGATTCATCGGCGGTAATACTGCCGGTGGGCTGATTTGCGCTGATATTAAGGGCGTCCATTTTTTCTTCTGTTTCCCGCATTACGGCTGAAAAATCAATATCCTTGCCTATAAGTATCTGGCGGCGTGTAAATCTGTCATTAAGTTCCGCGGCGCTGCTGCTAAGGGCATTAATATCCTGAGCCGCACAGGCGCGTATGTATTCATTAATATTTTCAATAATGCTGTCATCAAGCGATTCAACATCCGTAACCTGCCCAACCGCCTGGCTTTCCATATCCGAATAATACCTGAGGTCGTCCTCCAGGTCAACATACTGCGAATATGCCGAGGCGGATTCCTGCGAATCAAAAGTGAGCGCAATTTCGCCGCCCTTAACAACCTTTTCGCAGTCTTCAACAGAAGAAACGGTTACCGCCGAGCCGTTGCCCTGAACCGTATGCTCCTCACGAACCACAAGCGCGGGGGTATCTATGGTTTCATAAACCGTTGACTCAAGCGCCGTTTGCGTTTTAAGGCTTACATTGAAAGCGCTGTAAAGTTCAACCGCCACATAGATAACGATAAGCGCAACAACAAAAATAATTGCCGCGTTTTGCTTTTGCGCCGGCGAAAGTTTAATTTTTTTATTCGGTTTAAATGATTCACGATTCGCCATTTAAAAATTCCCTGCTTATTCTGACGGCATTACCTGCAATATCGGCGTTTTTATCATCCGCAATAAGCCTGACTGCGTTTTTACGCCTTTTAAACCAAGTGATTTGCCGCTTTGCGTATCTTCTTGTTTCTCTTTTAATATTTTCAACTGCTTCTTCAAGAGTTGCGCCGGAGTTGAAATACGGCTGAAGTTCTTTATGCCCTATTGCCTGGGCGGCTGTTTTTCCGCCTGATTCAAGGCAGCGGCGCGCCTCCTCAACAAGCCCGTTTTCAACCATTTTATCCACTCTGCGGTTGATTCGCTCATAAAGTTCATCCCTGTTTTTATACTCAATAACAAAATAAAGAGCGTTATAAGGTGATTCTTCCGCGCGCGAATCCATATCCGCCGAAGTTTTTGTTTTACCTGTAAGATAATATATCTCAAGCGCGCGGGCAACGCGCTTTTTATTGTTTTTATGTATCTTTTCCGCCGCCTGCGGGTCCGCCTTTAAAAGTTCCTCATAAAGTTCATCGGTATCTTTCGCCATAAGGCGGTTTCTGAGGGCGTCGTCCGCTTTTGTTTCTATAAAATTAACATTATCAACAAGGCTGTCAATAAACAATCCCGTTCCGCCCGCTATTACGGGCACTTTCCCGCGCGAAACTATATCATTTATAATTTCACGGGCAATCCTGCAAAAATCCGCGGCGGAAAAAGGAATATTTCTGTCTAAAAAGCCGACCATATGGTGCGGCACGCCCTGCATTTCCTCTGCCGAGGGGGCGGCGGTGGCAATGCTCATATCTTTATAGACCTGCATTGAATCCGCGGAAACAACCTCCCCGCCTACCACTTTTGCAATCTGCACTGCAAGCGAAGTTTTGCCGCTTGCCGTCGGCCCGGCAACAACTATTATTTTTATTTTATTCATCACTGCACCCTGCCGAACTGCTTTTCAAGTTCATAGCGTGAAATTTTTATCATAACAGGTCTGCCGTGGGGGCAGTAGCGTATTTCCGGCATGGAAAGCAGTTTTTCAACAAACATTTCCCTTTCCTGAGGCGATGTTTTATCCCCGCCCTTTACGGCGGCGCGGCAGGAAGAGGAATGGAATATCCAGTCCATTTTTTCCGGCTCAATATCCGTTTTATGTTCAAGAAGTTTCTGTGCAATCTCAAGGATAAGGTCTTTAACATCACAGCCGTCAAGAAGAGCCGGTATTTCCCTGACTATAACGGTGTTTCTGCCGAAGTCCTCGGCGGTAAAGCCGCATTTTGAAAGCAGCGGCAGATTTGTAATAACAGCGTCATACTCTTCCGGAGTCATTGAAACGGCAACCGGCTGGAGCAGCGCCTGGCTTGCAATACCGTTTTGAGCCGCGTCCTTTTTAAGCCTCTCAAAATTCATGCGCTCATGCGCCGCGTGCTTGTCTATATAATAAAGGTCATTTTTTATCTCAACGATAATATAGGTGTTAAACGCCTCGCCGACAACTTTAAAAACAGGCGCGGCGTCTTTTTCATCTACAACGGTAACTGCGCTTTCAGCGCCTTCAGAATCATTATTTTTATCCGCATAGGATGCCGGTTCGTTTTGCCGCTCTTTTTTATCGGAAAAATCAACCGAAACGGTGGTTGAATATTCATTTTCCGAAACAGTTTCATTTTCCGAAAAAATCCTGCCGGTTTTAATTTTATAATCTTTGGGGTCGCCGTAACTTTCAGACCTGCGGTGAGTTTGATAATCTGACGGCGCTTCAACACGCCAGGGATTCTGAATTCGCGCGTCTGAAAATTTGAGTTGCGACGGCTGCGGCGGTTTAACGCCGAAATCTATTTCAGCGCTTTCCTTTTCAAGATTTTTATACGGTTTTTCGCCGCCGGCAGAGGAAAAAGTGCCTTCCTTAACAGAATTTTTTGTTTCTATAGCGGTTTTCACTCCGTAATAAACGAGGTCAAAAACCGCCTTTTTATTTACAAACCGAACTTCCGTTTTAGACGGGTGAACATTTACATCCACAAGTTGAGGATCTATCTCAATATTGAGAACGCAGGCGGGAAATCTGCCCACCATAATAACATTTTTATATGCCTGCTCAAGCGCCGCCATAGCCGTTGCGCTTTTAACAAGCCTGCCGTTTATGAAAAAGAACTGCATTGAGCGGCTTTTTCTTGACTGGTGCGGGCGGCTTACATAACCGGTGAGGCGCATTGAATTATAACTGTAATCCGCCTCTATAAGCGTATCGGAAAGGTCTGAGCCGAAAACGGAATAAATTGTGCCTTTAAGGTCTGAATTTCCGGAAGTTACAAGCGCCTGTCTGCCCTCTCTTATAAATCGAAAAGAAATTTCAGGGTGGGAAAGAGCAATTCTTTCCACAACGCTTTGAACTGCGTTGCCCTCCGTTACATCCTTTTTAAGGAATTTCATTCTTGCGGGCACATTATAAAAAATATCCCTCACAACCGTCGTTGTGCCGTCCGGGCAGCCGGCGTCGGCAAGGCTTATTTCCTCCCCGCCGCTTATTTCATATCGCGTGCCGATATTTTCATCGCGCGTTTTTGTAAGCAGTTCCACCTTTGATACCGCGGCAATAGACGCCATAGCCTCTCCCCTGAAACCGAGAGTGCCTATGGAATTAAGGTCTTCACCCGTATGTATTTTTGATGTTGCGTGTGAAATAAAAACTTTTCTGACATCTTCCCTTGCTATTCCGCTGCCGTCATCCGTTATGCGGATATAAGTTGTTCCGCCGTTTTTTATTTCCAATGTGATATGCCTTGCGCCGGCGTCTATTGAATTTTCAAGCATTTCCTTAACAACGCTCATCGGCCTTTCTACCACCTCGCCGGCGGCAATAAGGCTGTATACCTCTTTTGGAAGAATATTAATGTGAGCCAAGCATATCACCTCTTTTTAATAATTATTCAGCAAGGCAAAAGCAAATCAGCGGCATATTTTTCACGCTAATTCCTCCGCCTTTTTCTTTAAGTCATAAAGCGTTTGCATTGCCTCAATCGGGGTAAGAGTATTAACATCCGTTGCGCGCAGGATTTCAAGTATTTCGTTTTTACCGTTTGCGGCAAAATTATACTGAATATCCTCCTCTTCCTCAACAACGGCGTCCTGAGCCTTAAATTCAATGCTTACTTTATTTTTTTCAAGTTCTTTAAGTATAACTTTCGCTCTGCGCACAACACTGTCCGGCACGCCGGCAAGTTTTGCAACCTCTATGCCGAAACTTTCATCGGCTCCGCCGCGCACTATTCTGCGCAGAAAAGTAATATCATCGCCGCGCTTTTTAACGGCTATTGAATAATTTTTAACGCCTTCCAGCAAGCCTTCCATTGCGGTAAGTTCATGATAATGCGTTGCAAAAAGAGTCTTTGCGCCTAGCGTTTTCTTTTTGCACACATATTCAAGCACCGCCCTTGCAATGCTCATACCGTCAAAAGTAGAAGTTCCGCGCCCTATCTCATCAAGAATAATAAGGCTCCTCTGCGTTGCGTTTTTAAGTATTGCGGAAACCTCGCTCATCTCCACCATAAATGTTGAGCGGCCCGTGGCAAGGTCGTCCGACGCGCCTACTCTTGTAAAAATAGCATCCGTAATGCCGATACTTGCGCTGCGCGCCGGCACAAACGAGCCTATCTGCGCCATTAAAACTATAAGCGCTATTTGGCGCATATATGTTGATTTACCCGCCATATTCGGGCCGGTAATAATCATACAGCGGTTTTCATCCATATCAAGCACCGTATCGTTAGGCACGAATACGGCGTCATTCATAATTGCCTCAACAACCGGGTGCCTGCCGTCTTTTATCTCTATGCCGCCGCTTGTATTTATCTGAGGACACACATAATTGTTGTTTACAGCCACTTCCGCAAGGGATGCAAGCGTGTCCAGCCCGGCAAGCGCCTTGGCAGTTTTCTGTATTCTCTGCGCCTCATTAGCAATACTTTCTCTAACGGAGCAGAAAACATCATATTCAAGCGCCACGGCTCTGTCTTTCGCGCCGAGCACTTTATTTTCAAGGTCTTTCAGTTCCTGAGTAATATATCTTTCACAGTTTGTAAGGGTCTGCTTTCTTATGTAAGTATCCGGAACAAGGTCTTTATACGAATTTGTAACCTCAATATAATAGCCGAACACCCTGTTGTAGCCCACTTTAAGCTTTGGAATACCTGTTTTTTCGCGTTCCCTTGCCTCTATTGCAGCAATTACGCCGGCGCCGTCCTCCATAATGCTTTTAAGTTCGTCAAGTTCGGCATTAAAACCTCGGCGTATCATTCCGCCCTCGCGAAGTGAAAACGGAGGTTCATCCACAATGGCTCGCTCAATAAGTTCCCTGACATCGGAAAGCGTATCTATCTCAGAGCATATTTCTTTAAGGTAAGCGCTGCCTGCGTTCAAAAGCAGGTTTTTTACACCGGGCAGTTTTTCGCATGTTGCCTGAAGAGATCTCAGTTCCCTGGCGTTTGCCGTGGAATAAGCCACGCGGGTGAGCAACCTTTCAACATCGCTGACGCCGGTAAGAGCAGTCCTGACTTTATCCCTCATTTCGGGGTTATCAACAAATTCGCCGACCGCATTCTGGCGCCTTGTGATTTTTGCGGCGGACATAAGCGGCATTTCAAGCCATTTTCTTATCATGCGCTTGCCCATTGCCGTTTTTGTTTTATCAAGCACCCATAAAAGTGAATGTTTTTTATCGCCCGTCATCATTGAACTTGTAAGTTCCAGATTTCGGCGGGCGTTCATATCGAGTTTCATATACTCGGTATCGTCAAAATAATCTATATCCGCGGGGGTTTCGATTTCATCCTTTTTCTGAACATCCTTAAGGTAATCAATTACCGCGCCGAGCGCGCAAACAACGCTTTTACTGCTGCCGAGCGATAGCGAATCAATCTCATTTTTCCCAAGAGTTTCAAGAATAAGGTCTGTTGCGCCCTCGAAACTGAATTTCTCATCATCCAAAAGTTGTACTTTCGTTTTAAGGCGGTCTTTTATAAAATCCGCAACTTTTGTATAATCAAGCGCGGCGGAATTTACAAGCACCTCTTTTGGCTGATATGTGGAAAGAGTGTCAATTATTTCATCCTGCGCGTTATTACCCTTAACGGCAGTAAGATGAAATTCCGCGGTTGAAACATCTGCAAAGCAGATACCCGTTTCGCTGTCTGACTTGCATATGCAGCAAAGATAATTATTTACACCGTCCTCCAGCATATTGCCCTCTATGACCGTGCCGGGGGTTATTATCCTTACAACATCGCGTTTAACAAGGCCTTTAACAAGTTTCGGGTCTTCAAGTTGTTCGCATATGGCAACTTTATAGCCCCTGTTTACAAGTTTAGCAATATAATTATCAGCCGAATGAAACGGCACGCCGCACATGGGCGCGCGTTCTTCCTGGCCGCAGTCCCTGCCCGTAAGGACAAGGTCTAACTCCTCGGAGGCGATTTTGGCGTCATCAAAAAACATTTCGTAGAAATCGCCTAAGCGAAAGAACAAAAGCATATCGGGATACTTGCTTTTTATATCAAAATACTGCTGCATCATGGGCGAAAGCCCGCTTTGCTTTTTACCCGCCATATTCATCCTCCTTTAAAAATTTTAATTATGCGTAATATTAAAATTAATATCCGCAGCTGCCGCCGCATGTTGAGCAGTTATGAGTGCAGGACTCATCCGGAATCTGGCAGGTTTCCGGGTTCTCACCGTCAAAGAAAAGACCAATCATCTTGCTGATATACTGCGCCATTTCCTCCATTTGAGATGCTGCTGCCGAATACACTTCCATATTCTCATTCTTCATAATTTCCTCATAAAGATTCTGATAATCGCTTTGAAGTTTTTCTATTTTTTCGTTATCAGCGTCATCGCCCTTACCTGTTTCCTGCTGATACTGAAGTGAGTAAAGTTGAAGTTGTTTCATTTTTTCCTGAAGGTCCCCGTCAGCGTCATTCTTTGCGGCTGCGTCCTTAAGCGCTATAAAGCGCGCGTCTTTCTGAATTTCCTTTCCGAGTTCGCGAAGTGCGTTTTCAAGTGCCATAGTAAAAAATCCTTTCAAAATTATTTGTTAATATTATTCCGCAAGCCTGCCTTTTAAAACATAAGTGAGCGGCTCGGTTACGGTTATATCTTTAAAAGTGCCTATAAGGCTTTCATCGCCGTCAAATTCAACTATGATATTGCCGTCCGTTCTTGCCTCAAGCGAATGTCCGCCCGGTTTGCCTTTGCCGTAAACAAAGCATTTAAAGGTTTTGCCGGCGTATTTTTTCATATTTTCAGCAGAAATCTTTTCCTGCGCGGCAAGAAGTTCTCTGAGCCACCTGCCTTTTTCTTCGGCGGGAACGGGGTCCGGCATTTGAGCGGCGGGAGTGCCTTTTCTGGGCGAATAGATAAATGTAAAAAGCGAAGTGAATTTAACTTCCTCTATAAGCGAAAGCGTATCCTTAAACTCCTCATAAGTTTCGCCGGGAAAGCCGACTATAATATCCGAAGTTATGGAAAGAGAATCGCCCATAAGTTCTTTTGCGTAATTTATAAGAGATAAATATTTTTCTCTTGTATAATTGCGGTTCATTGCTTTTAACACACGGTTATTGCCGCTTTGAAACGGCAGGTGCAAATGCTTTGCCACTTTATCGCACTGCGCCATTGTTTCCAAAAGTTCGCGTGTGCAGTCCTTAGGGTGGCTGGTCATAAATCTTATTCTGAAATCACCGTCTATATCATTTATCATTCTTAAAAGCCGGGCAAATGTAACGCGCGGCTCAAGATTTTTGCCGTATGAATTAACATTCTGCCCCAAAAGAGTTATTTCCTTACAGCCGCTTTCAACAAGTTCTTTTGCCTCTTTTAAAATCTGCTGAGGCTCGCGGCTGCGCTCGCGCCCGCGAACATAGGGCACAATGCAGTAAGAGCAAAAATTATTGCAGCCGTACATTATCGGAATCCACGCTCTTTTATCCTCATCCCTAAGAACGGGAACGCCCTCTGCGATAACGCCGTCCGTATCCGGAATCTCAAAAACGCGTTTTTTACCGGTCAGCGCTTTATACAAAAGGCCGGGCAGTTCGTGCACCACATGCGTGCCGAAAACAAGATCCACAAACGGATAACTCCGCTTTATTTTTTCAGCGATATGCGGCTGCTGCATCATACAGCCGCAGCAGGCTATAATTACTCCCGGATTTTCGTGTTTATATTTTTTTAAAGCGCCCACATTGCCGAAAACTCTGTCCTCCGCGTGCTCACGAACGGCGCATGTATTAAATATAACAAGTTGAGCATTTGTGCGCTCATCGGTAAATCCGTAGCCCATTTCATTAAGCATGCCTTTAATTTTTTCACTGTCCGCCACATTTTGCTGGCAGCCGTATGTTACAACACAGGCAAGGGGCTGAGAATCATACTTTTGGGATATAACTTTTTTAACTTTTTTGCAGTAATCCCGTTGAATATCAAGTTGAATTTTGGGAACCGTTGAAGTTTTTGCCGCAAAGTTATCCATTGCCCCGCCTCTTTTGCTTAAAATTTTTGCCCGAATTTACGGATATAAACACTTTTCCATAGTATTTTTAATTATAACAAAAGCAGAGTATATATTCAATAATAATTTATTAAATAATTTAAAATAATATATAGTAAGAGCGCATTTTATGCTTTGTATTGCCAAAACGGCTTATTTTTGTTAGAATTGATTAATAAAGAATTAATTTTACCGCCGAGCGGCGGGAAAGGATATGCAAAATGCTGAAAAAGAGAGGCGCCGGGGTGCTTATGCACATAAGTTCCATGCCCGGCAGATACGGTATTGGTGTTTTTGATGAAAACATTAAGCATTTTATAGACAAAATTAACTGTATGGGTTTCACCTACTGGCAGGTGCTGCCGTTTAACCCTATTGACGGCTCCAACAGCCCGTACTGCTCACCGAGCGCTTTTGCGGGTAATTATCTTTTTATTGACCCGCAGGGGCTTTGCGATATGGGGCTTGTAAGCGAAAGCGATGTTGAGGAAAATATTTACACGGGCACGCCTTACACCGCCGATTATGAATTTGCCGCCGAAAAAAGATACGCCCTGCTGAAAAAGGCGTTTCAGAATGTTGACGGCGATACCGCAAAGCAGATAAAGGAATTTGAACTGAGCAACCCGTGGCTTACCGACTATGCCGTTTATATGGCGGCAAAAGAGCAAAACGGCGGCAAACCGTGGTGGCAGTGGAATAAAAAGCAGGCGGTTTACTCGGAATGCGTAAAAGATATTTATTCCTTTGAGGAAAGCGCCGCGTTTTGGAAATTCGTTCAGTTTATTTTTTACAGGCAGTGGTTTGAGATAAAAAAATACGCAAATGAAAAAGGCATTGCCGTTATCGGCGATATGCCCATTTATGTTGCTATGGACAGCGTTGATGTTTGGGCGGATTTGCCGCTTTTCAAGATAAACAAAGAAACTTTAAAGCCGGATAAAGTTGCAGGAGTGCCACCCGATTATTTCAGTGAGGACGGGCAGTTGTGGGGCAACCCGATTTACGATTGGGACGCAATGAAAAAAGACGGATATTCGTGGTGGATATCAAGAATAGGCTCCGCGCTTAAAACTTTTGACATTGTTCGAATAGACCATTTCCGCGCGTTTGCAAGTTACTATGAGGTTGACGCCGACGCTCCGAACGCCAAAAACGGCGAATGGAAGAAAGGGCCGGGAATGGGGCTTTTCAGAAAAGTTTTTGAAAAATACCCAAACGCGCCGATAATTGCGGAAGACCTTGGCACTTTCGGCGAAGATGTTATCAAGTTATTAAAAGACACGGGATTTCCCGGCATGAAAGTCGTTCAGTTTGGCTTTGACGCTCATGCCGATTCAGCGCATTTGCCGCACAACGCCGTGCAAAACAGCATAAACTATGTTGGCACGCACGATAACAACACGCTGCTCGGCTGGCTTTGGGAGGCAAATGAGGAAGACCGCCGTTTTGCGCTTGATTACTGCGGATTTGAGGGCGGCAACTGGGGCGAGGGCGGTTACAAAAGCCCGTCATGCCGAAAAATTATTGAAGCCGTTTGGAAAAGCAGTTCAAATGTTGCCATGATAGCATTTCAGGATATGTGCGGTTTCGGAAGCGACGCGCGAATGAATATTCCCGGCGTTGCGGATAAAAACTGGCGGTTTCGCACCACAAGGGAAACGATAGATTCGGCGGACGCCGATTATTTCCGCCGCATAAACGCGCTTTACAGGCGTATGTATCCCGTGTTTGATTAAAAACCGTAAAAATATAAAAATATAACTGTCAACAAAAAAACTCCTGCATAGAATGATATGAAGTTATCTTCAAATATTCTGCAAAGGAGTTTTTTTATGGCAAACACCATTATTAACGCCGGTGAAAACCGCATAAAAGAGGCTGTGTGCATAGACACAAAGCGAATTTATGACAGTTGCGTTTCAAAAGATTGCCTTGAGGACCTCAGAGTTACATTTTTTTCAAGAAGCCAAAGGCTGATTGACGAGGCGGTAAGCGTGAAATGCCGCGAATGCGAGGTAGTTTCCGTTTCCATTGATGTGGACGAAGTGCCTTTTAACAGGGGCTACTATTCAGTTGACATCACATTTTATTTCCGCCTTGAATTTGATACTTATTCCGCTCCGTGCACCACTCCGGAAGTGGCGGTGGGGTACGCTCAGTTCACAAAAAAATGTATACTTTACGGCTCGGACGGCAATGTAAAAGTATTCACCTCAACACCGTCTTCCGACACTTCTGACTGCCCGGAAGCGCCGAGTTACACTAACCCAACCGCAAAAGTGCAGGCAGTAGACCCTGTTATTCTTGCGTGCGATGTTATTGACCTTTGCGATTGCTGCATTCCGCTTTGCACTTCTTTCCCGCAGTCCATTCTGCAAAATTCGCAGGATACCGTGCCGAGCGCGGGCGCAACAAAAGCAGTGCTTGTAACGCTTGGGCTTTTCAGCATAGTTCAGATGGAAAGAGATGTTCAGATTCTTATTCCCGCATATGATTACTGCATTCCGAAAAGAGAATGCGAGTGCAACACCCAAAATCCGTGCGACACATTCCAGAACATTGATTTCCCCGTTGATGAATTTTTCCCGCCCGAGAGATCAGATGATTCCGGGTGCTGCGCATGCGATGCAGACAACAAAAAAGACGGCGATTCCGGCACCGGCAACTAAAATCAACAACAGGCGCCCGCCTCTCTTGCTTAAAGGGAGGCGGCGTAAGCCGCCACAGGCTGTCGATAAAGTCGGTTGCACCGCGCGTAAATAAAAGCAAAACAGATAATTTTCAAAAAGAAATAAAACACAAATTACTATATTTTAGTTAAAGCATATATTTATATAGTTTAAATTCTAAAAAAAAATGCCGCACAACTGTGCGGCATTTGCGCTTTCCGCCTTTGCCGGATTTACCGTACCTCTGTACGCCTACAATCCGTCAAATGCGAAATCCAACTCGATTTCTCGGCAGCCTCCCAGCGTGTCGGGCAGGATTTCTTTTAACAATAAAACTTTTTCGACACGCTGGAGGCGGCGTAAGCCGCCGGGAAAGCGGCTAAAAGCGAAATTCGGCTCGATTTCTCGGCAGACTGAAGCGGGCGGCAATAATAATGCCGCCCGCTTTTTATTTATGCTTTATCAAGTTTTGCGAAATTTGCCATTAATTTTTTAGTTCCCGCTTTATCAAACGCTATTTCAAGCAGCGTATCGTTGCCCATAGGCTTTGCGGACAAGATAACGCCCGTGCCGAACGCTTTGTGCGTAACTGTATCGCCCACATTAAAACGCGCGCCGGTATTTGAATGTTCAAACCCGACTTGACCGAATTTATGCGATGAAACGGCGGTTTTTGCCGTTGGATTTTCCGCAAAAGCGCTTCTTGTAAACGCTCCGCGCGGCGTGAAAGCATGAACGGTTATATCATTGATTACATTCATGGGGATTTCCCTGAGGAATCTTGACGGCGAATTTCTGCCCGTAGTGCCGTAAAGCATACGGCGGCGGGCATTTAAGAGATACAGTTTTTCCTTGGCGCGGGTTATGCCCACATAAGCAAGGCGGCGTTCTTCCTCAAGATCCTCTTCACTGTAAAGCGACTGATTGCCGGGGAAAATACCATCCTCCATTCCGGGGATAAAAACAATGGGAAACTCAAGCCCTTTAGCGGAATGAAGAGTCATAAGCACAACGGCGTCATCATTGCTGTTGTATGTATCAATATCTGAAACGAGGGCAACATCCTCCAAAAAATCCGAAAGTTCAAAATCCTCATTTTCCTGCTGATAGCGGATAAACATTGTTGAAAGTTCGTTGATATTATCTTTTCTGTCCTGAGCGGTATCAGGGTCCTCATCAAGATACTCATTATACCCTGTTTTTTCAATGATTTCCTGAAGCAAATCAGAAAGCGGCATACCGTCCTCCAGGCACTGCTGAAAATGCTTTATTAAATCTGTAAATTCGCCGAGCCTGCGCGCCGCGCGCTGAGTTTTCTGAAACTCGTCCGCCCGCTCGCAAACCTCAAAAGCGGAAATTCCGACGCCGGTTGCAATCTCCATAACATTGGCAAACATTGTATCGCCTATGCCGCGCTTAGGCACATTAATAATACGCTGCAGCCTAACATTATCCGCGGGGTTATTTATTACGGCGAAATAACTTACAATATCCTTGATTTCCTTGCGATCAAAGAACCTGTGGCCGCCGATAACAACATGCGGAATACCGCTTTTTGCAAGCGTTATTTCTATATTTCTTGACTGGGCGTTCATTCTGTAAAGAATGGCGTGGTCGCTCATTTTTCTGCCGTTCTTAACATTTTTCAGAATTTCCTCAGCAATGAAGTTTGCCTCGTCCGCCTCATCGTCAAGCGTATTAACTATTATTTTTTCACCCGCGCCGGCGCTGGTCCAAAGATTTTTGCCCTTGCGGTTTTTATTATTTGAAATAACAGCGTTGGCGGCGTCCAGAATATTCTGGGTTGAGCGGTAATTCTGCTCAAGGCGTATAACTTTGGCGTTTTTATACTGATGCTCAAAAGAAAGAATATTTTCTATGGTTGCGCCTCTGAAACGATAAATACTTTGGTCATCATCACCAACAACGCAGATATTGTTGTACCCGCCCGCAAGCAGGGAAACAAGCACATACTGCGCGTGGGAAGTATCCTGATACTCATCTACCATAACATATTTAAACTGCTTTTGATACAGTTGCAGCACATCCTCGTTTTCACGCAGGAGTTTAACGGTATTAAATATCATATCGTCAAAATCCATAGCGTCCGCTTTTTTAAGTTCTTTCTGATAAAGTTCGTAACACTCCGCTATTCTTGCTTTTCTGAAATCGCTCTGGGCGAATTTTTTATATTCGGCGGCGTCAATAAGGCTGTCCTTAGCCGTGCTCATTTCTGAAAGAATTGATTTGTGATGCAGTATTTTATCCGTTATACCAAGCGCTTTTTGGCAGTGTTTCATAACGCGCTTTTGGTCGTCCGTATCATAAATAGTAAAATGAGAAGTATAGCCGAGCCTGTCAGCAAATCTTCTTAAGATTCTGCCGCAGCACGAATGGAAAGTGTGCGCCCAAATATCGCGCGCCTCCTCGCCCACCGTACTTATAAGCCTATCCCGTATCTCGCCCGCGGCTTTATTTGTAAATGTTATAGCAAGCACCTGCCACGGCAGCGCAAGATTGCTTTCAATAATATGCTGAACTCTGTTTACAAGCACTGTTGTTTTACCTGAACCGGCGCCCGCAAGAATAAGAAGAGGGCCTTCAGTGCAATCAACAGCCTGCTGCTGCATTTCATTTAACGCCATATGTACACCTCAAAATAATAGAATAAAAACCTGACTTGCGCTTGCAAGCCAGAGCATTGACGATTATATTTATATGTTAAAACGCCGCTTTTAAAACAAGCGGTCAAAAAAGGGGCGCGAAAAGCACCCCCGTAATTTACTTTTAACCGAGCAGGGTAAGCAGAACACCCGCCGCAACAGCGGAGCCGATAACGCCGGAAACATTGGGGCCCATTGCGTGCATAAGCAGGAAGTTTGCCGGATTTTCCTTTTGCCCTTCCTTTTGGCTTACGCGAGCCGCCATGGGAACTGCGGAAACGCCTGCGGAACCGATAAGCGGATTTACCTTGCCTTTCGTTATAACATACATAAGTTTGCCGAAAAGCACGCCGCCGGCAGTGCCTACTGAAAACGCTATAAGACCCAAAACGATTACGCCAAGCGATTTCGCGTTAAGAAAACTCTGCGCGCTTGTGGTTGCGCCTACGGAAAGGCCAAGCATAATTGTAATTATATTCATAAGTTCATTTTGAGCCGCTTTGGCAATTCTTTCCGTTCTGCCGCTTTCCTTAAGCAGGTTGCCGAACATAAGCATGCCTACGAGTGAAGCCGCGTCCGGCAGAAGAAGAGAAACGATTACCGTTACCATTATTGGGAAAAGTATTTTTTCAAGTTTTGAAACGGGGCGCAGTGTATCCATAACAACGCTGCGTTCCTTTTTAGTTGTAAGCGCGCGCATAATGGGCGGCTGAATAACGGGCACAAGCGCCATATACGAATATGCCGCAACTGCTATTGTGCCAAGCATTTCAGGCGCCAACTGAGAAGTTACGAAAATTGCGGTGGGTCCGTCCGCGCCGCCGATAATGGCAATTGAGCCTGCCTCCTGCGGAGTGAATTTAAGCAGGATTGCGCCCACATAGGTAAAGAATATACCGAGTTGCGCCGCCGCGCCCAGAATGAAACTTGACGGATTTGCTATAAGCGGCGAGAAATCGGTCATAGCGCCTATTCCGAGGAATATAAGCGGCGGATAGATACCCGCTTTTACGCCGAAATAAAGGAAATCGAGCAGGCCCGGGGTGCATACCTGACCCGCGTCATTTACCATTCTGCCCGCAACAAGGTCTATAAATCCCTGCAAATCATTATACTGCACTGCAAGATTTGCCCCCGGAATATTAGCAAGCAGCATTCCGAAAGCAATTGGAATCATAAGCAAAGGCTCAAAACCTTTTTTTATGCCGAGCCAAAGAAAGAAAAATGATACGGCTATCATAATGAGGTTCAGATAACCGCCGTCCGTAAAGAAAAAGGCGTAACCGCTGTTCTTTACTATCTCCACGAGCGCTCCCCAAACGCCCTGTAAAATATCCATTATAAAAGTCCTCCTTTAAAAAACAGCGTTAAAAAACGGGCTGTTGCCGCAAACCCGTTTAGTAACAAATTCAGAAAGGTCTTGTATTATCCGCAATAGCGGCGGCTGCCCACGGGTTTCTGCCCGGAACATTTCTGACTCTGATAGAACGGATTGTTACCTGCTTTCCGCCCTCTGCCGCGTAAACGGCGGCAGCAATAGCCGCAACGATTTCGCCGCTGATACCGCTCTGCACAACAGGCGCGGGGGCGGAAGAAACCGCAGGCGCGGGGGCGGAAGAAACCGCAGGCGCGGGAGCCGCAATCTGAACAGCAGTGTTTTTATCATTTCCTGCTTTTTCGCCTTTTGAAACCGCTTTGCCGAATCCTTTAAAGATAAGAATGAGCAAAATGAGCACCAGCATAACAATAACAATGCCGGCAATAACAACTTCTGAAGTAAGCACCCAATCAACACCTCCGAGATATTCTTTGTATGTTTCCGCCGCAACGGGAAACGCATTTATATGAAAAATAAGGTTTTGCATAAACATTCCCCCGAATTCATCCAAATTAGTAGTATTATAAAACAGATGACGGCGTTTTTCAACCTTAATTTTTCATTTTTATTCAATATTTAATAATATTCCATTAAAATATCCGCACAATGAAATTGACTGCGGCTATTGATTTATTTTTAAAAAAGTTTATAATATTATTAGCGAAATAAAGCAAAATAAACATTTGCCTGTTTACGGAGGTGCGCAAAATGAAAAAAGAAACGCTGATTATTGCAATTTTGGTGGCGCTTATCATTTTATGGATAACCGAAACCATAGGAATGAAAAAAACATCGCGCCTGCTGAGCGGAGCCATTGATATAGGCTTTTCACTTTTAAGATAGTAAAACTGCATTCGACGCTATAAAAAGCGGTTTCGGCTTAATCTTGCTTTTTAAGCGCAAAAAGAGAATTATTTGTTAAAATGAAAAAGGCGGTTCGTAACGAGCCGCCTTTTTTGCTGTGATTTTAAGTTCAAGAGCGCTTTGATTGAGGGATTGTTACTGCTTTTTTGCTTTTTATGTGTTCGGCGGCTCACAACAACCCCTCCGAGTTGCCTGCGGCAACCCACCTCCCCTTACACAGGGGAGGCGGTGAAACGGGGAACAACTTGCGTTGAAACTGCCCCCTTACACAGGGGGAGGCAGTGAAGTGAGGAGTGACTTGCGTTGAAACTGCTCCCTTACACAGGGGAGGCGGTGAGTGGGGAGCAACTCGCGTTGAAACTGCCCTCTACACAGGGGAGGAAGTGAGTGAGAGCGACTTGCGTTGAAACTGTTTCCCTTACACAGGGGAGGCGGTGAAGCGGGGAGCAACTCGCGTTGAAACTGCTCCCTTACACAGGGGAGGCGGCAAAAAAGGCGGTTTTGCTTTGCCGCAAGGACAAAAAAGAAGGTGCTGAAAAACAGCGCCTTCCTTTTCTTTTATTTATGTTAAATTATTTTGCATTTCGGGGCTTTGCATAAGTTGTACTGTTTTCTTATCACTGTTGTTTATGTTTACGCTGGCTTCTTCAACAGGATAAACCGAATATTTCTCCGGGTCCGCAGTCAGAAGGGTGTTGTATTCTGCAACAAAATCATACCTTTCACGCGGAGTCATACTGAGTATCAAATCTTTTTGCTCCTGCGGCAAATCAGCGGCGAGCGTATAAATGGTAAAATAGCCTGCGCCGTCAAATCCGTACCTAAAATCATAATCCGATTCGTTTATTCTATCCTCAACAAGTACATCGCGAATATCTGCCCATTCCTGCGGTGAAATGATATAAGTATTGTATGATGTAAAATAAGAGTCGTCCGAACCTTGATCATAATTATAAATCGTGCCCTCAACATACAAAATCTCGTCCGTATTAATTGAATACGGCTCCTGCTGCATAATTGCCTCCTGTGTTTTAAAAGCAGCAAGAAATTCGTGCCACAAATCATAATTTATTGTGTAAGAGCGTTTTACAGTTCCGCCGTTCTTAAGTTTATACTCGATAGTGCAACTAATCGCTTCTGTTATTTCCTCTTCTGTCGGAACAGCCCCATCCGCGTCATTCGCGTTTGATGTTGATACGGTAGTTGCCTCCGAAAAATTATTAATCGTTTCTGATATTTTGTTTTTCAGCGTATAATTCATAACTTCGTCGGAAACGGCACGGTTGTGAAAATCAATAACCGCCTGAATATTCTGCGGTTCATCCAGCGTTACCTCGCCGGACGATGTCGGCTCGCCGTTAAGAAGTTCTATAATATACCAGAGAGGTTCGTTTGTGTAGCCTGAAAAACTGTCATATTCCGCAACCGTAACGCTCTGAACCTCATCCGCCTTTGGAACATATTTTACATATGACGAGGAATTTATAAGATAAACGCTTGCGGTTAAAATAAGACACACACCGGTTACAACGCCGAATATAATGCCTGTTTGCTTTGTAAAAATCTTTTTGCGGCGCACCTGACCGGCGCTGAACAAAGCGGCGCAGGCAAACGCGGTAATAACGCCCGTTACGGCAGTTGCCAAAAAGTTCTTTTCCGCGCTGAAATATACAAAGCCGGATATAACGAACACAATCATAAGGATATATTTTATCAAAGTGCCGCCCTGGCCGTTTTCCGCTATCTCCGCTTTTCTGTGTTTAAAGGTTAAAAGGCCGGCAAGGTACATTGCGGCAAATTCCGCCAGCGAAACTACGCTCATAAAAACATACATTTTATCTGTTGCGCCGCGCGCTATCATTGCCGCAACGCCGACGGGCGTTACGCTTGAAAATCTAAACACATCCGCCATAAAGCCCCACACATCGCTTATGCGGGACGCAATGCCTATAAGCATAACGGGCACGGAAATAATGCCGATAAAGCAAAATGCAGCATACTGAAGCCATTTCCCGGCAGCAGCGGCGCACATTGAGCACACCGAATAACCCGCAAGCAAAGCGGCAAGCAAAGTAAGCAGCGGCTTTAAAATTACCGCATATTGAACCGTGAAGTTTATAGTTGTAAAGTGAGAATTATTATAAACGGTTTCAATAATTTTAACAGTAAGTGCAAATGAAGCCGCCGATACAAGAAGGGCGAAAACAATTGCCAGCAGACCGAAAAGGAAATTAGAATTATAAATATTGCTCCTTTTATACGGCATTGCAAAATGATAATCGCACGCCCTGCGGCTGAAATACGAATTATACATAATGCCGACGGAAACCGCGCAGTATACCGAAACCGCAAACAATACGAACGAGCCCCAAATGAGGACTTCGCCTGAAATATCATTATACCCGGGTGAACCGTTATTCATACAGTATATAATTGCGGATATAACGGACAGGCAGGCGCAGATTGCGGCAATCACTGCTGCGCCCGGAAACTGGCGGCGAAAAACGGATTTGAACGCCGCGCCGAAAGCGCTTTTAACTGAATATTTTGTTGATTTCATAGCCTGCTGCCTCCATTTCGCTTATAAACAACTCTTCAAGAGTGAGCGGCAGAGATTCAAAGAAAACAGGCGAGCCTGATTCTATAATCTGCCTTATCTGCTCTTCCTCACCCTTTACTGTGAGTTGTATCATCTTACCCTGATGCGTTTCATTTACAATATTGAGTTTATTCCTTATCTGCTCAAAATTATTTTGCTCCATAATAAACTGCACTTTGTAAATACCGGCTGATTCGCCGTCTATATCTTTTTCAAGCAGCACTCCGCCGCGGTGCAAAAGGCCGATATGGTCGCAAAATCCCTCAAGTTCCCTTAAATTATGGCTTGCAATAACCACCGTTGCTTTCATAACGGAAAGATACTCAATAAGTATCTTTTTAACAAGTTCCCTGATAACAGGGTCAAGTCCGTCAAATATTTCATCAAAAAGCACATATTTAGGCGCGTGGGATAGCGCAAGAACTATTGCCGTCTGCCTTTGCATACCTTTACTCATTGATGATATTTTCTGCCTGGAATTGATTGGAAAAACGCTTTTCAGGTTTGTATACCTAATATCGTCCCACCCGGAATATGTTTCTTTATAATACCGAGCCATTGAATCCATAGTTGAGCCAGGATAAAAATACGGAAAATCGGAAACAAACGCAATATTGTTTTTTACTTTAATATTTTCAAACGGTGTTTCGCCGTCTAAATACACATTGCCGCCGTCCGGCTGATAAATTCCCGAAAGCACCCTCAGCAGCGTGCTTTTGCCGGCGCCGTTTGAGCCTACAAGCCCGAAAATAGAACCGTCGTCCATATTAAACGAAACATTATCAAGCGCTTTTGTGCTGCCGAAATTTTTTGTTAGTTCTTTTATTTCAATCATAATTATTCCTCCCAAACCGAGTTTACAATGCTGAGAACTTCAGCCTTTTCCATACCGGCGTTTTTAGCGTCTTTAAGCGCTGCAAAAACTATTTTTTCCGCCTCTCTGTGAATAGTGGAAAGGTCTGTTTTATTAACAAAAACACCTTTGCCGGGCGAAGTGTAAATAATGCCGTGCTGTTCTAAATTTTTATATGCTTTTGAAACCGTGTTGGGGTTTATTGAAAGTTCGGTGGCAAGAGCGCGGACGGACGGAAGCGGACTGTCCGCCTCATAAACACCGAGGTTAATAAATTTTACTATCTCTTTCTCAAGTTGCACATATATGGGTTCACGGCTTCTTGAGTCAAGCGAAAACATCAAAAGGCACACCTTCTATTCATTGTGAATGGCTTTAAGGGCACTGACCTTTATTGCCCTGTTTGCGGGTGAAATACCCGAAACTATGCCTATTATAACTGAAAATCCTATACCGAGCAAAACGAGCCATACAGGCACGGAGGATACGGTAAACGAGCCGGAGGAATCGCCCGCAAGAGCGCCTATTACCGCCCCTGCCGCAAGATTTGCTATAAACGAAACTATCAAACTGATAACAACGCCGATAACTCCGCCGAAAAGCCCTATCATTCCCGCCTCGCACAGGAAAACGGCTTTTATATCCGCAATATCACAGCCGATTACTTTCATTACGCCGATTTCCTTTGTGCGCTCATACACCGCCATAACCATTGTATTGCTGATACCGAAAGCGGCAACCAGCATTGAAACGGCGCCGATAGCGCCAAGCACTAACTGCACGGCCGCCATAGTGCGTTTTGTGCTGTTTATATCGTCCTCATTAGAATATGTGGCAAGCCCGGACGCGCCTATTGCCTGCTGAACGGCGGAAACATTCTTTACATCATCAACATAAACATAAATTTCAGAATATTCCGGCGCGGTATTTGGCTTTGAATTAAGAGCGTTATATTCGCGTATAAGCCGCTGAGCCGCTTTCATATCTATAAAAATGCTGTTTGAAGTATCCATTCCCGAACTGCCGGGGGAATCAATTATATCGGCAACCCGTATGCGCTGAGCCTGAGCAGAGGAAGAACTTTCCGTGCCGTTTTCCCCGTTTCCGGCAGGGGAAATATAAAATGTATCAGTAAGCGGCTTTATTTCACAATCGGTGATATTGCCGTCCTCATCAGATTCATATTTTACCGCGTTGCCGTTGTTGTCCGTAAAATTAACGGCAGCCCTGTCCCCAAAATAAACGGAATTAATATCCGCGGAAGGGTTAATTTCACTGCCGCCGGCGGTTATGCCGAGCGATGAGAAAACGCTGAAATCAACCGCTGTTATATTGCCGCCCGAATATGAATATCTGCCGCGGGTTATATTCGCATAATCCGTCATATTTATAACAGGCATAACGGCTTTAACATTTTCAATGCTGTTTATATATTCCACCGCGCGGTCATCAAGCGGCGGCTGTTTTACATCTGTATTATCCTCTGCCGCTATATCTTTATAAACGCTTATCCTTGTGGCGGACGCTGAATTTCTGTACTGCTCTGTTACGGTATTATTAATGCCTACACCTATGGAAATCATTATAACTATTGCGCAGGTGCCTATAACCACGCCTATTACCGTAAGTTTTGTGCGGGAGCGCCTGCCCTTTAAATTGCGTATAGCCATAGCGAATATATCAGATTTCTTCATTGAACTCCTCACCGCCTTTTTTGGCTTTTTTGCGTTTTACAACAACTATAACCACAATCAGAATTATAACGGCGGCAACTGCGCCAAGAATGTAAAACAGAGTGTAATCCCCTTCGCCCTGAGCAACATCCGTCTGGGTTTGAAGTTCGGCGTAAGGGTCTTCCTGCTCCTCGGCAGTAACCGAAAAATCACTTGAAACCGATTTTTTCTCACCGCCGTCATTTTCATATTCAAAAACGAGGGTCAGATTTTGATTTCCGGCGGTTTTAAATGTTACAGGCAGAGTGTAATTGCTGGCAAACTGCTCGCCCGCTTCAATATTGCCTATATATGCCGAGGCAAGTTCGCCGCCCGATGAATCAAGCAGTTTTACTCTGCCGTTTGAAACCGCGCTTTTGCCCGTATTTATCACGGTGAAAGCGCAATCCTGCTCCTGGCCGACCGTAACGCTCTGGCCGGAAAGGGCAACTGTGCCGAATTCAACGCTTTCAGGCTGCTGAACACGAACGCTCATTGAAAATTCCGCGCTTTGCGTTGCTTTTTCGCCGCCGTCAAAGTATTCGTAAGAAACGGACAGCGTTATCGGGTAAGTGCCTGAAACTACTGATGAAGCGCATTTCAGTTTTTTTGTAAATTCAAGTTGAGAAGAGATTTTCTCAGCGTAATCCGTATCTGTTTCACCATCCGGCACAAAGGCGTCGCCGCCCGAAAGTTTGAGCACAACATTTTGAACGGCAATATTTTTTGAAGTGTTTTTAACCGTAAAATGCAAATCAAAAGCAGAGCCGCCGGCAACATACGCGCCGCCGTATGAATAATCGGAAATAAGAAGCTGCGGTGTGAGCAACTCAGAGGACGCGGACTGCGAAACATGCACGCTGTAATTTATTTCAGCGGAAGAGGAAAGTTTTTCGCCGCCGTCAAAATATTCATATTCGGCGCTGAGCGTTACAGGATAAACTCCGCCGGCAGCCTGAGGGCTGCAATAAAATGTTTTAGAAAAGGAATAAGTGGAGTTTTTTGCAATCCTATCGGCGTAAACACCGTCTCCCCCGTTGTTTACTATAAGCGTTTCCCCGCCGGAAAGGCGGATATTTACATTTCTTATATCTATGGAATTACTTGTGTTTTTCAGTTTAAACTCAAGTTTAACGGTGCCGCCCGGGGCAACGCTGCTTTTATCCGCCGTGAATCCGACGGATATGAGCGAGGGGCTCAGATTTTGCGAAACCTGCGCTGTTTCGGCAAATGCGAATGAAGGTATTATTATTAAGATAAGCGCAACTAAAAGCGCTGTAATTTTTGAAAATTTTTTCATTGTATTCTCCTTTTACAGTTCTGTTTCTTCAACAACTTTTCCGTCTATTATTCTGATTATTTTATCCGCGTAAGCGGCAACGCTGTTATCATGAGTTACAAGAATCATTGTGCTGCCGTTTTTACGGACAAGTGAACAAACAAGTTCCATAACATATTTTGTTGTTTCACTGTCTAAATTACCTGTGGGCTCATCTGCAAAGATGACCTGCGGAGCGGAAACAAACGCCCTTGCGATACCCGCCCTTTGCTGCTGGCCGCCGCTCATTTCGGCGGGGCGGTGGTCTTTTCTGTTTTCAAGCCCCACAAGTTTCAGCATTTCAAGTGCGCGCGCCTCACGCTCCTGCTTGCTTACTCCCTTAAACATAAGCGGCATTGCAACATTTTCAAGCGCAGTGAGGGACGGTATTAAATTATATGACTGAAATACAAACCCCGTAAATTTCTGCCTGAAAAGAGTTAATTCCCGTTCCGTCATTTTATCTATTCTGTGCCTGCCGATATAAACGGCGCCCGAAGTGGGCCTTTCAAGACCGGCAAGCATATTCAGCAAAGTTGATTTGCCTGAACCCGAAGTGCCGAGCACGGCGCATATCTGCCCTTTTTGAACCGATATATTCACATTATTCAGAGCAGTTACTTTTTCAGTGCCCAAAACAAATGTTTTTGTAAGATTTTCGGTTTTTATAATCACTTTTGACAATTTACCGCCCCCTTTTTTAGATTTTTAATAAGCGATTTCTGTTTGTATGAAAAATCGTATGTACTGTACTATTACGCTTAGTACAGTTTATAAATACCACACCTTACTGTATTTTGTCAACACAATTTTAAAAATTTGTTGCTTTTTTTCTCAAAATTCATTCAAAAAGCGTGATTTGTAAAAAAACAACCGCCGGAACGCTGGGTTCCGGCGGTTATTTATGAGTTTAAAACTCGGTTTTATTTATCGTTATATCAGAAATATTCGGGGCATATGTTTCGGTGCCGTTAAATTTGTTAGAACCGTCATTATACAGCAAAACAGTATTTTCGCCCTCGTTAAGTTCTATATTAACAGTTACGGTTGTAAAATTATCATTACTGCAGGTATTGCGGCAATAAATCTCGGATTCATCGCCGTTTACGGAAAGAGTTATATAATCCTCTACCAGGTCTATATTATAATCGTGAACGCCCTGCTCACGGTTTGCGCTGTAAAGCAAAGTCATTTTATATACTCCGCTTTCCTGCACGGTAAAATTATAAGAGGCAGAGCCGGAAGAGCCTGAAATGCCGCTGATATAATCAACACCGGCGGCGCTGTTTGAGGAAACAGCCGCACTGCCGCTAAGCCTTGCGCTTTGCGGATTCAGCACTATGCAATACGGATAATTTGACTCCCTGAGAGCCGCCTGAAGAGTGGCGCCGGCATGCGAAACGCCCACATAATTAAGGCCGCGGCGCATATACACCGTTGCAGTACCGTCCTGCCCTGACTGAGCAGGAGCGCCGTCTATATCAAGCAGGGCATTAGGGGAAGTTACTATATCATAATATCCGTCATCAGGCGCAACTGCAAGAAAATAAGTATTATTTTCATCTGTTTTATCTGAATCTGTAAGAACTGAAACGGTGCTTTTTTCATACTTCCGCACAAGCAGGGAATCAAGCACATATGTACCGTTGTCGTGGGTAAGCGTTACGGTATATTCACCGGCGGCCAAATCGAAACAATCGGTATAAGCATTTGTTGCCTCGCTTCTTACGGTATTTTCAAGCGTTATAAGCGAAGTTTCACTGCCGATACTTAAGTTAACAGATGCGGACACACGGTCATTCGGGTCTTTTTTACCGTTTTCGTCCTCTGCGCCGTCATTCGCCTTGCCGTAAATAAATTTAAATTCATAACTGCCGTCTTGCGGAATATTAACCGTTATCTGAACACCGTCCCCCTCATTTTCCATACCGCCGACGAGTCCGTTTTCCCCGCCGGTTGAGGCATAAGCGCTGTCATAAGTATAGGCATTGCCAAGAAGAGTGCCCTCTTCAAACTCATAGCGTTCATAAAGATTGCCGTTTTCAAAATCAGCGTCGCCGTCCTGCGCCTGCCTTACCGTAATGCGGTAAGCGGTATCGTCATTCATAAAATCCATATCAATATCAAGGGTATCTTCGCACTCTGTTACATATGTTTTAACCGTTTCCGGCGCATACACTTTGCCGGAAATACCCTGATATGTTACGGCGCTTATTTCAACATATACTTCCCTGCCGTAAAGGGCGGTATCCTGCATATTCACCACTTTTACGGTGCCGTCATAATCAGCGCCGGAAACAAGAATTTCCAACTTATCTTTTGTATCGCTGACCGTGCCGAGGCCCATAAACTGCCTGTAACGGGGTGCGCGGCGCTGAGATATAGCCTTGCCTATATCAGAATGCAGAATATCGGAAATTTCGGATTTCATAGTCTGTCCCTGCAAATCCGCATACCAGCGGTATACCCACCACGCGGAGTTAGGAGTATTATAATCCGCGGCGGTATTGCAAAGATTATTAGCAAAAAGCCAGTAAGCCTGCTGGGCATAAACCTTTGAATATTCAATTTGAGTTATGTATTTCAGCATTGTGTTTGGATTACCGTTATCCTCCATCATACCGTATTCGGTAACTATAACGGGGGCATCCTCATCAATTCCAAACTCTTTTTCAAGTTCTTTTAGGTCTGCCGAATTAAACTGCCAGTCATAAATTGAGCGATAATTCAGTTCGTGATATATAAGGACTTCCGGAACGCAATTGTTTTGAGAGGTATATTCCAAAAAGGAGCGCATTTTATTGCTGTCATACTCATAATATCCCGGCCCGCCGATTACCGCCTGAGGGTCAAGGGATTTAACAAAATCATAAGTTAGTTTCCACGCCTCAAAAAAATTCTGCCTGCCGGTTTCATTAAAATCATTATATCCTCCGTTTTCATTTGACGAATCGCTTACCCATTCGCCGAACCAAACGCCGTTATCACACTCGTTATAAAGGCAGTAAACTATTTTATCGTGATAATCGGAATTTTTTATGGCGGTTACCGTTTGCTCAACAAGCGGGAAAAATGTGTTTTCAATATACTCGCGCCAATCATAAGTGCCCGCCTTTTTCATTTCATTAATATTATCCTCATCATAGTACCAGGTGCTGTACATATCCTGAAGATAAACAACAAGATAATCACAACTGCCGGAGGACAGCGCCTCGGACGCAACATCATCCATCTCTCCTATAGGGTGCTGCAAGCCGAGAGTTGTTTTAGTTGAAATAGATGATAAATCAATACTTTCAACCATATTGTAGGACGGAACACCGTCCTGAGAAATGCCGTATAAAAATCCGCTGGCGCCGCTTGTTACATTGCCCGTAAGTTCGGCAGCGTCAAATGTTACAGTAGGTTTATAAAAGGCAAAAAACGCCCCTGCCGTAACCGCAACGGCGATTATAACGGCAGCGAGCGCAATGCCGAGTTTTTTTAAGACTCTTTTTTTCTTCATGATTTATTCCTTTATAAAGCAAAGTTTAAGGGCGTGCTTTTCAACTTTAAAATTAACTTCCGGATAATTAAAATTTTCACCGTCGCAGTTGCCGAGCAGACCGGAGCCGTCCACCGACCATATTCTGCCGCCGGTAAGATAACCCGTATGTATAAACGGCGAAGTTTCATCAGTTGCCGTACCGGCGCTGTATTTAGGAATAAGGGGAAGCGCCTGGAAAAGATTAACCGCGTCAGCAAGGCAGAAATCAAGAATACCGTCATCAAGTTTGGAATTCGGCGCGGGGCAAAAGCCGCCGCCGTAATAACTTGCGTTGCATATGGCAAGCAGAGTGTAATCCTTGGGTGTAACAGTCCATTTATAAGGCTTGCCGTCCCTGCCGATACAATCAAGGTCAAAATTTATTTTATATTTCATAGACTGCATAACAGCGGGAATAACGGCAATATTATACGCCTGGCTGCCGAGAAATTTAACCTTGCCTGCTATTATTCTGCCAATTGTTTCAACTTTGGTATCAAGCCCGAAACTCATAACATTTATACATTTTTCACCGTTATAATCAATCAAATCTATGGGTTTAACATCATATTTAAGATGACCGGTGTGCAGGCCGAACGCCCTTACAACATTGAGCGAATCAATCTTTTTAGTGCCGTAAATTTTTTTTGCAAAATCATTTCCGGTGCCAAAAGGCAGAATCATAAGCGGAGTTTGCGTATGAGCAAGACCGTTTGCGATTTCATGGACGGTGCCGTCGCCCCCGCAGGAAACTATAACGCAGTCCCCGCCGTATTTGGCGGCATATTCCGCGGCAATTTCCTTTGCGTGGCCGCGGTAGCCGGTTTCCTCAATTATCATCTCATCATCAATAAGCCTGAAAGCGGACTGCACCTGCTTAAAAAGCATTTGCCTGCTTTTATTGCCGGCTATCGGGTTTTCAATAAACACATATTTCATACGCACATTCCCCTTTTTTTACAGTATTTTGCTGATTTTAAAGCACTCTTGTGCCGCCGACGGGGCGGATAATAAGCACATGGCAACTGCCTTTGCCGAAAACATTTTCAACAGCGGTTTTATATTCATCAAGCAGTTCATTCGGAACGAACGCCTGAATAGTGCCCGCAAAGCCGCCGCCGTGAACACGGTAAGCGCCGTTTACACCCAGCACATCTTCGGAAATGCAAAGCGCAAGCGATATTTTTTGCTCCGCAGGATTCTTGGGGGTATAAACATTTTGGTTATACATATAAGAAGAGCGGCCGCTTTCGTTAATAACCTTTTTAAACTCATCAAAATTATTGCTCTCAAGGGCGGATACGGCTTTTGCCACTCTGATATTTTCCCTGTAAAAATGGAACGCGCGAAGAATTGCTCTGTCGCTCACTCTGCCGAGTAAAGACGGCACTGCCTTTTTAAAATCATCAAAACTGATTTCGCGCAGCACATCTTTGCCGAGCGCTTTGGCAACACTTTCCATTTCAGCGCGCACTGCGGCGTAATCATCAGTAAGGTCGCTGTGATTTCCGCCCGTGTCAACAATGCAGAGCGAATGGCCGCTTTTTGAAAAATCAAAATCAACCTTTTTAATCTTTGGATTTTCCGTTGACTCAAAATCTATGGTAACGAAAGTACCTACCGACGACGCCATTTGATCAAGCAGACCGCAGGGCTTGCCGAAGAAAACATTTTCAGAATACTGGGCTATCTTCGCTATTTCAACGGAACTTATAACGCCGTCATTATAGAGATAAGAAAGAGTTGTGCCGAGAAGAACCTCAAACGCGGCGGAAGATGAAAGCCCGCTGCCGCCGATTACATCAGAAGTTGTAACGCAGTCAAACCCGCCTATTTTATAGCCGAGCCCCTCTATTTTTGCAACAACGCCGCGCACCATTGCCGTTGAATGGCCGAATTCAGCCTCATCGGGCAGTAGTTCCGTTGTATCAACAACATTCATTGCGTGCCCGTCCGACTTAACACGAACAACGCCCTCATCATTCTTAGCCGCAACGGCAACGGCGTCTAAATTAACGGACGCCGCAAGCACCTTGCCGTTATTATGGTCGGTATGATTTCCGCAGACTTCCGTGCGCCCGGGGGCGGAAGTGATAATAATATCCCTGCCTTCCCCGAAAAGTTTAATAAATTCGTTTATAAGGCGTATGTAACGCGGCTTTTGTGCCTCCACGGCATAATCGGTTACATAAACCGCCTTTAATTTTTCATCCATATCGCCCGCTTCAATAGCGGCAATAAACTCTTTTGGTTTCATATAATCACCAAGCCTTTCGTATGGTTTATAAAACTATTTTATATTTTTCTTTGTGTGAATAAATCAAAAGCGTTTGATTCATCTGGCGGGATTTAACACCGTAATAAATATTAAATCCAAGGCTTGTAAGCCCGGTAAAGAGCACCACAAGCATAGCAAGCAGAATAAACTGCCTTGAAAACGGATTATAAATTTCAGCGCCTATTCGGGTGTAAATATAAAGGCGCGGCATAATGCCGATAATGCTGAGGCACACATAATATATAAAATCATAATGCATAGAGCCGTAAAGTTTTGATACCATACCAAGCGGAATGGACGGCACAAAACGCGACACAAGCAGTATATACGGATTGCCTCTGCCCTTAAAAAGCACCCAGTCCTTAATAAACTTTGCCTGGTGGATATTAAGTATCATCATAGCCCAGCCGCCGCCTATCCAGGTGCCCTCAGCATATTTTATCATAAAAAACACCGTTATACAAAGGGCATTTATCAAAACGGCTGTTTGCGTTGAAAATACCATACCGGAAATAACGCAAAGCACGCTGATCGGTATCGGCAGTTGGCACTTTGCAAGCCAAAGGGCAATAATGCACACAAGTATCTCCAGGTGGGTATCAAGCCCCACAACCGCCCTTTCAAACTTGCCGAGCCAGTTTATAATAGCGTCAAAACGCACTTCAAGGCTTGCCTGGTCATGCAGGCATATGGCAAGAAACACCATAAGGGCAACCGTTATAAGCACAATTATTGCCGATATTAAATTTGTTTGGCGGCGTTTGCTTTTTTTCAAAACGGCACCCCCGTAATAAAATTAATATTCGTGATAATTGCCGAGAAAATTAAACGCGGGCAGTTCTGAATAAAGCGCGCAAATCAAATCAAGCGTTTTGCGGCTTTTGATATTGCCCTCAAGGTCTATGTAAAAATAATAACTGAAATCGCCGTTTTCCATAGGGCGTGATTCAAGTTTTGTAAGGTTTAATCCCGCCATGGCGAACCTGCCGAGCACTCTGTAAAGCGAGCCGGTAGTATGCGGCAGGGCAAAGATCAGCGAAATCTTATCGGCGTTATTTTCTATTATAAGTTTTTTGGAAATAACGATAAATCTTGTTCTGTTATTACTTATATTCTGAATTCTTGTTTTTAATATTTGAAGGCCGTATTTTTTAGCGGCGTCCGTTGAGCAGATTACGCCTATATCGTTTCTGCCGCTTTCCGAAACATATTTTGCAGCCGCGGCGGTATTAGTGTAGTTTACGCCCGTAAACGCAAAATTCTTTAAAAATTCAGAGCACTGCGAAAGCGCCTGCGGGTGGCTGTATACCTCATCAATATCCGCGTAATTAACACCTTTGCGCGCGCAAAGGCAGTGGTTTACCTCCAGCGAATACGAGCCGACAACATAAAATCTGTATTTCATTATAAGGTCGTACACCTCGTGCACCGACCCGGCAGTTGAATTTTCAACGGGAACAATTCCGAAAGGAGCCTCGCCCTTATTGACCGCCTCAAACACATCTTCAAATATTCTGTAATGCCTGATAGCGGCGTTTTTAAAAAGTGTAAGCGCGGTTTCATCAGCGTAACTGCCCTCCACGCCCGCGCAGGCAACGGTGGTTTTTTCAGAAAAAGCGCTTGTGTTTGACAAAGAAGAATTTATCAGATTTCTGAGTTTGCCGCCGCTTTCCATAATATTGTGCTGAATAGCGCGTGAGGCGTCCATAGTGGCGGAAAAGACGGTTGCAATGGCGTCGCCGTCCTGCCCGCATTTTTCCTTTACGGAATCCAGTATCTGCTTTTCCCTTTCCTCGTTAAAAACGGGAAGCCCTCTTTTAACTTTATATTCCGCAACCTCTTTTGATATATTCATTCTGTGCTGAAGAAGCGGAATAAGTTGTTCGTCTATTTTATCTATTTCGTTTCTTAAATCGAGCAAATCCATTAAACAAATTTCCTTTTTTACATCATCATATCAAGCAGAGTGAAAGCGCAGACCGCCTCAACTACCGCAACCGCGCGCGGAACTATGCACGGGTCATGCCTGCCGTTTACAACAAGTTTTTCATTTTCCATAGTTTTAAGATTAATGCTGTCCTGCGCCGAGGCAATGGACGCAGTCGGCTTTACAACAACGGAAAACACAAGCGGTGCGCCGTCCGTAATACCTCCGAGAACGCCGCCGTTATTATTTGATTTAAGATGAACGGCGCCGTTTTTAATTTCATAAGGGTCGTTTGCCTCACTGCCGCGCATTTGTGCAAAATCAAAGCCGGCGCCGAACTGAACGCCTTTAACAGCGGGAATGCCGAAAAGCGCATACGAAAGCCTGCCCTCAACGGTTGAAAACATATTTGAGCCTATTCCGACCGGCAGACCTACCGCCGCGCATTCAATAACGCCGCCGACGGAATCACCCTGCAGGCGGGCGCTTTCAATAGCCGTGCGCATTTCTATTTCTTTTTCATTGCTTATCGTGGCAAAGAAATCAGATGAAAGTTCATTGAGTTTTTCGGCGTCAATATTATTTTTATCAAACGCTGTATCACGCACCGCGCCTATCTGCAAAATATGAGCGCCTACGGTAACGCCTTTTTCAGCAAGAATTTGCTTTGCTATTGCGCCCGCAAAAACGAGCGGAGCAGTAAGCCTGCCGCTGAAATGCCCGCCGCCGCGAATATCGTTTGCGCCGCCGTATTTTACATAAGCGGGGTAATCGCTGTGCCCCGGGCGCGGAACGAAACGCACGGAATCGTAATCGCCGCTTCTTGTATTCGTGTTTTCAATTATCATAGCAAGAGGAGCGCCGGTGGTTTTACCGTTTAATACGCCGCTTAAAATCTGCGGCTTATCCGGCTCTTTTCTTGCGGTTGAAGTTTTGTCCCTGCCGGGGGCGCGCTTATCCATTTCCTTTTGAATTTTATCAAAATCAAGAACAACGCCCGCGGGCAGCCCGTCTATAACGCAGCCTATTGCCGCGCCGTGGCTTTCACCGAAAATTGAAAGTTTTATCTTTTCACCCAGCGTTGAAGACATTTGCCTTTCCCCCTAATTTACTGAAATCGTCAAAAAACGACGGATATGTTTTATTTACGCTTTGAGCGTCGTCAATAGTTGTAACGCCGTTTGCAAAAATGCCGGCAACGGAAAACGCCATAACAATTCTGTGGTCATTATACCCTTTAAGCGCAGCACCTGTTACCAAAGACGGCTCTATTATCATACCGTCCTTTGTTTCGGTAACGCCTACGCCCATTTTTTTCAGGTTTGAAACAATGGCTTCAATTCTGTCCGACTCTTTATATCTTAAGCGCTCAGCGCCCCTGATAACCGTTTTCCCCTTTGCAAACGCCGCCGTTACGGCGATTGCGGGCACCATATCAGGGATATTATCGCAATCTATATCTATCCCGCACAGTTCGCGGTGAGCGCATGTAACGCCGTTTTCATCCGCCGTAACATCCGCGCCGAACATACGCATAACATCGCATACAGCCTTATCGCCCTGAGCGGAATTAGTATCAAGCCCTTTAAGGGTGATTTTGCCGCCTATTGCCGCAGCGCTCATAAAAAACGCGGCGTGGCTCCAATCCCCTTCAACAATATAATCACGCACAGCGTATTTTTGATTTCCTTTAACAAAATAGCCGTACTCTGTTTCTTTTATTTCAACGCCGTAATCGGCAAGCACTTTTACCGTCATATCAACATAAGGCTTTGATTTAAGCGGCGTTGTAAGTATTATTTTTGAATCGCCGCTAAGCACGGGCAGGGCAAGCATAAGCCCGGTTATGTACTGCGAACTTATATCGCCGCGTATTTCAAAATCGCCGCTTTGGAGCCTGCCGGTTATCGTGAGCGGAAGGGAGCCGCCGCTTTCAATTTTAACGCCGTGTTTAGGCAATAGTTCTATATATTCGCCGAGCGGCCTTTGGGGCAGTCTGCCCTCGCCTACAAAAGTAACCCCTTTGCCGAGCGCCGCCGCCACGGGAATAAAAAAGCGCAGAGTGTTGCCGCTTTCTATGCAGTTTATTATCTTATCACCGTTTTTAAGGCTGTTTGCCGCGCCTATAGCCGCCTCCATATCCCTGGAGGGAATTATCGGTTCAACAGTACCGCCCCCTGCAAGAAAAGAGCAGATAATTGCCCTGTGCGCCGCGGATTTGCTCGGCGGAAGAGTGAGCGTGCCGTTTAAAGCGGATTTTTCTATCTGAACAATTTTCATATCTTACCTTTATTTTAAACCGAAGAGAGCGTTGACCTCATCAAGTGAAGAGGGCTTTATAAAACTCTCCCCTATTTTTTTGAGCAATATAAGATTAATACCGTTTGAAGTTCTTTTTTTATCAAACGCCATATTTTTAACTATATCCGATACCGGTAAATCAATTTCCGTTTTAAGAGAATATTTTTTAAGAAGAGCGGCAATCTTATCTGCCGTGCCTTTTTCTGTAATACCGGCGTTTTCGCCTGCTCTGGTTATCATAACCATACCGATTCCGACTGCCTCGCCGTGTGAAACAGAACTAAAATTACATAGTTTTTCAATTGAGTGGCCGCAGGTATGCCCAAAATTGAGCAGCGCCCTTTCGCCGGATTCCTTTTCATCTCTTTCAACAACGCCGCGCTTAATATCGCAGCACTCAAGAATAACATCATCTATAATATCGGCGGCGTTTTCATTTTCAAGCCTTTCAAAAAGCGGAGCGGATTTTATGCAGCCGTATTTGATTACCTCGCCCATACCATCGCTGAAAAAGTGGGCGGGAAGAGTATTTAAAACATCGGGGTCAATTATAACAGCCGCCGGCTGCCAAAACGCCCCGCAAAGATTTTTGCCCTGAGGAATATCGACGGCAGTTTTGCCTCCGACCGATGAATCCACCTGCGCAAGCAAAGTTGTAGGTATTTGAATATATTTGATGCCGCGCAGATAAACAGCCGCCGCAAAACCCGCCATATCGCCGCAGACTCCGCCGCCGAGCGCTATAACGCAGTCTTTTCTTGTAAGCCCGCTTTCAGCCAGAAATTCAACTATTTTAATAAGATTAGCCGTTGTTTTTGATTTTTCGCCCGCGTCAAAAGTATAGGAAACAGTTTCTATCCCCGCCGCGTTTACGCTGTTTTTAACAGTTTCAAGATAAAGCGGGGCAACATTACTGTCGCTTATAACAGCCGCCTTTTTGGCTGAAACGGCGTTTTTTATAATCTTGCCGCAGTTTTTCAGCAGCCCTCTTTCAATAAGAATATCATAACCGCCGCCGGCGTTTACCCTTAAAGTTTTCACTAACCAATCTCCTCTTTTATCTTGTTTGCGCGCGCCATAAGGTCTTTAAGCGTATCGGCGTCCTGCGCGTCTATCGCCTGCCTGAATTTTTCCAGGTTTGCAACAAGGTCGTCAATCTCCCTGATAAGCGGCTCTTTGTTCGCTATAAAAAGTTCGCTCCACATATCGCCGTTAATGCGGGCAACCCTTGAAACATCACGGTAAGACCCTGCCGAAAAACCAACATGCATTGGCGCAAGCGGGCTTAAGACATAAGAGCACGCAAGCACATGCGCTATTTGGGAGGTGAACGCAATCATCTCATCATGGTGCTCCGGGGTAGTTACAACCGTGCGCGCAAAGCCCATTTCTTTAGCAAGTTCCGTAAGCGTATCTATTTTGGATTTAGGCGCGTTCGTCGGCGTGCAGATAAAAGACGCATTGTCAAACAGAGTGGGCAAACTGTTGTCATACCCTGAAACTTCACGGCCCGCCATAGGGTGAGCGCCTATAAAATAAAAATTGAATTTTTCTTTTTCAAGGCGGCGGCATATTTTTGTTTTTATTCCGCAGCTGTCTGTAACTATACTGCCGTCCTTAAATTCATTTCTGTGGTTAAGCACAAAAGGCTCAATGCTTTCCTCATAAAGATTAACAAAAGTTATATCCGCTTTTGGTATAAGTTCGCTGAGTTCGCCTGTTTCATCAACAGCGCCGTCCGCCAAAGCCTTTTCGGAAACGGATTTAGTTCTGTTCCAGCCCATTACATAATGGGAAGTATTCTTTTTTAAAGTTTTTGCTATGCTTGCGCCTATAAGCCCAAGACCCGCAACAAGTATCTTCATTTTAACCGCGCTTTCAAAATATCATTAATTAATCTATTATATAATAATATATAAACAAAGATAAATCAAGCGCACCGTAAATTAATTTTGCCCTCTGCGCAAAAATAAATGCCGGGCAAAACAACCCCGGCATTCATTTTTACGGTTATATTTATCCCTCTGTTACAGCGGCTTAACAAGGCGGACATTTTCAAGTTTAATATCCTCATCGCCGGCGTTTGCGGCTTTGCCCTCAAAGCGCAGAATTTCAAGATTTTCAACATCGGCGGCGTCAATGGCGTACTTATAATTTTCGCACTTTTCACCCCACCCGGTTTTGGTTTTCATAATGGTTATATCTTTTGCGTTTCTTATAAAAAACGCGGAATTATCATATTTTTCAACGCCCCAGTCAAGGCACGGGCGCAAATCATAAAGCCCGCAGGGCCATTTGCTTGTTTTTGTAAGTTCAATACGGCAGTTTTCAAATGTAATATCCTCTATCGGGTTTTCCGCGCTGCCGTGAATAAGAACGCCGTTTTCACCCTTTGCGGTAACATTGAAAAATCTGATATTTTTAACTTTGCCGCTCTTTGTGTTTTCATCACGGTTAAAAGAAGTAATAGTGATCGGCTCGGCAGTGCCCCACCAGTCCGGGCAGAAGCGGCGCGTTTCTATAACAATATTAGAGTAAGACACATTTTCAACATTGCCGCCGTCCCTAATCTGAATGGAAAGCCCGCGGTTTGACCTGCTGATAGTGCAGTTTGAAACAATTATATTGCGGAAATCGCCCACGCCCTCCGTGCCGATTTTGATTGCCGCGGAAGTTGAAACAAGTGTGCAGCCGTCGATAATAACATTCTCCGTAGCGCCGTATTCACTGTTTCCGCGTGAAGTTTTAAGGCAGATACAGTCGTCAGCGCAGGTAATATGGCAGCCGAGGATACGCACATTTGAGCAGTGGTCGGGGTCAATACCGTCGCTGTTGGCAACATCAAGGTCATTTAATATTCTTATTCTGTCTATAAGCACATCATCGCAGCCTGCCGGGTGCAAAGTCCAGAAAGGCGCGTCCACAACGGTAAAATCCTTAAAAGTGATATGATTGCTTTTTTCTATGTATATAACAGTCGGGCGGGGGTAAAAATCGCCTGTAACATAATACTTATCCTTGCGCTGAACAAATGCGTGGCCGTTTGCGTCAATAGTGCCCTCGCCGCTGATTGTGCAGTGCTCAGCCTCAAATCCGTAAATAAATACAAAACTCGGCTTGCCCGTAACGGGATTGCCTATAAGCGCCGTTTTAGGGTCGTTTATCAGTTTGTTAGGCCTGATATAGCCGTCTATATTTGAAGTGGCTTTTATTGACGCGCCTTTCTGAATGTGCAAATCCACATTCTTTTTAAGGCGTATGGAATCGCTGTAAAACACATGGCCGCTTTGCAAAACCACTCTGCCGCCGCCGTTTTTGGCGCAGTCATCAATGGCGTGCTGAATAGCAAAAGCATCATTTGTAACGCCGTCCCCCACGGCGCCGTACTGCAAAACATTATATTCTTTCATAAAATCAAAACCTTTTCTTTATTTATTGACTATAATATAACATAATGCTTTTTGTTTGACAAGTAAAATAAGATATGCTATTATATAAACGCATAGGGCTGCCAAGCACTCCTCAGTTCAACGGAGAGCGCGGCGGCTGATTTTATGTGTGCAGATATCTGCCGCGGCAAAATACCAGACCTAAATTAAAACGGAAGGTACTTGAATATGAAAAAATATGATGTTGCTATAGTCGGCGCCGGCCCCGCCGGAATTTTTACGGCTATAGAAATGCTGAGAAAAGGCAGTAAAAAAAGCATTATTATAATTGAAAAGGGCAAATCAGTAGAAAAGCGCAAATGCCCGAAAGCGGTTACCGGTAAATGTATGAACTGTAAGCCTTATTGCCATATTACAACGGGATTTTCAGGCGCGGGCGCGTTTTCAGACGGTAAACTTTCCCTTTCTTACGAAGTGGGCGGCAGCCTGCCGGAACTTATAGGAGAGGATCTTGCTCAGGAAACAATTAATTATACGGATAAAATTTATCTTGAATTCGGGGCGGATACTCATATTGAGGGTATCGGCAATACCGAAGCAGTTAAAGAAATACGCAAAAGAGCAATACAGGCAGGGCTTAAACTTGTTGACTGCCCCATTCGCCACCTCGGAACAGAAAAGGCGCACGAACTTTATTTTTCAATAGAAAAATATCTTGTTTCCGCCGGTGTTGATATAATGTTTGACAGCCAGTGCAGCGACCTTATTCTTGACGGTGAAAAATGCCTTGGCGTCCGCCTTGAAAACGGCGATGAAATCTACGCAAAAGATACCGTTGTTGCAACGGGCAGGCGCGGCGCGGACTGGCTTGAAAAACTTTGCGCGGACCACGGTATTGCGCACCAGCCGGGCACGGTTGATATAGGCGTTAGAGTTGAAGTGCGCAATGAAATTATTGAAACCGTTAACGATGTGCTTTACGAATCAAAACTTATAGGTTACCCGAAACCGTTTAAAAACAAAGTCCGCACTTTCTGCCAGAATCCCGGCGGCTTTGTTGCGCAGGAAAATTATGATAATGACCTTGCCGTTGTAAACGGTCATTCATATAAGGAACTCAAAAGCCAAAACACAAATTTGGCAATTCTTTGCTCTCACAATTTTTCAGTGCCGTTTAACCAGCCCATAGCCTACGCTCAAAAAGTGGGCGAACTTACAAATATGCTTGGCGACGGGCATATTCTTGTGCAGCGGTTCGGCGATATTTTGGAGGGCAAACGCACATGGCAGAAAGAACTTACGCAAAGCAACCTGCGCCCGACTCTGCCGGACGCCGTTGCGGGCGATATTACTGCCGCAATGCCTTACAGAGCAATGACAAATATAATCAATTTCATTCACGCTATGGACCATGTTGTGCCGGGATTTGCAAGCCCTGAAACCCTGCTTTACAGCCCTGAACTGAAATTCTATTCAAACAAAGTTAAAATGGATACTGATTTCAATACTAATATCGAGGGGCTGCACTGCCTGGGCGATTCCAGCGGGTGGACAAGAGGCTTGATGATGGCGTCCGTTCACGGCGTGCTTATGGGCAGAAAACTTGTTTAATTAAACTATATACGCATTAATAAAGAGAGGACTGAGCCGAATCGGCGCAGTCCTTTTTGTGTTTTTAAGAGATATGTTTTATATTTCGGCGGCTTGCAACAACCCCTCCGTCAACTTCGTTGACACCTCCCCTTGCACAGGGGAGGCGGTGAAGTGGGGAACGGTTTCGTTGAAACTGCTCCCCTTACTTAAGGAGCCAATTAAAACTAAGGTCGCCGTTTCGGGATCCCCGAAAAGCCCTTTTGGCTTTTTGGGGTTGGCAAGGAATTATGGAGCGATTGAGGAATGGTTTGATTCAGGCTTTTCACAAACCTTTCCGATTGATGCGCAATCAATTCCGCAGCGTGTAAAGGGAGCTGGCAAAGCGCAGCTTTGACTGAGGGATTGTTAATGTGTCTTTTTGCTTTTTGTTGTTCAGCGGCTTGCAACAACCCCTCCGTCAACTTCGTTGACACCTCCCCTTACACAGGGTGAGGCAGTGAAGTGGGGGCGGCTTGCGTTGAAACTGCACCCTTACACAGGGGAGGCAAAAAGGGATAGTTCACACAGGGGAGGCAGTAAAGTGGGGAGCGGCTTGCGTTAAAACTGCACCCTTGCACAGGGGAGGCAAAAAAAGGGGGGAGTTCACACAGTGGGGACGGTAAAGCGGGATATATTACAATTATGCGAAAAGGGCTGTGCCGGATTGGCGCAGCCCTTTGAGTTTAATTAAATATTTTAATGGCGGGGATGAGATTTGCGGTACGCTTCTTTTTTTGCAAGTTCCTGCTTTTTAAATGATTTATACCACGCAACAATCAGCAGCACCACAATTGCAACAACAAGCGCCGCAGCCACCCATTTCAGCACATTTATGATTGTTTGCACTTTCATAAGTATGCCAAGGGTAAAGCCGGCTGTTACATAAATTTCCGGCTCGCCATCTGAGTTATAATAAATTCCATTTTTCAAATAAATTTTTTCTCTTGATGTGTCATTTTCCGGGTAATAATAAACATTTATTGACTGCCCGCCGCTTTCAGCGCTGTAATTTGGATTATCTTCACGGTAAAATACAATGCCGTAATCATCATTAGTTAATGTTTCGGGCATGAGGCTGTTTGTTAAAGATATGCCTACGGAATCAATATTTAAAATCCCTATAACAGCAACAACAAGAACCAAAATTACGGCAAGCGCAATTACAATACCTGTAAACGCTTTATGTTTTTTACGAAATTTTTTTAAAGAAGCAGATAAAATATCCTTAGTTTTAACGGTTTCCTCCGGCTGAGGCTGAACCAAATTATTATCTTTATCCATTATAATCACCCACCGTTTTAATTCTAACATAATTAAGAGCCTGGGTCAATAGCAGGAAATAAACACCTGCCCAAAAATATTAAAACGAAAAAAGGGGGCGCATAACGCGCCCCCCAAACCAACAAAGTTGATTTTAATTTTAAATTACAAGGGAGCAGTTGCGTGTACTCCCTTGGCGGAGAAAGTTAAATCCAGCCGCCCTGACCGGGTTCTGTATTCCAATCAGTTGTAGGCTCTATTGGTTGATCGCCTGAAGCAGTCAAAACATCAATAACTTTGAACTCTTCAATCTCCGCAATCGGCTTTGAGTAAATTTCTTTCATCGAAAGACCTCCTTACTTTTAGCCTTTACACACCCACGGGGTTGCCCCCGCGGGGAGATAAGCTTATTTTATTTACGAAAACGGCTTGCCGAATTATGCGCCGTAATCGTAAGACTGAACAGTTGCATAGTAAACAGCAGCGTTGCCCTCAGCATCAGCAGCGATTACATAAGCGCGGGCATATGCCGTGCCTGTCTGAGCTGCAATACCGAATGTAAGAGCGAACTGACCGTTGTTTGCAGTGTTGCTGTTCTTGTAAAGGTAGCAATCGCCTGTGGTTGCATTCTCAAGAACAAGATCCGCCTCAGGATCAGCATAGTCTTTACCGTATACGAAACCGGATTCAAGAACTGTGTAGCCTGTAGGTACATTTCTTGTTGCAAGGAATCTTGCCTGGCCGTCATCTGTAGGTGTTACATCTACAGCGGCAACCGTAGGAACGGCTGGTACTTCTTCTGAAGTAAATGCTACTGTTACATTTGATGTTACATAGAAGGTGTATTCTGCGCCGTAAGCAGCGTTGTTGCCGTTTACAGTCCATGCAGTAGCAGTTCCCTGTGCAGGTTTAACTGTTACGCCCTCATCGAATCCAACTTCTGCTGTATCATTAAAGTCGCCGTCTGCTGTTGTAATTACGCAGCCGGGTGCGGATACTGTGTAAGTAAGCGCGTCATCCTTAGCATAGTATGCAGTTACTACTGCGTTTGCCTCAAGTGCTTTAACATCTTCAAGGCTCATGCTCCAATCAGAGAATGTATAGCCAAGGTAATCATATGTTTCAGGCATTGCCTCAAGTTCTGCAACTTCTGTGCTGCTCATTGTTGCAAGTACCATGTTGAACTGGTCAACAAATGTTACTGTGAAATCAGCAGTCTTCTCTGCAAATACAGGTACATAGGTAAGGTCTGCATATGCAGCAGTTGTGTAGGTTGCGTCTGTTGAGATAAGTTTGCCGTTTACACTCCAGCCGATAAACTCAGCGTCCGCTGCAGGAGAAGCTACAAGAGTATAATTCTCTGTGTAAGGTACTTTCTGCGC
>CALWID010000012.1 GCA_944380635.1 uncultured Eubacterium sp. | reverse complement strand
GCGATGAATCACTTGCGGCAAAATTAAAAAAAATGCGTAAAAATATGGCGGATGCCGTTATTGAAAAAGATAAGGCTCTGCAAGAAAAAATTAAAGATATCTAAATTAAGAAAGGCTAATGTTATGCAGAAAAGTTTCAGCGATAGTTATGCTGCCGCCGGTGTTGATGTAACGGCGGGATATGAGTCTGTTGAACTCATTAAATCACATGTTAAAAAAACAGAAATTCCGGGCGTTATCGGCTCTATAGGTGGTTTCGGCGGTATGTTTGAAATCGGCGCTTCCGATTATAAAAACCCCGTGCTCGTCAGCGGTACTGACGGCGTCGGCACAAAACTAAAACTCGCTTTTCTTATGGATAAGCACGATACTATCGGTATAGACTGCGTTGCAATGTGCGTAAACGATGTTGCGTGCAGCGGCGCTAAACCGCTTTTCTTTCTTGATTATATTGCCTGCGGAAAGAATTATCCTCATAAGATTGAGCAAATTGTAAAAGGCGTGGCGGACGGTTGCGTTCAGGCAGGCTGTGCACTCGTCGGCGGAGAAACCGCAGAACACCCTGGGCTTATGCCGGACGATGAGTATGACCTTGCAGGTTTTACCGTTGGTATCGGTGAAAAAGACCAACTCGTTTCCGGCGATAACCTCAAAGCGGGCGACGCTCTTATCGGCGTAGCTTCTTCAGGCGTTCATTCAAATGGATTTTCACTTGTAAGAAAAGTTTTTGATATAAGTGAAAAAACCGTTTCAAAAAAGTATGACGAACTTGATTGTACTCTCGGTGAGGAACTACTTACACCTACCAGAATATATGTTAAGCCGCTTCTTAAACTTATGGAAAGCGTGCGTGTAAATGCTGTTTCCCATATTACGGGCGGCGGATTTTATGAGAATGTTCCGCGTATGCTGAAAGACGGCTTTACCGCTGTTATTGAAAAGGATAAATGTTTTAAAAAGCCGATTTTTGACCTTATTCAAAAGGTTGGCAATATTCCCGAAAGAGATATGTATAATACATTTAATATGGGCACCGGGCTTGTTATTGCAGTTGATTCGGATAAGGCGGACGAGGCTGTCAGAATACTTAATTCCTGCGGCGAGCAGGCAGCCGTTATCGGGCAGATAAAAGCGGGCGAAAAGGGTGTTGAAATATGCTGAATATAGCCGTTCTTGTTTCCGGCGGCGGAACTAATCTTCAGGCGTTGATAGACGCTGAAAAAAGGGGAGAGATTATTAACGGTAAAATTACCTGCGTTATCTCTTCAAAGCCGGGCGTTTACGCTCTTGAGCGCGCAAAGCAAAATAATATTCCCGCCGTTGTCATTGCCCGTGCGGATTATTCCGATATTCATTCGTACACAGCCGCCGTTACAAAAGAACTTCAAAACAGAAAGGCAGACTTGGTTGTGTATGCCGGGTTTATGACTATTCTTGATTCACAAATAGTAAAAGCATTTCCCGGGAAAATGATGAATGTTCATCCCGCGCTTATACCGTCATTTTGCGGCAAAGGTTTTTACGGCTTGCATGTTCATGAGGCGGCGCTTGAAAAAGGAGTTAAACTTACAGGCGCAACAGTCCACTTTGTTACCGAAGAGTGCGACGGCGGCCCGATTATAATGCAAAAGGCGGTGCCTGTTTTAAACGGCGATACGCCGGAGATTCTGCAAAAACGGGTTATGCAGGAATGTGAATGGAAAATTCTGCCGGAGGCAGTGTCTTTGTTCTGCCAGGGGCGCATAAAAATTACAGGTAATAAAACAGAAATAGTTTAAGGTGAAATTTATGGAAATAAAAAATCTTGCAAATCTTCTTTCAAATAACTCATATCCGGGCAGGGGAATAGTCCTCGGTAAAACTCCAAACGGTAAATGTTCCGCAGTAGCATATTTCATTATGGGCAGAAGTGAAAACAGCCGTAACAGAATTTTTGAGGAAAATGACCGCGGTGGTATACGCACAAAGGCTTTTGACGAATCAAAAATGACTGACCCGAGCCTGATTATTTACAACCCGGTTTTAAAACTGGACGGTAAAACAATAGTTACAAACGGCGACCAGACCGATACTATATATGATTTTATGAAAGAGGGCCATTGTTATCGCCACGCTCTTTTAACACGCGAATTTGAGCCGGACGCGCCTAATTATACGCCAAGAATTTCAGGCGTTGTAAAGCCGAACGGTGATTATGTGCTGTCCATTCTTAAATCAAATATGGGTAAACCGCAGTGCCTCAGATTCTTTTTTGAATATCCGGCAGAAGCTGGTATTGCTCATTTTATCCATACTTATAAGTGCGACGGTAATCCGATTCCGTCATTTGAAGGAGAACCTGTCCCTGTAAGCGTTGATACTAACGATATTGATGAGTTCACTTCAGTTATATGGGATAATCTAAATGCGGATAATAAAGTTTCACTCTTTACACGCTTCATTGATATAGAAACTAAAGCGGAAATTACAAGGATTATAAATAAAAATGAATAACCGCCTATAAGATTTGCCCTGAATAGAAAACGGATGTGCTTTACTGATTTTAACAAATAAAAGAAAGGCAGTGTAATTATGAAAGTTCTTGTAGTGGGCGGCGGCGGCCGCGAACACGCGCTTATCAGAAAAATTAAGGAATCACCCAAGGTAACTCAAATAGCCTGTTGCCCCGGAAACGGCGGTATTTCATATGACGCGCAGTGTTATCCGGTTTCCGCAACCGATATAGACGGCGTTGTAGCGCTCGCCAAAAAGATAAATGCTGATTTTGTTGTTGTTGCTCCTGATGACCCGCTTGTAATGGGTATGGTGGACGCGCTTAATAAAGAGGGATTCAGAACTTTCGGCCCGAACGCCGCGGCTGCTGTTATAGAAGGCTCAAAGGTGTTTTCCAAAAATCTAATGCTTAAATATAACATTCCAACCGCCGAATACAAAGTTTTTGACAATCCCGGCGATGTTATTACATATATTAAAGAGAAAAACGAATTTCCAACGGTCATTAAGGCGGACGGTCTTGCCCTCGGCAAAGGCGTTATTATTCCCGAAAATCTTGAAGACGCTGTGGCAGGCGTAAAGGAAATTATGGAAGATAAGATTTTCGGCGCAAGCGGCAATAAAGTTGTTGTTGAGGAATTTTTAACCGGCCCCGAAGTTTCCGTGCTTGCTTTTACGGACGGAAAATGCGTTAAACCTATGGTTTCTTCAATGGACCATAAACGCGCTTTGGACGGCGATAAGGGTCTTAATACAGGCGGTATGGGCACCGTTTCGCCTAATCCTTATTACACCCCCGAAGTTGCCGAGGAGTGTATGCAAAAAATATTTATTCCCACTATTGAGGCTATGAATAAAGAGGGCAGAACATTTAAAGGCTGCCTCTATTTCGGGCTGATGATAACTCCTAAAGGGCCAAAGGTTATTGAATATAACTGCCGTTTCGGCGACCCTGAAACTCAGGTTGTTCTGCCGCGCCTTAAAACTGATATTATGGATATTTTTGAGGCTGTCGAGAATCAAACTTTGTCAGACCTTGATATTGAATGGTCAGACGACGCCTGTGCCTGCGTTGTAATCGCTTCAGGCGGTTATCCTAAATCATATCCGAAAGGTCTTGAAATCACAGGGCTGACCAACGGCCAGTTGGACGGTGTAACCGTATACCACGCCGGCACTGCAATTAAGGACGGTAAACTTGTAACCTCGGGCGGCAGAGTGCTCGGCGTAACCGCGCTCGGCTCAGACCTTCAATCCGCGCTTGATAAGGCATATGCCGCCGTGGATAAAATTGATTTTGAAAATAAACATTTCAGAAAGGATATTGGCAGGCGCGCTCTTGCTGCGCTTAAAAATAATAATTAATTGTGAACGAAAGATTAAAAATCATATTAATTTACAATTAGTTGTTGACTTTTATACAAATAGGAATTATACTATAGGGGTGATAAAGGGGAAGTGCGTTATTTTTACTTATCACCCCTTATAATTTTTGTTTCCAGAGGTCTTGAAAATGGCTAAAATAAAGAAATACAGCAAAAAGAAAAAAATAATAATCGCTGTTGCCGTGGTGCTCGTCGTTGCAATCCTCGGCACGGTTATAGGCGTTGCCGCAGGCTCAAGCGGAAAAACCGCCGTAACGCTTACAACTATCGGCACCGGTGAAATTAATGAAACAGTTAGCGCAACCGGCGCGGTTTCCGCAGGCTCAACCAAGGAATATAAAGTCGGCGCCGTAGCAACGGTAAAAGAAGTGTTCGTTCAAACCGGAGACCAAGTTAAAGAGGGCGACCTTCTTGCCACATTTGATACTTCTTCTCTTGATTCTCAGATAAGCAGCCTTAACAGCGCTTATCAGCAGGCACGAACTTCTTATAAGCAGTCTGTTAATGACCAAAAAACCGCTAAAAATAATCTTTCAGCGCTTAATAAGCAGATTTCACAACTTGAAAAACAGGTAGCAAGCCTCGGCGGTGAAACTGCTGCAACTACTCAAAATACTACTTATACATTCCCCACAAGGGTTACCACCACAACAACTACTCAGGCAACGGAAATTCCGTCTGAAACTTCAACAAGCACAACGGAGTCTACAACTTCAGAGCCGGTTACATATCCGCCTACAATAGAGGGCGTTATGGACGCTTTGACAGACCTTGTTGAAACTATTAATTCACTTTCAAATGATGTTCAGCAGACTAATGAAATGCTTCGTGTTGTTATGGAGCAGGTAGCCGAGGAACTTGATAGCGGCAATTATTCTCCCGAAAAGATTGCAGAAGCAGTCGGCGCTTCTGTTTCGGAAGCCATTCAGCAGGGCATTATAGATGAAACAAAACTTTTAATTGAAAGCGGCGCGGCGGTTGATATGATAGAAGCAGCCGTTGCAGGCGTGGATTGGTCGGCAATCGGTACTTCAATTGCAAATTCGCCAAATGTAAATCTTGCGGCGTCAGAACTTCAACTTGCCGCTCTTTATGCGCAGCGTCAGTTATATGAACTCAACGCTTCGGATGATACTGTTTACGCCAGAAAGCAGGTAATGGATACTGCTAAGAGCGCTCTTGATACTGTTCAGGAAGCCGGCGAGGAACTTGAAGCAGGATGGACTGCCGCGTTTGACGGCACCATTACCGCGTGCGATATTTACCCCGGTGAGCAGACGAGTATGCTCTCTTCGGGCATAACGCTTGAAAATCTAAACACAATGGTTGTTACGCTTTCTCTTGGCGAATACGATATTCACAAAGTTAAAGTAGGTATGCCCGCCACTATTACTTCCGCTTACGGAACATATACGGGCGAGGTGCTTTCAAAAGCGCCTGTTGCAACCGGAGGCTCATCAGGCTCAATACTTGACAGCGTCGGTTCAATCGCCGGTATCAGCGGACTTTCAAGCCTTACAGAAACAGGAGCCGGAGTCGAAGTCCAGGTTTCTGTTGATAACCCTGATGATAATATTATAGTCGGCTTTGACGCTGATGTAGAAATACAAGTAGGCGATTATAAGGATATTGTAACAGTTCCTATTGAATCAATCGTTCTTGAAAAAACAGGCACATATGTATATCTTTATAACGCGGAGGATGAAACAGTTACTAAAACTCTTATCGAAACCGGCGCAGTTTCCGATTCCGTATATCAGGTAACAAGCGGACTTCAGGTTGGCGACCAAATCGTTGCAACACCTTCTTCGGATTACGAGGAAGATACATTCGAGGTCAGAGTAACAACGGATTAATCGGGGCTCAGTTATGAATATTTCAGAAAGTTTTAAAATTGCAATAAAATGTATCCGCGCAAACTGGATGCGTTCTTTGCTGACTATGCTCGGCATTATAATCGGTATCAGTTCAGTTATTATGATTATCGGGGCAGGTACCGGTGTGCGTGATTATATCGTATCTCTCATAGAGGATATGGGCGCCAATGCCGTGCTTGTTTCAGTAGATACCACTCAGGCGCAGGACAGCGATTATATCACGCTTGATGATATAGATAATATCAAAAAAAGAGTAAGCGGCATCGACCATTGCTCTCCTATGATGATGGGCTTTGCAAACGCAACAATAGATTCAACCGCAACAGAGGCTACCGCCATGATTATCGGCGCGAACGCGGATATTCAGTTTATTTTTCCGGACGGCGCTAAATACGGCAGGTTCTTTACCGAAGAGGAGTATAACGCCGCAAATCCCGTAGCGGTTATCGGTACTGAAAGCGCCAAAACGGCGTTTGGATATGAAGATGTTGTCGGCGAATATATAACTGTTTCCTCTTCCGGTTCAACAATGAAAATGCGTGTTTGCGGCGTTGCAGATATTGATTCGCTTGTAAACAGTATGGGCGGCGGCAGCAGTTCTTTGGGCGAGATGTTTCAGACAAGCGATAAACCCACTATCGCGATTTTTGTTCCGTGTACTACGCTTACTCAACTTACAGGCGCAGCGCCGACCGTTTCTTCCGTGTTTGTTGTGGGTGAGGAAGACGCTGATAATAACGCTATCGGCAATGCCACGGTAAACTACTTAAAAGCCGCTCACGGCAACTTTTCGGATAATCTTTATACGGCTCAGGATATGGCAACATATGTTGAACTCGTTGATATAATCGTTTCTGTTTTAACAGCGTTTATAGCCTGTGTAGGCGCTATTTCGCTTATAGTCGGCGGTATCGGCGTTATGAATATTATGCTTGTTTCCGTTACCGAACGAACGCGGGAGATAGGTATACGAAAATCTCTTGGCGCAAAAACAAAAACCATTACTCTTCAATTCTTAACAGAATCAATAATTCTTTGCCTTATCGGCGGAATTATAGGGCTTATAATCGGTATCTCAGGCGCTTATCTTGCCTGCTCAATAATTGATATTAAGCCAAATATCAATATCGGCATAATATCTATTGCGCTTTTGTTCTCCTGCGGCGTAGGTTTGTTCTTTGGTATCTATCCCGCAAGAAAGGCCGCTAAGATGAGCCCAATAGACGCGTTAAGACGCGAATAAATTTTTGCTTACTCCACCTTTATATATCTCCTTTCATTGAGGGGCCCCCGCCGTTCCGGCGGGGGCTTCTTACTTTTATTTTTTGTATTATTTTTTCTGAAACAGCATACGATTGCAGTCATTAATAAAAAAATTATTTACAAAATTTTGTATATATGTTAAAATGATGAAACAGGTATTTGCAGGCAAAGGAGGAATTTGCTTGAGCGATATTAATGATGTTTTGGAGCAGTTCAATTTTAAGGGTGAACTTAAAAAATGTGAAATTTTCGGCTCCGGTCATATCAATACAACTTATCTTGCCGAGTATAACGATAACGGCAAAGAGCGCAAATATGTCGTCCAGAAAATCAATCTTAATGTGTTCAAGGATATTGAGCATCTTATGGATAATATTTTCAGCGTAACTTCTTATCTCAGAAAAGAGATAAAAAAGAACGGCGGGGACGAAAACAGGGAAACTCTTCATTTTATCAAAACAAAATCAGGGGATAAATTTTACAGAAATTCAAGCGGCGATTGTTACAGAGCATATGTATATGTTTCTGATTCCGTAAGTTACAACAGCGTTGACAGTCCCGAACTTTTCGCGCAAAGCGGTGTTGCTTTCGGTAAATTCCAAAGGCTCCTTTCTGATTTTCCTGCCGATACCCTTTATGAAACTATACCTAATTTTCATAATACTCAGTTCAGATATGAAAATGAATTTCTTCCTGCCGTTAATGCGGATACTGCCGGGCGTGTTAATGAATGCCCGGAGGAAATCGAGTTTGTCAATTCCAGAAAGGAATACTGCCCGCGCCTTGTAAGCCTTATTAACGAATCCAAACTTCCTTTACGCGTAACTCATAATGATACTAAACTCAATAATGTTATGTTTGACGCTTTCAGCGAAAAAGCCGTTTGCGTAATTGATTTGGATACGGTTATGCCGGGGCTTGCGCTTTATGATTTCGGCGATTCTATTCGTTTCGGCGCTAATACCGCCGCCGAGGATGAGCCGGATTTGGATAAAGTATCAATAGACCTTGATTATTTTAAAGCGTATGCGCAGGGATTTCTCTCAGAAGCGGGGGAGAGCCTTACTCAGTGCGAAAAGGATAATCTTGCTTTTTCCGCCCTGCTTATGACTTTTGAGTGCGGTATGAGGTTCTTAACCGATTATTTAAACGGAGATACTTATTTTAAAACCGCCTATCCGGAGCATAATCTTGTAAGAGCAAGAAATCAGTTTGCCCTTGTTGCCGATATGGAAAAACATATGGCTGAAATGGAAAATATCATCACTTCGCTTTGCTGATATAAACCGCCTTCTTATTTGCCGCACACGGCAGAGGAGTAATCAGCGAAAATATGACGCGGTTTTTAATATTCCGCTTGATGAGTTTTAACGGATTATATTGAATATCAATCAGTTAAATTAAACAGTATATAAAAAATGACCCCGGCTTTTGAAGAGCCGGGGCCTTTTTTGCCTTAATGCAAAATTACTTTTTAAGTTCCCTTTCAAGCCATATTGAGCCAATGTCAAGCGCGTTGTAAAGCCCGTCTTTTTCGGTCTTTTTAACAACTTTTTCTTTTGGGCTCAAGTCAGGGTCTGTTTTAAGAATCTGAACCATCACTTTACCGGAAAGCGTTATATCTTTAAAATCTTTTTCAGATTGAATACGGAAATGCGCAACATACGGGTCAGACATACTGCCAAGGTAAATATCTTTTCCGCACCTAACCAAAGGTCTGCCTTTGTAGGTAAGCAAAGTGCTTTTCTCTTCTGCCAAAGTAAACCCTCCTTTAAATTATTTTTCAGCCGCGAATCAGGTGTTGAGGTATGACTTCACCATTTCCGCCAGCAACTCATCCCTGTCTATTCTGCGGATAAGGCTGCGGGCGTTGTTGTGAGTAGTAATATAAGTCGGATCCTCGGATAAAATATATCCCACTATCTGATTTATAGGGTTGTAGCCCTTCTCTTTAAGAGCGTCAAATACTTGGGTCAGAGTTTCTCTCATATAATCCTCATGGTCGTCGCCAAGTTTAAAAGTCATTGTTTTATCTGTCACAGCAAAGTCCACCTCCTGCACTGAATATACAAGTCCATTATATACAAATTTTTAGTTAATTACAACAAAAATTTAAAAATATCTTAAAATCAGGCGCTTATGGTACAAAAAATCGTTATGAACGCAGGCTGACTGAGTGTTTTGAAAGAGCCTTTACAACTCTCTTAACAGCAGCGTCCGCCTCTTCGTCTGTCAAAGTTTTGTCCGCGCTTCTCATCTGAATGTTAAAAGCAACGCTTTTTTTGCCGCTCTCTATCTGCTCGCCCTCGTAAACATCAAATAACTTTATATTTTCAAGAGTTTTGCCAACAGCGCTGCGAATTTCTTTTTCAAGCGTGAGTACGGGAATATCCCTGTCGCAAACAAAGGCAAGGTCCCTTGTTACAGCCGGGAATTTAGGCAAAGGCTTGTGCGTTCTTTGCGGCATTCTGTTTTCATATGCCGTTTCAACATCCACTTCGGCAATATAAATTCTTTCGCCAATGCCGTAATTTTCGGCAGCCTCGGGATGAATTTCGCCAAGTGTTGCAAGCACTTTTCCGCCTATCGTAAATTGAGCGGTTCTGCCCGGGTGGAAAGTTGGGTTGTCATTTACAGGCTCAATATCGTATTCAGCGGTGTTAAGTATTTCAAGCAGTTTTTCAACAATGCCTTTAAGCGTATAATAATCTGCTCCGCCGCCGTAAAGCCCTATAACTGCTTTCTGCTTTTCAACAGGCAGTTTGCCCGGCTCTGTCGGCTCATAAACAGTTCCAATCTCATAGAGGCAGGCGCTGTCATTTTTGTAATTGTAGTTTCTTGCCAGCACTTCAAGCATTGACGGCAGCACCGTTGTTCTCATAATACTTGTGTCCTCGCCGAGAGGATTCATAATAACTACTGAATTTCTCAGTTTTGAGTCTTTCGTCAGTCTTATTTTGTCATATGCTTTCGGGCTTATAAAACTGAATGTTGAAATTTCACTGCATCCGCAGGAAATAAGCGTTTCGTTTATAAGGCGTATAAATTTCTGGCTGTCGGTCAGTTTGCCTATCGCAACACCGCTTAACATTCTGTTCGGAATGTTGTGATAGCCGTAAAAACGGGCAACTTCCTCGGATATATCGGCAATATGCTCAATATCGTTTCTGAAAGAGGGCGCAATAACATATCCGTTATCATCAAAAGTAAACTCAAGTTTTTCAAGTATCTTCTTCTGCTCTTCTTCGCTGAGGTCAATGCCGATAAAATCGTTTATCCATTTGTAATCAAATTTTACTTTTGCCGGCTCTTTTGGCTTAACAAAGCAGTCAACAACGCCGTTTACCACATCGCCCGCGTCAAGTTCCTGCACAAGTTGGAGCGCTCTCTTAAGCGCTCTCATTGTGGCGCCCGGGTCAAGTTCCTTTTCGTATCTGCTGGAGGCTTCCGTCCTCATTCCGAGCGCTTTTGCGGTGCGCCTTACAGAAATGCCGTTAAAGCACGCGGATTCAAATACTATCGTTGTGGTGTCGTCCATAATACCGCTGTATTCGCCGCCCATAACGCCGGCAACGGCTACGGGTTTATTTTTGTCCGCAATAACAAGCATTGAATCGTTAAGTTCGCGCTCAACTCCGTCAAGAGTGGTAATCTTTTCACCGTTTTTGGCATTTCTTACATTTACTTCATTGCCTTCAAGATAGCGCAGGTCAAAAGCGTGCATAGGCTGGCCGTATTCAAGCATAACATAGTTTGTAATATCAACTATGTTGCTGATAGGCCTTACTCCGCTTGCGCGCAGCCTTTCTCTCAGCCAGCGCGGGCTTTCTTTTACTCTAACATTTTCAACTACCGCGCCGGAATATCTGTAACATTTCTCCGGTTCAAAAATCTGTACTTTAAGATGTTCGTTTACATCCCCGTGGCCGGGTTTTACCCCAGGCTCGCGCAGGGTAAATTTTCTGCCGAAAGTAGCGGCGGCCTCGCGCGCAAGTCCTGTTACGGACATACAGTCGCATCTGTTTGATGTGATTTCAAATTCAACGCAGGTGTCATTATATCCTATAGCGTCATGTATATCAAGCCCCGGCGTGTGCTCGCAGTCATCGCCCAAAACAAAAATTCCGTCTGCAGCGGCATATGGAAAATCATTTTGCGTAAGTCCGAGTTCGTCAAACGAGCAGAGCATGCCGTTTGATTCAACACCGCGAAGTTTGCCTTTTTTAATTTTTTCAAGGCAGTGTTCGTGCCTGTTGTAAACAGTTGCTCCGGGAAGAGCGGCTGGCACATAATCGCCTACGGAAAGATTCTGCGCGCCGGTAACTATCTGGTAATCTTCTCCTTTGCCCACATCAACACTGCATATCCATAAGTGGTCTGAATCCGGGTGGCGCTCAAGAGAGTTTATCTTTCCCACAACTATGTTTTGAATTTCACTGCCCTCAACATTGTATTCTTCAACTTTGGAGCCGGATAGCGTCATAGCGTCGCAAAATTCCTTGTTTGAAATATCTTTTGTATCAACATAATCCTCAAGCCATTTTCTTGATAAAATCATCTTTCGGCACCTCCCTTAAAACTGACTTAAAAATCTTAAATCGTTTTCATAAAGCAAACGCATATCATCAATGTTAAAGCGGAACATAACAAGCCTTTCAAGGCCTATTCCGAATGCGAAACCGCTGTACTCGTCAGGGTCAACGCCGCCGTTTTTAAGAACTTTCGGGTGTACCATTCCGCCGCCGAGTATCTCTATCCAGCCTTCGCCTTTGCACATCGGGCAGCCTTTGCCGCCGCACTTAAAGCAGGATACATCTATTTCGCAGCTCGGTTCCGTAAACGGAAAGTGGTGCGGGCGCAGCCTTATCTTTGTGTTTTCGCCGTAAAGCCTTTTTGCAAATGTCTCAAGCGTGCCCTTAAGGTCTGCCATTGAAATTCCCTTGTCAACAACAAGTCCCTCAATTTGGTTAAAAAGAGGGGAGTGCGTTGCGTCAACGGCGTCAGAGCGGAAAACCCGCCCGGGCGCTATCATTCTGAACGGCGGCTGGTGGCTTTCCATAAATCTTATCTGCATAGGTGAAGTCTGAGTGCGTAAAACGATATTGTCATCAATATAAAATGTGTCCTGGGTATCGCGCGCAGGGTGGTCTTTCGGAATGTTGAGCGCTTCAAAATTGTAGTAGTCGTATTCAACTTCCGGCCCCTCGGCAATGTCAAATCCCATGCCCATAAATATTTCCTTAATTTCGTCAAGCACTATTGAAAGCGGGTGCTTGTGGCCGATTTTCGGCATTTTGCCCGGCATGGTAACATCAATTTTCTCGCCGAGCAGTTTCTTTTCAAGTTCGCTTTTTTTGATTTCAGCGCTCTTTTCGGCTATTTTGTTTTCAATGTCCGCTCTTATCTCGTTGGCAAGTTGGCCTATAACCGGCCTCTCCTCGGGCGAAAGTTTGCCCATCTGCTTTAATATGGCGGTCAGTTCGCCTTTCTTGCCAAGGTATTTGATTCTTGCCTCTTCAATTTGCTGAAGAGTCTGAGCAGCGTCAAGCGCGCCTGCGGCGGCGCTTCTGATTTCCTCAAGTTGGGTTTTCATCAAATCTTCCTTTCTTGTTTTGATTCGGGAACAAAAAAATACCTGTCCCCGTAAACAGGGACAAGTATGATTAAATACCTGCGGTACCACCCTAATTTTTGCAAAGAAAAATCCAAGCAAACACTCTTTGAGCCGGTAACGGGGCTCGTTTCGTCCGCGCTTAATGGCATTGCTTTCGGCACGGCCGCTCGGAAGGGAACTTCACCCGGTATTCCTCTGCGGTGGTTTCAGCCCTGCCTCCGCTCTCTGAAAAAGGTGCTGCCGAGTTACTTTTCTTCGTCGTCGCGTTTCTTTATGGCATATATTATAATATAAAATCTGATTTATTGCAAGGGGTATTTTGACGCTTTAGTATTATGAACATATCTCGCTTATTTTGAAAGTCCTGAATTCAATATAACTGCTTGGCTCGGATTCGTAAAGCACGCCTATGGTGTCCTCATCAATCTGAGTAAGGCAGGAATATGCGAAAAATCCTTTGTTTATCTCAATATCCTTAAACCAGTCTATATGGGTGTATCTGCCTTTTATCATACGGAGTTTGCCTATGGATATAACTCCGTCGCTCCTTGTTTTGTTGCTTGCGTGTGAGCAGAATACATATCCGTTTGCCGTAATAACGCTTTTCTGGCATTTTGGAGCGTATAAAGCGGTCTTGCTGCATTTTTCCCATGTTTTAGAGCCGTCGTTTGAAAACGAAACAGGCGTCTTGCCGAAACCGTTTTGCCTGCCAAGGCCGAGTATTTCTCCGTTCGGAGTTTCAATCATCTGCCATTCGTCAAGGTTTTCAGAATAAGGGCAGCGCGTCATTCTGTGCCAGGTTTCGCCGTTATCTATGCTGTATATTGACGCGGCGCCTTTTTTAGTTGAGTAAAGCGGCATTATTATGCGCCCCTCTGCTGTTGTGAGCCCAACACCCGGCGCAACGCCCAAAAATGTTCCGTCGTTTTCGTTTAGTATCATATTTGTAATGTCCTGCGGCTCGCTCCATGTTTTTCCGCCGTCGGAACTCTTAAGCATAAAAACATAGCACCTTTTCGGCGCTTTCAGCGGCGCGCCGAAAGTGGTTTTCGCACCGGTTTCGTTTTTGCCGATTGCACCGTTTAAAAAAATGTTTCCCAAATACTCTTCGCCGCGGTAAAGGGAGCCGGTAGGCGCTGTAATTTTGTAGTCCGTCTTTTCTTTCTTTGAGTCAAGCACGCTGCCGTCCTCTGAAACATAATAAAATCTGCCGTCCCTGTCATATATTAAGGGGCGCATTCTTCCGTTCAGCAGGGCGTAAGGTATCTTCTTTTTGTCAAGCAGTTTCTTTTTGTGCAGCCCCATGCATTCGGGCCAGAAATCCGCTATCATAATTATGTCCCCGTTCGGGGCAACCGCCATACACGGGTCTATGTAAAAGCCGGAAGCGTAGCAGTCGCTCGATATTCTTGTTTCCCTCGCGGGCGGAGCGGCAATGGATTCAATATCGCTCCATGTTTTTCCGCCGTCTTCGCTGCGCCTTATCGCAAGTTCAATATATCCCCAGTCCTCGCCCGTGGAGGCTCTGTCAATAGCCGCTATAAGCGTGCCGTTTGCGTTAATAAGGCTCGGTATCCTGAAAGCAATACCGCCGTTTGCCTTGTTGCTGTTTTTAGTTAGTTCTTCTTTCAGATATACCGGGCTGCTGCCGCAGAAAATAAGTTGTGGTTCGCTCATAAGTCTAACGCCTTTCCGCAAAAATTGCTTTTATATTTGTTCTAAACAGGCGAGATAAATCCGTTTAAGGTTAAAGAATTTTATGGCGCGGCTTTGTCTCGCTTGCTTTAGTATACCATAACGGAGGAATATTTCAAAGTCTTTTCAAGAACTTTGCTTTTTCTATTGCAATAAGGCTCAAATTTTAGTAAAATATTAGTGAATTTTTTAGAAAAGGAGGAATTTGATGCTTTGGGAACTTAAAAAGTGCTGGTATCGTATATACCAGGGTGCTTTCAAACTTGCAATGAATTTCCTGGACTGGTCTGAGCCTCATCTGCTTGAGGGCAAAGGCTCCGTGCTAAGACTTCCTGAATTCATTAAGAGCAAAGGTATCAATAAGGTTCTTGTTGTTACCGATAAAGGCCTTATGGGTCTTCATTTGCTTGACCCCATGTTTGAAAAACTTAAGGAAGCGGGCGTTGAATATGTCGTTTATGACGGCGTTCAGCCCAATCCCACAATCCCCGAAATAGAAGAAGCGCGCGAAATGTATATTAAAAACGGCTGCGAAGGCTTTATCGCTTTCGGCGGCGGTTCTTCAATGGACTGTGCCAAGGTTGCGGCCGCAAGGGTTGTTAAACCGAATCAGACCGTGCGCAAGATGAGGGGATACCTTAAAGTACTCAAAAAACTGCCGCCGTTTTTCGCGGTGCCCACAACAGCCGGCACCGGTTCTGAAACAACGGTAGCCGCCGTAGTAACCGATCCCGAAACGCATGAAAAGAACGCAATCAACGATATCTGCCTTCGTCCAAAATTTGCGGTGCTTGACCCGGAACTTACCGTAGGTTTGCCGCCGAAAATTACATCGACAACAGGTATGGATGCGCTCACTCACGCTGTTGAGGCTTATATCGGCAGAAGCAATACTAAGCAGACAAGAGCTCAGGCGGAAGAGGCAACAAAACTTATTTTCGATAATATCGAAAAGGCTTATAATAACGGAAAGGATTATGAGGCAAGGGCCAATATGCTTAAAGGCTCTTATCTTGCCGGATGCGCGTTTACCCGTGCTTATGTAGGCTATGTTCACGCCATCGCTCATAATTTGGGCGGCCTTTACGGCACTCCGCACGGTCTTGCAAATGCGGTTATTCTGCCTTATGTGCTTGAATGGTACGGCAGCAAGATATATCCGCAACTTGCAAAACTTGCCGATATTGTCGGCATAAGCGGCGCTTCTCAGGCGGATAAGGCGGTTAAGTTTATTGAGGCGATTAAAAAACTTAACGCTGATATGAATATCCCCGATAAGTTTGATATGATTAAAGAAGAGGATTTGCCTATTCTTATATCAAGAGCGCTCAAAGAGGGCAACCCCGGCTATCCGGTTCCCGTTATTATGGATTATAAGGATATGGAAAGTGTTATCCGCCGCTTTATGGCGTAAATTTTCATTTTCTTAATATTGTTTTTAATTCCGTACATATGGGTATTAAGGCACGCTGTTTCGGCGTGCCTTTTTTCTGTGTTTTATGGAAAAATTTTTATGTTTATAAACTTTTTTTCGTCATAATACACATTAAACGGGCTTAATATTTGGCGGTTTTTCATAATTGTATAAATCTTAATAAACTGTTATAATACTATATGGCAAAAATAAAGAAAGGAAAAATAGACCGCCGCCGATTTTTTGTTGGCGGGTTTTGTTTTTTCGATGAGGTGAATTATGGGAAGTCAAATCAAAACTTATACTGCTAAGGAAAGAAATATGTACCTTCTCGGTATGCTCGGTCAGAATATGATATATAATATCGTTTCAACCGGCCTTTATTTCTATTTCCAAAATGTTATTTTCATTCCCGCAATGGCTATCGGCGTTGTAATGGCTATTGCCAAGGTGTGGGATGCAATTAACGACCCGATTATGGGTACTATTGTTGATAAAACTCATTCCAAATGGGGCAAATGCCGCCCTTATCTTATGTTTACGCCCCTGCTTGTAGGCGTTATCACAATCCTTTGTTTCTGCAACGGAATTTATACAGAGGCTGATTCCACCGGCAAGATTCTTATTGTGGCGTGGATGGGTATCAGTTACCTTTTGTGGGATGTTGCTTTCACAGCGGGTGATGTACCTCTTTGGGGCATAACCGCTCTTATGACTGAAAGTGAAAAAGACCGCTCAAAGATACTTGCCTGGGCTCGTATAGCGGCAGGCGTCGGCGGCGCTATGGTGCTTATCACAACTATCGGCGATGCCGTAGGCGGTATGTTCCAGTCCGGTATTGATACAACTAATCAGATTGCTATGCAGGACGCAAGGCAAAAAGGCTGGATTGTTGCTATTGTAATATGTACTGTAATTTCAACAGTCCTTTATCAGTGCGCAGGATATTGTAAAGAAAGAGTTCCTCAAACGGAAGAACGCCATACACTTAAAGAAAATATTACCATTATGTGGAAGTGCAAGCCTTACCGCCAGATACTTATTTCAAGTATACTAAGGGCTCCTCTGCAACTTCTTATGATAGTTGCCATGACTCTTCTTACATATTATTTCGGCAACGGCAATATGCTCACCGCTATCGTTCAGCTTATCATTATCGGCGGCGCGGTATTCGGCGGCCAGTTCATTGCAATGGCGCTTGTTCCTAAGATTACAGAAAAAGTTGAAAAGAAAAAGTTTTATAATCTTTGCAGCGTTATCGGCGCAGTTCCGTTCCTGCTTATCTTTGTTATTTATAAAATTGCAGACCCCGCAGAGGGCGGCCTTGACCAGCCTGTATTCCTTGCAATAGCATTTGTTGTATTCCTGCTGGCCGGCGGCGCAATGGGCGCAATCAATGTAATGCAGTCAGTTATGATTGCGGATTGTGTAGACTATGAAGAATATGTAAATCCAAAGGGTATCAGACCGGACGGTATCTTCTTCTCAGGTCAGTCTTTCTGCACAAAACTCGGAGCCGGTGTTGCTTCTATCATCAGTTCTGCTGTATATTCCATAGTTGGTTATTCAGACGCTAATGTAGCCGCTATGGTAGACGCCCTTAATAACGGCGCAAACTTCAAAACCGATTTTGAGCCTTATGCAACGGCTATGATGTTCCTTGTATCAATCCCGCCGGCTATAGGACTTCTCATTTCAGTAATTCCAACAATAAAATATGCTCTTTCGGATAAGGAACACACAAGAATCCTTAACGAACTTATTGAAAAGCGTGCTCAGAAACACGATTCAGAGTCTGCCGACGAGGAAGTTAAATCCGAAAAGGCATAATATATGCTGATGATTTCAGCAATTAAGGGGTAAAAGAAACAGCCGTCTGCGAAAGCAGGCGGCTGTTTCTGCGTTCAAAAGGCGTTTGTGCAAAAGATTTGTTTAATAATCCGCCTTTTTTGACGCATAAAAAGGCTGCCTGTAAAGGCGCTGTTTTTTTATATAAGACCTTTACTGACAGCCTGTCTGAATTTTTGTATTTTTATGCGCGGGTTATTTTTTATGCGTTACTATTGCCGGGAATATTACAGGTGTTTCTTCGCCGGCGTTTCTCATTTCTTTTTGCAGCAGGTATTTCAGTTCTTGGCGCACATGTGAGTATTTCGGGCTTTTAACAAGATTGTGCTTTTCATTCGGGTCATATTTCAAGTCATAAAGATAATCTTCAAAATACGCTCTGCTGTTCTCGTGCAGATACCCCGTGGGTTTTAAATCCCGTACCGAATACATAAATCTGTCAGTCCTTATTGCTCGGCCACACTGGCTTTCGCTTATCTGCATAAATACGCATTTGCGCTGTGTTTCGGGGTCGCTTGTTTCTTTGGTCAAATCGTAGCCCTTAAAATTAGCAGGCGTTTTTATTCCCGCCATTGAAAGCATTGTCGGCGGCAGGTCTATCAGGCTGACAAGGCGTTTGTCCCTTTTTCCGCCCTCAAATCCTCCGCCTTTTATGATTAGCGGAGTGTGTATGCTGCTTTCGTGGCAGCTTCGTTTGTATTCCTGATTTCTTGTTTTAAAGTGGCACCCGTGGTCGCTTGTGTAAATGATAATTGTGTCATCATATATCCCTAATTTTTTCAACTTTTCAACAAGCCTGCCAACATTGTAATCAAGCCTGTTTATCGCCGAAATGTAATCCGGGTACATTTCTCTGTAATCACCCTTAAGGAAAGTTAAATCATCCGGCAGGGGATAGTTCTTGTATTTTTCAACCGTTTCCTTATAACCCTCAAACCGGCTTTTGTCATTTTGGTGGTGCGGTTCAAGTTGGCTCACAAACATAAAAAACGGCTTATCTTTATCCCTTTTTTCAAGAAACTCAAGCGCAAAATCATTTATGCAGTCGGCCCTGTATCCTTTAAAATCTATTTTTTTGCCGTTTTCGTCAAAGATATATCCGTCATATCCGTGAGAGGTAAATTCAAGGCAGTCCGCGGCGCGCCAGTATTGATACTTTCCCTGCCTGTCGCGCGGAACAGCCGTCTTTTCGCAGTGAACGCCGATTCCCGGGTATTTGTCGGAGCCCAAATGCCATTTGCCTATGTACGCCGTCTGGTATCCCGCTCGGTTAAAATATTCCGCAAGCGGCGTTATATCCCTCGGCAGCGCTATTCCGTTAGTGTAGCAGCCGGTTTCGGTGGCATACATTCCCGATTGCAGGCAGGAACGAGCCGGGCCGCATACGGGCTGGCAGGTAAAACTGTTTTCAAACAGCACGCCTTCGCTTGCAAGTTCCATAAGATTAGGAGTAACTTCCTCGTTAACAGTGTCCCATCTTTGCTGGTCTGAAAAATAAAAAATTATGTTTTTCATATTTTATCCTTTCGCGCTGCCGCTCGCGGCGGTATTGTTCTCAATAAAAATACTGCTTGTCGGGTAAGCAAAATCAGTGTCGCTCTCGTCAATTATCTTTTTAACGGCAAAATTCATTTCTTCCGTAAAAGCGTAATATTCCTCAAGTCCGGTTATCAGCACATAGCATCTTATTTCAATGTTGAGCGAGGAATCGTCAAATTCAACAAAACTTACTCTTATGTTTTTCTTTTCAACCTTTTCGTGATTTTCAAGAAAAGCGCGTATTTCGTCAATGCATTTTTTCAGCGTTTCGTCCGTTGTTGAATACAGCAACCCTATTTTTGTGTCAATAAGCCGCTTGTTCAGTTTCGCGTAGTTAGTGATAAGGTCGTCCGCAATTATGGTGTTCGGCACTACAATTACGGTGTCGTCCAATTTTCTCACTCTTGTAGAGCGCATAGTTATGTCCTCAACCGTTCCCGAAAATTCGTTGGTTTCAATAAAATCGCCAACATCAAACGGGCGGTCAAACATTATAACAAATCCGGATATAATACTCTTTATGGAGTCCTGCGCCGCAAGCGAAACAGCAAGTCCGCCTACCCCAAGTCCGGTCAGCAGTCCGTTTATGTTGTACCCGAGTTCTGAAATAACCATCACTACCGCAATACATACAGTCAGCACTTTTAAAATGTTAGCAATAAATTTTACCGCTATGTTGTTTACCTCGGGACTCTTGCTTTTTTCGCCCAAAACCGTTTCAAGATTGTCTGAAACATAACTTATCAGCAGCCAGCACGCAAACAGTATTGAAACTATCTTGAATGTGCCTACTATTGCATTGTGGTGATAATTTATGATAACGCCGATAAACAATCCAAGCACTATAAAATATATCGAAAGCGGTCTTTTAAGGCTTTTGATAAATCCGTCGCGCCTATCCGGCTTTTTAGCAAAAAATATCTTGCTTATGATTTTAAGCAGAAAAACAGATATTTTGTTTCTAAACGCCGTAAACGCAATAAATATCAGCGCGCCGAACGCAATATTAATGTAAAATCCGTATTCATTAAAAAAATTCGTAATAGCCTGCGGCATTATTTTTTACCCTCCTATATACAGTAAAAATTGCTTTCCCAGGCAGGTATGTAAACGCTGTGCCGGAAGTATATTCTGTAATCATCGTTTGCCTGCCATATTTTAAGCGGCAGGGCAAACATATCCTCGTTTCTGTGGTACGCGCATATGTATAATTTCGGCGCGTATTTTTTTATTGTTTTTTCACATCCGCAAAGCGCTTTCATCTCAGAGCCTTCTATGTCCATTTTAATAAGCGTAACGCCGTCCTGCGCAATGCCGTCAATATCAACGGCGTCAACCGCCCGGCCTTCGGCTGAAAGTTTTGAGTTGCGCCCCGCTTTTGCGGAAAAAATAAGTTTTTCTTTCTTGTTCCAAGCGGCGGCGTTTAAAAGTTTTATATTTTTCATTCCCGCCGTTTTTTTAACGAGTTTTTTAAAATTTTTTTCGTCAGGCTCAAGCGCCGTTATAAAGTCATATTTTCCGTGGGTGAAAGCGGTGAATTCCCTTATCGTATCGCCGTCATACGCGCCCGCGTCAATAATATTTTCGTGTTCTGTCAGTTTCAGAATGTCAGAATAAATTCGGTTCTTGTCTTTTTCACAGGAGTCAAGCAGGTATTCGATTTTCCCGCTTATTTTAAACTTAATAATGTTTTCATAAACTCTTTTGCTTTCGCCGTCGGCAAGCCTATTATAAACATATTTAAATTCGTTTTCGTGCTCTTTAAAATATTTCCCGGTAAATAAACCGTTTCCGGCAACGGGAATATCCGGCGCGTATACTTTGTGCTCTCGGTTTATGCGCTCTATGTTTTCAATAACGCTGTCAAGCCTTGTGGCAAATGCAAGCACTACATTAAATTCCTTGTATTTTTCACATACTTCGCTGTATTTAAGTACTTTGTGCCCTAAAAAAGAGTGCCCTCTTACAAATTCGTCGCTTGCAAATATCTCGCTGATTTCAATGCCTTTTTCGTTTAAAACGGCTATTATTTTTTCAGCGGCGTCTCCCATTCCGTAAACGGCAATCGGTTTTCCGTCCTCGGCAAGAGTATCCCAAACATCTTTTTCGTCAAATTCAAGATTCATAAAATTTATTCACCCGTATTTTAAATTATAAACGCAAAAGCAGGCTAAATCAAGGCACTTTACAAATACTTTAAAAAAGATTATAATTAATACAAATTGTAGGAAAGTGGAAATAAATGATAGAGCAGATTATAAATCTTGACGCTATGGAGCAGGCTGTAAGCCTGTTCGGCTCTTTTGATGAAAATATAAAAATTATTGAAAAGGAATTTGATGTTTCTATAATCAGCCGCGGCTCAAGCCTTAAAGTTGTAGGAGAGGCGGAAAATGTCTCCCTTGCCGTCCGCGCGGTAAACAGCCTCCTTGTGCTTATTAATAAGGGGGAAACTTTGTCTGAGCAGAATATCAGATACGCAATCGGGCTGGTTAGGGAAGGCAATGAGGATAAACTTTTATCCATGTCAACCGATACCGTTTGCATAACTTCAAAAGGCAAGCCGGTAAAGGCAAAAACTTTGGGGCAGAAAAAATACTGCGAGGCAATAAGAAATAATACAATTACTTTCGGAGTCGGCCCGGCGGGCACAGGCAAAACCTATCTTGCGGTAGCAATGGCGGTAACCGCTTTCAGGGCAAAGGAAGTCAGCAAAATTATTTTAACCCGCCCTGCTGTTGAGGCGGGGGAAAAACTCGGCTTTCTTCCCGGCGACCTCCAAAGTAAGGTGGACCCTTATTTAAGACCGCTTTATGACGCTCTTTTTGAAATGCTCGGCTCTGAAAATTTTCAGAAATATCAGGAGCGGGGCACCGTTGAGGTGGCGCCGCTTGCGTATATGAGGGGCAGAACTCTTGACGACAGTTTTATCATACTTGATGAAGCGCAGAATACCACCCCGGAGCAAATGAAAATGTTTTTAACAAGGCTCGGATTTAATTCCAAAATGGTAGTAACCGGCGATATTACGCAGATAGACCTGCCGTCCGGCAAAAAATCGGGATTAAAGCGGGTTTTGAAGATTCTTAAAAATGTTGATGATATTGAGATTTGCAGATTTACGCAAAAAGATGTAGTCAGGCACAGACTTGTGCAGGAAATAATTAAAGCCTATGAAAAGTATGAGAGTGAGGAGAAAAAATAATTATGAATAAAATTAAAGTAATTATCTCCAACACACAGAAAAAAGTTAAAATTCCAACGGGAATAAGGCTTCTTATCCGCCGCTGCTGCCACGCTGTTTTGCAACTGGAAAACTTTGACGGCTCAGCGGAAGTTTCCGTGCGTTTTGTTGATAATGAGGAGATTAGAAAACTCAATAAACAGTACCGTAATATTGATAAGGAAACAGATGTTCTGTCTTTCCCTATGGGTGAAAACGGCCGGTATGATATAAATCACGATACCGGCGCCAAAATTCTCGGCGATATTGTTATTTCTATGGAAAAAGCAGTGGAGCAGGCAAAAATGTATAATCACCCGCTGCAAAGAGAAGTCGGCTTTCTTACCGTCCATTCAATGCTGCACCTTTTGGGGTATGACCATGAGGCGGGCGGCATAGAGGCGGTTCGTATGCGTGAAAAGGAAGAAACCGTCCTTACCCAAATCGGTTGGAAACGCGATAACAGTTATTATATGGGAGATGAAGAATGAATACCAAATCGGCTTTCATAACAATTGCGGGCAAGCCGAATGTAGGCAAATCCTCGCTTTTGAATAAACTTCTCGGCACCAAAATCGCTATCGTTTCCTCAAAGCCGCAGACTACCCGAACAAAAATAATGGGCGTCTTAACAAACGGCGATATTCAGTTTGTGTTTACCGATACTCCGGGTTTTCATAAACCTCATAATAAACTCGGAGAAATAATGAATTTCGCGGTTAAAGACAGCCTCGGCGGCACGGACGGCGTTTTGTTTGTTGTTGAGCCTAAAGGCGAACTCGATTCAAAAGAACTTGAACTTATCAGTAAATTTAAGCAGGAAAAAATACCTGCAATTCTTGTTGTTAATAAAATTGATACTTTAAGTGATAAAACAGTTTTGCTGGAAAGGTTAAAAAAACTTTACTCGTATTACGATTTTACCGCCGCCGTTCCGGTGTCCGCTCAAACGGGCGAAGGGCTCGGCGAACTTATGGAAGAGATGAAAAAACTTGCCGTCCCGAGCGTTCATTATTTTCCTGATGACACTCTTACAGACCAGCCGGAAAGGGTAATAGCGTCAGAGATAATCAGGGAAAAAATACTGCGCCTTATGGATAAGGAAGTGCCGCACGGAATAGCGGTAAGCATAGAAAAAATGCGCGAAAGGCAGGATAAGGAGATACTTGATATTGACGCCGTTATTTATTGCGAACGCGAAACGCATAAAGGCATGATAATAGGAAAGCACGGCGCAATGCTGAAAAAAATATCCACATATGCAAGGCAGGACCTTGAACGATTTTTTGATATAAAAGTAAATCTTCACACCTGGGTCAAAGTAAAAGAAGGGTGGAGAAATAAAGAGGCGCTTATTCGTAATTTCGGCTTGGAGGAATAATTACCTCGCCTGGTTTAAAATGGCACAAATTAATACCCCCTCCATAGGATAAAATAAAAACGGTGGTATTAATGAACGATGAATTTTGGCTCCGCTTTGTCCATACCGGCAGGGTGGAAGATTATCTTGAATATAAAAAGCACGAGGAAGATAAAGGAAAGTCGCGCGATGAAAATTACAACGAATGGCTTGGTTATAAAGGAACAAACAACAGGGGAGAGTGACCGTTTAGTTACTCTCCTTACTGCTGATTACGGGATCCTCAGGGCATTTGTGCGCCGCGCGAAACTCGTTAAAAGCCGTATGGCAAGCGCAACTTCGCTCTTTGCTTACGGCAGGTTTTCTCTTTATCAAACCCGTGATGCTTTTGTTGCTGATGATGTTGTGCCGATTGAGGTGTTTTTTGATTTAAGGCGTGATATTGAAAGCCTTGCGCTTGCTCAGTATTTTGCCCAACTCGCGTTTGAGATGGGCGCGGAGGGGCAGCCGTGTGAGGAACTTTTGCGCCTTACGCTCAATTCGCTTCACCTGCTTTGCAAAGGCACCAAAAAAAGAGCGCAGATTAAAGCCGTGTTTGAATTTCGCGGCGCCTGCCTCGGCGGTTATATGCCGGATATTCTCGGTTGCGCAAACTGCGGTACATATGAAACGGATTTAATGTATTTTGATGTTGAGGAGGGCAGAATTTATTGCGAAAACTGCCCTAAGGCGGGCGCTGTTCCCGTCCCGGTAAATGTTATAAAAGCAATACGCTTTATCTGCCTTACGCCGCCTGAAAAAATATTCAGTTTTTCACTCAGCGATGAAAATTTAAAACTTCTCGGCAGCGTTTCCGAAAAATATATTCTTTTCCGCGTGCAGAGAAAACTCAGTGCGCTTGAATTTTATAAAGGATTAGCAAATGAAAATGAATAAACACTATGAGGCGCTTGAACTCGGCGCAGTGCTTGAAATGGTTAAAAACGAAGCGTCGTCTGATGACGCGAAAGACGCCGCCCTAAGTATTAAGCCGGCAAATATATTAAGCGAGGCTCAGATTCTTCTTTCACAAACGGAAGACGCCTTTTCCCTGATAGCAAGATTCGGCGGCCCGTCTTTTTCCGGGCTTTGTAATGTTAATAACGCTGTCAGCCGCGCGGCGGCGGGCGGCGACCTGAATACGGCTGAACTCCTTAAAATCGGCGGCACTTTGCGCGCCGTGCGCTCGCTTTACGAGTGGTACGGCCATTGCAGCGGCGTTTCCACAAGCCTTAATTTTTTCTTTGATTCAATAACCGTAAATAAATATCTTGAGGAAAAAATATTTTCCGTAATTGTTTCGGAAGATGAGATTGCTGACCGTGCGTCAGACGAACTTTATGATATAAGGCGCAAAATAAGAGCCAAGTCGAATTCCGTGCGGGAAAAACTTGACTCAATCCTGCACAGTACACATTATCAGAAATTTTTGCAGGAACCTATCGTTACACAGCGTTCGGGCAGATATGTTGTGCCCGTAAAAGCGGAGCACCGCGCCGATGTTCCCGGCCTTGTTCACGATATGTCGTCATCCGGCGCTACTGTATTTATAGAGCCCGTTTCAGTTGTGGACGCAAATAACGAGATAAAGATACTTGAAAGCCGCGAAAGGGAGGAAATCAAACGAATTCTGTCCGAACTCTCCCGCGAAACCGGCAATTTTTCAGAGAGTATTAAAAATTCATATGAAAGCGCCGTTGAAATAGACCTGATATTCGCCAAGGCGCGCCTTGCGTATAAAATGAAAGCAACTATGCCCATTCTTAATAATGAAGGCAGGATTGTGCTGAAAAAAGCGCGCCACCCTCTTTTGGAGCCTGAAAAAGCAGTGCCCGTTGATATTTCTCTCGGAAAGGATTTTGACACTCTTGTTATAACAGGCCCCAATACGGGCGGCAAGACTGTTTCTATCAAAACTTTAGGGCTTTTGTCTTTAATGGCTATGTGCGGCTTGCTCATTCCCGCCGCGGACAGGTCTGAAATAGCCGTGTTTGACGATATTCTTGTTGATGTCGGCGATGAGCAGAGCATACAGCAGAATCTTTCCACTTTTTCGGCTCATATGGTAAATATCATAGATATTATGAAAAAAGCGGGCAGTAATTCCCTTGTGCTTATAGATGAACTCGGAGCAGGCACAGACCCTGTTGAGGGCGCCGCTCTTGCAGTTGCCGTTATAGAAAATCTGCGCTCAAAAGGCGCGAAGATTGCGGCAACAACGCATTACGCGGAACTTAAAGCCTATGCCCTGGAAACGCCGGGCGTTACTAACGGCAGTTGTGAGTTTGATGTTGAAACGCTCAGACCAACTTACCGCCTTCTTATAGGCGTTCCGGGGCGTTCAAACGCTTTTGCCATATCCGAACACCTCGGGATGGAAAAGTCTGTTATAGACGAGGCAAAACGCCTTGTAAATAATGAAAGCAGGTCTTTTGAGGCTGTGCTTGAAAAACTTGAGGAAACCCGGCTTGAACTCGAAAAGGAAAGGGAAAAGGCTCAGCGCGCCGCCGATTCAGCGGATGAAATGAGAAGAAAAGCCCAGTCCGAAAAAGATAAAGCCGCACGGCTGCGTGATAATGAAATTGAAAAGGCAAAGCGCGAGGCTGAAAAAATAATAGCGTCCGCCAAACGCCAGAGCGCAGATTTTCTTATGCGCCTTGAGCAGTTAAAAAAAGAGGCGGATAAAAATAAAAATCTTTCCGATGTGGCAAGAAAAACACGGCGCGAAATTAAAAACCGCCTCGGAGAAATGGAGGATACCGTCAATCCCCGCCGCATTGCAGACGAGTGGGACGAGGATTATAAACTTCCGCGCCCCGTAGTCCCCGGCGACGCTGTTATTATTCGCTCAATAGGCGAAGGGGAAGTGCTTGAAGTCAATAAAAACAATGTTCTTGTAAAATCGGGAATGCTTAAAACAAGAGTAAAAATGTCAGACCTCATGCTTATTAAAAAGAAAGAGCAGCCGAAACAGAGTAAACCGTCTTTGCTTTACAGAACTTCTTCAAAAGCGTCTTCCGATATAAGTACGGAAATAGACCTCAGGGGCAAAACCGTTGACGAGGCTTTGCACGATTTATCTTTGTTTATAGATAAGTGCGTGCTTTCAAATCTGCACGAAATACGCATAATTCACGGAAAGGGTACGGGCGCGCTCCGCGCCGCAGTACAGGATGAACTGCGCCACCACCCGAATATAGCGGATTTCAGGCTCGGCGTTTACGGCGAGGGTGAAAACGGCGTAACTATTGCTCATTTAAAATAAAAGAATTTTCGGCGGGCGCTTGCGCCCGCTGTTCTTTTTTATAGTATGCACGATATTTTGTGTATCTTGATTTTTCTTTTTTCAACATTTTGTGTCAATAGTTATTACAAAAATTTAATCAGAAAAATCTTGCGTTTTTTACTTGACTTATTCGCCGCGCTTATGTATAATATCTCTTGCTGTAAAGATTAATTACTTTACACATAATAATAAATTTGCAGAAAGGGGTATAACAGTGGCGAAAAATCTTGAAGTTTCTTTTTTACTTGATTTTTACGGTGAAATGTTAACAAAGAAACAGCATGATTTTCTTGTTTACTATTATAATGAGGATCTTTCCCTTTCTGAAATCGCGGAAAATGAAGGCATAACTCGCCAGGGCGTCAGAGACGCTATTAAGCGTGCCGAGAATCAACTTTTCGATATGGAAAACAGGCTCGGCCTTGCAAAGCGCTTTACTGAAATGAGAAAAGGCCTTGATGAGATTACTCAGTGCGCAGAGGCTATTAATGATTATAATCTTAATCACAGCCTTTCAAGGGAGATTAATGATAATATCTCAAAAATAAAAGCAACGGCTGAATATTTATCTCAACTTTAATTAAAATTTAGGAGTTGGTTGTTTTGGCATTTGAGGGCCTTTCGGAAAGGCTTGAAAATTCCTTTAAAAAACTTCGCGCAAAAGGCAAATTAACCGAATCGGATGTTAAGGACGCTATGCGCGAGGTGCGACTTGCGCTTCTTGAGGCGGATGTAAACTATAAAGTTGCAAAGGATTTTACTAAATCCGTTACTGACAGGGCTATAGGCGAGGATGTTATGGAATCCCTTACCCCCGGTCAGATGGTAATAAAAATTGTAAACGAAGAACTCACAAATCTTATGGGCGGCAGCGAAAGCAGACTCGCAGAGGCAAATCACCCGCCCACTGTAATAATGATGTGCGGCCTTCAGGGTTCCGGTAAAACCACTCACAGCGCAAAACTTGCATTAAAGTTAAAAAAAGAGGGGCACCGCCCGCTGCTTGTTGCGTGCGATATTTACCGCCCCGCCGCTATAAAACAACTTCAGGTTGTCGGCAGCCAGATTGATGTTCCTGTTTTTGAAATGGGTACTGAAAATCCCGTTAAAATTGCGCAGGAGGCTGTTAAATACGCAAAGGACTACGGATATGATTATGTGTTCCTTGATACCGCCGGCAGACTTCATATTGACGAGCAGTTAATGCAGGAACTCCAAAATATCAGAAGCACAGTTCATCCCCATGAGATTTTGCTTGTAATAGACGCTATGACCGGTCAGGACGCTGTTAATGTTGCCAAAAGTTTTAATGAAACGCTCGGTATAGACGGCGTTGTTTTAACTAAACTTGACGGCGATACAAGAGGCGGCGCCGCGCTTTCCGTAAGGGCGGTAACAGGTAAACCAATCAAATTTGTAGGCACCGGCGAAAAACTCGGGGATCTTGAAACTTTCCACCCAAGCCGTATGGCTTCCCGTATTCTCGGTATGGGCGATGTGCTTTCGTTTATTGAAAAAGCGGAGCAGAGCCTGGACCAGAAAAAAGCGGCGGAACTTGAAAAGAAACTCGCTAAAAATAAATTTGACCTTAATGACTTATTAGACCAGTTTGACCAGATTTCAAGAATGGGCAGTCTTAAGGATACAATTAAAATGCTGCCGGGTATAGGCTCCAAAATCAAAGATGAGGATATTGACGAGCGCGCGTTTGACAGATTCCGCGCTATCATCTATTCAATGACCAAACAGGAGCGTACTCATCCCGAAATAATAAATCCATCCCGCAAGCGCAGAATAGCAGCAGGCTGCGGTATGAAAGTAGAGGATGTAAACAAACTGCTTTCTCAGTTTAAGCAGATGAAAAAAATGATGAGCCAGTACAGCGGCAAAGGCGGTCCCCGTATCAGCAAAAAAATGCGACGCCTGCTTCAGCAAAACCCTGATATGGCGCAAAAAATGATGGGTATGACCGGCAGCGGCAAAAATAATCCTTTCGGATTTTAATTAAGTATTAACCCGATTTTTAATTCGGATAAGTTAATAAAATAATAATTTATATGGAGGAAATAAAAATGGCAGTTAAGATTAGACTTCGCAGAATGGGCGCTAAGAAAGCACCGTTTTATCGTGTAGTAGTTGCGGATTCAAGATATCCGAGGGACGGTCGTTTCATTGAAGAAATCGGTACTTATAATACTATGACCGACCCTGCGGAAATTAAAATCGACGCAGAAAAAGCAAAGAAATGGATTGCAAACGGAGCGCAGCCAACCGATACTGTAAAGAGCATCCTTAAAAAAGAAGGCATTCTTTAATCTTTTTGCAGAGATTATAAGTCGGAGGTGTTTTCTTTGGAGGAATTGTTAAAAGCGATTACCAAAGGCCTTGTTGATAACCCCGATGCCGTTTCCGTTGAGGTTGACGAACCTAATGAGGAAGGCATAATATATTATCATCTTCATGTTGCAGAGGAAGATATGGGCCGTGTTATCGGCAAGCAGGGCAGAATCGCAAAGGCAATACGCGTTGTAATGCGCGCTGCCGCAACAAGACATAATCAGAAAATTTCAGTAGAGATAGACTGATTGCAATTTACCTGAAATAAACCGCCTTGTTTAAGGCGGTTTTATCTTGCTGAAAACGGGCAAAACTTATATAATGTTTTCGGCAATAGCATAAAAGTATGCTGTCAGTATTTGAATTGTGTTTAATTTTAAGACGGCTGAGGTGGCTTGGGTGAAAAAATTTCTTGAAGTCGGAAAAATCATAAATACTCACGGTATCAAGGGTGAGGTTAAACTTCAGCCGTGGTGCGACAGTGTTGATTTTCTTAAGCAGTTTAAAACTCTTTATCTTGACGAAAACGGAAAAACAGCCGTGAAGATTTTAAATGTACGCGCTCATAAAAACTGCGCGGTTATCAAGTTGTCCGGCGTTGATAATATCGACTGCGCGGAAAAATATAAAAACCGTATTTTGTATTGTAACCGCGATGACGCTCAAATTGACGAGAACAGCGAATATATTCAGGATATAATCGGCTGCACAGTTAAAAATGCCGATACTGCCGAGGAATACGGCAAAGTGCTTGATGTTTTAAATTACGGCGCGTCCGATATTCTGGAGATTGAAAAGAACGGCGCAAAAAGTTATGTTCCGCTTATTGATGATATAGTTAAAAAAATCGACTGCGAAAGCGGTGTTATTGAAATAATACCTATGAAAGGGCTGTTTGATGAGAATTGATATTATGACCCTTTTTCCCGATATGTGCCGCGCGTATCTTGGCGAAAGCGTTATAGGCAGAGCGCGCGCGGCGGGAAAAGTGCAGATAGAATGTACCGACATTCGTGATTTTACTAAAGATAAACACCGCCGTGTAGATGATTCGCCTTACGGCGGCGGTATGGGTATGATTATGCAGGCTCAGCCCATTTATGACTGCTTTATGAGCATTTGCAAAAAAACAGGTGCAAAGCCGCATTTAATTTATCTTACCCCGCAGGGCAAAACGCTTACTCAGCAAAGAGTAAAGGAACTTGCAAAACTTGATAATATTGCGCTTTTGTGCGGCCATTATGAGGGCGTGGACGAGCGCGTTATAGAAGAGTTGCAGCCTGAGGAAATTTCGGTGGGGGACTATGTGCTTACCGGCGGAGAATTGCCCGCGCTTATAGTTGCGGACGCAGTTTCAAGAATGATTCCTGGAGTGCTGTCAAGCGATGAATGTTTTACGGAAGAAAGCCATTATTCTTCACTTCTTGAATATCCGCAGTATACCCGCCCTTATGAGTGGCGTGGCAGGCAGGTGCCGGAAGTCCTTGTTACCGGCCATCATGCTAATGTTGAAAAATGGCGCAGAGAACAGTCGCTTATCAGAACGGCCGCGCGCAGACCCGATATGCTCGAAAAAGCGCGCCTTACAGCGAAAGATATTAAGTTTTTGTCCGATTTAAAATGATAATTAAAAAATATGTGAATTTTGCACAAATCGGGGCACAATATTTTGTGTTAAATCTATAAGTCATACGAACTTTGCCCCAACACATTGACCTAAAGAGTTTTAGTGGTATAATATGTAATACAGTCAAAAGATTAATAACTTTTGAATTCTTGAAATGAGAGGTTTTAGTATGTTTGTTAAAGATGTAACGGTTGAAAATCAGGTAGGGCTTCATGCCCGTCCGGCAACATTCTTCATTCAGAAAGCCAATGAATTCAAGTCTTCCATCTGGGTAGAAAAAGAGGAAAGAAGAGTAAATGCAAAGTCATTGCTCGGCGTTCTTTCACTCGGCATCATGGGCGGAACGGATATTCGTATTATCGCAGACGGCTCAGACGAGGAAGAGGCTGTTGAGGGCCTTGTTGCTCTTGTTAAAAGCGGCTTTACAGAGTAAGATTGTAAAATTTCGGTCGGCACGGCGCATTTCGGCGCCGTGCTTTTTTTAACTTTACTGCGCTGTTTAATTGTGTTAAAATATTCAGGAAAACTTCTTATCGGGTGAATTTGATGACGGAGAAAGAACTTCGTAAAAAAGCAATGGCGCTCCCGCTTCAGCCGGGAGTGTATATAATGAAAAATAAGGATAAAAAGATAATCTATATCGGAAAGGCAAAGAAACTTAAAAACAGGGTTTCTTCCTATTTCGGCTCCCATTCAAACCATTCTTTAAAGGTTATCAGAATGGTGGAAAATGTTGATGATTTTGATTATATCCTTGTTGATACGGAATTTGAGGCGCTTGTGCTTGAGTGTTCGCTGATTAAGCAGCATATGCCCAAGTATAATATTTTGCTCAAAGACGATAAAGGCTATAATTATATTAAAATTACAAAGGGCGAATTTCCGCGTATTTCGGAATGTAAACGCATTGCTGATGACGGCGCCGAGTATATAGGCCCGTATATTTCGGGCTTTTCTGTAAAGCAGGCGGTGGAGGAAACTCTCAAAATATTTAAACTTCCGCGCTGCACCAAAAAATTTCCAAGGGATTACGGCAAAAGCCGCCCGTGCCTAAACGGATTTATGGGGCTTTGCTGTTCACCGTGCGCCGGCAAAATAACCCGGGAAGAATATGCTAAAACGGTTGAGGATGCCGTTGCTTTTCTTAAAGGCGGCAGTAAAGCCTCCGTTCGTGATATGACTCAGAAAATGAATGAACTTTCCGAAGAACTGAAATTCGAGGAGGCGGCAAAACTCAGAGACCGTATCCGCTCTATAAAAAATCTTGAAGAACGCCAAAAGGTTGTTTCAATAAATGTGCCGCAGGAGGATGTTTTCGCCCTTGTAAACGGCAAGAAAAAAGCCTGCTTTGAGGTTATCCGTTTTCAAAACGGCAGGTTGAGTGATACGGAGTTTTGGCTTATTGATTCGCAGGATGACCTTAAAAACGCCCGCCTTGAACTTATTGAACGCTACTATTCAATGCGCCCCGATATCCCGTCCCGAATAGCAGTGGACGGCGAAATCGAGGATGAGGAACTTTTACGCGAGTTTCTTGAAAAGCAAAGGGGCAAAAAGGTGGAGTTTATTCATCCGCAAAAGGGCGAGCACCTTTCAATCCTTAATATGTGCATAAAAAACGCAAATGAGCACCTTGCCCAAAATGAGGGCAGGCTTGGCAGAGAGTTTGCCGCGCTGGAGGAACTTGCGTCTCTGCTGGGGCTTCAGAAACCGCCCGAATATATCGAAAGTTACGATATATCGCATACTTTCGGCGCCGATAATGTTGCGGGAATGGTTGTTTTTCACAACGGCAGACCGCTCAAATCCGCATATAAGCGCTTTGCGGTTAAAGGCTTTGACGGCCAGAACGATGTAGGCTCAATGAACGAAGTTCTTAACCGCCGCTTTAATCATTATTATAATGACGAAGAGGGCAGTACTTTTAAAATACTTCCGGATTTGATTTTGCTTGACGGCGGTCAGCCGCAGGTCAACGCCGTTTTGCCCGTTATAAAAAAAATGAATCTATCCGTCCCCGTTTTCGGTATGGTAAAGGATAATAAGCACCGCACCCGCGCTATTGCTTACGGCGGCGGAGAAATTGAAATTAATTCACACCGCGCGGCTTTCACTCTTGTTTCAAATATACAGGAAGAGGTGCACCGCTTTGCTATTTCGTATCACCATAAAAAGCATACCAAAAGCACTTTTTCATCAGGGCTTATGCACATAGACGGAATAGGTGAGAAAAAAGCAAAAGCGCTTTTAAAATATTTCAAAACGATTTCCGCAATTAAAGAGCAGAATCCGCAGAACTTGGCAAAGTGCCCAACCATAAGCAAAAAAGACGCCGATAATATTTACGAATTTTATCATAAATTGTAAAAATAATGTTTCTGAACTTGACTATATTTGCGTTCAAATGTATAATGTAATGTGTATAAATTCAGGCGGGTATCATTTGTATTCCGCCGTTTTACGGCAGTGATTATTATGATGCGTGTTATTACCGGCAGCGCAAGAGGCAGACGCCTTGAAACCTTACCGGGGGATGATGTTACAAGACCGACTGCTGAAAGCGTTAAAGAGGCGCTTTTCAGTATGCTTCAGTTTGATATAGAGGGCAAAAAAGTGCTTGATTTGTTTGCCGGCTCAGGTCAACTCGGGATAGAGGCTCTTTCCCGCGGGGCAAGCGAATGCGTTTTTGTTGAAATGAATAAAAACGCAAGAGCCGTTGTTGAGCGCAATGTTGATAAGTGCGGTTTCGGCTCTGTTTCCCGTGTTATTCCCGCTAATGCGCTGGCTTATGCGGCGTCATGCCCGGCGTTTGATATTGTCTTTCTTGACCCGCCTTATAATAACGGGTTAGTAACGGAAATTCTGCCGCTTATTGAAAGCAGGCTTAATAAAAACGCCCTTGTTGCCTGTGAAACTTCCGCAGCGGAGGAATTGCCGGAAAGCGTCGGCTCGCTTAAAACAATTAGAAACAGGCGTTACGGCAAAACAAAGATAACCCTTTATAGAAAAGATTAGCGTAGAATTATGCTAATCAAGATATATCGCCGTTAAATCTGCCGAACGGCTTAATTTGAACCGGCAGTAATCACCATTTACGCCTTACAGGGCTGCAATAAGGTGTTTATGATTTTGATTTGAAAGGCTATGGTGATTAATATAATATGAAAATCGCTATTTGTCCGGGCAGTTTTGACCCGGTTACACTCGGCCATATCGATATTATCGAGCGCGCCGCAGAACTTTTTGATAAAGTTATAGTCCTTGTTATGACCAACAGTGAAAAACACGCTCTTTTTTCACTTGAGGAACGAGTAGAACTTTTGAAAAAATGTGTAAAAAAGAAAAATGTGGAAATAGATACTTATGACGGACTGCTCGTGAATTACGCAAAAAAGACGGGAGCGGTCGCAATAGTTAAGGGCCTCAGAGCCGTGTCTGATTTTGAATATGAATTTCAGCAGGCTCTTACAAATAAAAGCCTCCTGCCGGAGATAGAAACCGTTTTCCTCACCGCAAAGGGAGTTAATATGTTTCTTTCCTCAAGCATGGTAAAAGAGGTCTGCCGGCTGGACGGGGATATATCCCGGTTTGTGCCGCAGGAGATTTTAGACGAAGTAGTATTAAGATGCAAAGGAGAAATAAATAATGACTAATACCGATATTTTGCTTGAAGACCTTGAAGATGTGCTTGATGACGCAACTTCAATGCCGATGACTAAGAAAAGCCTTGTTGATGTTGATAAGATTAAAACTATTATAGAGGATATACGCCTTAATACTCCGCAGGAAACAAAGCAGGCTAAGGCTATAGTTGACTCAAGAAACAGTATTCTTGACGAGGCTAAAAAAGAGGCGGAGGATATTATCGCCAAGGCTCAGGCGCAGGCAAGGGAACTTGTTGCCCGCGACCAGATTACTCAAACTGCCCAGGCGGAGGCTGCCGATATTGTTGCCAAAGCGCACGAGGAAGGCAACAATTATATTCAGGATGCAAAAAATCAGGCGTCAGAGATTCTCGGCGACGCTACTACAAAGGCAAACGATATGCTCACAAATGCTCAGAATAAGAGCAGAGAGATGCTTACAGCCGTTAATAATTACGCTGATGATACTCTTCTTGCAATAGATGATTCTCTTTATAAAGCGCTTGCGGATGTAAGAAGAATACGCCAGGGTCTTAATAATAAGAGAGGCTCAAACGAATAATCGGCGGCGCTAAAAACGAACTGCATTTCGCGGCGGTTGAATCGCCGTTTGGCAGCATAGGCGTGTATGAGCAAAATTCAAAGATTGTTCGTGTAACTTTCTTTTTTGAGGATAAAGATTTTGCCCTCCCGAAATCACCGCTTGCAGATGATGCGGCGCGGCAGATTGCCGAATATTTCCTCGGAAAAAGGAAAAAATTTGATATTCCTCTCTCTTTTGATAAGAATACGCCGTTCAGGCGAAAGGTGTATTCAAATTTATTAAAAATCCCTTATGGTAAAACGGCAACTTATAAAGAACTTGCCGTGATGACGGGAAATCCAAATGCCTCGCGTGCCGTCGGCGGCGCTCTTAATAAAAATCCGCTTTTAATTCTTGTGCCTTGCCACAGAATTGTCGGCTCAGACGGCAACTTAACGGGCTTTGCGGGCGGCGTTGATAAAAAACGCTTTCTGATTGAACTTGAAAAAAATAATAATCTGTAATAAAAGGACTGCACTGTATGAATACAATGCAGTCCTTTTTTATGCGGCTTTTTATAAGCGCTTTATTCCGTTTAATGCCGTCGTTTATTCGCTTTCGGGCGCTGAAAGATATTTTTTAACAAACGGTTTTAGTATTTTTGCAAAAAGTTTTGTAATAAGGCCAACGAATACCGCCGCCGCTATTGTGCCTTCGCGCACGCCTTCAAGCCTTCTGAGTGAAATAAACGAAATCGCAATCGTTATGCACATCAGCGTAACATCAAACGCAACTTTCATATTGCCGAATTTAACGGGCGCAACCCTGCATATTGCAAGCACTATTCCTTCGCCGGCGTTTGTTATAAGCCCTGCCGCAACTTCAAGGCTTACGCCGAATGCAAGAAATATTATTCCAAGCACGCAGTATATCCATTGCTCAAAATAATTTGAATAGCCAAGATTCCTGATTATAAATTCAAATACATCTATAAGCGCCCCGAAAATGAGCGACGCGGGTATCTGCAAAAGTTGAAATTTATCATATTTTTTCCTCAGTATAAGTATCTGGATTAAAACAAACAGAACATTCATAATAAATGTTGTAGTTCCTGTACTCAAACCGGAAATATAACCCGTTATGTACGGCACGCTTGAAATAGGGGATACGCCCAAATCCGCCTTAATTGAAAACGCGACGCCTAACGCCATAAACGCAAGCCCCGCGCATAAAATCACACACCTAAGTGCAAATTGTTTTTTGTTTTTTGCCGCTTCTTTAATTGTCATTTCTATGCCTCCGTTTTGTCTAACGGTGCATATTATAGTCCTGTATGAAAAATTTGTCAATATGCCCATAGCGTAAAAAAGCCTGCGGAATTTTTCCGCAGGCTTTAGGCGTGTTTATTTAATTTTATTCGTAATTTTATTCGCTTTTTTCTGCCGCTTCGGCGGCTTCTTTTGCACGCTTGTCTGCAATGTAATCATGCACCGTTTGCTTAAGTTCGCCGTAAAGTTTGAATTTTGTGCTGAATATAATAAGCGAAATTATTATAAGCACCGGCGGAATACCAAAGCAGATAATTCCTATGGCGGTCTTTGTGGATTCGTTTATTGCGCCGCTGAGTATCTGCTCGTTGTAGTTCATAATTCCGAGTCCGCCGAAAAGGAATATTGTTTGGATGGTGTAAGCCATTTTCTGCAAAAATCCTTTCATAGAGAAAGTGATGCTTTCGTGCCTTTTTCCGTTTTTGTACTCGCCGTAGTCAACTATGTCCGCAAGGAAAACCGTTTGCGCAACAAACATGGAGCCTATGCCTATGCTTGCAAGAATGTAACTTATGTCAAGCGCAATAGTTATCTTAAGAACAGGCCCGAATAGATACATCAGCGCGTAGCCGGCAATCGCAAGTATCAGCGAAATCTGATAAATTGTGCGGTTGGTGAATTTTTTGCTTAAAACGGGAATTACAAGCAGACCTAAAACGGAGCCTATGGCGCCGATAACGGAAAACAGGCTCTGTGCCGTGCTCTCTCCCAAAACATCTGTAAAGTAATAAACAGCCGTGCCGCTTGTAAGATACCAGCCGGCGTTTGATATCATAGCGAATATCATAAATACAACAAGTTGGTCGTTTGAGCCTATAACTTTAAACATTTTTTTGAAACTGAATTTTTCCGTGTTGTAAACAACATGCCTTTCTTTTGTGGAAGAAACGCATATAACGGCAAATGTTACAAGCAGTATGCCGCAGATAATTGCCCAGCGTGAAAATCCCGATTCGCTGTATCCGTCTTCCGTTTTTTCCATTCCGCTTGAAAGCAGGGGAAGAACTATCGGAGTCATAACGGTAATAACGCCCTGACCGAAACCGCTGAATGTTCTTGCAACAGTGGCAACAAGATTTCTGTCTTTCGGGTCATTTGTAAAACTCGGCACCATGGACCAGTACGGAATATCCGCCATGGTGTTTGTCATTCCCCAAAGAACATACATAAATCCTATGTAAACATACAGCCTTGTGCCGCTCATTCCGAATGAAGTAAACAGCAGGGAAAGAACTATGGCGTTGGACGCTGTTCCTATCAGTATCCACGGGCGGTATTTGCCCATTTTTGTTTTGGTGCTGTCAACGATAGTGCCCATAATCGGGTCGTTAATTCCGTCCCAGATTCTGGCAAGCGGTGTAAGTATCAGCAAAAACGCCTCTTTAAGTCCTAACACGCTTGATAGGTAGTATGAAAGATATGAATAAAACAGCCCGTAGGAAAGGTCAAGCCCTATTGCGCCTACGCCGTATCCTATCTTTTCACGCCATGTGGTTTTGTAATCAGCCATATCAGTTAGTTCGGCTCCTTTCGTGTTGTATATTTTTTTATAATCAGTATATAGAATTATAACATATTAAATGCCTTAACACAATAAAACGCGCGCAGCAACAAATATTACAATTTAGTTACAAATTTCACCTCGCAGATTTTAACCTTGACAATAAAGATTTATCCTATTATAATTAAGTCAATAGGGAGTAAATCAACTGAAATCCTGTGGATTCCCATTAAATCCCACCAAAAATCAATGCAAAACCGCTGTAATAGGAAGGAGGAGAGCCGTGTGAAGTTGTTTGCGGGTACATTAACTAATTTTAAATTAGACAGCAAAGGCAGGCTCTCTATACCTACGAAATGGCGTGAGCGCCTCGGTAAGGAATTCTATATGGTTGCCGTAACCGTTAAAGGCTGCCAGTGCATTGCGCTCTATCCTACCGAGGAGTTTGAAAAACTCTATGAGAGCACACTTAACGGCAATTCGGAAAATCAAAGGTATGCCTCTAAAAAGGAACTTCTCAGTAAAACAGAGGAGGCAACAATGGACGCTCAGGGCAGACTCACTCTGAATCAGCGTTTAAAAGAAATGGCTTTTCTTAAAAATGACAGCGATATTATTTATCAGGGCAACGGCGACTGCGTTGAAATATGGGACCCTGAGCAGCATAGAAAAATGGAAAGCACATTTGACCCGAATGTCGGTCTTTATGATATTATGGACCGCGCAAACGGTATTCGTCAACCGGAAGAAACAAATCAGAAACCCGCGGATTTAAGCACGAAAGGTCTTGACGATTAATATGGAATTTATTCATAAAAGCGTGCTTTTCGATGAGTCAATCAAGGCTCTTGAACTTGATAAAAGCAAAATAATTGCGGACGGAACTGCCGGAGGCGGAGGCCATTCGCGGGAGATTGCCAAACAAGCCGGCAAACTAATAGCAATAGACCAGGACCCGGACGCAATCAAAGTGCTTAATGAAAGACTTTCCGGCTTTGATAATGTAATAATTGTTCACGATAATTTTTCAAATATTAAAAATATACTGAGTACCCTCGGAATCAGCGGAATAGACGGCTTTTTGCTTGATTTGGGCGTCAGTTCGTTTCAACTTGATAATTCAGACCGCGGCTTTTCGTTTCATAAGGACGCACCGCTTGATATGCGTATGTCAAAAAGCGGAATTTCCGCCTATGATGTTGTCAATACTTATGACGAGCACAGCCTTGCTGATATTATTTACCGCTACGGAGAGGAAAAATACAGCCGCTCAATAGCAAAAAACATTGTCCGCAGACGCAAAGAACAGCCTATTAAAACAACTTTTGAACTTGTTGATATAATCAGGGAATCAATGCCCGCCAAAGAACTAAAAAAAGGGCACCCTGCAAGAAAAACTTTTCAGGCAATCAGAATTGAGGTAAACGGCGAACTTGAGCGCCTTAAAACCGCTCTTGACAGCGCTTTTGACTGCCTCAACCCCGGCGGTATAATCGCCGTAATTTCTTTCCATTCGCTGGAAGACAGAATTGTAAAAGAAAAATTCGCCGAGTGGACTAAAGGCTGCACATGCCCAAAGGAATTTCCTGTCTGCGTGTGCGGAAATAAGCCGAAAGGCGAACTTTTATTCAAATCCAAAACACCAACCGAAAAAGAACTTGAGGAAAATCCACGGGCGCGTTCCTCAAGGCTAAGAGCGTTTAAAAAATATTAATTTCAGAATTCTAAAAAGGAGGAAAAATAATGGTAAACAGTAATGATTTCAGAAGATATTCTTATGACGGTGATGCCGCTTACGCTCTTGAAGCGTTTAATAAAACCCGTTCCTCCGCAGCGCCGCAGGTACACCGTCCCGCAAGAAAAAAACTCAGATTAGTACCCCCGAATACGGAAAGAAAAAGTAATAAGCAGTTGATAAAAGAGCAGCGCGCGGCAAGAGTCAGCGTGGCGGAGGTTATCATCGTTGTTTCCCTTGTGGTAGCAATGCTCTCCGGCATTTTATTTACTTATGTCCAAAAAAACGAACTTACTAAAAGTATTTCTGATATTCAGCAGGAAATTTCCGTTGCTAAAAGCGAAAATGTAAGCCTTAATGCGGAATTGGAAGCGCTTGTTTCCGTTTCGCAGATAGATAGTTATGCCCTTGAAAAACTCGGTATGACAAGGCTTCAGTCTAACCAGATAAAATATATTGATACTTCCGAGTATGAGGCGGAGCATGCCGCTGATAACGAAACAGCGCAGAGCGACGCGGAATAAATAAAGCAATTTTTCAGTATTATATTGAGAGCCGTATTTTTCCGGCTCTCAAAAAATTATTTTATATAATATATAACTTACGCAGGCGCGATAAAAATTTCTGCTGTATCGGCCTAAGTAAAGAAAGGCGGAACTGATATGACTTCATTCAGAAAAATGTTCACATCAAGAGCGTTGATACTGTTTGCGGTGCTTGCACTCCTGTTTGCAACAGATATTGGCCGCCTTTTTTATATTCAGGTTGTAAAAGGCGATGAATACGCGGATAAAGCGCAGAGCCAGCAACTTTCGGATACGGAAATTGAGGCAAACCGCGGAACGATATATGACAGCGAAGGAAATATTCTTGCTCAGTCCGCAACGGTTTGGACGGTGTTCCTTGACCCGTCTAATATAACGGACGATAACCGCCAGACTATTGTTGATTATCTTGCAGGCGTTTTTGAGTATGACGACGAGCAAAAGCAGGAACTGCTTGAAAAAAGCAAGGCGGACAGTAAATACCAAAGAGTAGAACAAAATGTTGAAAACAGGGTAAAAGAGGAAATCGCCCAGTTTGTGTCCGATAACAAACTTTCGCTTTGTATCGGATTTGAAGAGGGCACGCGCAGATATTATCCTTACGGAACGCTCGCCTCATCTGTTATCGGCTTTACAGGCGCGGATAATCAAGGTCTTGCAGGTATTGAATCTTACTACAATGAGGAACTTACCGGCGTAAACGGCAGAGTTATTACCGCTAAAGACGCAAAATCAAATTCAATCTCAAACGATTATGAAACTTCGTATGACGCGCAGGACGGCTATTCGCTTACCCTTACCATAAATACAACTATCCAGTATTACCTTGAAAAAGAACTTGAAAGAACTCTTAATGAGTATTCGGCAAAAGGCTGTTACGGCGTTGTTATGGACTGCAACACCGGCGCAGTCCTTGCAATGGCGTCGCTTCCCGATTATGATTGTAACGACCCGTATGAGATAACTTACGATGTCTATAAAAAAGACCTTGATTCAATCAAGGACGAAACCGAGAAAAGTGAAAAGCAAAGCGAATATATCCAGCGGCAGTGGAGAAATTTCATTGTTTCAGATACATATGTTCCCGGCTCGGTGTTCAAAACATTTATGGCGTCTGCTGTGCTTGAAGAGGGCGTTGCAACGCTTGACACAACTTATACTTGCACCGGCTCCATTAAGGTAGATAAGCACATAATGCACTGCCATTACCACGCGGGCCACGGCACGCAGAATCTTACTCAGGGGCTTGAAAATTCCTGTAACCCGTTCTTTATTACGCTCGGTCAAAAACTCGGCGTGCATAATTATTATAAATATTTCAACGGATTCGGCTTTACGGAAAAAACGGGAATAGATGTTCCGGGCGAGGCAAGTCCGCAGTATTATGAGGAAGACGAGTACGGTATAGTAGAACTTTCTTCCGCCTCTTTCGGCCAGACAAACAGCCTTACTCCTATTCAGGTGTGCACGGGCCTTTGCGCAATAGCAAACGGCGGTAAACTTTTAACGCCCTATGTTGTGTCTGAAATTACAGACGAAAACGGAAATACCGTTTCAAAAACCGAGCCTAATGTTGTAAGGCAGGTTATCAGCGAAGATACTTCTGAAAAAGTTTGCAAAATGATGCAGTCCGTTGTTGATAACGGAACAGGTAAAAACGCCTATGTAGCAGGCTACCGCGTCGGCGGTAAAACAGGTACTTCAACAAAACTCGGCGAATCAGAGCCGGGCGAAAAAGATAAATACATTGTTTCATTCGCGGCTATCGCTCCTGCCGATGACCCGCAGATAGCAATGCTGATTATATGTGATGAGCCGAATGTTGACCTCGGCGGCGGCGCAATCTGCGCGCCGATTGCCGCAACGGTAATTGAGGAGAGTATGGCGGAACTCGGTATAGAGCCGGTTTATACTGATGAAGAAAAGAAAGAACTTTCAGTTTCAACCCCTGCGGTAATAGGCAAATCAAGTTCTGAGGCTCAAAATACAATTAAGAACGCCGGACTTGAGGTTAAGGTAGTAGGAAACGGAGATAAAGTTCTCAATCAGTCGCCTGCCGCAAGTTCAACAATTCCGTCCGGCGGCACCGTGGTTATCTATACTGACGATTCCGATAAGCAAACCGTAAAGGTGCCCGATTTCACCGGGCTCACCGTTGCCCAGGCAAACAGGCTTGCCGCGTCGAATAATATCAATATAAAAATATCCGGCAACACGGCAAATGACGCTCTCGTTGTTGCGTATAAGCAAAGCGAAAACGCCGGAAAAGAGGTAGAAATAGGAACAGTTGTAACTGTAAGTTTCAAATCAACACAGGCTGTTTTGGACTGATATTAAAATGGGGGTCTTTTGATGAAATTATCCGAAATTTTAAAAGGGATAAATGTTAAAAATAATTATGATGACTGCGAGATTTCAAATGTTACGCAGGATTCAAGAACCGTTGCTCAGGGCTGCCTTTTCGTATGTATTAAAGGCAATACTTTTGACGGCCATACCGCGGCAAGGGACGCAATTCAAAAAGGCGCCGCCGCAGTGCTTGTTGAAAAGGACATCGGCGTTAAAAATCAAATAATAACAGATGATACACGAGCGGTTTATTCGGCAGTGTGCGCAAACTTTTTCAATAATCCCGCCGATAAACTTAAACTTGTGGGCATTACGGGCACTAACGGTAAAACGACAACAACTTTTCTTATAAAGCAGATACTTGAGTGCGCGGGCAAAAAAACAGGCTTAATAGGCACCGTTCAGAATATGGTGGGCAGTGAAGTGTACCCCGCAAAATTTACAACGCCCGACCCATACGAACTTCAAAAACTCTTTTCACTAATGGTAAAGGCAGGGTGTGAATACTGCGTAATGGAAGTTTCTTCCCAGGCGCTTGCTCAGGGCAGAGTAAACGGACTTACTTTTGATGTTGCCGCATTTTCAAACCTCACCCAGGACCACCTTGATTATCATAAAACTTTTGAAAATTATTTTGAGGCAAAAAGAATTCTTTTTAAGAACTGCAAAAAAGCCGTTACTAACGCTGATGACCCCCACGGTCTTAAAATAGTTTCAAATCTTCCGTGCAGCGTTGTAACTTATGCCGTAAATACAAATGACGCGGATTTTGTTGCAAAAAATGTTAAGTTTAAAGCAACGGGCGTAGAGTATGACCTTGTCTGCGATTATATAGGCAGAGTCCATTGCCCTATTCCCGGCAGATTTTCCGTTTATAATTCACTTTGCGCCGCTGCGGTTGCCGTAACCCTCGGAATAGATTTCGGTACCGTTCTTGACGCTGTTTCAAAATCTTCAGGCGTAAAAGGACGCATAGAGGTTGTGCCTACTCCGGGAACGGATTATACTGTTATTATAGATTACGCCCATTCTCCCGACGGGCTTGAAAATATTATTACTTCTCTGCGTGAAATCGCAAAAGGCAGAGTAGTAACGGTGTTTGGCTGCGGCGGAGACAGGGATAAAACAAAACGACCCAAAATGGGTAAGATTGCTGCGGAACTGTCTGATTTCTGCGTAGTAACTTCAGATAACCCGCGTTCAGAAAATCCAACTGCTATAATAAATGATATTCTTGCCGGAATGAAAGGAGTTTCAACCCCCTATGTAGTTGTTGAAAACCGTAAAGAGGCTATCAGATGGGCAATGGAACACGCCCGTAAGGACGATATTATTCTCCTCGCCGGCAAAGGTCATGAAACTTATCAAATTCTGCCAACAGGCACAATTCATTTTGATGAACGAGAGGCAGTTGCAGAAATTTTACAGGATTTAAACAAAAATAAGGAATAATAAAGGTGGGAAATAAATGAGTATCACAGCCGCTTCGGTAATCAGCGCGGTTATCGGTTTTGCCGTTACAGCCGCACTCGGATTTGTAGTTATCCCGTGGCTTCATAAACTTAAATTCGGGCAGACCATTCTTGATATAGGCCCCAAATGGCATAAAAAGAAACAGGGCACTCCAAATATGGGCGGTCTTATGTTTATTGCGGGCATCTTCTGCGCGTTTATCATTGCCGCTGTCATATTCACCGCTTCCGGCGGAAATCTTGAAACAGATTATTCCGCCATTATCACCGGCAGGGAAAAAACACTTATCATAGCAGGCCTGATGCTTGCTCTCGGCTGCGGAATAGTAGGCTTTGCAGATGATTTTGTTAAAATTAAACTCAAAAGAAACGAGGGGCTTACACCAAAGCAAAAAACTCTCGGTCAACTTATAATGACAATCGGCTATGTCGCCACTCTTTGGATTTCAAAAAATACGGTTTGGTATTTTCCGTTTATAGGAACGGTTGATTTTTCCAAAAACTTTTTTACCGGAATTGTGTTTTGGGCGCTTTCCATAGTAATTGTTTACGGCTGCGTAAACAGCGTTAATCTTACAGACGGTATAGACGGTCTTTGCCCGTCGGTTACAGCAACAGTTGCGGCGGCATTTACCGTTATCGCTTTTATTCAGAATTACGCCGGCCTCGGTATACTTTCAACCGCGCTGCTCGGCGCTATGTGCGGATTCCTTTGCTGGAACTGGAATCCCGCCAAGGTATTTATGGGCGATACAGGCTCGCTATTTCTCGGCGGCCTTGTTGCATCACTCGGATTCGCAATTAAAAGTCCGTTTTTGCTTTTGCCCATAGGCATTATCTATGTTTGCGAAACTTTAAGCGATATTATCCAAATAGGTTATTTCAAAATAACTCACGGCAAGCGCGTTTTCAAAATGGCGCCCATTCATCACCATTTTGAAATGTGCGGCTGGAAAGAAAAGAAAATTTGCGTTGTGTTCTCAATCGTTAATATAATAGGCTGTTTAACAGGCGTGCTTTTATTTGTATTCGGAAACACAAATGCTTAATATAAATCAGTATCTTTATTAATATATAAAAACTATAATTAAGAAAGGAAAAGAAGCAATGCCGGAAAGACTGACCCCTCCTGTCCGTTATGACCATTCTCAGCAGCGCCAAACAGGAAAAAGACGCACTAAAGCGGCACGGCAGCCATCGGGCGGGGAAAAAATAGTAAGTTTAAAAAATGGCTTAGGTTTTAAGAAATTAAGTAAGTCGGATATTTTTGTAACCGGCGCTTTTGATGTCCCTTTTTTCGCTCTTACAATAATAATTCTCGCAATAGGTCTTGTAATGCTTTTTTCGGCGTCGTATCCTTATTCGTATTTTGAATCGGGCAATTCTTATCATTATTTTGTCCGGCAGTTAATTTTTGCCGTTTTGGGAATTGCCGCAATGCTCTTTATTTCAAAACTGAATTATAAAGTTTTTAAAGCCGCCGCTCCCATCCTTCTGGGCGTTACGCTTATTTTGCTTGTGCTTGTCTTGTTTTACCACACAAGCGTTTCGTCTGAAGCGGGCGAAGATTTCAGAAGATATATTCCCGTTGGCGGGCTGTTTACTTTTCAGCCGTCCGATATTGCAAAATTTACTCTTATAACAACTCTTGCGGCGTATATCAGCATTTATTCAAAATATATGGGCACTTTTAAATTCGGAATACTTATTCCCGCGGCAATTATTGCCGTTTATTGCGTTCTCATTATGGCGGAAAACCATGTTTCAGGCACAATTATAGTCGGTATAATCGGGCTTGCACTTATGTTTGCCGGCGGCGCGGATAAAAGGCTTTTTATAGTCGGGTGCGCTCTTGTGGTTGCCGTTTGTATTGTTGTATTTAAATTTCCTCAAATTCTGCCGGAATATGTTCAGGAAAAACTCCGCGCATTTACGGATAAAAATTATGAGCCGCTCGGCGCGCGCTGGCAAACGAATAATTCGCTTTACGCAATAGGTTCAGGCGGATTCCTCGGCGTGGGGCTCGGAAATTCAAAACAAAAATATCTTTATGTTTCGGAGCCGCAGAATGACTTTATATTTTCAATAGTTTGTGAGGAACTCGGTTTTCTCGGCGCCGCAATTATAATAATTCTTTTCGCGGCGCTTGTTATCAGGGCATTTAAAATAGCCGCGTCTATCAATGATAAATTCGGCACCCTTATGGTTATCGGCATTGCAACGCAGCTTGGCGTTCAGGTAGCGCTCAATATTCTTGTAGTAACTGATTCAATCCCTAATACGGGTATTTCTCTTCCGTTTTTCAGTTACGGCGGCACCGCTCTGCTGATGATTTTAGGTGAAATGGGCGTAGTGCTCGGCGTTTCACGCAGAGCAAATCAAAAAAAGGCCGATGTTCAGTCGGTTGAATAGGAAATGGATTATATCACTCTCAAAATTCTTTTAAGTTGAATTTTTGGAGGGCTGTAATCGCCGTTGACGCCTTATCAGGCTACAGTAAGGTATCAATGATTTTAAATTCGCATTTGTAGCCTGAAAGGCTTATGACTATTATAATGAAGATTTTGTTTGCAACAGGTGGCACCGCCGGCCATATAAATCCCGCGCTTGCCGTTGCCTCGTATATCAGGGATAATTATGAAAACGCGGATATTTTGTTTGTCGGCACGGCAGACCATATGGAGGCGCGCCTTATTCCCAAAGCAGGTTTTAAATTTAAAACCGTTGATATTTCCGGCTTTAGGCGTTCTCTTTCTCCGTCCGCAATCGTGTATAATGTAAAAACGGTTTTACGCATTTTCAAATCAAAAGGGCAAAGCAAAAAGATTATAAAAGAATTTCAGCCGGATGTATGCGTCGGTTTCGGCGGCTATGTTTCCGGCCCTGTAATTGAAGAGGCGGCAGAACTCGGTATTCCTACCTGTATTCACGAGCAAAATGCCTTCCCGGGTATAACAAATAAAACTCTTGCCAAAAAGGCGGACGCTGTAATGGTAACTGTTGAGGACGCCGTTTCAAGACTTGAATCAAAAAATCCTCCGGTTGTAACAGGTCTGCCCGTTCGCGGGGAGATAATAAACGCAAACCGTGATTTCGCAAGAGTTCAACTCGGAATAGGCGATAAGCCGCTTGTCCTTTCTTTCGGCGGCTCACTCGGCGCGGCGCCTATAAATGACGCAATGTTTGATATACTTTTAAACAGCGCCGAAAGCGGTAAATATTACCATATTCATTCCGTTGGCACAAACGGCGCAGAATATCTTGAAAAGTTTGAAAAAGCCGGCTTTGTAAACGGCAAAAAAGGTACCGTTGAAGTTAGGCAGTATATAGATAATATGGATGTTTGTATGGCGGCTGCCGACCTTGTTATCGGCAGGGCAGGGGCGTCCACTTTGTCTGAAATAGAGGCGCTCGGCAAAGCGTCTATACTTATTCCAAGCCCATATGTGGCGGAAAATCATCAGTATCATAACGCAATGGCTCTTGTTAAGAGAAACGCTGCAAGGATTATTGAGGAAAACGAACTCACTTCGGAAAGGCTCCAAAATGTTATTGATGAAGTCCTTTCAAATAAAGAGGAACTTGCAGAAATAGAAAAAAATGCCAAAAGTATGGCAGTAACCGATTCCGCTAAGCGCATTGCGGATATAATTGTTTCACTTTGCCGCAAATAATTTAGCAAAGTGCCGCCGTTTGCATAGAATGGAAAAGAATATGCAGGCAGGTGGCTAATTTGGAAAAACTTATTATAACAGGTAATCAGCCGCTTGGCGGTGAAATATCCGTTCACGGCTCTAAAAACGCGGTTTTACCGATACTTGCGGCAACGCTGATTGTTAAGGGAGAAACGGTTTTACATAATGTTCCCGAACTTAGCGATGTTACCGCTTCAGTTGAAATTTTAAGGCATCTCGGCGCTCGTGTTAAGCGTGAAAAAAGCACTTTGGTAATTGATACCACTAATATAATCAATAACGATATTCCCGAGGAAATGATGCGCGAAATGCGCTCTTCAATTATTTTTCTCGGCTCGCTTGTTACCCGCTGTAAGGAGGCGCTTTTGTGCCCGCCCGGTGGCTGTGACATCGGCGTAAGGCCGATTGATTTGCACCTCAGTTCGCTTAAACAACTCGGGGCGCAGATAAGCGAAAACGGCAGTTGTATTCATTGCCGTGCCCAGCGCCTGCACGGAGCAAAGATTTTTCTTTCATTCCCAAGCGTGGGGGCAACAGAGAATATAATGATTTCGTCCGTTCTCGCAAAGGGTAAAACAACAATAATTAATGCCGCCAGAGAGCCGGAAATAAGCGATTTGGCAGCGTTTCTTAATTCCTGCGGCGCAAAGATTTTCGGCGCGGGCGAAAGCACGGTTGAAATTGACGGCGTAGATGAACTGTACCCCAACTCACATACCGTAATACCGGATAGGATTGTCGCCTCAACTTATATGTGCGCCGGCGCTCTTCAGGCAAAAGAACTTGTAGTAAAAAATGTCCGTGCGGCGCATCTTGTGCCCGTTATTCCCATTTTCAGCGAAATGGGATGCAGGATATATCTTTCCGGCAGCGATTTAAAAATAGTGTCGCCAAAGCGTTTAAAGCGCGTTAAAAGTATAAAAACAATGCCTTACCCCGGCTTTCCAACAGATTGTCAAAGCGTGATGATGGCGGCGCTTTCAAAAGCAAAAGGCACTTCCGTTTTTAACGAAAGCGTGTTTGACGGCAGGTATAAACATATAAGCGAACTTCGCCGTTTCGGCGCTGATATTACGGTTAATGACAGAATTGCAGTTGTAAACGGCGTGCGTGAACTGTATGCGGCTAATGTTTATTCAACCGACTTAAGAGGCGGTGCGTCGCTTGTGCTTGCCGCTCTCGCGGCAGTCGGAACTTCCACGGTCGGCAATATCTGCCATATAGACAGAGGTTACGAACATATAGAAAAAAACCTTAAAAAAATAGGAGCGGTCATAGAGAGAAAAGATTATGAAGGATGATAAAAAAAGAAAACGCAGCGTTTCTGAAAAAAGTTATAATTCAAGAGCGCCGCTTGATGACCTTGAGCCGCCCCGCGTTTACAGGGGCGGCAGCCGAACGGGCGCAGAAACAGCCAAGCCCACTAAAAATCAAACCCGCCGAAGGCAGAATAAAAAAAGAAAACTTAAAAACAGCGTAAGGAGAGCACTGCTCGCGTTTTGCCTGCTTGTGGTGCTTATCGCTTTCGGCGTTACTCTTTCGCTCACGGTATTCTTTAAAACGGAAAATATAACCGCGCAGGGCAGCGGAATTTATACAGAGCAGGAAATAGTTGAGGCGTCCGGGATTAATTCGGGAAACAATCTGTTTTTAATAGATACAAATGAAATATCAAACAGCATAACGCAAAGATTGCCCTACATAGGCTCTGTAACAATAAAGCGCGAACTTCCCGATACTGTTAAAATTACAGTTACAGATACAATCGCCTCTTATTCAATTCAGAATGATGACGGAACTTATATTTTGCTTGACGCCGATTTTAAAGTCCTTGAAAACGCTGCCGCACAAAATCCCGCGGATACTATTTTAATAAGCAACGCGCAGATTAAAAGCGCAAATGCCGGCACCGTTATTGAGTTTAGCGACGCCGCCGTGCAGCAAAGATTATCTGAAATGGCGAAAGCCGTAAGCCAAACAGGTATGGCTCAGGCAACAGAAATTTTCACAACGGGAATTAACAGTAATTATATTGTTTATATGAACCGTATAACTTTTGAACTCGGCAGCCTTGATAATCTTGAAGATAAAATTATTAGGGGGCTTGCTTCATGTGAGCAGCTTGATGAAAGCGGTTCAAATATGAAGGGAAATTTAAATCTTACTGTTGACAAGCAATCTTACTTTACACCTGAATAAGGTTACAAAATGCGTAAAGAAAATAACTTTACAAATATTAACAAATTTTGCCGCAAAACAGGCGATTTGTTTAATATGCACAAATAATCAAATAAATATTCGCTAAAGTTTGAAAAAAATATTTATTTAAAATAGAAAAAAATATTGCAAAACGATTACAATATTGTTACAATAAGAAAGTAAAGACATATCTTAGTCTAACTATAATACATATAAGGAGAATAAAAAATGGGAAGATATGAAATAGATACGGAAGATACAAAAGTTGTTTCCATTAAAGTAGTAGGCGTCGGCGGCGGCGGCGGAAATGCCGTTAACCGTATGGTGCATTGCAATATCCAAGATGTGGAATTTATTGCTATTAACAGTGATAAACCCGCTCTTGCAAAATCCCAGGCATCTCAGAAAATACTTATCGGTGAAAAGGCAACTAAAGGCCGCGGCGCAGGTGCTAAGCCTGAAGTTGGTAAAAAAGCAGCCGATGAAAGCAGAGAGGCTATTACAGACGCTCTTACAGGCGCTGAAATGGTATTTATTACAGCCGGTATGGGTGGCGGCACGGGCACAGGCGCTGCTCCTGTTGTTGCTCAGGTTGCAAAAGACCTCGGAATTCTTACCGTCGGCGTTGTTACAACTCCGTTTGCTTTCGAGGGCAAAAGGCGTATGGACCAGGCTCAGGTCGGCATAGATGAACTTGCTCAGTATGTTGATTCTATAATGGTTATTCCTAATGAAAATCTTAAATTCGTTACAGATGAAAAAATTACTCTTCTTAACGCTTTTGAGATTGCAAATGATGTTCTCCGCCAGGCTGTTCAGTCTATTTCAGATCTTGTTAACGCAACAGGGCTTGTAAACTGCGACTTTGCCGATGTAACAGAAATTATGAAAGACGCCGGTTACGCTCATATGGGTGTCGGCAGAGCAAAAGGTAAGGACAAGGCAGAAGTTGCCGCTCAGGCTGCTATTTCAAGCCCGCTTCTTAATACTTCTATTGACGGTGCCCGCGGTGTTCTTCTTAATATTACTGCGTCATCGGATATCGGCCTTGAAGAGATTGATGTTGCTTCCACAATCGTTAAAAATGCTGTTCATCCTGATTGTGAAATCATCTGGGGCGCTAATGTTGATGAGTCGCTTGAGGATGAAATGATTATCACCGTTGTTGCAACAAGATTCGGCGATAAAGGCCCCGGTGCTCCTATTAAATCAACAACAGCAAATATTGAGGTTGCTCCTCCGGAGGCTCAGCCTGCAAGTTCATTTACTGCAAAAGATTCCGATACTTTTGATGATATTGTAAGCCTTTTCAATAAAAAATAATAATATTAGAAATTAAAGAAAAAACCTTTGCAGCAATGCAAAGGTTTTTTGTATATTCCTTTTGTTTATTTTTTATCAATTTGTATATTTTCAGCCTAAAATGTTAAAATCTATGTTGAAGATATTGATATAAAGTGTTTTTGCTTTACAAATATAATTTTCTATTAGAATAAAATTTAAATTTTCAACATATTTAACATTGTTTTCAACATAGATTTTAACATTAATTTCCTGTAAAGAACTATCGCTTTACAAAATTCAACCCCGCCGATATACAGAGAATGTATATCAGCGGGGCATATTTTTTGCATATTATGCATTTTAAATTTTGATTTTACCACTCTGATTTGGTGTAGGATCTTATTATATTTGTAATAATATTGTCCCTCTTAAATCCTTTGCCTTTTCCGCCGTTTTTCTGGTCTTGTATCTTTCCTGCGCGGATTGTTACAAATTCAGATTTATCTATAATTTTTTCAATCGGCGGAATTTCGTCAAAATCGTAATTCTCGTCAGGCGTACTGTCCGTTAGTTTAGTGGCAAGTCTTGTGTTTGAAAACTTTTTTACCGCCGTCATCGCAAGAATAATTATTCTGTTGTCCTCGGGCAGAGTAAGTTCTTTTGCGTTTCTAATATCTATTTCATAAACAAAAAAGTATGCTTTGCCGTTTGGTATGTCGCCCTCGGGGTGGTGTGTGTGGGTAAATTCAAATCCTAAAACAGCGTCTTTTATTTTGGCTTTCTGTTTCATTCCCGCCATATCCCATACGCCAACAGGCTCATTAAATGAATAAATCGTCAGCGGTCTTTCTTTGCCGTCTGCGTAAAACATAACTTCACGGTCGCCTAAAGTGCTTGCCGCAAGCATATATAATTTTGTGCAACTCTTCGGCAGTTCAATAGTCTGCCCTCTGGCAACGGTAACATCTTTGTCCGCGTTCGGGTCAGGCATTCTGAATGTTATTCCGCCCGCTGTTATTGATTTGGGGCAAAGTTCCGCCGGCAGGGAGCAGCCGCCGCCCTGCAATATTACATTGCGCATATTCTCGTTAGGCGTAAATCCTTTTGAGTTGCATTCAAGTTCCATTTTCCTAAAACTTTCGCGCGCTTTCTTTTCCGGCTTTTCAAGTTGAATCCTGAATGTTTTTACTTCAAACGGTTTCATTGAGAATGTAACGGTCTTTGCTGCAAATCTTGCTTTTCCGATTTCATTCTCGTTTGCGAGCGCTTCAGCCGCGTTTTCAATTTTTTTGTAAAATCTAAGTTTTACATTTTTCAGATTTTGACCGCTGCCCTCGTTAACGCGAACGATTATGCCGTTTTTATCCTGAGCAAGTTTTACTGCTCTTACTATGCAGTTTTCATCGTTTACAGACATAAATGAAAAACTGTCCGTAAGTTCGCCGGCGCGCCTTGCGCCCGTTTGGAACGCAATAAGCGGTTTGTTAAAACATTCGCTCTCAATCTGAGTTGAGTTTTCATATCCGCCGTTGTGGCTGTAAATACCAAAGCTGAAAATGTTTCGCCCAAGGTCCTGAAGGTCCTGCCTTGTCTCTTTTGTGAAAGCGCCGGCAGGCGTGTGCAGGCAGGTAAGCCTTAAAGTATTTGAACTCGGTTTATCCCAGCCGTATTTGCAGTCTGAAAATACCGAAACGCCGTATTTGCCGCTGCCGGCAGTAATATCCGCCCACTTTTGAGCCGGTACTTCATAAAGTGTTTCAGTATTATTTTCGCGTTTTATAACGCCGAGCCCTAAGTCATATGAAGCGTATTTGTTATAGCAACTGAACGGAAATACCGCTTTAAGCATAGTGCGCCTTGAGCGCCAGTCAACCTTGTTAAGCACTCTTATGTATTCGCCGCCGCTTTCAAGATATACCGTCTGCTCAATAGAAGAGTGGTCAAGTTCTCTTGTAACTTTAATCGCAACTCGTGCCGGTCCGTTTTCAATCACTTCAAACTGCGGCGTGTTGGCGTAATAAATCGGTTCTCTGTCTATATCTTTTTTTCTTATTTCCCAAGAGGGGTAGGAGAGGGCGCCCGTATCTTTTAGGCACGCCATTTTTATAGGCGAGTCAAGCAGTTTGATTTTGTTCTTTTTGTCAATAATAGACGCAATATCGCCGTTTTTGTTAAATATAAGTTGATATTTAGCGTTTTCAAGTACATGCTCGCTTACTTTTAAGTCTGTTTTAATATCGCAGGCGCTGTCGGCCGGTGCAACATCATAAACTTTAAGCCCCATTGCCTCAACTTCTGCAATAAATATAATATCAAATTCTTTGCCGGATTTGTTTACTACCTGGCTCGGCGCCTCGTTTCCGTCTTTGTCAAGCACTTTAATGAATGTGCAGTTGTGCGTCATTCTGATGTGCGCGCTCACCGCGGCTTTTCTTTTTTGTGCAACTGCGTTGCTGACTATTACGGCGCATTCCGTTACCCATTTGGTGTCAAGTTCGTTTGCCATTGCTCCGGCTGCGGCGCAGTATTCGTTTTTAAATTCGCTCAGGGAAAGAAAATAATCGTTTTGGCTGTCCGCGCAAACATCCATATTGCTTGTGCCGGTAATGTCATCATGAAACTGATGCTGAATAACTCTTTCCCACGCCCTGTTTAAGTTGCCAAGCGGGTAATTGTATACTCCGGCACATTCAGCGGCAGCGCAAAGCCTTTCCGCTTCGTCGGCAAGAATTTCATTCTGCGAGTTGAGCCTTTTGTTCATAGCGCGTGAAGTGTATGCGCCTGCGCCGTGGGAAGTCATAAGCAGTTCGCCGTCCCACCGCGGCAGTTTTTCTTTTTCGCTTTCAGGCAGTTTGTCAAGGTCATTGAAAAATTCATCGGTAGATGCAGAAATAACCTCAAAATCCGAAGAATCGTTTTTATTTACGCTTTCTTCAACTGCCTGCACGCTTTCTTCAGTAGGGGAGCCGCCCCAGTCGCCCGTGCCGTAAAGATGCATAGTCTGCGGCAGACCGCCTTCAAAGGCGTTTCTTGAAATCTTGTTGATAACGGAAATATCGCCCCTGATGTCGCCTTCAAATTTGTATCTGTATGATTTGGCGTCAAGGCAGGCGAATATCTCACTGCCGTCTATTCCTTTCCAAATGCCAGTGTCAAACGGAACTCCGTAAGCGGAACCCCAACTTAATTTTTGTGTTGAAAATCCCTTGAGCCCCGCGTTTTTTATAACGCTCGGCAGTTGTCTGCCGAAACCGAAACAGTCCGGCAGAAAAATATCGGCGCTCTCTTTGCCGAATTTTTCTTTAAAATAGCCGTTTCCAAGCAGTATATTTCTGAATAATGCCTCAGGCGAGGGAATGTTAACATCGCCGTTTTCGTATTCAGAGCCGGAAACGCACCACCTGCCGTCTTTGATAAGCTGCTTTATGTATTCAAAATGCAGGGGATAGTATTCCTCGGCAAGTTTGTATCTGAAAGCACCCTCAAAGTTAAATCTGTAATGCGGGTATTTTTCTATAAGATGAATATTTTTTTCAAGTGTGTCCGGCAGAAATTCGTCTATCGTCTTAGCCAGATTCCAGCGCCAAACAGTGTCCAAATGTGCCGTTGCGGCAACATAAACTTTTTTCTTTTCCATTTGCAAACCTTATTTCTCTATGATTTCATAAGTGAATTCATATGTTTTTTGAAGTTCCTTAACTTTATCCTCATTATCCTCAATAAAGGTTTCGGAATAAATGGATTTGCCGTCAACAGAGTAGTCCTTAACTATTTTGTTAAGAGCCTCCCACGCTTCGTCGGCTTTATCATATCCGTCTTCAAATTTAATAAGAAATTCTCTGTGTTTCGGTAATCTTACTTTCATAATGATTCTCCTGTTTCTTTATTATGCTTTTATTATATATTTTATCTTAATTTATATCAAGATAAATTTGCCTTAATTAAAAAGCGCCGCCTTGAAATCTTTATTCTGCTTTTCAGTGCGCTTTGACGGGCCTTTTAAATGCTTTCCGGCGCGCCTTGCCGCTTTTGCGGCGTGCCTGCTCATAAGCAGGGAATCAATATTTTTATCGCTTATAATCAGTCCGTTTTGCGTTAAAGGCATCGCTTTTTTCGCAAGCGCCATCGCCGCGAGTCCGTAATCCTGAGTAATAACTATATCGCCTTTTTGAGCGTCGTTTACAAGCGCAAAATCAGCGCTGTCAGCGCCTTTTGAAACAGTTATTACCTCAGCGCCCGTATTGCTGAATTCGTGGCTTGTGTCGCAGTAAATTACTGCTTTTATACCTGCATTAGAGGCGGTTTCTACCGCGATTTTCGTAACGGGGCATCCGTCCGCGTCAATCAGTATCTTCAATTACACGCCGCCTTTCTTCCAAAAAGAAACACACCTTTTGCGGGTGTGTTTCCTGCCGTTATTTTTTTGTTGTTTCAGCCGCCGTGGTATCTTCCTGCGGCTTGGTCGGGTCAACAAGAATATTGTTGTTCATAAAATCGCTTTTCTTTTCAAGTTCGTTGTTTACATAGTCAAATCCGTATTCCTCAAATACAGTCGGCGTGTCTGAGTAAAGATTTGTACCTATTCCGAGCCTGTCTCCCTTGATTTCAACGCCCATGCTCGCAAGGATAGTGGGGAACATATCAAAGTTGCAGTATTGCCTGTTTATAAATCTTTCAGCCGGCGTGTTTGCAACATTCGGCGCAGGATTTAAAATAAGGTTAAATTGCGTACGCAGATAATTCGGGTCAAAATCCGCAAAGAAATCAGTGTCCATACTCAAATGGTCGCCTATAAGCACAATCGTGGTGTTGTCATAAAACGGCTGCTGCTGTATCCAGCGCACAAATTTAACCGTTTCCGAAGTGCTGTACGCTATAACATTTGAATATTTGTCGCTGTAAGGCGTAGGCGCTTTTTCGCTTAAATAGCCGTGCGGGCGGTGGGTGTCCGCCGTTTCCATTGTAAAGTTAAACGGCTTGCCGGTGTTGTATAGCCTTGTGATTTCCGCCTTTGCGTATTCATAAAGTTTGTCATCTTCAAATCCCCACCACACTTTGTAGTCTTCGGGGATAAGTCCCTGCTCGATTGCGTATCTGTGGTCAAATATTTTATATCCGCCGTGCAGTTGATATAAATATGAAACGCCGCCGTAATTGCCGTCTGCGCCAATCATAATAGTCTGCTCATAGCCCTGGTCCCTGAGCATATCGCCGAATGTGTAGGCGCCGGGCAGGAAGTTATCTTTTGTACCGTAAGCATTCTGCTCTGCGGGTACTTTCATAGGAAGTCCCGTCATCATATTAACCATGGACGCAACGGACCACTGAGTGCCTGTGCCCTGTAAAGGTCCGCCGAATTTTCTGCCCGTATTTGAAAAAACATCGCCTTCATAAGCAAGTTCAGTCAGTTGAGGCATAAGGTTTTCGTCCATATATCCGCCAAGGTCTTTAGATAAATAACTGTTTTCCATTGATTCAAGATATATGTGAATAATATTTCTCTTCTTTTTCGGGAATTTTATTTTAGTATCTCTCGGGTCAACATAATTATCGCCTATAAAATCGGATTCCGCAATATATGCGTTATAAAGTTGCTTTAACTGGAATTCCTGATAACCGTAAGCAATGCCGCCCGCAAGCATGGCAATTCCGAGAATAATGCTGATTATCCTGTGAGCAAGGTCGTTAAATACAGTTATGTTCTTTCTTATGCCGTGGTAAACAATGCTGAAATCCGAATATACAAAAAGGCTGAATACCGCTGTGCAGAGCATAGTCTGAAATACGGGGCGCTCAAAAATATCAATATAAACGCCCGTGTCCGCACCGCTTGTGGGGGAAATAAGGTTTATAATAAGTTGGTCGGCAGTAACATCGCCGAAAGAATCTTTGCCCCATATCGTTCCGAAAAACGCGGCACAGCCAAGCATAAACAGAAAGCAGGCGAGAATCTTTATAAATCTTGTGCCGTGGGTTTTCTTTCTTTTCCCGTCCTCAAAAGTAAGGTATCTGTTTATAAACGCGGCAAACAGCAGCCAGATTATTCCTACTACTATTGATAAAGCAAAGTATTTAAGAAAATTTTCCGTGCCGTAAGCGGAAGTATCAAGAAAATGCTGGTACTTAAAAACATATCTTAAGAGCGCGATTGAAATAAGATTAATAATGAAAATATTTCTTACCGCTGCGTGCAGTATATTACCGAAATTTCTTTTCTTGCAAAAGAAAAGTATTTCAAAAACGGTAATGATGAGCGCGCCGACAGTTCCACAAAGGATAAACATAAAATACCTCTTTTCATACTATTTGTTAAAATAAGATGATTACGCAGTGAATTTTAACATAAAAGCCCCTTTATTACAACATAAAATTGCAATAAAAGGGCTTTTGTAACTCTTTTTTAATTCTATATCATAATTATTTTTACTCTTTACTGATTTTGTGAAACCATTTGAGCAACAAGTTCGTCCGTGTCGTTCAGATTTATGCGCTTAGAGCAGATGTATGTGCGCAGTTCGCCGGTTAATGCGTTTATCTTGTCATCAGGGTTAAAATGGCCGTAACTTGTAGTAACTATTGTGCCATCGTCAAGCACAACATTGCCGCAGTAACCCGTGTCTGAATCAGCGCAGTATTCCGGTTCGTCCTGCCCGTTTTGGTAAATATGCGCTAATTTAATTCTGTATTGACCCTCGTTTGAGTTTTTAAGGTCGTCATAAGTTCCAACCCAGGCAACCCAGCCTTCGCTCACATATCCGCCTGTTACATCTTTTCCGGCATTTTCTTGAGCCTTTGGGCCTCTTTCGATTGAACGGAAAGTTATAAACAGTCTGCCGTCTTTTGTATATTCCGCCTTAAATCTGTCCCCGTTCAAAGCGGCGGGCAGTTCTTTCGGTTCGCTCCATGTTTCGCCCTCATCTTCCGAAAAAGAAATAAGTGAATTCATAGTTCTGCTGTTGCTGCGAGTTATAAGGCAAAGTTCATCACCGGTTCCCTGTTCACTTCTGATTACTTCAACCTCACACATTGCGGATTCCTGCTCTATTGTTCTGTAATCAGCAAAGTATTTAACAGGCTCGCTCCACTGCATATTTCCGTTTTCGTCAAAAGTAAGTATTGTTTTGTAGTTATAAAAATCCGCGTCGTGGAACAGCCCCATCCACTTGTCCACAAACTGCCCGTTTTCCTTAAGTTGAGTCAGGCTGCTCATAGCAACAATAGGTATAACGGGGCAGGAACTGCTTTTGTCATAAAATGTTTCAAATTCGCTCCATGTTGCACCCTCGTCAGTGGATATTGAGCAGTTAAAACCGCCGTTTGTCTCAGGCTCATCAGCCCACTGCGGATTTGCCGAGATCATTATCAGTTTGTCATCAGTTTTGCCGTCTGTAAAAGAAAGACGGTAAACCGTCGGTGTTTCTTGCGAGTTTTCCCAACTTGCCGGTGTGTTTTTAACGCTTTCACTCCATGTAAGCCCATTGTCTGTGCTTATTTTTGTCAGCACTGCGCCTTTTCCGTGCCCGGCAGGATACATAGTTAAAATATTTCCGTTTTTAAGTAAAACAGAATCAGGGTGCGCCATGTAATCAAGGGAATCGTCCACCGTTGTCAGTTCATAAAGGTATCTGTATTCCTCGGGGCAGTTTTCCGGCATTGTGCTTAAATCAAGTTCGGGAATAGTGTAATCACTTCCTGTAAAAGGCTTTACTTCCGCCTTGGAACACCCGAAAAATATTCCCGCCGTAAGCAGTATGGGCAGTAAAACGCAAATAAACTTTTTCATAAAATTATCCTTTCTGTTTTCTCAAAAACTTAATAGTAAATATATATTGTTTATAAAATATTCATTTTGTAATTTCAGCATCGCCGCTTGTTTTAACACTTTCGTCAGTTTCGCCTTTTTCAGAAATTGAAAAAGATTTGATTTTTTCTTTCTTTTCCTTAAGGCTTTCCCAGGTTTCCTTAAGTTCTTTTCTTTCAACAAAGCATTGAACGGCAATACCGATTATACCGCATATAACAGATAATACCGACGCCGCCGTGTGGTTGAGCGGGGTGTTTGCGTCAAATACTCCAAAAAGCATAAATGCGCCTGAAAATGAAGTTGTAATGATTGTTATTATGTATTTGTATTTCGTGCTTAGTATACCCGCCGCAAGAGCCGCGATAAATCCAACCGCAACGGACGCAGTATTGCCGAGAAAAGTCAGATAAGAGGGGAGAGTGGCGAAAACCATTAAAAATGTGGTAACAAACAGTTGCAGTTTAAACAGCCTTTTAGAATAAAAGGCGCAGGCACCGCCGCAGATAATGCCGAAAATTATAAGCACATTCATCCAAAAACCCGCGGGGCGGAAAATCAATCCTATAATAAATACGGGCACAAGAAAACCAATCCAGAAAAAGAAAAAAGCGTTCCATATCTTGTGTACTTTGTGCCCGAAAAAGCAAGTGGCGGCAGAGCAAAACCCAAGTATCCACGGCAAAGCCGCCTCTGCCGCAGCGCTTATGTTTTCATATCCGTCAGGTATCGCGTTAATTATTTTTTCAATCAGTTCGTAAAATTCCATATAAATTTTTCTTTTTATCTAAATTACTCTCAGCGTCTTTGTAATAAAACTTCGCGCGTATTTTAATGTTTCTGTGTTTTGTGTTTATGAAAATAAAATTTTAAATGTCATCGCTTTTATTACAAAATTTAGAATAACATCAATTTGCTCAAATGTCAATTTAACTTGAATATCATAAAGATAAAGTTTCTGAAATTGGAAGAATGTATCCACATCTATTAAAAGCCGGTGCGATTATGTTTGATTGTAGGTATAAGTGTTAGAAAAAGTGTTAGAAAACACAAAAAAATAACAGAGCCAAACATTATAATTCGGCTCTGTTATTGCGGAAGGGACAATACTTTAGATTTTGCTTTAAGCGCGAGCACTAAACTCGGAAAAAGAAAAGAGTCCGAACGCGACATGCGTCCAGACTCAGTCTGGTGGTTGCGGGGGCAGGACTCGAACCTGCGACCTCCGGGTTATGAGCCCGACGAGCTTCCAACTGCTCTACCCCGCGATATTTAATTCACCTTTGCGGTACAAATATAATATATCATTTAATCAAAAAAAGCAAGTGTTTTTTTATATTTTTTTCAAACAATAATAACGGCGGTGGTGTTGTGAAAGAAATATTTGAATATTCTGCGCAGATTGCGGCGCGTATTGTTGAAAACGGGGGAGAAATTTCCCGCGCTGAGGAATGTGTGATAAGAATATGCAAAAGCGCGGGCGCGAAAAATATAAATGTGTTTATAATTCCCTCGTTAATTTTTGCGTCTGCCCGGTTTGACGGCAAAAGGTATACTTCATTTAAAAGAATATATAAAACAGACCTTAATCTCGGCGCTTTGGAGCAGGCAAACAGCGATTCGCGCGCATTGTGCGAGGGTAAAAAGGCAGGGCGCGTTGATTATAATTATCCGATTCTGCTCAGATACTTTGCAACGGCGCTTGCAACAGGCTCGTTTTGTATTTACTTTGGAGGAACTGCGCTTGACGCCGTTTTTTCCGGAATAATAGGAATAGCGGCGGAAATTCTTCCGCTTTTCAAAATAAGATTAAATCTCTTTTCAAAAACTCTTATAGATTCAACCGTGTGCGGAGTTCTTGCGTTTTTGCCGCAGACAGCCGGAATTGCCGCCCACCCGGATAAAATTATGACGGGCACGATTATGCTTCTCATTCCCGGAATGAGCGTGGGCAACGCTATGAAAGATATGATGAGCGGGGATATTATTGCCGGTATTTTGCAGATAACTGAGGCTTTCGTTACCGCTTTTGCGATAGTCCTCGGCTATGCAGGCGCTCTGCTCATTTTTAACGGCGGCTGATTTATGATTAAAGCAATTTTATGCGTTTTGGGCACAATCGGTTTCTGCGTTATTTTAAAAGTGTCAAAATCAATGTTTGCCGTTGCTGTTCTCGGCGGCACCGTCTCAGCGTTTACGGCGGTGTTCCTTGAATACGGCGGCGCAGGTATTTTTAAATCAACTCTAATAGCAATGATTGCTCTTTGCGCTTTCAGTGAAATTGCGGCAAGAGTAGTTAAGGCTCCTGCGTCCGTTATTATGATACCGGGCTCAATTCCTCTTCTGCCCGGCGGAAGCCTTTATTATATGATGAGTTATCTTGTGCATTTTAATTCAGAAATGTTTTTTCATTATGCCTCGGAAACGGTGTTAACAGGTATCGCAATAGCGCTCGGCGCGGTTATAGTTTCAATCGCTGTAAAAATATTTACATCAATTTTTCACGCCGAGCATAAGTAAAATAATAGTAATAAATCTCGTTAATATACTATTAACTCTAATTGTGGCGTGTGTCATCTTCAAAACACTCGCAAAATCTTGCCGCGAAAGACGGTTCTTCTCCGCCCACGTAAAGGTGTGAAACATCACCGAATCCCGTGCACCTGAACTGCGCTGCGCCTTTTTTTCTTTCCTCTGAAACTATTGTTGTAACGGAGGAGGGCAGCGCAACAAAATTGTGCCAAAGTATCATAGGGGATATGCTGAATATTCTGCTGAGAATTACACATTCAACTGCAAAATGGCAGAAAAACACTATCGTTTTATGGTTTGAATCTGTTACGCGGTAAAGCCTGCCGTCCCGCTTGTAGCCGTGTTCCTCAAGAAAACGGTCTGTTTTTTCGCAAACATATTCGTATTCCTTTTTTACATTCAGCGTTTTCATAAGCGGCGTTTTGTACCACAAATCGTGGCTGTAATATTCGTCTTTAACAGTCCAGTTTTCAGGCAGTCTGTCCCAACAACTGACTATCCCTTCGGGCGTGATGATTCTGCCTTTAAATTCTTGCAGCCAGTCAAGTTGCACTGCCGTTTTTCCCGTTTTTTCAAGCGTATATGCCGCAGTGTCTTTCGCCCGCCCGAGGGGTGAAACATAAATTTCGTCCGTTTCGGTTTTTGCCAGCCGTTCGGCAAGCAGTTTTGCCTCTCTTTTACCTTTTTCGGTAATTGTATCGTGCAGATAATCCGGTTCTGCGTGCCGGGCAAAAATAATTTTCATTCTTTAAACCGCCTTTTGGATTTTATATTGTATAAATCATATCATATCGTCCGCCTGTTTTCAAATTTTGTGATTTTATACATAAAAATCTTTGTTATTTTATACAAAAAAATCTTTGTTTTTGCTCTGATTTTATAGACTTTTTACTTCTCCTGTGTTAGAATTATAAAAGATTATTTCAGGGGGGAATTGTGTGAGCGCAGAAAGCAGTGAAAAAGAGATTCGTTATGTAGGCGTTAAAGAAAATCTTGCTTACGGTTTTGCAAACGCCGGTCAGGTTTTCGGCTATAATCTTGTTGCCGGCGGTTATCTTTCTCTTTTCTTTACAAAAGTTTTCGGAATACCGGAACAGGCTGTTGCCGTAATGATATTTGTACTCGGTATATGGGATACGGTTAACGACCCTCTTATGGGTTCTTTGATTGATAAAACAAGAACTCGTTTCGGAAAATTAAGGCCCTATCTTATGATAGTGCCGATACCGCTTTCAATAGCAACTATAATGCTTTTTGCCGGGCCGGAAATTTTGGCGGACGCAAAAAGCACTACTATAAAAATAATATATATGTATATTTCCTATTTCATATGGGAATTTTTCTACACAATCGGCGATGTTCCTTTCTGGGGCCTCAGCACGGCGATTTCGCCTTCAACTGCAGACCGTACCCGTGCTATTTCCTCCGCAAGATTTATCTCCGGTTTGCTCGGCGGACTTTCTACCACGCTTTTGCCCGTTATGATGGATTTCACTAACAACGGCGTGTGGAATCTTACTCTTTCGCATGATTTCCTTATTCTTGCCGTTATTGCCGGCACGGTTGGTATGGGGCTGTTTTCACTTGCCGGCTATAAAACTAAAGAGCGCGTTGTGCAAACTATTAAAGAACCTTCCGTGCTGGACGGCTTTAAGGTTATGTTCAAAAATAAGCCTTTAATGCTTATTATTATAGGAAATGTTCTCGGCACGCTTACCGGCCTTGCCGGCGTTTTCCAAACTTATTATTACTCGGAAGTTTTAAATCTAAGTTCCGCCGTTCTTTGGATAAATCTGCCGGGCACTATTTTCGGCTTCCTTACATATCTTCTTATTCCGAAACTCAAGGAAAAACTTGATAACCGCCAAATAGTTATGCTGAATGTAATTTGCCGCTTTGTAGTAAGCACGCTTGTTTTCTTTGCCGGTCTCGGATTTTACCGCACAAATATCGTTGTTATTTCTATCCTTCTAATGGTGCAGAATTTCATTTTCAGTTTCTTTAATACAATCAACAGCGTTATTCCCACGGAAATGATAGGCGATACTGTTGATTATATGGAATGGAAAACAGGGGAAAGAAACGAGGGCGTAAGTTTCTCGGTACTCACTTTCGTCGGCAAACTCACCGGCTCGGTTTCAACCTCTATCGGCACGGCTCTTTTGCCGGTTATAGGCCTTTCGTTTACCACTAATTCAGAGGGGCTTCAGGTTGCTGTTAAAGGGGAAAATACAGACCTCTATATCTGGGCGCTGTTTACCATTGTGCCGTATGTTTTAGGGCTCCTTACACTTATTCCTTATGCGTTTTATAACCTTACGGGCAAGCGCCTTGCCGTAATCAGAAAAGAAATGGCTGAGCGGCGCAGCGCGCTTGCGTCAGAGGTCAGCAGCGGAGGTGGCAGTGATGAGCAGTAAAAATAATAAGCAGAGCGTTAATATCTGCCCTAAATGCGGCGCAAAAATAAAGCCGTTGTATTTTAAGCAGAACTGCCCCGAATGCGGCGTTAATCTGATGTATTATAAACTTGACGAACGCCTTGAACAGGACGCGGAAAACGCCGAAAAAGAAGTACGCGACCTTTGGCTTTTCATTCGTAAACTTGATAAAGCAAGCGTTATTGAAAAATATTGTAAAAAGCATAATAAAAAAGCGCCTTGGGAAACTGAATAATTTTGTTGACAAATTTTCTTTCTTATGGTAATATCTATATACTTTGTGAGGGAGTAGTCGGCGCGCTTTGCGCGTGGTAAGTCAACATACTGGTGTTTTCACCTGGCTTTTCTTAAATGGCAAGACTCATATACAGTTTTTTCTGTATATGGGTCTTTTTTTATTTTCCGGAGCATATGATTTTGCGCCGGTAGGGAGGATTTTATGGGTATTTTAGAAGTTTTTTTAATAGGTGTAGGTCTTTCTATGGACGCCTTTGCCGTTGCAATTTGCCGAGGACTTAAAATGCAGAAATTAAATGTAGGGCAAACTGCGCTTATCGCTCTGTTTTTCGGCGGGTTTCAGGCGCTTATGCCGCTTATCGGCTGGTTTCTCGGCACTCAGTTTGAATCGTATATAACGGCGGTGGATCACTGGGTCGCATTTATACTGCTCGCTGTAATCGGCGGCAAAATGATATATGATTCCTTTAAAAAAGAAGAGGATGACAGCAGTGAAAAATCCGTTCTTAATATCAAGGAACTGCTTGTAATGGCAATCGCAACAAGTATTGACGCTCTTGCGGTAGGCATTACTTTTGCTTTCCTCAATGTAAATATTTGGAGTTCTATATCTGTTATCGGCGTTACCACATTTGTTCTGTCCGCAGTCGGCGTGTTTATAGGTCATAAGTTCGGCGCTAAATATAAAAACAAAGCGGAACTTGCGGGCGGCATAATCCTTGTGCTTATCGGTCTTAAGATACTTCTCGAGCACCTCGGCGTAATTAATTTTTAATTGTAAATGTCTATAAAAAATATAAAAAATTGAGCGGCTGAAACTTTCAGCCGCTCTCATCGTGTCGAAAAAGGTTTTATTGAGAAAATAAGTCTTTCCCGACACGCTGGGAGGCTGCCGAGAAATCGAGTTGGATTTCGCATTTGACGGATTGTAGGCGTACAGAGGTACGGTCTGGAGTTGCCAAAAGCCGAA
>CALWID010000011.1 GCA_944380635.1 uncultured Eubacterium sp. | reverse complement strand
ATCAGTTTGTTGCTTAAATTTAATATTCTACCATTTAGGTGCTTTTTTGTACTGTCTGCACAATTTGGGGCAGTTCAAAGAGCACGGTGCTTTTCTTATACTTTTTTTGAGTTTTTGAAAAATGATAATTCAAATTAATCTTAAAAGCGGCAGTATGGCGGCATACAAGCCTGATTTATTTATCATTAATTATATTCTTGCAACGCCGTCTTTTTTTGCAGCGTCGGAAACTGCGCACGCAACCGCGTCTTTTATTCGCTCGTCAAACGCAAACGGCAGAATGTAATCCGGCTTAAGTTCATCGTCGCTTACAAGGGAGGCTATTGCGTAAGCCGCGGCTATCTTCATATTTTCCGTAATGCTGCTTGCTCTTACATCAAGCGCGCCGCGGAAAATTCCCGGAAACGCCACAACATTGTTTATCTGATTCGGAAAATCAGATCTTCCCGTGCCTACTATTGCCGCGCCCGCCGCCTTTGCCTCGTCCGGCATTATTTCCGGCACAGGGTTTGCCATTGCAAGTACTATTGAGTTATCATTCATCGTCTTTACCATATCGGCTGTTAAAACGCCGGGCGCGGAAACGCCTATAAATATATCCGAGCCGCAAACGGCGTCCGCAAGCGTGCCTTTAACGCAGCCTTTATTTGATATTTTTGCTATCTCCGCTTTATAGGGATTAAGATTTTCTCTGCCGTCATATATTGCGCCTGTTCTGTCGCAAAGAATAACATCATTAAGTCCAAGAGTCATAAGCAGTTTTGCTATTGCAATTCCCGCCGCGCCGGAGCCGTTTATTACCGCTTTGCACTCGCTGAGCGGTTTGCCTGTAAGTTTTGTTGCGTTGATAAGCGCCGCGCAAACAACAACTGCCGTACCGTGCTGGTCGTCATGAAAAACGGGAATATCGCACATTTTTTTAAGTTTTTCTTCTATTTCAAAGCACCTCGGCGCCGCAATATCCTCAAGATTTATTCCGCCGAATGAGCCGCTGATATTATATACAGTCTTAACAAACTCATCAACATCTTTGGTGCGCACGCAAAGCGGAAACGCGTCAACTGAGCCGAATTCCTTAAAAAGTACGCATTTTCCCTCCATAACAGGCATTCCTGCCTCCGGGCCGATGTCGCCGAGGCCGAGCACCGCAGACCCGTCCGTAATAACAGCCACCATGTTCCAGCGGCGCGTGAGTTCCCAACTTTTGTTATAATCTTTCTGAATTTCAAGGCACGGCTGCGCAACGCCGGGCGTGTAAGCAAGTGAAAGCGCGTCTTTATTATCAACTTTGGCGCGGGCAATAACCTCAACTTTGCCTTTCCACTGCTCGTGCAGTTTAAGTGATTCTTTTCTGTAATCCATAAATCCTGTCCTCTTTCAAATTCCTTTATTCAAAAATATGCCGCGGTTTTTACGCCGCGGTAATTTTTTTGCAGTTGTTTTTATCTTTCCCAGTTTCTGGAGCGTTCAACCGCTCTTTTCCAGTCTGTATAAAGTTTGTTTCTCTTTTCTATTTCCATAGACGGAATAAATATTTTTTCAACCTGTCTGTTTTCTTCTATTTCATCCGTGTTTTTCCAAACGCCGGCTGCAAGCCCTGCAAGGTATGCGGCGCCGAGCGCGGTTGCCTCTTTGTTGAGCGGCCTGTTAACATTTACGCCTGTCATATCCGCCTGAATCTGCATCATAATATCTGAAACGGAAGCGCCGCCGTCAACACGCAGGTCTTTCAGCAGTATACCGCTGTCTTTCATCATCGCTTCAAGCAGGTCTGTTACCTGGTAAGTGATACTTTCCAAAACAGCGCGGCATATGTGCCTTTTGTTTACACCGCGTGTAAGCCCTATCATACAGCCGCGGGCGTACATATCCCAATACGGCGCGCCGAGTCCTGTAAAAGCGGGCACAAAGTACAGCCCGTTTGAATCGGGAACTTCTTCTGCCAGAATATCGCATTCGTGCGCGCTTTTTATAAGTTCAACTTCATCTCTGAGCCATTTTATAACGGAGCCGGCGTTAAAGGCGGAGCCTTCAAGGTCATATGTAATTTTTCCGTCCAGCCCCCACGCAATACCCGTAAGCAGGTTTGAACGCGAATTTATGCGCTTTTCGCCTGTGTTCATAAGTAAAAAGCAGCCGGTGCCGTATGTGTTTTTAGCCTGCCCCTGTTCAAAACATCCCTGCCCGAAAAGAGCGCCCGGCTGGTCGCCTATAGAACTTGCAATAGGCACTCCCGCTATTTGATCCATTCCCGGGAATTTAACGCATTCGCCGTAAATGCAACTTGACGGCTTAACTTCCGGCAGCATGCTCATGGGTATTCCCAAAGTTTCGCAAAGATATGGATCCCACTGCAGTTTGTCAATATCAAAAAGCATTGTGCGGCAGGCGTTTGAATAATCTGTAACATGCACTTTGCCTGCCGTCAGATTCCATATAAGCCAAGTATCCACCGTGCCGAAAAGGAGTTCGCCTTTTTCTGCTTTTTCACGCGCGCCTTCAACATTATCCAAAATCCATTTTATTTTTGTGCCGGAGAAGTATGCGTCTATAAGCAGTCCGGTGGTTTCTTTTATATAGTCGCCTATACCCTGCGCTTTAAGTTCCTCGCAGTAGTCTGCCGTTCTGCGGCATTGCCACACTATGGCGTTATAGACGGGTTTGCCCGTTTCCTTGTCCCACACAATGGTGGTTTCGCGCTGATTTGTTATGCCTATAGCGGCAATTTCACCCGGCTCCGCCTTGAATGTGCGAAGCACTTCAATAACAGCCTCAAGTTCTGAAAACAAAATTTCATTCGGGTCATGCTCAACCCAGCCGTTTTGCGGATAATACTGATTAAATTCCCTTTGCGCCTTGGCAACTATCTCGCCCTTTTTGTTAAAAATTATCGCGCGCGAACTTGTTGTGCCCTGGTCTAGCGCCAACACATATTTTTTACCCATAATAAAAGCCTTTCCGGTTATTCGTGTTTGCCGCTTTTAAACGCGCTTTCAGCGCTGCGGCGTTTACCCCTTTTGCCGTATTCTTGCACTTTTTGCAATAAAAAAGAGCAAGCATTAAATACTTACTCTTATTTTAATATTTATTTTCATTTATGTCAATTTATACTTTTAAAACACTGTTTTTTTAACATGTTTAATAAATACAGGTAAAAAAACAGGCTGATTTTACTGATTGTTTTCGATAAAATTAACAATATCGCCAACAGATTTCATATCGGCAATCGCCTCGTCGGGAACTTCTATTTCAAATTCGTCTTCAATGCTCATAACGATGTCAATAGCGTCAAGGCTGTCCGCGTCAAGGTCTTCTTCAAGCAAACTGTCCATAGTAATTTTGTCCGGGTCAATGCTTAACTGGTCAGCAAGAATTTGAACAACTTTTTCAAATACCATAATAGAAACACTCCTAAAATACAGTTGTTAAAATTATTAGATTGTGTTATTATATTATAAAATTTATTCATTATTGTCAATACTTTACGCAGGGGATTTTTTCACTGCGTTATTTTCTTAAGAGGTGCAAATGGAAAAATACGGCTTACTCGGTTACCCGCTCGGTCATTCGCTTTCACCGTTCATACATAAATGCCTGTTTGAACTCCGCTCCAAGCAGTGCTCTTATGAACTTTTTGAACTTGATGAAAAGAGCCTTTCTTCCTCGGCGGGCAAACTTATGCAATTAAACGGATTTAATGTTACTATTCCGCACAAAATCAATATTATTAAATATCTTGATGAACTTGATGAAAAAGCAGCCCTTTTCGGCGCGGTTAATACCGTTAAAACAGGCAAAAAAACAGTTGGCTTTAATACGGACTGTTCGGGTTTTCTGCGCGCGCTTGATTCTGCCGGTATAGAACTTGCGGGCAATGTGCTGCTTTGCGGAAACGGCGGCGTTGCCAGAATGATAGCCTTTGAGGCGGTGCTGCACGGCTGCAACCTTACTGTTGCTTACAGAAAATCATCTGAAGGCAAAGCGGTTAAAATAAAAGATGAAATAAAAAATAAACTTAATAAAGATATAACTTTAAAAGAGTATTCGGCTCTTTCTTCCGGGTGGGATCTTATTGTAAACGGCACTTCCGCGGGTATGTATCCGAATGTGGATTCATCGCCTTTGCCTAAAGATATGGTGCTAAGTGCCGGCGCGGTGTATGATGTTATTTATAACCCCGCCGAAACGCTGTTTTTAAAATATGCCCGCGGCGGCGGAATAAAATGCTCAAACGGGCTGTCAATGCTTGTGTGGCAGGCGGCTGTTGCGCAGGAAATATGGATGGATGTTGAATTTACTAATAAAGAGATTGAAAGCGTAATAGCAAAAACAGAAAAAGAGTTGTCCGCGCGTAAATTACGCTGATAAGATTATTTTGCCGCCGAAATCTGCCAAGGCATAATTTTTAAACTGTTGCGGCGGCTTATGTAATTACAAATGCGTTATTGTATTATATAATACGGTTTATAACGCGAAAGGTTTGGTGATTGTTGTGAATATTGCTTTGTGTGGTTTTATGGGCGCCGGGAAAACTTCCGTGGGGCGTGAACTTGCCAAACTTACAGGCAGAAAATTTGTTGATACAGACGACCTTGCCGAAAAAGAAGAAAAAATGACGGTTAGCAGAATATTTGCCGAAAAAGGCGAGGATTATTTCCGCGGCCTTGAATATGAAATGTGCAAAAAAGCGGCTAATCTTAACGGCGCCGTTATTTCAACCGGAGGCGGCGCAATGACTTATGAGCGCAATGTAAAGGCTGTAAAACAGGGCGCAAAGGTGGTTTTTATAGACACTTCGTTTGATGTTATCTGCCAAAGGGTGGGCAGCGCCTCAACAAGGCCGCTTTTTAAAAACAGGGAAAACGCAAAAAAACTGTTTGACGAGCGCAGGGAAAAATATCTTAATGCGGCTGATTTTGTTGTAAACGGAAACAGAAGTGTAAAAAAAATTGCCCTTGAGATTGCCGAATTGGTTAAATAATTGTTACTATTATTTACAAATCAAAAAGCGTGTGATATAATGACTGCGTTTTAAGCACAGTTTTTTTAGTTTTTTTGGAGTGTAAAAAATGGATAAAATAAAAAACAGCGGGCTGCGGCATTTCTTGGAAATGTTCAGCAAATACCGAAACCTCCTCGGAGAATTAACCCGCAAGAATGTTAAACTTAAGTACAGGGATTCATGGCTTGGCATTTTATGGAGTTTTCTTCAGCCGCTTCTTAATATGATAGTCCTTTCCGTTGTATTCGGAAATATTTTCGGCTCAAACAGAAAATATATTATTTGTTATCCGGTCTATCTTTTTACCGGCAGGCTCCTTTTTGAATTCTTTACTTCTTCCACTAAAAAGGCGCTTACTTCATTCAGAAGCAATGCCCCTATAATTAAAAAGGTTTATGTTCCTAAATATATGTATCCGCTTTCCGGCATACTTTCAAATTTCGTAACTTTTGCAATATCCATTATATGCTATATTTGCGTTTGGATTTTCTTTAAAATTTCCGGAATTAACGGCGGCGATAAACTTACGATAAACGCTTACGCGCTGTTGTTCTTTATACCTATGGCGATACTGCTTGTTTTTGTTATAGGCGTGGGGCTTATTCTTTCCGTTTTGCAGGTGTATTTCAGGGATGTTGAATATATTTGGGATGTTTTCTGCACTCTGCTTTTCTACTGCATACCTATAATTTATCCTCTTCAGCAGATAAATACCCCGTGGATAGAAATAGTTATCAAGATAAATCCGCTGTATTCCATGCTGGAACTGTTCCGACAATGCGTATTGTATTGCCAGCCTATGAGTTGGAAACTGCTGATTTATGCGCTTGCGTGGGCGTTCGGCACACTGCTGATAGGTATCTTAATCTTTAACAAAAAGAGTGATGACCTTATTTTCCACCTGTAATTTCAAGCAGTATATATTAATATGATTATAATACTATAATAATAAAGACGGCATTTATAGTGCCGTCTTTTTTTTGCGCCTTTTTTAAAGTTTGTTTTCCTCTTGGTATTCCTTGGAATATTCCACATTTTCCGTGCTTGGTATCGGTATTCCCATTTCAGTTCTTTTGTCAGCCTGAACCGTTGGGTTGCTCATATTCGCGCAATATTTATTTGTAATTTTCGGGTCAAGCCTGTATTTCCGTTTGAAAGAACCGTTAGGCGATGATACCGCCTTATTCTTTTTCGGCTGTTTCATTTCCTGTAAACCCGTTTACAAGTTGTTTTAAATCCGCAAGGCTGTTTGCTTTTGCGCCGCTGTATATCAGCGCGCTTTGCACGCTTTTTGGCAAAGAATTAAAATAGGCGCTCATTTCATTTGTTAAATTAAAAATATCCGGCATATTACCACCCTTTCATTTGCGTTAGCAATAATATTATTTGTTTATTTTCGCGCGTTATTATTAGTGCTTTTTTATAAATTTTTACTCAAAAATTGTTAAAAATTGTAAATTTGAATATACGATATTTTACAAAATAGAAAATATGTATAAATAATTGTCAACAGTTTTAATAAAATTTTGTAAAAGGTGCATAACTATTACAAAATGGTTACAAAACGCTTGTGTAAATTTCACATAGATTAAAAAGTTACAAATGTGTTACAATTTTAATCGTTAAGTGTCTTTCAAAAGTTTTACAGCGTTTTCAGAGCAAAACTTTTGGCGGGTGTTATCCCGAATTTTGGAGGTAATAATGAAAATTGTAATAAAATCGCTTGCTGTTATGCTGCTGTCATTCGTAATGCTTATAATGGCATTCCCCGTAACGGCGTCTGCTCAGGTAAACGAATTTGAACCGCGGCTCACTTCGCCGTCCCGCTCAAATGCTTATTATAACAGCGAGTTGAATGTATATTCACAAACAGGTTATCCAATGCCGAACTGCGTTGCTTATGCTTTCGGCAGGGTTTATGAGATTACAGGCGAAAAGCCGCTTATTACACGCGGCAGCGCCGGCGAATGGTGGTCTATCAATAAAAGAAAAGGCTATTATGAATACGGTCAGGAGCCTCGCTTGGGAGCAGTTGCCTGCTGGAGCAACCATGTTGCCGTTGTTGAAAAAATAGACGGAACTACCGTAACGGCGTCCCAGTCCCATTGGGGCGGAAATTATTTTGACACAACCGTTTTTGAGAGCGGCACAAACCGTTTCGGTCAAAAATTTTACGGTTATATTTATATGTGTGATGATTATTTTAAAGAACTTGAGCAGCAGAATACTCAGAATATAAAAACACGCCTTACGGAAAAGGTGGGGGATATGAATTATGTTGCCCCCGCGGAAAAGGAAATCCCTGATTTTTCACAGGTGGAACTTTTGAAAAAAGATGATTCTGTTATGATAAACAGTAAGATGCTTCAAAACGCGGTTAATCTATATTAATTTTTATTAAATCTGTTTTATTTAAAACATTATATATGTAAACGGAGTTTTATGTGCGGGCGGCAGAAGCCCGCTTTTTTTTGTGCCTAAAATAAAAATATCATCTTATTCATAATTTATTTTCAAAAAAAGTGTTGACAAACGAGTAAAATGGTTATAATATATGAATGTAGTTAGCACTCTGGGTGTTAGAGTGCTAACTGATGAAAAGGACGGTGGAAAGGATGATAGGTGAAAGGCAGGCAGCGATTTTAGCGCTGATTATTGACAGTTATATTAAAACGGGCGAGCCAATCGGCTCAAAAACCATTGCCGGGCTTTTGCCGTATAAAATTTCCAGCGCAACAATAAGAAATGAAATGGCGTATCTTTCAGAACTCGGTCTGCTGGAGCAGATGCATACAAGCGGCGGTCGGATTCCAAGCAAAGCGTCATTCAGATATTATGTTGAAAATCTTATGATTCCAAAAATGCCGAGCGATTATGAAAAAGAGCAGGTTAAAGAGGCTCTTTCGGTAAATGCCGGCGACCCGGAAAGATTACTGCACGACGCCGCAACGCTCCTTGCGCAGGAAACAAATTGCGCGGCGCTGTATAATACGGTCAGGGACAGCCTTGATTGTGTTCAGGGCGCGGAACTTATCCCGGCGGGGAATAATAAGGCTATGATAGTAATGCTTTCCGTGGGCGGCAAAATAAAATCGTCCGTCTGCAGGCTCAGTTGTGCGGCAGATGAGGAATTCAGAAAACTGTTTTATTATATAACAGGCAAGTATTTTATAGGCACTGCGCTTAAGGATGTTAATCTGGCGCTGCTTCAGAATACCGTCCCGGACCTCGGCGCAAGGGTGTTTGATATGCTTCCGGCGCTTACAAGTCTTTGCTCGCTTTGCGCGGAAGCGGCGGAGGGTTCGCTTGAATTTGAAGGCGAAACAAATCTTCTTTCCCACAAGGAACTCGGGCAGGAAGTATATAAAATCCTTTCGTTTTTGGCGTCTCGCTCGCAGGTGCGCTCTGCGCTTGAGCAGTTTGCGAAAACAGGGCGGGAAACGCAGTTGTTTATAGGAAACGAAAATCCGCACCCTATGTTAAAAAATACAGTAACACTTGTTTCAAAATTCACTTATAATAACAGCCAAATCGCTGTTTTAGGCATTATAGGCTCAACAAGAATTGATTACTCATCAGTTCTTCCGCGGGCTGAATATATAATGAATACAGTTAAAAAATATCTCCGAGAAGGGGGCGTTACATTTGAATAAAAAAGATAAGGAAACAGAAAAAAAGCCAAAGCAGAAAGCAGCGGCGGAGGAAACAAAGGCTAAAAAAGAAGAGGCAAAGAAAAAAGAACCTGAGGCAGAAAAGGAAAATGCCCAAAAGGAAAATCCCTTGCAGCAGGAACTTGATGAAACGAAAGACAGATTGCTTCGTGTAACAGCCGAATATTCAAACTATAAAAGGCGCAGTGAAAAGGAAAAGCAGGACGCTTATGTCTTTGCAAAAGCACAAACCATAAAAGAACTGCTGCCCGTTATAGATAATCTTGAAAGGGCTCTTGCAAACGAAACAAAGGATTATGACGCTTTCAGAAAAGGCGTTGAGATGACTTTCAACAATCTTACTTCGGTTCTTAATAACCTCGGAATTGAGGCTTTCGGCGAGCCGGGTGAAACTTTTGACCCGAATCTTCACAATGCCGTTATGCATGTTGAAGATGAAAAATATAAAGCAGGTGAAATTGTTGATGTTTTCCAAAAGGGGTATAAAATAGGAGAAAAAGTAGTACGCCCCGCAATGGTAAAATCAGCAAATTAATAAATTAAAATTAATTTCGAAAGGATGATATATTATGTCAAAGATAATCGGTATTGACTTAGGTACAACAAACAGTTGCGTTTCTGTTATTGAGGGCGGCGAACCCGTAGTAATCCCTAACGCAGAAGGCGCAAGAACTACTCCGTCTGTAGTAGCGTTCAGCAAAGACGGTGAAAGAATGGTCGGCAATGTTGCAAAACGCCAGGCTATCACTAACCCTGAAAGAACCATCAGTTCTATTAAAAGACATATGGGCTCAGACTATAAAGTAAATATAGACGGCAAAGCCTATACACCGCAGGAGATTTCCGCAATAATTCTTCAGAAACTTAAAACAGACGCGGAAAGTTACCTCGGCGAGCCTGTTACAGAGGCTGTTATTACAGTTCCCGCTTACTTTACGGACTCTCAGCGCCAGGCAACTAAGGATGCCGGTAAGATTGCCGGACTTGATGTTAAAAGAATCATAAACGAGCCTACGGCTGCTGCTCTTGCTTTCGGCATTGATAAGGAAGAAGACCAGAAAGTTATGGTTTATGACCTCGGCGGCGGCACATTTGATGTATCTATCATCGAAATGGGCGACGGCGTTCAGGAAGTTCTTGCAACAGCAGGTAACAACCGTCTCGGCGGCGATGATTTTGATAAGAAAATTATGGACTGGATTGTTTCCGAGTTTAAGAAAACAAACGGTATAGACCTTTCAAATGATAAAATGGCTATGCAGCGTGTTAAGGAAGCGGCTGAAAAAGCAAAGATAGACCTTTCAGGTATGACTACCGCTCAAATCTCACTTCCGTTCATTACTCAGGATGCTACCGGCCCGAAACACCTTGAAATGACTCTTTCAAGAGCGCAGTTTAATCAGATGACTGCGGACCTTGTTGAAAAAACAATGGGCCCGGTTCGTCAGGCTATGCAGGACAGCGGCCTTTCTATGAATGATATTGATAAAATTCTTCTTGTAGGCGGTTCAACCCGTATTCCCGCTGTTCAGGAAGCAATTGAAAAATTCAGCGGCAAAAAGCCGTTTAAAGGTATCAATCCGGATGAATGTGTTGCTATGGGCGCCGCGCTTCAGGGCGGTGTACTCGGCGGCGATGTTAAAGGTTTGCTTCTTCTTGATGTTACTCCGCTTTCACTCGGTATTGAAACAATGGGCGGCGTAAACACCGTTATCATCGAAAGAAATACAACAATTCCTACCAAAAAATCTCAGATATTCTCAACTGCGGCTGATAATCAGACCTCTGTTGAAGTTCATGTACTTCAGGGCGAGAGGCAGTTTGCTAAGGATAATAAGACTCTTGGTATGTTCCATTTGGACGGAATTTTGCCGGCACGCCGCGGTGTACCGCAAATCGAAGTTACATTTGATATTGACGCAAACGGTATCGTTCATGTTTCCGCTAAAGACCTCGGCACAGGCAAAGAGCAGCACATCAGTATTACCTCTTCTTCAAATATGAGCAAGGAAGATATTGATAAGGCTGTTAAAGAGGCAGAGCAGTTTGCAGAGGAAGATAAGAAGAGACGCGAGGCTGTTGACCTTAAGAACGGCGCTGAGCAGCTTGCTTATCAGACCGAGCAACTTATTTCCGAAAACGGCGATAAGTTCTCCGCAGATGATAAATCCGCTCTTGAAACAAAGTGCAATACTCTTAAAGAGGCGCTTAAGGGCGATAACTTAGACGCTATCAAGTCCGCCCAGGATGACCTCCAGAATAAATTCTATGAGGTATCCCAAAAACTTTATCAGGCGGCTCAGGGCGCTCAGGGCGGCGCTCAGCCGGGCGCAGACCCGAATGCTCAGCAGGGCGGCAGCGATAACGGCTATACAGACGCCGACTTCACCGAAGTGGACGATAACTGATAAAAAGTATTTTCTCCGGGTGGCGGAATGTTGAATTCCGCCACCTTAAATAACTGTTTTCAGGGAGGAAAATATGGCAGAATCAAAACGAGATTATTATGAAGTCCTCGGCGTTCAAAAAGGCGCAACGGAGGACGAAATAAAAAAAGCATACAGAAAAACCGCAAAAAAATATCACCCGGATTTGCATCCCGATGATAAAGACGCGGAAGAAAAATTTAAAGAGTGCAACGAGGCGTATGAAGTGCTTTCAGACCCTCAAAAAAGAGCGCGTTATGACCAGTTCGGGTTTGCAGGCGTAGACCCGAGTTACGGCGCCGGTCAGGGCGCGGGCGGCGGCTACGGCGCCGGCGGCTTCGGGTTTGACGGCGATATTGACCTCGGCGATATATTCTCTTCATTTTTCGGCGGCGGATTCGGCGGCGGATTCGGCGGCTCAAATCCAAACGCGCCGCGCAAGGGCAGAGATATTCAAACGAGTATTACCCTTACTTTTGAAGAGGCGGCCAAAGGCTGCAAAAAGGAAATTGAAGTTCCCCGTGTTGAGGACTGCAGCGAGTGCGGCGGCACGGGCGCCGCTAAGGGAACCACTGCCAAAACCTGCTCAAATTGCGGCGGCAAAGGTTATGTAAATGTTCAAAACAGAATGGGCTTCACCGTTGTAACTCAGCAACGCACTTGCAATGTGTGCGGCGGTCGTGGTAAAATAATAGAAACCCCCTGCCGCAAGTGCGCCGGCAAGGGCAAGGTAAGGCTTAAAAAGAAGTTGTCAGTTGATATTCCCGCGGGTATTGATGAAACAAGTATTATCAACCTCCGCGGTATGGGCGACAGCGGTACAAACGGCGGTCCTGCCGGTAATTTGAAGATTTCGGTTAAGATTAAACCGCATAAATATTTCAAGCGCGAGGGCTATGATGTTTGGTATGATAAGCATGTTTCAATGGTAGAGGCTGCTTTGGGTACTGAACTTAAAGTTCCTACTTTGGACGGCGATGTTAAGTATAATATGCCTGCCGGAACTCAGCCCGATGAAGTTTTTAAACTTAAAGGCAAAGGTATTCAGCGGCTTCACTCCGTCAGCAGGGGAGACCAATTTGTAAGAATAATAGTTGATATACCGAAAAGTCTTACCTCTCAGCAAAAAGAATTGTTAAAGCAGTTTGATAAATCCTATGTTGCGCCCAAAAATCAGGGCAAAGAAGGATTTTTTGATAAATTCAAAAAGAAGTAAAACCCGTTAATCAAAACGGGGCGGCAAAATCTGTATGCCGCGCCGTTTCAGCGCTCTAATACTTCGGAGAGGAAAATTTATGGAAAATAAAAAATACAAAATCGCAGTAGCCGGCACAGGTTATGTCGGCCTTTCTAACGCGGTGCTCCTTGCTCAGCACAACACTGTTTATGCCGTTGATATTGTTGAGGAAAAAGTTAAACTTATTAATGAAAAGAAATCACCTATTGTTGATAAGGAAATATCTGATTTTCTTGCCAATAAAGAACTTGATTTAACCGCAACAACAAACGGGGCTGACGCTTATTCAAAGGCGGATTTTGTAATTATTTCCACACCCACGGATTATGACGCCCAGAAGAATTATTTTAACACCTCTTCTGTTGAGGCTGTTATAGATTTGGTGCTGAGCGTTAATAAAGACGCCGTTATGGTTGTAAAATCAACTGTACCCGTAGGGTATACCAAATCCCTTGCAAAAAAATATCCCGGCGCAAATATCATTTTCAGCCCGGAATTTTTAAGAGAGGGCAGGGCGCTTTATGATAATCTTTATCCAAGCAGAATAATAGTAGGCTATGATAAAAATAACGAAAAACTTGAAAAAGCGGCTCATACTTTTGCGTCCCTTCTTGAGCAGGGCGCTGTAAAAGAGAATATACCCGTTCTCTTCACAAAGCCGACTGAGGCGGAGGCTGTTAAACTTTTTGCCAACACCTATCTTGCTCTTCGTGTAAGTTATTTTAACGAACTTGATACTTATGCCGAAATCCACGGGCTTGACACAAAGGAAATTATTGAGGGCATAGGGCTTGACCCAAGAATAGGCACTCATTATAATAACCCGTCTTTCGGTTACGGCGGTTACTGCCTGCCTAAGGATACAAAACAACTGCTTGCGAATTATGAGGATATTCCGGAAAATCTTATTCGCGCCATTGTTGATTCAAATGACACAAGAAAGGATTTTATCGCGTCCCGCGTGCTTCAGAAAGCCCATCACAGCGCAGATAATATTGCCACCGTCGGCGTATACAGGCTCACTATGAAATCAAATTCTGATAATTTCCGCCAAAGTTCTATTCAGGGCGTTATAAAACGCCTTAAAGGCGAGGGCGCAGAGGTTATTATCTATGAGCCGACGCTTGAAGACGGCAGTTATTTTTACGGCAATAAAGTTGTGAATAACCTGGATGAATTTAAAAAGCAGAGCAGAGTTATTATCGCAAACAGAATGAGCGGTGAACTTCAGGATGTTGCTGATAAAATTTATACAAGGGATATTTACAACAGGGATTAAATGCAAAAATAAAATATTCAAGGCTTATGCCTGTTTAATTTAAAATGCTCCGATTTTTCGGGGCATTTTTTTGTTAAAAATATTAGTTTTCCGGATTTTTATGCTTATGAGAAGCGCGATTTTAATTTATAAATTTTATACGGTAAATTTCCGCGTAATTTGTCTGCGCTTAAAATAATTTGCTTGCATATATAGTTTGCGTATGGTAAAGTAAAATTGTAATAATATTAACGGAGGAATGATTATGGGCGCAGGCACAATAGCGGTTATTATAATTGCCGCGGTAATCGTTTTAATAATTCTTGTTTTGGGCATTTATACGGGCGCAACTTATAATTCGCTTGTAAATCTCAGAAACACGGTTGAGGAGGCGTTCGCCACTATGGATGTTTACCTCAAAAAAAGGTGGGATCTTATCCCTAATATAGTTGAAAGCGTAAAAGGCTACGCAAAGCACGAGGCGGAAACTCTGCAAAGCGTTATATCCGCAAGAAACGGTAATTACAACAGTATGAGCGCCGAGCAGAAAATGCAGGCAAATTCCGAACTTTCAAAAAGCCTTGCGGGATTTAATATTCTTGCCGAGCAGTATCCTGACCTTAAAGCAAATCAAAATTTTCTTGACCTTAATAATCAACTTCAAAGAACTGAAGAGGATATAGCAAACGCAAGAAAATATTACAATGCCGTTGTAAAGGGCTATAATAATAAAATTGAAATGTTTCCGTCCTCAATCATTGCAAAGATGTTTAAATTCGGCAAAAAGCAGATGTTCGCCATTGAAAATGAAGAGGAAAAACAGGCTGTAAAGGTAGAGTTTTAATGAAATTGCTTAAAAAATTATTACCGGCCGCCGCGGCGGTTATTGTTCTTTTCTGTTCGTTTACCGCTTTCGGCGCGGAGCATCCCCAGGAGCCTTATTATATAACCGCCTATGATGTTTCTGTAAATGTGGCGGAGGATAATGTTTTAAGGGTAACGGAAAATATTGATGTTCATTTTAATGAGGCGCGCCACGGTATATACAGATATATCCCGCTGAAAAATAATATTGAGCGGGCGGACGGCTCAACCGCCGTTACACGCGCGAAGATAAATAATATCCGCTGCAGCGATAATTATTCTAAATCAACTGAAAATTCACAACTCGTTTTGCAGATAGGTGATGAGGATACTACCTTGACCGGCGACCATCATTACACTATCTCATATAATTATGCTTTGGGGCAGGATGTTATGGACGGTACCGACGAGTTGTATTATAACATTATCGGCTCCGGCTGGGATACATATATTGATAATATAACTTTCAGCATAACTATGCCTAAGGAATTTAATCCCGATATGCTCGGATTTTCAGCCGGCAGTTACGGTTTTGAGGGTACAAGCAGTATAGAGTATTATGTAAACGACCTGGAAATAACCGGCAGATTAACCCGCGAACTCGGCCCGTACGAGGCTTTTACGGTTAGGCTTGAACTGCCGGACGGATATTTTTATTTTGACACTTCTGCCCATATTGCAAAACTTTGCGCAATGGTGGCGGTTCCCGCGGTCTGCCTGATTGCGGTAGCCGTTATTTGGCGCAGATTCGGCAAGGATAAAAAGGTTGTAAAAGTTGTTGAATTTTATCCGCCGCAGGGTATGAACTGCGCCGATGTTGCCTATTGGTATAAAGGCACGCTTGCAAACGAAGATATGGTGCCTATGCTTATAGAACTTGCCAATGAGGGATATATAGCAATAAATGAAACAAAAAGCAGCGATTATTATGACGGCGCCGATTTTGTTATAGAGCGCAGAAAAACTTATAACGGGCCTGATGAAAACAAAAAAATCTTTTTTGAAGGTTTGTTTGAAAGCGGCAAAACAAGCGTAACTAATGATGACCTTGAAAATGTTTTTTATAAAACTTTAAATAAGATTGCCGTAAATTATAATACTATGAGCAACAGAAAAAAAGTGTTTTCAAATACTTCCCTTATAATGCGAGTTGTTTGCTGGGCGCTTGTTGCAGTCTGCCTTGCCGCGGACATTTCTATCTTTAATCAAACTTTCGGCACGGGGGATAGATATGCCGCTTTTATTGCAGGCATAGTTATTCTTGCCGCGGCGTTTATACTCTCTTTCTTTGTAAGAAAAAGAACTGATAAGGGCCATCAAATTCTGCAAAAGATAGAGGGCTTTAAAATGTTCCTTGAAACTGCGGAAAAAGACAGGCTTGAAAAACTTGTTTTTGATGATCCCAAGTATTTTTATAATATCCTGCCGTATGCTTATGTGCTTGGAGTAAGCGACGCATGGGTAAAGAAATTTGAGGATATCGCAATGGAGCCTCCGGAATGGTATTACGGCTCCGGCAGGTTCAACACCTTTATGATGTGGCATTTTATGAGCAGCACTATGCACAGTGCTTCGCAGGCTATGACTTCCGCGCCGCAGACTTCTTCCGGCGGCGGAGGGGGATTTGCCGGCGGCGGCGCAGGCGGCGGTGGCGGCGGCAGTTGGTAAAAAACGCATTGTTTTTATAAAACTGCTTATTATATTTATTGCAAATCCCACCGCGCATTTAACTGTTAAGTGTTCGCACGGCGCAATACGCTAAAGTTAAAATTTAAAAAAGAGAAAAAATAAAAGCCCCTGTTTGAGCCGTTCGGTTCAGGCAGGGCCATTTTTATTTATTCATCTTTTAAATCATATCTTAATTTCTGCACATCAACTTTTTCGCCGCTGTAATTTTCAATATAATCAAGCAGAGCGTCAGCGTCGTCAAATACTTTTATCAGTTCCAGCGATGAATTATTCATAAATTTTTCGTTTACGGTGTTTTTCAGCATATCAATCATTTTGTCATAATATCCGTACGGATTGAAAAGAGCAATTGCTTTGCTGTGCCTGCCCAACTGCTTTAATGTGTAAACCTCAAAAAATTCCTCGTATGTGCCTATACCGCCTGGAGCAATAATAAAGGCGTCTGAATTATCTTCCATAAAAGTTTTTCGCTGCGCCATTGTTTTGGTGTGCTTAAATTTGGTGCAGTGCTTAAAGAAAACATTGTATTCGCTCATAAATTCGGGGGCAACGCCGTAAACAAATCCGCCGTTATCGTAAACAGCCTGCGCCGTGGCGCCCATAACGCCTTTTCCGCCGCCGCCGAAAATAAGCCCGTGCCCGCGTTTTGCCATTTTGGCGGCAAGGTCATACGCCGCCTTTGAATATTTCTCATCTATTATATCGCTTGAGGCGCCAAAAATGCATATATTCATATAATCATTCCTTTATTCGTCAATTTATACTAATTTATTATATCAGCAATGCTGTAATTATTCAATAATTTAATTTTATTATATGAAGTTACTGCTTGAAATGGTACTGAGTAAAGTATATAATAAGACTGTAATTTTATTGATGTTCGGAAGGCGATATTTTGGAAAAATTTATGGATAAAAATTTTTTGCTTGATACCGATACGGCAAAAAAATTATTTTTTGATTTTTGCGCGGATATGCCAATCTGCGATTACCACTGCCATTTAAGCCCCAAGGAGATATATGAGAATAAAATTCCGGCAGATATATCTGAATTGTGGCTTTCGGGCGACCATTATAAATGGCGCGCCATGCGTTCGTGCGGCGTTGAAGAGGATTACTGCACCGGCTCAAAAAGCGGCAGGGAAAAGTTTGAAAAATTCGCTTATACTCTTCAGTATGCCATAGGCAATCCGCTTTATCACTGGGCTCATCTGGAACTCCAGCGCTATTTCGGTATTAATGACCCGCTTTCGGCAAAAACGGCTGATGATATTTATGACCGTGCTAACGCCGCTATTAAAAACGGTGATTTCAGGCCGCAGAGCCTTATTAAAAATTCAAATGTAAAAATCGTTTGCACAACGGATGACCCGGCGGACAGCCTTGAATATCATTCTCTGCTTGCAAAAGAAAATTTCGGCTGCCGCGTGCTTCCGGGTTTCAGACCCGATAAAGCGCTTTCCATTGAGCAAAACGGCTTTGCCGATTATATAAATACTCTTGCCGGCGCGGCAGGTATGGAAATTAACAAATACAGCGATGTAATCGCCGCCCTGCTTAAAAGAGCGGATTATTTCAATGAGCACGGCTGCCGTGTTTCGGACCATGCTTTTGATTATATGCCATATGAGCCGGCTGATGAGGAGGATATTGAATCCGCTTTTCAGAAAGCGATGAACGGCGGTAAGGTAACAAAGAAAGAGCGGGACGCTTATAAAACAGCGGTTATGACCGCCCTCGGTGAAAAATATTATGAACTCGGATGGGCGCTTGAAATACACATCGGCGCTATGCGCAACAATAATACGGCAAAATTTGAACTTCTCGGCGCTGATACCGGTTTTGATTCCGTTGGTGATGACCAAACGGCATATACTTTAAGCCGTTTTCTTGATTCGCTTGAGGTTAAAGGCAAACTGCCGAAAACAGTGCTTTTCAATCTTAATAATAAAGATAATATCGTTCTTGCAACAATGCTCGGAAATTTCCAAAGCAGTGAAACGGAGTCAAAAATTCAGTTTGGCCCGGCGTGGTGGTTCCTTGATACTATGGACGGTATGACCCAGCAACTAAAAACGCTTGCAAATCTTGGAATACTCGGCAAATTTATAGGTATGGAAACCGATTCACGCTCATTTACTTCATACGCAAGGCATGAATATTTCAGAAGAATTATGTGCCGCCTTATCGGCAGATGGGTAGAGGACGGCTGGTACGCCGATGACGAGGAAATGCTTAAGGAAATCGTTTGCGGCATATCTTATAATAACGCAGTTAAATATTTTAATTTTGAATAAATCTTTTCACGGAGGCTTTTTTATGAATCTTAATTTAAGACCCAAAGAGGAATGTATGTTTGATGAGATTTCACTCGGCGAAATTATGCTTCGCCTTGACCCCGGCGAGGGCAGAATCAAAACGGCGCGTTCTTTCAGAGCATGGGAAGGCGGCGGCGAATATAATGTTGCCCGCGGGCTGAGACGCTGCTTTGGTATGAAAACAGGCGTTGTTACCGCTTTTGCGGAAAATGAAGTAGGTTACCTGCTGGAGGATTTAATTCTTCAGGGCGGTGTTGATACTTCCCTTATTAAATGGGTAAAATATGACGGTATCGGCAGAACAACAAGAAACGGCATAAACTTCACAGAGCGCGGTTTCGGTATCCGCGGCGCAGTCGGCACTTCGGACAGAGGCCATACCGCTATCAGCCAACTTAAGCCCGGCGAGATAGACTGGGATCATATTTTCGGCGACCTTGGAGTTCGCTGGCTCCACACCGGCGGAATTTACGCCGCTCTTTCTGAAAATTCTGCCGCGGTTGTAATTGAGACTGTTAAAGCCGCAAAGAAATACGGCACCGTTGTTTCTTATGACCTTAACTATCGCCCTTCTCTCTGGAATGACATCGGCGGCGTTAAAAAGGCTCAGGAAGTAAACAGGGAACTTGCAAAATATGTTGATGTTATGATAGGCAATGAGGAAGATTTCACCGCCTGCCTCGGCTTTGAAGTAGAGGGCAATGACGCGGATTTGAAAGAACTTAATATGGAAGGATATGTAAAAATGCTGGGTGAAGTTTGCAAGGCATATCCTAATTTCAAAGTTATAGCAACAACGCTCAGAACGGTTATTACCGCCACCGTAAACTCATGGAAAGCAATCTGCTATGCTGACGGGAAGATATATCATTCAATTGAATTCCCCGCGCTTGAGATACTTGACCGCGTCGGCGGCGGAGATAGTTTTGCGTCAGGCCTTATTTACGGCCTTATGACTTATGAGGACGCTCAGAAAGCAGTTAATTACGGCGCTGTTCACGGCGCTCTTGCCATGACAACACCGGGCGATACTTCAATGGCGTCGCTGAAGGAAGTTGAGGCAAAGGTAAACGGCGGCTCTGCAAGAGTGCAGAGATAATAAAAATTATATGGAGGATAATAAGAATGGCAAATAAAATTGAAACGCTTGCTAAAATTCATGAAGTGGGAATAGTTGCGGTAGTAAGGGCAACTTCAATAGAAGAGGCGGAAAAAATTACAGACGCCTGTATCAAAGGCGGCGTTGCCGCAATAGAACTTACTTTCACCGTTCCGCACGCGGATAAACTTATTGAGGAAATGAAAGCAAAGTATAATAACGGTGAAATTATTATCGGCGCGGGCACTGTGCTGGATGCCGCAACCGCAAGAATTGCTATTCTTGCAGGCGCTGAATATATTGTTTCTCCGTATTTTGACCCTGAAACCGTTAAATGCTGTAACCGTTACGGTATTCCGTCAATGCCCGGCATATATACACCTACTGAGGCAGTTGCGGCAATGGAATGCGGCGCAGATGTTCTTAAAGTATTTCCGGGCGATATAGCAGGCCCGGCGTTCATAAAAGATATTCACGGCCCTATTCCTAATGCTGTAATGATGCCGTCCGGCGGAGTTAATGTTGATAATGTTAAAGACTGGATTAAAGCAGGCGCTTTTGCCTGCGGAGCAGGCTCGTCTCTTATCGCCGGCGCTAAAACAGGCGATTATGATAAAATTACAGAAACAGGCAAACTCTTTGTTGAGCGTATTAAAGAGGCAAGAGCCGAAATGGCAAAGTAAATATACGGCAAACAGAAAACGCCCGGCGGATTTTAAGTCCTGCCGGGCGCTTTTTTGCTCAAAATAATATTTATTTTATATAAAATACCCTGTTTTCTTTTCTTTCGGCGGGGGCGGGCGCGTCGCCGTCTGCGTAGCCTATAATGCAGTGCCCTATTCCTTCATATTCGCCGTCAATTCCCAAAGAGTTCAGGATTTCTTTGCCCTCCGGCATATCAAATTCCTCTTTGGCGCGGTGTATCCAGCAACTGCCGAGCCCTAACTCGTGCGCCGCGAGCATAAGATTTTGCATAACAAGGCTGCCGTCATATATTCCCGTGGGGCAGTCCTTTTTTGCAAGAACAATAAGCACCGCAGGCGCGCCGTAAAACGGGTCGCTGTCTGTGCCCATTATCTTTGCATTAAGTTTTGAAAGTTTATCCCTCACTTCTTTATTTGTGACGGAAATAATTATAGTTGCCTGCCTGCCCATTCCGCTTGGCGCGTACAGCCCTGCCTCAATGATTTTGTCCAGCAGTTCCTGCGGCACCGGGTCGCTTTTATATTTTCTTACGCTGCGTCTTGATTTTATAGTATCTATTGCGCTCATAAAAACACCTCAAATAATTTAATATTTAAAAACGCCGATATAAAATCACCGTTTCAGTCTGCTGATAAATTTGCTTAACTGCCCTGATTTAAGGCAATCGGCAAAATTTTTATTGCTTGAAATCAACGCTTTGTGTGTTCGTCAAGAGTAAGGTAATATGCGGGTAAAAATTCTTTTCTGAAATATTCTACCTCCGGCATATCTATTTCATCTATCAGTTTTTCCTGCGCTTCAAGGGCTTTTTCAAATTCGCGGTTTCCCATTCGTGTTTCGTTTATGCATTTTATAAGGGCGTCAATTTTATCCGCCGCTTTAACTATTTTCCATAGTTCTTCGTCTTTTGAATCTTTGTTAAAGAGCGGATTATATTCGTCCCTGAACTCAGGCGGCAGCATATCAAGCAGCCTGTTTCCGGCAAGCGCCTCCACATTTTTATAAACTTTTTTCATTTCATCGCTGCCGTATTTAACCGGAGTGGGCATATCGCCTGTAATGACTTCCGTTGTATCGTGATAAATTGCTAACAGCGCGCACCTTTCGGCATTATATTTTTTGCCGAATTTTTTATTTCCAATAACGCACAAAGCATGAGCAATAACCGCCACATTATGGCTGTGTTCCGCAATATTTTCCTCAGCCGCATTCTGCATAAGCGCCCAGCGGTCAATAAGCCTCATACGGCTTACCATTGCAAAGAAATTACTCATCTTTTTCGCTCTCCGCCTTTGCTATTTTTATGCCGAGTTCTTCAAGTTGAATATCATCTATATAAGTCGGCGCGCCGCTCATCAGTTCGCTTGCGTTTTGCACTTTCGGAAATGCCGTAACATCTCTCAGGCTGTCCGCTTTGCAGATGAGCATGGCAAGTCTGTCCAGCCCTATGCCCATACCGCCGTGCGGGGGAGAGGCGTATTTGTATGCCTCAACAAGGAAACCGAATTTGGCGTCTATTTCTTCCTGAGACATCCCAAGAAGTTCAAACATTTTATTTTGCAATTCACAGTCTGTAATCCTCATTGAGCCGGATGAAAGTTCCGTGCCGTTAAGCACAAGGTCAAACGCCTTTGCGCGCACTTTTGCTTTATCCGTATCAAGGTAAGGTATGCACTCTTCCATAGGCATTGTAAACGGGTGGTGCATGGCAACCCATTCGCCGCTTTCCTCATCGTATTCAAAAAACGGCATTTGAGTTATCCAAAGATAATTCCATTTGCCCTGAGGAATAATATCAAGTTCTTTTGCAACTGCAAGCCTGAGCGCGCCGAGAACGGAAAGCGTAAGCGCCGTTTTACCGCTTATAATGAACACGCAGTCGCCTTTTTCAGCGCCGAGTGAGGAAAGCAGTTCTTCAAGTTCCCCGTCTTTAAGGAATTTGGCAAAAGAGCAGTTCGGATTTTCGTCCGCCCATCTGATATAGGCAAGCCCCTTGGCTCCTATGCCTTTTGCATACTCGGTAAGTTTATCTATTTTCTTTCTGCTGTAAACAGACGCGGCGTTTTTTGCAACTATGCACCTTACAGTGCCGCCCTCTTCAACAGCATTTTTGAAAACGCCGAAATCGGTTTTTACCGCCCAGCTGCTTATGTCGTTAATAAGCATATCAAAGCGGGTATCCGGTTTGTCAGAGCCGTATTTATTCATAGCATCGGCATAAGTCATTTTAGGCAGGGGAGTGGGGATGTCAATATTAATAGTTTCTTTCATCAGTTTTTTGATAAATCCCTCTGCCATTTCCATAATATCGTCAGTATCAACAAAACTCATTTCAAGGTCTATCTGCGTAAATTCCGGCTGGCGGTCAGCGCGCAGGTCTTCATCCCTGAAACATCTTGCAAGTTGAATATATCTGTCAAATCCCGCTATCATCAGCAACTGCTTGTAGATTTGCGGGCTTTGGGGCAGAGCGTAGAATTTGCCGTTGTGAATCCTGCTGGGCACAACATAGTCCCTGGCGCCCTCCGGTGTGGATTTTATCATCATCGGCGTTTCTATCTCAATAAAATCATTGTCATAAAAATATTCGCGTGCAATCTTTGCAATTTTGTTGCGCATAAGAATATTTTTTGTCAGTTTCTCGTTCCTTAAAGCAAGGTATCTGTATTTAAGCGTTGTTTCATCGCCAACTTCATCCGCTTTTGAAATTTCAAACGGCGGTGTCTGCGCCTTGCTTATAATGCGCAGTTCGGTAACTTCAATTTCAATATCGCCCGTGGGCAGTTCGGGGTTTTTGCTTTCCCTTTCAACAACTTTGCCTTTAACGGCAAGCACATATTCGCTTCGCACCGAGCCGGCTTTTTCAAAAGTATCTCTGTTTGTTTTATCGCTGAATGAAAGTTGAACTATGCCGGTTCTGTCCCTTAAATCAATGAAAATAAGATTACCAAGGTCCCTTTGGCGCTGTGCCCAGCCGAAAAGGGTAACTTCTTTGCCGCAATCGTCTATTCTCAAATTTGAGCAGTAATCTGTTCTTTTAAGTCCTTTTATAGTTTCCATTTTTTTATATCTCCGCAATTCAGTCTTTATTTTCAACCCCGAAAAGGGACTTGAAATCAAATTCCTCGCCGTTTATTGTAAGTTCGTCAAGTTCCTTTTCAAGCGAAATGCTGTAAAATCCGCTTACAAAAGTCTGAAGGGCAATCTCTGTTTCTTCGCCGCTTTCCATATTTTTAAGTTTGGCAATGCCGCTTTGCACTTCATCTTCACCGAGCACAACGGTGTACTTTGCGCCGAGTTTGTCAGCATATTTCATTTGCGCTCTTAATCCTCTGCCGTTTACATCATAAAGGCAGGTAAATCCCTCTTCACGCATATCTTTGGCAATTTCAACTGCTTTTAACTGCGCCTTTTCACCGAGCGCCGCAATAAACAAATCCGGCTTTGCCTCCTGCGGAAATTCACATTCCTGTGCCTCCATAAGCAGCATAAGCCTTTCTATTCCGAGCGCAAATCCGAGCGACGGAGTTTTCTGCCCGCCGAGTTCCTCAACAAGCCCGTCATATCTGCCGCCGCCGCATACGGTGCCCTGTGCGCCTATTGAATTAGAAACAAATTCAAATACGGTTTTGGTGTAGTAGTCAAGGCCTCTTACAATCTTTGGATTAACGGTAAATTCAATGTTAAGCGCTTTTAAATATGACTTTACCTTTTCAAAATGCTCTTTACATTCGTCGCAGAGATAATCAAGCACAACCGGCGCGCCTTTTGCAATTTCGCTGCAAACAGGTGATTTGCAGTCAAGAATACGCATTGGGTTTCTTTCCAGGCGGCCTTTGCAGGTGTCGCACAGTTCGTCCTTTCTGCCTGAAAAATATTCACGCAGCGCTTTGTGGTATTCTGCGCGGCATGTTGGGCAGCCGATTGAGTTTATCTCAAGAGATAAATCTTTAACGCCTAATTCTTTAAATAAAGTATCTGCAAGTGAAATTATTTCCGCGTCCGCAAGGGGAGACTGCGCCCCGAAACACTCAACTCCAAACTGGTGAAATTCACGCAGCCTGCCGGCCTGCGGTTTTTCATAGCGGTAGCAGGAAGTAAGATAGCAAACTTTTTGCGGCAGCGTTTCATTGCATAAGCCGTTTTCAAGAAAACTTCTTGCCGCGCCCGCCGTGCCCTCGGGCCGCAGGGTTATACTTCTGCCGCCTTTGTCGTCAAAAGTATACATTTCTTTTTGAACAACATCCGTTGTATCGCCAACACCGCGCTGAAAAAGTTCCGTATGCTCAAATACGGGCGTGCGTATTTCTTTAAAGCCGAATCTCCCGGCAACATCAAGCGCTGTGCTTTCAATATACTGGTTTTTGTAAACTTCTCCGGGTAAAACATCTTTTGTACCCTTAACTGCTTTTGTTATAAGTGCCATAAAATTATCTCCGTCAGAAAAACAGGGCGGGTTTGCACCTGCCCGTTGTTTTAAGAATTATAGCGTGGATTTACTATCTCGCGCCATTCAAAATCCCCGCGTTCAACGCCTCTTATCAGCGCCTCCGCCGTTGCAATATTTGTTGCGTACGGAATATTGTGAACATCGCAAAGCCTAAGCAAATCATTGTCGTTAGGCTCGTGCGGTTTTGGGCTGAGCGGGTCCCTGAAAAATATAAGCAAATCAATTTCGTTGCACGCAATGCGGCTTGCAACCTGTTGCCCGCCGCCCTGGCTGCCTGAAAGAAAACAGTTAATATTCAGCCCGGTAGCGTCATGAACAAGTTTGCCCGTTGTGCCTGTTGCGCACAAATCGTGGCGGCTCATTATGCCGCAGTAGGCAATGCAAAACTGAACAAGCAGTTCTTTTTTTGCGTCATGTGCAATAAGTGCAATATTCATAAAATACCTCTTTTATATTATTTAAAATATCAATTAATAAATTTACTATTTAAATCAATATTAACATAATACCATAAAATGTATATATATTCAATAACAAAATTAGCAAAATTTGCGTCAGTTAAGCAGAGAACCGGTGCTCTGGGCGGGCTGTTCGTCCGTGTTGTTTGAATAATAATATTCAATTATAGAAGATGTCAGTTCGGCAGTTGATGTACCGGAACCGGCAAAATCTATTTCTGAAGCAATCGAAATTTCCGGATTTTCATAAGGCGCAAAGGTGATAAGGAAACCGTTGTTTGTTTCTTTTCCGTTTCTGATAACCTGCGAAGTACCCGTTTTGCAGGCAACATCAACGCCGGAGTTTTTAAATATGTTGCTAAGGGTGTATTGCTGGGCAACCATCCTCATACCTTCGTGCACTATATCAAAAGTGTGTTGTGAAATAGGCAGTTCTTCCGCAACTGTTGCGCCGGTCTCTTCAATAGAGCCGCTTGAGGTATTTATTACGGATTTCACGAAATGCATTTCATATCTTGTGCCGCTGTTTGCCACAGTAGCGCAGTAATTTGCAAGTTGAAGCGGTGTAAACAGGTTGTCTGACTGGCCTATTGCCGCCTGAATCGTATCACCCATCTGCCAAGTTCTGTTGTATCTTTCCGCGCTTGCAGGGCCGGCAAGCACACCGGACGCCTCGCTTATTTCAACGCCGGTCTTTTCACCAAGACCAAACATAGAGGCATACTCGTCTATTTTTGAAATGCCCATTCTGTCCGCAACATTATAAAAGAATATGTTGCAGGAATCCCTCAGCGCCTCGCGTACATTTTCGGTGCCGTGCGCGCGTCCGTTTAAGCATTGGAATCTAACATCGTAATACTGCCAGGTGCCTCGGCATCTGAAAGTGGTGCTTTCGGTAATAATTCCCTCCTCAAGCGCAGCGCACGCCATAGCAGGCTTAAATGTTGAGCCGGGGGCATATGTGCCGAGCGCAAATCTGCTGAAAAGCGGCTGCCTCGGGTTTGAAACAAGCGAAGAGTAATCATCATAATAATCCTGAAGGTCATATGCGGGGTATGACGCCGCGGCAAGTATTGCACCGGTGTTCACATCTTCCACAACAACAGCGCCCGCGCCTTCGGATGCGCTTATCTCGTTGCAGGTTTCCTCAAGTTTCTGCTGCGCTAATTTTTGCAGGTCGCGGTCTATGGTAAGCACTACGGTGTTGCCCTGAATCGGCTCTTTTGTTATTTCTTCAGTAACATTTCCGTCTGAATCAATAGTTATGGTCAGTTCTCCCGGCGTGCCGCGCAGTTCACTTTCCATAGCGGCTTCAATACCGCTTTCGCCTATGGTATCGTTAATGCCGTAACCCTGGTCTTTCAGTTCAGCGTATTCCTCAGCGTTGATTTTTCTGATAGTGCCGAGAATGTGCGGCGCAAGAGTGGAATCAGCATATTCTCTGTATGCAACAGGCTGAACATCAGCGCCGAGATAATCCTGGCGGTCTTCTTTTATCGCCGCCACGGTTTCGTCGCTGACATCATCAGCAATTGTAACGGGGTTTTCTATTGAAAACAGCAGCCTTGTAAGTTCATATCTTATAGCGCCGACTTTAAGAGCGGTTTCGGTATCATAACCCTCAAGACCGTATTTTTCAACCATTGCGTCAAAACAGTTCTGAGCAGTGGCGTAGTTTTGAAGATTAAACATATCTTTGCTCTTCATCGTGGCAACGGCGTCTTCATCTTCCGTAAATTCTATTCCGCCGGAACCTAATCTCAGCGGCAGGTTGTTAACATATTCCTCGCCGTTTTTTTCAAACAGGCGTATCAGGTTTATAATAACGGCGTTTCTTGACGCATTGTCGCTGCTGGACGGAAAATAGGCGGCGTCCAGAATTATGGAATTACCCTGCCGGTTCGTAACAAGCGGGTTTCCGTTTCTGTCCACAATCTCGCCCCTTGCCGCCTCTATGGAAACGGTGTATGTATCCTCCGTGCTGTTTTGGGCGCGGTAGTATTCGCCGTTTACTATCTGTATATCATAAAGCGAGTAGCCGAATGTGCACAATAGCGCAATAACAAGTATTATCGCAATAAGGCTTCTTGCGCTGAAATGTCTGCTTCTCAAAGTTTGATTGCTCCTTTTAGTTTAATGCTCTGATAGGTTTGTTCAGCGAACGCTTTACGGGCTTAAGGCTGAAATATATTACAGGGGTTGCAATAATCGTATAAAGCGCGCTCGGTAAATAAAAAGTAAATAAACTCAGTTCCGCGCCGCGCACATCTTTTATTATTATGAAGAACAGCCAGTAAAGCAGGCAGTAAATAAGAATAAATACCGTGCTGAAAATGAAATTTGTTATAAAAGTGTTTCTTATTATATAAGTTATAAGCGCTGCGCCGAAAAAGCACATTATGCACATATAAACGGCGTTGAATCCAAGGTGTACGGAGGAACTTAAGTCCCACAGCATTCCGCCCGCAAGAGCAATTACGGCGGCAAATCTCTCATCTTCGCCAGCTCCGAGTATCATACATACCGGCAGCAGAATAAAACACCTTGCGCCGCCTATTTCAAGCGTAAGCCCGGCAGTATTCTGAATAAGCGCCGCCGCTGCCGTTAAAAGTAGGTAAACAACAACTTTAAGCGTGCGCTGTTTGTAGGAAATATCCATTACTGCGCCTCGCTTTCATACCCGGTAAGCACAAGGCATTCGGAAATGTTGTTTACATTAACGCCCGGCTCTATAACGGCGTATGAGGCAATGGAAGAAGTGTCCTCCTGAATTTCCTCAACAGTGCCTATAATAAGCCCCTCGGGTATTTTTCCGCTTATTCCGGCTGTTGCTATGATTGAGCCGTATGTAACGGCGGTTGAAGAATCAAGGTTTGCCATTATACACTTGCCCTCAGGCGCAAGTTCGGCACGGCCGGTAACATATGATATTTCGCCTGAAACAATTTCGTAGGCGGATACGGAAAAATCAGGGTCAAGAATAGTTTTTACAACACTGTAGGTGGGGTAGGCTCTGTCTATTATTCCTACTATGTAATTTCCGTAAAGCACAGCGTCGCCGTCTTTTATGCCGCTTGCCGTGCCTTTATTTATGGTGTAAGAGCCGAAAATATCAGCAGCGTCCCTGCTTATTGCCTTTGCCTCAACAAATGTATAGTCGGGGTTTTCCTCTTTAAGTTCAAGAGCGTCTTTATACAGTTCGTTCTGCTTTTTTAAGTTTTCATAGTCGGCAAGTTGGTCCTGCAATGAGCCAACTTGGTTTTCAAGTTCGTCTATGCGCTCAAGGTATTCCTCGTTTCCGGTAGCCTCGCCGAATACATATGTAATTCCGTCTGATATTTTAGACGCAAGCCAGTTTGCCGGTGTAAATACAGTGCCTATAATTCCGGACTGCGCAGTTTCCCCGCGGCCGTTAGCGGCGCAGATAAGCGCGCCCACAAGCAGCAGGGCAATTACTCCGGCTATTACTTTAAAACGCCTGCTTTTAAAAAGTTGTTTCATTTTTAACGCGCCCTTCTGAGTTTAACTGATGTTCCGATTGCCACAACATCCATCGGATTTTCAGGCAGATGAACGGCTATCTTGGTTTCCTTTGCAATAAGTTCCGGCAAACCTCTTAAAAGCGCCGTTCCGCCGGTTAAATATATGCCTCTGTCAAGTATATCCGCGGCAAGTTCCGGCAGCGTTACTTCAAGCGTTTCCCTTATTGCCTCAACTATTTCGCTTACAGGCTCTGAGAGCACGCCTCTTATTTCCTCGCTTGTTATCTCAATAGAATTAGGCAGCCCGTCCGTAAGATTGCGGCCGCGCACTTCCATAGCGCCCTCGCCGTCATATTCGGAAACAGAGCCGATTTTTATCTTTATATCTTCGGCAGTAACATCGCCTATAAGCAGATTATGCGCTCTTTTCATATGATTTATGATTGCTTCGTTAAGCGCATTTCCCGCAACTTTAACGCTTTTTCTTGCCGCTATGCCGCCTAAACTCATTACGGCAATATCGCAGGTGCCGCCGCCTATATCAACAACCATAGAGCCTGACGCCTCAAAAACAGGCAGACCCGCTCCGAGAGCCGCCGCCATAGGTTCCTCTATGAGTTCAACTTCCTGAGCGCCCGCTGCTCTTGCCGCGTCCTCAACGGCACGCCTTTCAACTTCCGTAACGCCGCTCGGCACGGTGATTATAACTCTTGTTTTTGTAAACATAGAGGTTTTAGAAGAGCGGTAAATAAAATTATGCAGCATATCCGCAGTCATATCAAAATCGGCAATAACGCCGTCCTTAAGCGGCTTTACCGCTATAATTGAGCCCGGCGTGCGGCCTATCATTGCCTTTGCCTCGTTTCCCGTAGCAAGTACGCGGCGGGATTTAACATCTACCGCCACAACGGATGGCTCCCTTATAAGTATTCTGCCTTTTCTGTCGCATATCAGGGTGTTTTCAGTTCCTAAATCTATTCCTATGTCTTTTGTTAAAATCATTTTTATAATTCTCTCACTTTCAAAACAAGCAGTTTAAAAGCCCGTATATTTTTTCAGATATTAAATATTATATATTAAATAAAAATTTATAACAATACTAATTTTTAAATTTAACAAATTTTTCAACAAAAAACAGATTGTTTGTTGCAATAGGGAATTATGCGGGCAGTATGCAATAAAAAACGGCGGCGATATGCTCGCCGCCGCAGACTGTAATAATTCTTCCTGACCGCGCTTAAACCCGCCGCCTGTCGTCTTATAAAAGCAAAAAAACGGAAATATACAAAAGCAAACCGTATTAGCCGGGTTTGGTTTTTTCATGCCTGCTCATATTTCTGCTGTTTAAAGTTCGGTAGTAAATTCATAGCCTTGATTTCGGACATTGTCTATAACATCGCCCAAAATATTTGCGTTTGTTTCGCATACTGCGTGCAGCAGCATTATTTCACCGTCATGGGTGGAAGAAGTTATTTTTTCAAACGCAGTGCTTTCTTCCGGCGGATTTTGAGTGTCCCAGTCCTCATATGCAAAACTCCAAAATACGCTCCTGTAGCCCAACTGCGCCGCAAGCGCTAATGTCTGCTCGCTGAATACGCCCTCGGGAAAGCGAAAATATTCCATGGAATAATTGTAGGTTTCCTTAACGAAATCGTGCATAAGCGTTATTTCTTCCTCTGCGGTTTCAAGGTCTATTTCCGTCATATTGTAGTGCGAATAACTGTGGTTTGCAAGAATATGACCTTCATTTATCATTCGCAAAACAAGGTCGGGATTATCCTTTACATAATCATAAGTGCAAAAGAATATGGCTTTCACTTTTTTCTGCGCCAAAGTGTCCAAAATCTGAGCGGTGTAGCCGTTTTCATACCCCTCGTCAAAAGTAAGGCATATCGTTTTGCCCTCCGGCAGCAGCCATTGCGCGCTCATTTCGCTGTATTTGTTTTGCAGTTTTTCAGGGTCGGTCGGCCTCTCATGGTCTTTAATGTTTCCCGGCCCCCAAATTACCGGCTCGGCGCTGTAATCCACAACATCCTGCTTGCTGCCGTTTGCCGCGTCCGCCTCTAAAGTTGTGTCCGCAACATTTGTTGTGTTTTCCGCCGTTGTACCAGGTACGGTTTCTTCGTTTGGCATTTCCGTTTTAACCGAGCAGGCGCTGAATATCAGGCAAAAAGCCATTATCAAAGGCGCCGCTCTCAATAAAAAATTTTTTTTATTCATAAAAAACTCCTCCTGCAATTATTTTTTGCAGAAGGAGTATTATTAGAAGTGGAAGTTTTTTTAATTCTTTTCAGCGTCCTCAACGCTTTTTTGTTTTAAGTATGCGTTTATAAAGCCGTCTATATCGCCGTCCATAACCGCGTTTATATTGCCCATTTCATAGCCTGTTCTGTGGTCTTTTACCATTGTGTACGGCATAAAAACATAAGATCTTATCTGGCTGCCCCAGGCAATTTCTTTTTGGTCGCCTTTTATGTCCTCTATTTTTTCAAGATTTTCGCGTTCTTTTATTTCAACAAGTTTTGATTTAAGCATTCTCATGGCAACTTCCCTGTTTTGATGCTGTGAACGCTCTATCTGGCATGATACCACTATGCCCGTAGGTATATGGGTAAGCCTGACGGCGGACGAAGTTTTGTTAACTTTCTGACCGCCCGCGCCGGACGCTCTGTAAACATCCATTTTTATATCTTCTTCACGAATTTCAATGTTTACATCATCGTCAATTTCCGGCATAACTTCAACGGACGCAAATGAAGTGTGGCGCCTGCCCGAAGAATCAAACGGTGAAACACGCACCAGGCGGTGTATTCCCATTTCTCCCTTAAGATAACCATAGGCATTTTCGCCCTCAATAAGTATTGTGGCGCTTTTAAGCCCGGCAACATCGCCGTCAAGATAATCAAGGGTTGAAACTTTGTATCCGTGCCTTTCACCCCAGCGGTTATACATTCTGAAAAGCATTTCCGCCCAGTCCATAGCCTCTGTTCCGCCGGCGCCGGCGTGGAAAGTAAGCAGCGCGTTTTTTGAATCGTATTCGCCGTTCAGCAGGGTAGTGAGCGTAAGGTCCTCAACCCGCTTTTCAATATCCTCAACAGATTTGCGGCAGTCCTCAACCATGCTTTCGTCATTTTCTTCATTAGCAAGTTCTATCATCATAAGCGCGTCTTCATAATCGCTTTTCAGACTGCTGTAACTTTCAATTTTTGATTTTAATGAGCCTGTTTTTTTAAGTATTTTTTGGCTTTCCTCGGCGTTATCCCAAAATCCCGGAGCGGCCGCCTGCTTTTCAAGGTCTTCAACCTCTTTTTTTATGTGGTCTATGGCAAGCGCTTCCTTAAGATTTTCAATGGGCTTTTCGGATTCAAGCAGCCTCAGCCTTAAATCATCAAATTCAACCATATTTTTTCCTCTGCTCTCTTTGTTTATTCTTGTTATTTATAAAAAAGATTAAAATTGTAAAAACAGTATATGATATTATATACAACTTTATTCTGTATTTCAAGTGTTTATTATGTATTTCAAGTGCTGCCGTTAAAAATATATTTACTTTATTTTAATTAAATTATTGATTTTTTGTGTTACTTTAATGTATAATTAAATGAAAAACAATCAAGGAGTATTTTATGTCCCTTTATGAAAACCAAAAATGCCCCGTTTGCGGCGTTGCTTTCAAAAGCGGGGATGATATTGTTACATGCCCTGAGTGCGGTACTCCGCATCATAGGCAGTGTTATGAAAAAATAGGTAAATGCGCTAATTCAGAACTTCATTCAAAAGGTTTTGTTTATAACAGAAATCAGCATAAGAATGTTCAGGAGCAGCCGCATGCGGCTCAGCCCGGCGCTCAGCAAAACGGCCCGTATTATGTTCCGCCGCAAGGCGCTCAGCCATCTGCTGATACAGGCAAAAATCAGCAGCCGTCAAGCGAGTATACACATATACCGATTCCCACAGGAAATGAGCCAAGCAAAAAATCTGCTTTCATTTTTAAAAATGATGAGAAGATAGACGGCGTCCTCCTTTCGGATATTATAACGGTTATCGGCACGAATTTTATTAAATTTGTTACAAAGTTTAAAAAGAATAAAAAAATCGGCTGGAACTGGAGCGCCTTTATTTTCGGCCCGTATTATCTGTTTTTCAGAAAAATGTACGGCCCCGGCACTCTTTTCCTTGCTCTTGAGTTTGCGGCAAGATTTATAATCAGTATGGTGTTTACAAAGCAGCTTACTGCTTTTTCAAACGGAGCAATGGAACTTGTGCAGAATACTTCAATTTCATCTGCGGAGTATTATTCTCAGTTAAATTCGCTTATTAACTCTTCCGGCGTTATTACAGCATATCTGATTTTGTTTGCGGCGCTTGCCGTTATCCATATAATAATTGCTGCGTTTGCAGACCGGCTTTACAGGCGCAGGGTCTTTTCGCTTATTGCCGATGTTGATAAAAAACTTGAATCCGGCGCAACTATCGCACCGTCGCCGTTTGCAATGCAGAGCGGGGAAGAAATGCCCCCGGCGGAGATTAGAAAACTTTTTCTTGCAGGCAAGGGCGGGGTTAGTTTCTTTGCCCCTTGTATTGCGTTTTTAGCGCTCAGTTTAATTACTGATATGATTGCTTATCTTTAAATTAATATTTTAAATATTGTGAATTTAATTAATGGAGGATTCGATTATGAAAGTAAGAAAGGCTATAATTCCGGCAGCAGGTATGGGTACCCGTGTTCTGCCGGCGTCAAAGGCAGTGCCAAAGGAGATGCTCAACATTGTTGATAAGCCTGCTATCCAGTATATAGTTGAGGAGGCTTTTGCGTCCGGCATTGAGGAAGTGCTTGTTATTACAAACAGAAATAAAGGCGCTATTGAAGACCATTTTGACCATGCTTATGAACTTGAGGATAAACTTAAGGGCAATGAAAGCAAAAAGAAAATTTATGAAGATGTGCTTGCCTGCTCAAGTTTCGGCAATATTTATTTCCTTCGTCAAAAGGAAACAAAAGGTCTCGGTCATGCCGTTTTGTGCGCTAAAAACTTTGTAGGCAACGAGCCTTTTGCCGTTCTTTACGGTGATGATGTTATCCTTTCAGAAACTCCCTGCACAAAGCAGCTTTGCGATGCTTATGAAAAATACGGCAAGGGCGTTGTAGGCGTTAAGGAAGTGCCGGGAATGGCTATCACAAAATATTGCTCTCTTAAAACAGAACCGCTTGAGGGTAATTGCTACAAATGCACCGATATGATTGAAAAGCCAAAGCCGGAGGAAATTATGGGCAATTTCTCAATTCTCGGCAGAGTTGTGCTCCCGCCGCAGATTTTTGATATTCTTGAAAACACCCCTCTCGGCGCAGGCAATGAACTTCAACTTACCGACGCTATGAAAACTCTTGCTCAGACCGATGGCGTTGTCGCCGTTGATTATGAAGGCGTTCGCTATGATATGGGCAATAAATTCGGAATCCTTCAGGCAAATATTGAAGTCGGCCTTAAACATCCCGAAACAAAGGATGAACTCAAGGCTTACTTAAAGAAACTTGCCGCTGAACTTGACTAATTATTTTGATTTGAGGGACTTATTTGAACACATATTATAATCCTGACCCTTACGGGAACCCGAATACGCAAAATTCCGGTTCAAATCCGCAGTATAATAACTCAAACCCGCAAAACCAAGGCGCAAATCCCCAAAATCCAAACGGCTATCAGCCTTATCAGGGCGGTTATCCGCCCTATCAGAACGGGTATCAGCCGTACCAAAACGGCGGCGCACCGCATTATAGCGGAAATCCGCAGTATCCGCCTTATCAAAACGGGTATCAGCCGTATCAACAAAACGGCGGCGCACCGTATTATAACGGAAATCCGCAGTATCCGGGCGGAAATCCGCAAAATTATTACAGCAGCAATCTGTATTATCAGATGAAAGCCAAGGAAGAGCGGCGCCAAATCCGCAAAGTCGGCAATATGATGGGGCTTTGCGTTATTGCGTTTATCGTTGTTCAGTTGGTATCGTCATTTTTTCTGATGGTCAGCGATACCTTATATGATTTATATATGTCGTCTTCTGTTTTTCAAAACAGTTTCGGCATAATTTTTGTGGAACTTTTGGCGGTTGCAGTGCCTTTCGGCATAATGGCGCTTGCAAATAAGAAAAATTATGAAACGCCGCTTATCCCAAATAAGCGCTTAAAGTTTTCGTCGCTTTGCCTTTGGGTGGGTTTCGGAATGCTTTGCTGTATAGCGGCGGATTATATTGTCGCTGTTATGATGACTGTTTCCGAGTCCTTAGGCTATGAACTCACTCAGGGTGAAACTCCTGACCCGGAAAATGCGTTTGCCTGCATTATTTCGGCTCTTGCAACAGCAATAGTCCCCGCCGTGTGCGAGGAATTTGCAATGCGCTGCTGCTCGCTCGGCCTGCTAAAAAAATACGGCAAGGCGGTTGGCGTGGTCGGCGTTTCACTCGTTTTCGGACTTCTTCACGGTAATCTCATTCAGTTTGTTTTCGCAACTTTGGTGGGCCTTATTCTCGGCTTTGTTACTGTTAAAACGGATAGTATTATCCCCGCCGTTTTAATTCACGGCTTTAATAACGGAATGAGCGTTCTGTCGCTTATCGTTGAATATTGTTTCGGCAGTGAAATCAGCGATTACTCGGGTACTGCCGTGTTCGTTTTCTGGATAGTTGTCGGTATCGCGTGCACCGTTATTCTTGCAGTTAAACATCGGCTTAGTTTTAAACTTGATAAGCCCGAAACATATCCGTTTGCTAATACAACCGCTAAGAAGATAGGCGCGTTTATTTCGTCGCCCGTTCTAATCGTTTCAAGCCTTTATCTTATTTTTTCCGTTCTGTTAAGCATACAGAAAGTATGATATGAATAAGTTTATGGAGGAGGCTTTGCGCCTTGCAAAGCAAAGTTTTGAAGAGGGCGAGGTGCCTGTCGGCGCAGTTGTTGTTAAAGACGGCGTTATCGTCGGCAGAGGCAGAAATATGCGTGAAAACGGCAAAAATGCCCTGCTTCATGCAGAAATATCCGCTATAAACGAGGCTTGTAAAACTCTTGGAGGCTGGCGGCTTTGGCAGTGTGAAATGTATGTTACTCTTGAGCCGTGCCCAATGTGCGCAGGCGCCGTTATTAATTCCCGGATTAAAAAGGTGATTTTCGGCGCGTATGATAAAAAAGCGGGCTCGTTTGGCTCGGTAGTTGATTTTAACAGCCTGCCGTATAATCATAAACCACAGATAGAGGGCGGCGTTGACGAAAAGGAGTGCTCGCAGTTGCTTTCACTTTTCTTTCAGGAATTAAGGCAAAAACGGAAAAAGAATAACCGCGTTTCAGAATAGAGTTTATACTTTTTGAACCGCGGTAAATTATAAGTAAATAAAAATCAGGCTGCACCCGCTATTGCAGGCGCAGCCCTTTTTTTCTGATTTTTTAATCAGCAGGATTGCCTTGTCAGGCAATCAGCCCCTTTCGGGGCGCAGGTTAACACCCGCAAAGCTTATTTCATTGATTCCTCATAAGCCTTAATCATCTTTTTAACCATCTGACCGCCAACAGAACCGGCCTGCTTGGAAGTAAGGTCACCATTGTAACCCTGCTTAAGATTTACACCAACCTCAGAAGCGGCTTCCATCTTGAATCTGTTAAGAGCTTCTTTAGCCTCAGGTACTACATTTTTCATTATTTACACACCTCTTTTGCGTTTTAATTGCGTTTGCAAAAGTATTTTGTGAATTTATCATAAAAATATAATTGAAAAATTTTGACAGCAATTTTGATAAAATCATTATCCGAAAAAGCGTTTTGCCTTGCGTAAAGCCAAACACTTTTCCCGGATTATACCTATATGATACCTGTTGACATAAAAAAGCAAATTGGATATACTGATTTTGGAATCGGTAGCAGCTGTCGAAAGCTGCGGGGATAAGCTCCCAGCCGGTTCTTTTTTTGCGCTTGCGGCATAAAATGCAATCCTTGCCGCTTTGTTTGATTTTTTATAAAAAACCAAATTAGCAGGTATAATTCCCAATGTCAATTTCTTTGTTTTTCAGCTGGTTTTTCAGTGAAAACTTGACATTTTCATTTGGAGTGGATATACTGTTAGTAGGTACAGAAGAAGCAAGCGCGTTTTGGGCGTATAATTCGGGGGTGCTAACACCATCGGATACTTGCGTAACTGTACCTTTTTTATTTATATATGCACTAACTACCAATAATTTTTTATACTTATTTTAAACAACAACTTCTACTAAATAGTATGAGCCGTATATTTTTTCTCATATAACATCAATATGCGATTCTCACTGTGTTTTACTCTGAATTTACCATTATTTTCTGAACTTTCCAGCGCTTTATTGAACATTTCAAGGATTTTCTGCTGTGCTTCATCATCGTTTTGGAGCGCTCTGTATGAGCAATGTTTCTGGCAGGGCGGGCGAGCGCATTTCTGATTTTTCAACAAAATAGGCAAAGAAATCATACAGTGCCTTAAAGTAACACAAAAGGATTTGATTGAAAGCAGCCCGTTATCTTCTTGCAGCAAACGGGTATATACATTTATTATTTGCTTTTTGAAATTATCCAGTTCAAAATATCATCTTCATCAAACAGGATATTTCCGCCTGCGTGGTAATATCCCGTAAATCCCCTTTGGGCAAACCAGTCATTGCCGGGCGTTTGGATTTGCAAAACGGCGCTTATTTCACTTTCGCTTAAACCGGTGTTTTCATATGCGGCATACAGATTATCATAAGCGCTGCGCGCGCGTTCGGAGCCGTAATATTCGTCATTTTCAGCCATAAAAATATATACCGCCACGCCGTTTTCGGCAACAGGCTCATATTCGCCGTCCCACTGTGAAGAGCCATGCAGATACGCCGCATACAAATCGGGGCGCATGGATACCGCCTGCGACATGGTTTCGCCGCCCGCGGAATAACCGCAGGCGTAAACCCGATTTTTGTCAACGGCGAAATTATCTATAAAATATTGCGTTAACTCTATCGCCTGCCGTGCGGAGGTTTCGTGCCAGTCCGTAAACTGGGCGGAAACAACTATCATATCCTGTGAAAGTTCCGTCCAACTCAGGAAACCGCGCCAGGTGAGGTTTGAACCCGCCGAATCATCTCCGAACCACATCATATCATAACCGGGTATTGCCATCATCAGCGGGTACGAACGGCTTTTATCATAGCCGTCCGGAAGATAATAACTGTAATGGATTTCGCCGGTTTCGCCATGCAAAATCTGATTTGCGATTATTCCCGTTTGTAATTTCCCCGACTCCTGCGATTGTCCGCTGTTTTCCGAAGTCGGGGCGTTATTCTGCTCAGTAGAGGCGCTTTCGGCCGTTTCTTCATTTTCCTGAAGATTACCCCTCGCACACCCGTAAAAGCACAAAAGTGCCAGTACCGTGCAAAGCGCTAAAACAAAAGCCCTTTTTATTCGTTTCATAGCGGATTTCCTTATACTACTCTTGTTTTACCCATATTCGTGAGCATTTCTACCGTTGCGGGGTCGTAGTGGTCAAAGAATAAACTCTTTCCCTCATCAAGCGCCCGTATGGCTTCCATATCCTCTTTGCTCAAGGCAAAATCAAACACATCAAGGTTTTGCTCCATTCGCTCTTTGTGGGTGGATTTCGGAATCACTACTACATCGGACTGAATTAGAAAACGCAAGGCGGTCTGCGCGGCAGTCTTGCCGTACTTTTCTCCGATTTTTACCAGCACCGGATTTGTAAAGCAGTTCTTTTTCCCTTCGGCAAAAGGCCCCCAGGCTTCGTGTTGAACGCCGTATTTTTCCATATACTCGTGGGCAATCTTTTGCTGCTGAAACACATGGGTTTCCACCTGGTTGACCATTGGGGCAATCTCTGCAAACCGGCACAGGTCGATGAGCCGATCTGGGTAGAAGTTGGACACGCCGATGGCACGCAGTTTACCTGCGTGATAAGCCTCTTCCATAGCACGGTATGCGCCGTAGTAATCGCCGAACGGCTGGTGGATCAGCATCAGGTCAAGATAATCTGTTTTCATATTCCTAAGAGATTTATCAATAGACTCTTTCGCTTTTTCATAACTTGCGTTGGACATCCAGATTTTGCTTGTTAAAAATAAGTCGCTCCGGGCAATGCCGGATTTTTGAACTGCGGCTCCCACCGCCTCCTCGTTTCCGTAGGATTGCGCCGTGTCAACAGAGCGATAGCCTGCCGAAAGAGCATCCAGCACACAGCGTTCGCATTCATCGTTTGTTACCTGAAAAACGCCGTAGCCGAGCCTCGGCATTTTTACTCCGTTCCTAAGCGTTACAGTTTCCATAATCCACAACTTCCTTTCCGTTTATTAAAGTATTTCTCCATCTGTGCAGAGCCGCCTGCACTCTGTAACTTTTCCATAAATTTTATCCTTTTTTATTTATATCGCACCCATAGCGCCGTCCACAGGAAAGATTCCGCCGCTGATATAGCGGGCCTCATCGCTTACAAGGAAAGCGGCCATATTGGCAATGTCCTCCGGCGCACCAAAATAGCCGAAAGGAATACCGGCGGCAATTCCGTCTTTGTGCTTTTTTGCCTCCTCTGCGGAAATGCCGGGCACATTCCAGATATTAGTGCTGATTGCTCCCGGGGCAATAGCATTAACACGAACCCCGTCCTGCGCTAACTCCAGCGCCCAGACGCGGGTAAAATTATCTACTGCCGCTTTTGCCCCTTGATACATTGATAGATTTTTACTGCGATGAGTAGAGCCTACGCTGGACAGGTTGATGATATTGCCCTTTGCCTTGCGCAGCATTGGCAGCGAATAAATGGTTAATTCCACTAAAGCCCGTACATCAAGACTGAACGCCTTGTCATAGTCCGCAATTGTCATCTCGGTAATCGGCTGCACAGGGCACCAGCCGGCGCTGTTTACCAAAATGTCTAAACGACCGAATTTCTTTTCCGCGGTATCAATAATTTTTTTAATTGTATCTGTTTTGGTGACATCTCCGGCAACATAACAGATTTTTTCATCTGCAGCAGCCACTTCCTGCAAAGGCGCTTCTCTGCGGCCCACGATAATAACATTTGCGCCGTCTTTTGCAAATCGCTGCGCAATGGCTTTTCCTATGCCGGAACTTCCACCGGTTACAACCGCAACCTTATTGTTCAAATTTGCCATACTTGTTTACTCCTTTCAAATATTAACTGATGATTTAATTTATATTTTAATTTGTGTTTTGGATTTCCTTCGCCTGAAAGCGCGCAAAAACGAAAACTTTTGTTGCCTGTGAAGGAAGAACTGAAAGGTTTTAACTTTCTGCTTTCAGACCCCGGAATGTGCGAAAATATATCCCCAAAGAAACGGGAAGCATTATTATCTCTACTGCCAATTGAGTCCAAATCATACCGTAAAGGCCAAAAATCAAGTTCATCACAATAAGCAGGGGAATATTGAGCAGCCCTTGACGGCAGGAGGTAAGAACAGCGGACTGCAACCCTTTTCCCATGGCTTGCAGAGTATAACTTATGAGAAAGTTTACACTTGTCAGCGGCACTGCTATACAGGCAATCCGTAGGAAAGATGCGCCCAAAGCACTGGTCTGCGTCTCAGGGATAAAAAGATGAAGAATTCCCGGTGCAAATGCGGCAAAGCAGGCAACAAAACAGGCGGATATAACCAGGGCTGCTTTCCAGGAAAAAGTGGATACCTTACGCATCCGTACATAATTCTTAGAAGAAAAATTATACCCCACGAGAGGCATAAAACCTTGGCACAACCCCATGGAAACATTCAGTGGGAACTGGTCGATTCGTTTTACTACTCCGTAAGCAGCCACCGGAATATCGCCGTATCCGGATGCCAGATGCACAATTACCATATTGGAGGCATTGCCGAGGGTTGTGGCTAAAGCCGAGGCGAGACCTACGGAGAAAATGGGCCGCACGAAACGGAAGGTAAAGTACCGAGGGTTCAGGGAAATCGCGGTTTTTCCTTTAAGCCGCAGGTACTGTATTAGAAAGAAAACTACCGAAGCGGTGTTGGAAAATGCCGTGGCAAGGGCGGCTCCTGTTACATTCAAATTAAACACAAAAATGAAAACCGGGTCCAGCACCACATTAAGTATACCGCCGAACATCATACCGGCGCTTGCCTGCTTTGCGTGGCCTTCGCTGCGCAGCAGATGGCCAAGCGCAAGGCTCACCATGGTAGGTACTCCGCCCAGCACTACTACCCATAGAAGATAATCCTGCGCATAAGAATAGGTGCCCGGACTGGCGCCCAAAAAGTTTAGAAGGGGCACTCTGGCAAACCAGGTGGCAAGGGAAAAAAGCAGCGTCACCGCTGCCCCTCCCCATATGCTGAATGCTGATACATATCGAATATCTCTGTGGTTTTGAGCGCCCATCATTCGGGAGATTAGGCTGCTGCCGCCAAGGCCGAATAGATTGCCAAGAGCGGTGAGCAGGTTAAACCATGGGGACACCAGCGAAACAGCGGCAACCATCAGCGGGTCGCCGATTTGACCAACAAAAAAGGTGTCTGCCAAATTGTAGATCATAGTAACAACCTGACTGATAATGGTAGGAACAGCCAAGGTTGCCACCGCTTTGGGAACGGGCATTTTTTCAAACAGGTATTTTTCCGCGTTGTCCTCCATTATTTTCGTCGCTTCCTTTCAAAAAAACAGGCTCACCTAAAAGAGCGAAACCTGCCGTTGCAAAAACAGGCGGGAATGCCTGTAATGCGCAGGGTTGTATCGCGAAAATCCCTCAGCCTGTAAGCCTATCCGGCAGGCAGAGAGCAGCCTTATTCTTTTCACTTTCATCCTGTTGCCGTCCTTTCTACCTTTTCTGATTCCATTATAAAAAAATCGAGACCTATGTAGAAGTCTCGATTCGTTATGTGCTATTTACCTTTTGGTTATTACTCATATTGCTGTGCTGCCTTGCGTACAGTTTGAAGGAACTGTTTTATTACGGGCGGCGCAGTAAATAGGTCCGCGTGAAATCTACGGCACGGCAACTGCCGCAGGCGCAGTATATCTAACATATTGTTCGCGGTTTCGTTCAGTTCCTCGTTGTTCTCAAATACGCTGGTATTTACATCTTCCTTTAAAGAATACAACGCACTTCCGCCGATTACGCCATCAGGGCGGGCATTATAGCAGTAATGCCTAAGTACATCTTCCGGCAGTATATCCGGATAATACCTGTTGACATAATCAAGCAAATCGGATATACTGATATTAGAACCTGTAAGAGAAACATCACTTTGTGATGAAAGCTCTGGGGATAAGCTCCCGGCAGGTTCTGTTTTTGCATTTACGGAGTATAAAACATCAATAGATTTGACTTCATTTGTAAATTCGTTGACCACAAAAGATACTATAATGACCACAAAAGATACTATAAAAGGTTCATTTAGTTGACTTTTCGCCGCACCGATAAGTACATAACTCTGTTCAATATTATCACCTCTCGGTATCAATTCATTGATTCGTATGGAGTTTTTAAGAATATTGCCTATATTCGTTACGACAGGACCATTAACTTCTATTCTTCTGTCGAGCGAGTGTTGGATAGCCTTTTTCGGCACGATAATCTCTTTTGCAATATCATAAACATAGATAACCGCATTGCCATTTTCGTTTTCTCTGCCAACTGTTTTTGCATTATTGACCGCTTCATTTATTATATCTTTTCTGGTGATTCCCCGCGAAGTGTAATTTATTCCGTCAGTAATATTTGTTAATGCCATATCCGGCTTAGATATAAGTGTATCATAAGAATAATTATCATCTTCTTTTATTGAATAACGAATATCCTGATAAAATCCAAATCGCTTATTTAAAGGTATTATATTACCGTTGTCATCATATGTAGTGGCTTCGGCAGATTTTATCTGTGATGAATTAAATACAACATAGTCATCAGAAATATTCTGTAAATCACCATAGCCAACACCATCGCTGATATTTTTAAATATAACGCCGTCATAACCGTTACTTTGAGCATATTCCGCCCATTCGTAAGTATCTTTTATCTGCCCTTTATATGCTATGGATGAATAATTGGCGTTGTTGCAATCAATAATAAGCGGTTTATTCATTTTTAAATACACTTCATATAAATTTCCTCCGTATCCGCCAGCATTATCTCTGTTTGAGTTAAAAAAGTATCCTGATTGTTCATCATACTGCTTTTTAAAAACAGTGAATTTTTTATAATTCGTATCATATGTTTTTGTCTTATTATTCCAAACGCTTTTTTCCTCTTGATTAGTTGTGCCATGATAAACTTTTAAAGGTCTGCCGTTTTTGTCGGTCAATGCTCCCCATTTAACGGCTGCTTTATCAACAAAATACTGAGCTGTTTCCAAGTCATTACTATTAATCGCTTTTTCATATGCGCTTTCATTGACGCTTTTAAGTGAAAACTTGACATTTTCATTTGTATTGGATATACTATTATTGAAGGAATTTCTTGTGTCAACGGGTGATTTTTCACTTAGATTGGCTGTACGAGAGATTCCTTTTATTTTTGTGATATCCTTAAATTCTCTTCCGTTTTGTCGGATTTCAATTGATACTCTGCCCTGATAGAAATTATTTCCCACTTTAAATACAGTTGTATAATAATCCCACCCCCCTACTGCTTCTGGATGATGTCCATTATCTTCTTTATGTTCGTCAAAAACAGATACTGAAAGCAAGTTATCTAACTCGGTTCCTGCTTTTAACTTTGAGAACAAAATATCATCTTTAATATTTTTTCTTGCAGGGTGTGAATATTCATCAATGCCTGTATGACCTATATAAGCCTTACTGTTTTCTGAAAGAGGAAAAACTTTACCTCTAAATTTTTTGTCCATATATTTATTAATAATGGATATACTTTCTTTTAAAGTTTTTCCTTCAATAATCTGCTGGTCAGTATCAACATCAACATACTTACCCAACGCATCTTCTTTAATACTGAGTTTAATTTCACCATTGTTTTTTATCGCTGAATTAGATAAATTTAGACATTTATCAAACATTTCAAGAATTTTCTGCTGTGCTTCAGCATCGTTTCGGAGCGCGCTGTATTGAGCATTGTTTCTGGCAGGGCGTTTTTTATTTGGCGCGGCGCTTAAATTGTTGCCTGATTGTTTTAAATCTGTTTTTGCGTTAAGGTTTGACAAATCGTTATATAATTTATACAATGATATTGAGTTATATCAATCGGCGCCGGCGCTGTGGGCGGCACGGTTTTAATTTTTAATTTGCAAAAATCGAAAATCAGATGTTAAAATTAAACAAATAGGCAAAAGCGTTTAAATTTAATATTTAAGCGCATTTCAGCGTGTAAAACAAAGGGGAAATCTAACAGTGTATAACCCACAACTTGAAACATTTTTATGCGTAGCGCAGTGCGGCAGTTTTAATAAGGCGGCGGAAAAACTGTATATTTCCCCGCCGGCAGTTATTAAGCAGATTAATTTGCTGGAGGAAAATTTGGATTTGCAGCTTTTTGTGCGCACGCACCGTGGACTTCAGTTAACTCAGGCGGGAAAATCTTTAGCGCAGGACGCGAAATACATTATTCAGTATTGCAAGGATTCCGTTACCAGAGCGAAAAACGCTATGAAACAGAGCGAGGATATTATCCGTATCGGCACCTCTCCCATGACGCCGGCTCAGGTGCTGGTGGATTTATGGCCGCGCCTTCAGGACGATTGCCCCGGCGTAAAATTCCAACTTATACCGTATGACAATACGCCTGAAAACGCCAGGGAGATACTTGCAAATCTGGGGCAGAATATTGATGTTGTGGCAGGTATTTTTGATGAAACTATGCTGAGCCTGCGTCAGTGCGCCGGATTGGAGATTTCACGCGAGCCTATTTGCTGCGCCGTTTCAATCCACCATAAATTAGCGCGTAAAGATAAACTGACCGTTCAGGATTTATACTCAGAGAAATTTATGCTGATGAAAAGAGGCTGGAGCCATTATGTGGATTTGCTGAGAGATGATTTGTGGAAAAATCATTCTCAAATTCAAATCATAGATTTTGATTTTTACAGCACTGATGTCTTTAACCAGTGCGAAAACAATAACTGCGTGCTGATGGCAGTTCCCAAGTGGCAGTATGTTCACCCGCTGCTGAAAATTCTGCCGGTAGACTGGAATTATACCATACCGTACGGTCTGCTCCATTCGCCGCAGCCGTCGCCTGTAGTAAAACAGTTCCTCAGGGCTGTAAAAAATGAAATTCAAAGATAAAATCGCTGTTAACCTAAAGGTAAATACTTAATAACTAATCGAGACTTCTGCGGAAGTCTCGATTTTTTTATAATGGAATCAGAAGAAAACCCTGCAAACGCCCAAACAGTTTAATCTGAAAGGAAATGATTTTATGAATAACTTTATTTTTCAAAACAGCACAAAAGTGTATTTCGGCAAAGGTTGTGTAAATGAATATCTTTCAAGCCTTGTTAAGCCATACAGCACGGTAATGATTGCTTACGGGGGCGGCTCCGTAAAGAAAAACGGCATTTATGACGAGGTTGCCGAAATACTTAAAAAAGACGGAAAAAAGACGGTTGATTTTTCGGGAATTATGCCTAATCCAACATATAAAAAGGTTTTGGAGGGCGCAAAGTCAGCAAGGGAAAACGATGTTGATATAATCCTTGCAATAGGCGGCGGCTCGGTTATGGACTGCTGCAAAGCTGTTTCTCTTGCCGCGTGGTATCAGGGCGATATATGGGAGGATTTCTGGGAAAGACCAGGAGTAATAGATACTGAGCCGCTGCCGCTCGGCGTTATAGTTACGGCTACCGGCACGGGCAGCGAATGCAACGGTGGAGCGGTTATCACAAATGAGGAAAAGAAAGTGAAAACCGGCAGGGATTATCCGAAACTTAATCCCGATTTTGCGCTGCTTGACCCTGTTTACACTTACAGCGTGCCGGAAAAGCAGATGGTTTCCGGCGGGTTTGATATACTTTCCCACATTATGGAAACATATTTCAGCGAGCCGAATGAGGATAATGTTTCAGACGATATTATGGAGGCGCTTATGAAAAGCGTTATCCGCAATCTTAGGGCGGCAATAAAAAATCCAAAGGATTACACTGCCCGCTCCAACCTGATGTGGGATTCCACTATGGCGGAAAACCGCGTAATTAAAATGGGTAAAAACTGCGATTTTGAATGCCACAACATAGAGCATCAACTTGGCGCTTTTACAAACTGCAACCACGGCTGCGGGCTTGCCGCAATACATCCTGCGTATTACAGGCATATTTATAAATACGGTCTGCCGAAATTCGTACGCTTTGCGGAAAATGTGTGGGGCATTGCCCGAAACGGAAGAACAGACGAGGAACTGGCGCTTGCCGGAATAGACGCCCTTGAAGATTTTATTAAAGAGATAGGGCTTCATTCAACGCTTAGAAAACTCGGCGTTAAAGACAAGACCGAACTAAAGGAAATAGCCGATTCCTGCGGCATTTCAAAGGGCAGTTTTAAAAGTATGACCCATTCTGAAATACTTGATATTTTAAATGAGTGCTACTGATAATCGCCTAAATAATATTTTTATGCCCGCAGGTTATGGCGGTGAATACAATATAGGTATTTGCTATTGCCGCTTGTTGATGATAAACTGATTTTGAAAGAGTTTTTAATTTTAATATAGGAGAACAATTTTGAAAAAATTGATTGCGGCTTTAACGGCGGCGGCAGTGTGCTTTGCCTTTTCCGCCTGCGGCAGGGAAGAGCCGGAGCAGGCCTCGTCTGCGGCTGAAATTTCCCAAACAACTCAAATTCAAACAACCGAGCCTGCACAGCCGTGGGAGTGGCAAAAGGATTTGCCGGAAAATCAGGGTTTTGATTCAGGAGCGCTTGGCGATATTCACGAAATATTTGACTCATTCCCGCTGCTTGCCTCTGTCATAGTTAAAAATGGATATATTATAGATGAGTATTATAAAGATGGCTATGACGAAAACTCCGTTTTTCTGCTTCATTCGGCGTCAAAAAGTGTTACAAGCGCGCTTGTTGGTATTGCAATAGACCGGGGGTATATTGAAAGCGTTGATACGCCGATTTATGAATATTTTCCTCAACTTGAAAACAGGCAGGACGAAAGGTGGAGGCGCATAACCATCAGGCACCTGCTTACGCACACCTCAGGCATAGACTGCGGCGACACGGAGTTTGAGCAGCAGTGGCGCGATTCTGATAACTGGGTGGAATTTGTGCTGAACCGGCCTATGGCGCACGAGCCGGGAACATTTTTTAATTATTCAACCGCAAACACGCACCTGCTCTGCGCCGTAATTCAGCAGGTTACCGGCGAAACGCTTTATGAGTTCGGGCGGGAGTATCTTTTTGAACCGGTCGGTATGAACAGCGTTCGTATAGATACTGATTCCCAGGGTATAGGCGACGGCGGCAACGGCATTTATATGAATATTTATGATATGGCAAAATTCGGCAAACTCTATCTTGACGGCGGCGAATGGCAGGGCAGGCAGGTAGTTCCCCGCGAATGGGTAGAGCAGTCAACTTCGCTTCAGTTTGAGCGAAACAGCGGTTCGGCGGATTACGGCTATCAGTGGTGGGTGCGCACTTTCGGCAGCGGTAATTATCCCACCTTTTTCGCCCAGGGACACGCAGGGCAGTATATTTTTGTTGTGCCGCAATTTGAACTTGTTATAGCGTTTACGGGCGATTACACCGGCAGAACAAGCATTTACTGGCAACTTGCCGAGCAGATAGTTAATGCTTGCATATAATAAAATTTTAAAGGAGAAAAATTTATGAAAAAAGCAGTATCAATTTTAATGGTGCTTTTGCTTGCGGTTGCTTTTACCGCTTGCAGTACCCGGGAACAAAACGAAACTACATCTCAAAATGAAACGCAGTCGCAGTCCACGCCGCAACAGGAAACTCAGGCGGCAGATGATAACACACAAAGCGGCGGCAAAACGCTGGTGGTGTATTTTTCCGCAACGGGAAACACACAGCAGGCGGCAAATTATATTGCTGAGGAAACCGGCGGCGATTTGTTTGAACTTGTGCCCGCAGATCCGTATACGGATGATGACCTTGACTGGACGGCGGACGGCAGCCGTGTAAACCGTGAGCATGAGGACGAATCTTTGCGCAATATTGAACTTACTGCCGATACGGTGGATAACTGGGACGAGTACGATACGGTATTTATCGGCTACCCCATATGGTGGGGAATTGCCGCGTGGCCGGTTGATACTTTTGTAGAGGCAAACGATTTTACAGGCAAAACCGTAATTCCGTTTTGCACTTCGTCAAGTTCGGGAATAGGCGAGAGCGGAGAACTTCTTGAGCAACTCGCCGGCACCGGCGACTGGCTTGAGGGCGAGCGCTTTTCTTCCTCTGTTTCGCAGAGCGATGTTCAGGAATGGATTGCCGAATTAGACCTTGCTTAAGTTTTGAAAATATTAAAACCCGGCAGAAATGAGAACTATCAAAGCAATGCTGTGTGATTTTTAGTTTGGTTACTGCCGGCAGAAAGGATATGGGATTAATGGAATACGCAACTTTAAATAACAAAATAAAAATGCCGATGGCGGGCATAGGCACATTTTTATTAAGCCCTGATGAGGCGGAGTCGTCAGTCCTTTCCGCTCTCGGGTGCGGTTACAGGCTTATAGATACGGCAAACGCTTATGTAAATGAAAAAGCGGTAGGCAGGGCAATGAAAAAATCCGGCGTGCCACGTGAAGAAATTTTCCTTGAAACAAAACTCTGGCCCGCTTTTTACGAGCAGGAAAACGCCGTTGAAAAAACTCTTGAAAGACTTGATACGGACTATATAGATTTACTGCTTATTCACCAGCCCGCAGGTAATTATGTTGCAGGGTACAGGCTTATGGAAAAGGCGTATAAAGAGGGTATGGTAAAAGCAATCGGTCTTTCAAACTTCAATGAAAATCAGATAAAAGAAATACTTGATATATGCACGGTAAAACCCGCTGTTTTGCAAACGGAACTGCACCCCTATTCGCAGGAAAGAAAATTAAAATCGTTTCTTGATAAAGAGGGAATTGTAGTTCAGGCTTGGTATCCGCTGGGGCACGGCGATAAAAAACTGATAAATGAGCCGCTGTTTTCAAAACTTGCCGAAAAATATAATAAATCAAACGCTCAGATAATGCTGCGCTGGCATATTCAAAGCGGCAATATAGTTATACCCGGCTCAAAAAATCCTGAGCATATCAAGGCAAATTTTGATTTGTTTGATTTTGCCCTTACAGATGATGAAATGGCACAAATCGCCGCTATGGATAAGCAAAAACGCTATTATACCAGCACACCTGATATGCTTAAATCGTATGCGCGAATGGTGCCTGATGTTGACGGGCAGAAGTAAGCCGGCAAAAATAGCGCAAAGCGGCGTTTTAACCCGGTAATTTCAAAAAACAAACAATAAAATTATTTCCCGCGGAGTTTTTATCCGCGGGATTTTTTGTTGTGCAAATCATTTTATTTACACAGTTTTTTTGCGCCCGCTTTCGCTGTGCCGTTTACCGGCATAAATTCCGCCGCCTGAATGGGGGCTGATATAATTTTTGCGGCGGCTGATTTTTTGAATTGTGTTTTTTAAAACCTCTTTTTAATTAAATAAATTATTGCACATATTATATTAATGTGATAGAATATATAAAAATTCTTTTGGTAAAATTTATATAATGTTTTTAATTTATATACGCCGTTTAAGGGGGTCAATCTCTTGATTAAGGATATAGACGGCATAAGTGTTAATTATGAGGTAAAAGGCAGCGGGGAATATGTGTTTATCCTGCACGGCTGGGGCGCAAATATAAGCGTTTATAACTCGGTTGCAAATCTTCTGAGCCAAAAATTTACGGTTGTTTCCTTTGATTTCCCCGGTTTCGGAGGCACTGAGGAACCGCCGCAGGTGTGGAGCGTTTCCGATTACGCTGAATTTACCGTTAAATTTATTTCCTCTTTTAATGTAAAAAATGTTATTCTTTTCGGTCATTCGTTCGGCGGCAGAGTAATTATAAAAATGGCGTCCATGCAGGATTTGCCTTTTAGTATCAGCAAAATTATTTTTGCGGACAGCGCCGGAGTTATGCCCGTGCGCAGCAAAAAGCAGAATTTCAGAACAAGGATTTATAAAATAGGAAAATTTTTCCTCAGCCTTTATCCCGTAAGAAAATTATTTCCTCAGGCGCTGGAGGCGCTTCGCAAAAAGTTTTCTTCGGCGGATTACGCAAACGCCTCGCCTCTTATGCGCGGAGTGCTTGTTAAAACGGTAAATGAGGATTTAACCTCTCTTTTAAAAAATATAAAATGCCAAACTCTGCTTATCTGGGGCGTAAACGATACCGCCACCCCGATTTCTGACGCTGAGGTCTTTGAACGCGAAATTTCTTCTGCCGGCGCTGATGTAGGCCTTTGCAAAATTCAAAATGCCGGTCATTATTCGTTTCTTGACCAGCCCTATGTTTTCCAAAATATTTTAAAATCATTCCTTAAAATAGGAGATTAGTGTAAAAAAATCACACTAACCGTATTATATTGCCGCCAAAATTTGCCGGCGGCATAATTTTGAGATGGCTGCAATAACCATTAACGACTTATCCTGCTGTAATAAAGCCGTTAATGCTTTTTAATGAACGATTTGCAGCCGGAAAGGCTATGGTGATTAAAATGTATCTTGCATTAAATATTATCTGCCTGATTATATCGGCGGCGTCAAGCGTTTTGTGTGTTATCCGCACAACGCATATGTTCCAACTTAATTCGTATAAATCATCAGTTCAGTTTAAATGGATGCGCCAAAATTTCAGGCATTATATTATTAATATAATTCTTCTTGCGCTTTCGGCTGCGGCGGCGTTTACAAATGCCGTGTGGCTCTATATTGTTTTTTATGTTTTCGCGCTGATTTTCGCTTTGCTGAATAAGCCTATGAAAAACGCTAAAAAGCCCCTTGTTTATACGGCAAGGGTAAAGCGTATGCTTGTTACGGATTTTATTGTGTGGCTTGCCGCTTTTGCCGCCGCTTTCTTTGCCGGCAAAGAGCGTTTTGCCCTGCTCGGTATGGGAATATCGCTTTCACTTGTGCCGCTTTTGCCGATTATAGGCAATTTTATCAATTCACCTATAGAAAAAGCAATAAGGCAGTACTATATAAACGACGCGAAAAAAATGCTTAAAGCCTGCCCTGATCTTAAAGTTATAGGAATTACCGGCAGTTACGGCAAAACAAGCGTAAAATATTATCTTTCAACGGTGCTTAAGGCAAAATATAATGTGCTGATGACTCCTGAAAGTTATAATACTCCTATGGGAGTAGTAAAAACTATCAGGGAACAACTTCGCCCCACTCATGAAATATTCGTTTGTGAAATGGGCGCCCGTCATGTGGGAGATATTAAAGAAATTTGTGATATTGTGTTTCCCGAATACGGCATAATTACCTCCATAGGCGAGCAGCATCTTGAAACTTTTAAATCAATAGATAATATTATTAAAACTAAATTTGAACTATATGACGCCGTTTCGGATAAGTCAAAAATGTTTTTAAACGGAGATAATGAAAATATTTCCAAAAATCTTAAAACAAAATCCGATACAGGGTACCACACTTACGGCATAGGCGATCAAAATGAAACTTACGCCTATAATATCAGCGTTTCAAAAAAAGGCACTAATTTTTCCGTATCCTGCCGCGGGCAGAAGATAGAAAATTTGCAGACCCCTCTTATCGGCGAACATAATGTTACAAACCTTACAGGCGTAATTGCCGTTTGTGTTTCACTCGGCGTGCCTGCGGATGATATTAAAATGTATGTCCGCAAACTTTCCTCTCCGCCGCACAGGCTGCAGTTGACCCGCAGGGGAGATACGGCAATTATAGATGACGCTTATAATTCAAATCCCGCCGGATGTGAGGCGGCGCTTAAAACACTGTCTTTGTTTGACGGCACAAAGATTCTTATTACACCAGGTATGGTTGAACTCGGTAAAATGCAGGATAAGTGCAATTACGAATTCGGCAAATCCGCCGCTCAGGTGTGCGACTTTGTGTATCTCGTGGGCAAAAAGCAGACCGAGGCTATATATAACGGCCTTACGGACGCGGGATATGACGATAAAAAAATAACGGTGAGCGATAGTTTTATTGAGGCGTTCAATAAAGCGTCCGCCGCTCCCGGCGCGCAGAAGGTTATTCTTATAGAAAACGACCTTCCCGATAATTATTGATTTTTTGGAGGAACAAAATGAAGATTAATGTTGCAGTGCTCTTCGGCGGCAAAAGTGTAGAGCACGAGGTTTCCGTTATTTCAGCGGTTCAGGCAATGCAAAGCATAAATAAGGATAAATATGCAGTTTATCCCGTATATATCACAAAGAAAAATGAATTATACTGGGGCGAATACCTTGATAAGATTGAGGAGTATAAAAATATTCCCGCTCTTCTTGCCAAAAGCACAAAAATAAATATTGTAACTGATGGCAGCAAAACTTATCTTGTGCCGCAGGAGCATAAGCGCTTTTCAAAGGTAAAGCCCATTGCGTGCATAGATGTTGCTTTTCCGATAGTGCACGGCACAAATGTTGAGGACGGCGCTTTGCAGGGCTTTTTAAAAACCCTTAACCTGCCTTTTGTTGGGTGCGATGTGCTTGCAAGCGCAATATGTATGGATAAATTTGCAATGAAAATAATGCTTAAAGAGGCGGGATTTCCCGTGCTGGACGGTATTCGTTTCACTTCTCAGGACTATAAAGATGAGGAAAAGGTTATAGCGGATACTGAAAATAAATTCGGCTATCCCGTTGTTGTAAAGCCTGTAAACCTCGGCTCAAGCGTTGGTATCAGCAAGGCGGATAACCGCCGGGAACTTGAGGACGCGCTTGAACTTGCTTTTCAGTTTGCTGATAAAATACTTATTGAGCCGGCGGTTGTAAACCTTAAGGAAATAAACTGCTCCGTTCTCGGCGATTATACAGATGCTGAGGCGTCAGAACTTGAAGAGCCCATTTCCGCGGATAAGATTCTTTCTTATAAAGATAAATATATGGACGGCGGTAAAAAAACAGGCGGCAGCAAGGGTATGAGCAGCCTTAAAAGAAAAATTCCCGCAGATATTCCCGCCGAAACTGCCGAAAAAATTAAAAGTATCGCCGTGGACGCTTTTAAATATCTTGACTGCAGCGGCGTTGCAAGAATAGATTTCCTTATGGATTCTGAAACCGGCGAATTTTGGATAAATGAGTTTAATACCATTCCAGGTTCACTGGCGTTTTATCTTTGGGAGCCGAAAGGAATTAAATATCCTGAGCTGCTTGACAGACTTATTACCCTTGCCCTTAAAAGGCAGCGTAACAATGAGGAAATTACTTATTCGTTTGATACAAATATCCTTTCTTCAGCGTCTTTCGGCGGCGCCAAAGGTTCAAAAGGCTCAAAAATGTAAAAATGCCCGGCTGTTTTTTCAGCCGGGTTTTTCTGAGGATGATAATAATGGATTTAAAAAATATTGTTGTGCGTGAATATGAAAGCGCAGACCTGCCCCAAATGATTCGCATATGGAATGATGTTGTGGAGGAGGGAAAGGCATTCCCTCAGATTGAAACGCTTAATGAAAAAAGCGCCCGTGAGTTTTTCTCTTCGCAGACGGTGAGCGCAGTCGCTCAGGATAATATAAGCGGTAAAATTCTTGGGTTGTATATATTGCACCCGAATAATATAGGCAGGTGCGGCCATATCGCAAATGCAAGTTACGCAGTTGATTCAAAAATGCGCGGAAATCATATAGGGGAAAAACTTGTGCTGGGCTGCCTTGATTCAGCCAAAGAAAAGGGCTTTAAAATTCTTCAGTTTAATGCCGTGGTTGAGTCAAATATCCACGCGCGTCATTTATATGAGCGCCTCGGCTTTCACTGCCTCGGCAGGATTCCCGGCGGCTTTAAAAATAAGATAAATGAATATGAAGATATTTTTGTTTATTATATAAATCTGTAATTAAAATATACTCAGTTAACACGCTTAAAGGTGAAAAAACGCAAATGCCGCACGGTTGTGCGGCATTTCTGTTTTAATAGGAATTTTTCGATTTCGGCAGTTTATCCGCCGGCAGGGTTTTCATAAATGAAATTACAAACGGAACTGTTACAGCCGCCGCCACAACATACGCTATCGGCTGCGCCGCTTCAATGCCGTAAATACCCATAAATTCCGGCAGAATAAGAACAAGCGGAATAAAGAACAGCCCGTTTTGCGTAAGCGCAAGAAAGAATGCCCTGCCGCTTTTGCCTATGCTTTGGAAAGTCATATTTCCTATCATAACGGTTGGCAGCACAACCAATGACGCGCACAACATTCTAAGAGCGGTTCTGCCCACTTCAACAACTTCCGCCTCGTGTCTGAACATAGTTACTATCTGCGGCGCAAAGATAAAGCAGGCAAGGGATAATACAAATATAACTATCGTTGAAAATCCCCAGGTGAATTTTATGCCTTTTTTAACGCGCGAATATCTGCCCGCGCCGTAGTTGAAAGATGAAACCGGCTGAAATCCCTGCCCGATTCCGACGCATACGGAAAACAGCAGGTTTGAAACTTTTGCCACTATGCTCATTGCGGCAATGCACGCGTCCCCAAAAGGAGCAGCCTGAATATTGAGCACCATATTTGATACGCTGTTAAGCCCCTGCCTTGCAAGGCTCGGCAGCCCTGTTGCAATAATTTCCCAAACAAACCGCGGCTTAAGCGTTATAAATTTAATGCTCATCTTGCTCTGCGCCGCGCCGCGGTAGTACATTATCAGCAAAATAGCAAGGCTTATATACTGCGATACTGCTGTTGAAAGCCCTGCGCCGGCTATTCCCATATCAAAGGAGAAAATGAGTATCGGGTCAAGAATCATATTCAGTATGCCGCCGGAGGTAAGCCCCACCATGGCAAGCGCCGCCATGCCTTCGTATCTTAAAATATTGTTTATAACACAACTTGCGGTCATTGCCGGTCCGGAAAGCAGTATGTAAAATCCGTATTCACGCGCATACGGCAAAATCGTATCTGTGCTGCCCAAAAAAATCATAAGCGGCGTTATAAATATAAGCCCCAAAATCATTATAACAGCGCCCGCTATCAGGGAAAGGAAAAAGCCCGTGGAGGAATAGCGCTTTGCTTTTTCAATATCCTGAGCGCCCAGATGGCGGCTTATACAACTGCCTGAGCCGTGCCCAAACATAAATCCGAACGCCTGCAATATTGCCATCAGGCTGAAAACAACGCCTGTGGCGCCGCTTGCCGATATGCTTATTTTTGAAACGAAATAAGTGTCCGTAGCATTGTAAATATTTGTTATAAGCATACTTATAACGGTCGGCACGGAAAGCGACGCTATCAGTTTATTTATAGGTGTTTCGGTCATCTTTTTAAACTGCGCCTCGGCGGAATTAACACCGTCGCTCTTTTTAAAAAGTTCTTTTATCATTTTTTCTCCTCCGCCGTATTATTACGCTTTTTCTCAAAATCAATAAACATAAGCGCAAAGGGAAGTGCAAGTATGCCCGCCGCAACAAGCGCCGCTTTTATATCAAGCGCTCGGGTAACAAGCGCGCCGATTATCGCCCCGGCAATGAAAAAACCTATAACGGTAAAATATTTTGCCGATTTTTTAAGTGCGTTTTTGTCTTTATTTGAAAGCGCCGAGAAAAAATTTTCCGTAGCGCTGCGCAGATTTCCCGTGCACATAGTAGTAGTCAGCGAAACACCGCTTATTACTCTGAAACTTTGCACCTGAAGTGAAGCGGCAAACGCTACAAGAGCATTGGTGTAAATATTGTTTGAATCCGTGGATTCAACAAAGGAAATGGCGGTCAGCACAACTATTTCAAGCGCAACGGTTATCTGCCGCCAGTGAAGTATTGCCCCCGTTTTGAATTCTTTTTTTACAAGTTCGCTTGCCAGCACGCCGCAGGCAAATGCCGCTATGGGTATAAGGTAATGCAGCGCGCTTTTAAAATCGCCGTCTGCAAGTTTAAGACCCATTAAAACTATATTGCCGGTTTCCGCGTTTGCAAATACACCGCCTCGGGCAACATATGTGTAAGCGTCCAAAAAGCCGCCGGCAAGCGCAAGTATCACGCCAAGCAAAAACGATTCAGACATTTGCTTTTTCTTTTTCACACTAATCACCGAAATCTTTTTGTTTTATCAATTCTATCACTTGGCGCGGCTGTTGTAAATGTTAATACTCTATTAATTTTTATGTTTTGGCAGGCAATATTTTATACAAATTTCAGTTCAGGTATTTATTTTGCATTATTCCGCCGCCTGTGTTGTGTATTTTTTTGCCTGAAGTTTAAACATATAGGCATACTTTCCGTTCATTGCCATAAGTTGTTCGTGCGTTCCGCTTTCAACTATCTCTCCATTTTCCATAACATATATTCTGTCCGCATGCCGTGTTGTTGAAAGACGGTGAGAGATAAAAATAACTGTCTTGTTTTTTGCCGCGTTAATCATGGATTTGTTTAGGTTGTATTCGGCTATCGGGTCAAGGTTTGCGGAAGGTTCGTCCATTATAATATACGGGCATTTTTTGTAAAACGCTCTGGAAACGGCAACTTTCTGCGATTCTCCGCCTGAAAGCATAATTCCGTTATCGTCAAACTCCCTTAATAATACAGTGTTAATCCCGTCAGGCAGTTTTTTTGTAAATCCGCTGTTTTTTAAAGCCTTTTCAGCCTCTTTTTTATCCACATTTGTGCTTAGCGAAACATTTTCACCAAGCGTGGCGGCAAATATTTGAAAATCCTGAAATACTGCCGCAAACCTTGCGCGGTGGCTTTCAAGCGTTTCGTCTTTTATGTTTTTTCCGCCTATCAGTATTTCGCCTTTTGTAGTGTCATAAAGGCGCAGCAGCAGGTTGGTAAGCGTAGTCTTTCCTGCGCCGTTATATCCCACAAGCGCAATCTTTTCATACGGGCGCAGGGTAATGTTTATGTTTTTTAGAGTCGGCTTTTCGTTACCCGGGTAAGTGAATGAAACATTCTTAAATTCTATCGTTTCCGGTTCGCCGCATTCCGCGGTGTGCCCGCCGTCTTTTATGTTGTTGGTCCTGCTTAGAAACTCGCGGAATTTTTCAATCATTTTTGCCTGTTCTGAAAAGTTTCTCGCAATCGCTACTGTCAGAAATGAAAATGAAGTGGCAACCGAATAAGCGCCGTTAAAGGTGGCTACAAAATCGCCTGCGGAAAGCGTTTTGGACTGAATTACACAATATCCCAGATACAGCGGAAGTATAAACATAAATCCCAGCACCTGCACGCCTGTTTCCTGGAAAAAATAAATAAGGTCTATCTTGCCTACATATTTGCGCTGGTTTTCTATTACATCGTCCGCCGATTCGCCGTATCTTTTTATTAAAAGCGGCCTTATATTGTTTATCCTTACTTCTTTTGCGTAATCCTGAAGATAAAAAACGCGCGCAAAGTAATCTGACTTTCTGTGCAGCCTGTTGTTTTCAATACGCCTTTCGGACTGAAGCGCACCTATTTTTCTGCTTATCGGGGTAAATATAACAACAATGGCAAGTATTATCAAAAGGCATACGGGGTCTAACGCAAGTATTACGGTGCATATTGTAATAAGCGAAATCAGTTCGCCCATATATTCTCTTATCATGCTGAGTATGTTGTTCAAATTCCCCGTAGAAGATTCGATGGCAACAATAAAATTGTTGTAAAAATACGGGTCGTCATAAGATTCAAGGTCAAGCGATTTTGCCTTTTCGTAAAATATCGTGCTTAGGCCCGCATTTGCTTTTTCTCTTGCTATGTTCCAGTAAAATTCCCTGAAAAGCCAGCAAATTATTTCGCTGATAAGCAGTATCGCGGCAATTCCCGCTATTGCGGCGCCTATTTTTGAAAGGTCGCCGTTATTTGTAACTATGTCTGCAACATATTTTACGCCTATTACGGCAACCAGCCTTGTGGGCAGTTTAAGCAGCACTCCCCACATAGCCTCCCCTATAACAAGCAGCGGAGATATTTTAAAAAGAAGTTTTATAAAATAAAAAATGTTTGACTGCGTAGAGTGTGTTTTAGATTTGTTTTTATGTATCAATCTCATCACCCGCCTTCTGATAACTGGACGCCTGAAGTTTAAACATCTTTGCGTATTTTTCTCCTTTTGCCATAAGTTGCTTATGGTTACCGCTCTCAATAAGTCTGCCGTTTTCAAGCACAAAAATAATATCTGAAAGCACTGCGCTTGAAAGGCGGTGGGAGATATAAATAATCGTTTTGTTTTTCGTTTCCCTAATCAGGTTTTCATACATTTTATATTCCGCAATAGGGTCAAGCGCTGATGACGGCTCATCAAGCACGGCTATATCGTAATCCCTTGCAAACAGCCTTGCAACAGCCATTTTCTGCGCCTCGCCGCCTGAAAGCCCGGCGCCTTTTTCATCAAATTCGCGCGTCAAAACCGTATCGGCGCCGTTGTCAAAAGTTTCTATTTTGCTGTATATGCCGCTCTTTTTAAGCGCGTCCTGCGCAAGTATTTTGTCCTCCGGCGTGCACTCGCGGCACATAACATTCTCGTTTACTGTAAGCGCAAAATTTCTGTAATCCTGAAAAACCGCCGCAATTTTTGAGCGCAGGCTTTCCAAATCATATTCTTTAATATTTATTCCGTTATAGAGTATTTCGCCGTCTGTAACATCATAAAAACGCATAAGAAGTTTAACAAAAGTGCTTTTGCCTGCGCCGTTTACGCCCACAACGGCTGCCGTCTGCCCTTTTTCTATTTTTAAACTCAGGTTGCTTACAGAATATGTTTTTGCGCTGGGATATTTAAAATAAACATTTTTAAATTCCAAACTTTCAAATTCCTCAGCCTGCTTTTTGCCAGAAACAACTTCCGGTTTATACTCGAAAAAATCGCGCAGGTTCTGAAAATAAAATGCCGACGCGGATAATTCCGAAAATCCCCGCGCCATTGACTGCGCCGCCAGCCTAACCGAATCTATTGCGGAAAGAACCACCGAAAAGCCGGATATTGTAAGGCTGTTAGTAACTGCAAACTGATAGCCGGCAAAGGCATATGTGCCCACTATCGGCAGGAATTCGCCAAGCAAAGAACTTGCCATACTGAACAGAAATAGTTTCATTCCGTATTTTTTCAGTATTTCAACATTGCTTTTAACGGCTTTGTCAAATCTGCTTTTAATTACATCAAAAATATTAGAAGTCCTAATATCCTTAGAAAAATCTTTCAGAAAAAGAGTCCTCTGCGCATAGGCTTTTATTCTGTTGTTTGTAGCCATGCTGAAATCACGCTTGTAAACGGTTTTGCTCTTTATAACCTCAACAACAAACACAAGAAGTACAGGTATAAGGAAAACGAGATACGCAGGGTCTATCGTTGCAACAGTACCTGTTACGGATAAAAAAGCGATAAACGAACTTACTATGTTTGCAAGATTAAGCGCAAACGCGAAAAAATAGCCTCCGGTAAGTATTTCCGTAGCGCGCTGATATTTGTCATAAAACTCCGGATTTTCATAGCAGTTTATATCAACCTCACACGCCTTATCGAATATCATATTGTTAAGTTTTTTATAAACAATTTTTTGACCCACAAGGCTTTTATAATCGCTTATATTAGAAAGCAGTTTATCAAGCACGCCCACAATGAAAAATATTATAAGTATTTTTATATAATAAGAAAATGAATATCCGCCCTCTATTACGGAAAGCAGTACCTTTAAAAAAAGCACGCTCTGAATAAATGTTCTGAATATTGAATATGTAAATTCAGAAAGTATGTTCCAGAATATATAAGGTTTGTGCGCTTTAAACAATATTTTCACGGCGTAAATTATATTCTTGAACACGGGCACTTTTTTGTCCTCATGTACGGGTATCCACGGCATATTTTCACCTCCGAAAAATAAAATGCCGGCGGCTCAAAAAAGTCGTCGGCAAAAAACAATTGTATATACGCTTATAAAACGGTTTATAAATCGGGCGAATATAACGCGCCCGCATGTCTATACCGGCATAATTTTGTATATTCATATTTATAGGTATAAGTATAATAATTTAATCTTTGGTAACTCATCATTCTTTTTGCTGTCATCGTTATATTCACTCCTTTCCTTAAAATTTATCCCAAACGGGACATATGAACAAATCGTTAATAAAAAGTATATCATTTATTAACTTTGATGTCAACATAAAAAATCACGCTTTTATTTGCTCTTTTTTCGCTGTTATTTGACACGGATTTGACATAAAAACCGCATTTATTTGACCAAGCCCTGTTATGGTATTCGCGTCATAGGGTTATATAAATAAGATTATGAGGTATTTTTATGAGTATCTATTCTGTTTTTTCCCTTTTGGGCGGGCTTGCGCTTTTCCTGTACGGTATGAATATGATGGGCGACGGGCTTGAAAAAGTTTCGGGCGGTAAACTTGAGCAGATTCTTGAAAAAATGACTGATAAAACATATAAAGGCGTTCTGCTCGGCTGCGCCGTTACGGCGGTTATTCAGTCTTCCTCGGCGGTTACTGTTATGGTAGTCGGCTTTGTTAATTCAGGAATTATGGAACTTTCGCGCGCCATCGGCGTTATTATGGGCGCCAACATAGGCACAACAGCAACGGCGTGGATTCTTTCACTTACCGGTATCAGCGGGGATAGTTTAATTGTAAACCTGCTGAAGCCGTCTTCTTTCGCGCCTGTTCTTGCCGTTATAGGCGTATTTCTGCTTATGTTTTCAAAAAATGATAAGCGCAAAAATATAGGCGGTATAATCGCGGGATTCGGCATACTTATGATAGGTATGGAATTTATGAGCGATTCTATGAGCGGTCTTGCCGATAATCAGCAGTTTACTTCTATTCTGCTTAAATTCAGCAATCCTGTTCTCGGTATTCTTGCCGGTATGATACTTACCGCGATAATTCAGTCTTCAAGCGCGTCGGTAGGCATACTTCAGGCGCTTTCGCTTACTGGTACGGTGTCTTTCGGCACGGCTTTTCCTATTGTGCTCGGCCAGAATATAGGTACTTGCGTAACGGCGCTTATCGCGTCCATAGGCACAAATAAAAACGCGAAACGCGCCGCGTTTGCGCACCTTTATTTTAATATAATCGGCGTGCTGCTTGCCGTTGTTCTGTTTTACGGCAGCAATGCAATATTTAAGTTTGATTTTATGCAAAATGCTGTAACGCCGTCGCAGATAGCAATAATTCATTCCGTATTCAATATATTCTCAACTTTTGTTATGCTGCCGTTTACAAAGCAACTTGAAAAACTTGCTTATATGACTATTAAAGACGATAAAAAAGGAACTGAAAAGCCGCCTGTTCTGCTGGACGAGCGCTTCCTGCTTACTCCGTCTTACGCTGTTGAAAAGAGCAGGGAAGTAACTGTTCAGATGGCGAATCTTGTTGAGAAAACCGCTATAACGGCATTTTCACTTATTAAAAATTATAATAATGACAAAGCCTCCAAAATATCGGAAAACGAAAAGGAAACGGATAAATACGAGGAAATTCTTGAAACATATCTTGTTAAAGTCAGCGCTTTAAAATTAACTGATGAGGACAGTAAAAATGTTTTCATTCTGCATCACGCGATAGAAGACCTGGAAAAAATATCCGATTATTGCGAGGATATTTTAAAAATCAAAAAGAATATTATAAAAAAGAATATTATCTTTTCCGATAAAGCAAAATATGACCTGTCCGTAATGCTTGCGGCAGTTACAAAGATAATAAATCTCACCATTGAATCTTTTAAAATGAACGATATTATAAAAGCGCGAGAAATAGAGCCGCTTGAAGAGGTTATAGACAAACTTAAAAAAGAACTTAAAAACAGGCATTTAAAGCGTATTGAGGACGGCACCTGCTCGGTTGACCAGGGCTTTGTGTTTCTGGACCTAATAAACGCGCTTGAAAGAATCGCGGACCATTGCTCAAGCCTTGCCGTTTCAATGATAGAACTTGAAAGCGGCGAATATAATGTGCACGAGTATACCCGCGAACTGAAGGAAAGCGATAAAGAATTTGTTGAAAACCTTGATTCGTATCTTGAAAAATATTCACTTAACTGAGATAATATTAACGGAGGTGTTTTTATGCCGCTTATTTATATTTTAGAGGATGATAACAGCGTTCGCGAACTGGAGTCTTACGCTCTTCAGGGCAACGGATATGAAGTGCGCGGATTTGATAATCCCAAATCGTTTTATGAAGAACTTAAAAAAGAAAAGCCGGATCTTATTGTAATTGATGTTATGCTTCCGGGTGAGGACGGGCTTACCATAACTAAGAAACTGCGCAGAAGCGCTGATTTTAAACATGTGCCGATAGTTATGGTAACTGCCAAAGATTCGGAAATTGACGCCATAAAAGGGCTGGACAGCGGCGCCGACGATTACATTACAAAGCCGTTTTCCGTAATGATTTTTCTTTCCAGAATTAAAGCCGTTCTGCGCCGTACGGGCGAGCGGGACGAGCGTAAAAATTATACATATAAATCAATTACGCTTGATGATAAAAAGCACAAGGTTTATTCCTTTGATAAAGAGGTGGAACTTACCTTTAAGGAATATGAAATTTTAAAATACCTTATTCTGAATAAAGGCATAGCCGTTACAAGAGAGCAGCTGCTTAATAAAGTGTGGGGGTATGACAGTGAAAGCGAATCCCGCACGGTGGACAGCCATATCCTTACCCTCAGAAAAAAACTCGGTGAAAGCGGCGCGCTTATTGAAACAATCCGCCATGTAGGCTATAAGTTGGGCGATTAATGTAAAACCAACTATGGCGCTCAGGCGGAAATTTATGCCAAGCAGAATTGTATTTCCGGCTGCGGTTTTCAAAATTCGTATGTTAACGCCTTGTCAGGCTGCATAAGGCGTTAATGTTTTTTACTTATTCGCAGCCTTTTGAAAGGCTATGGTGATTAGATGACAGGCAGAATGACCGGTAAAATCTTTAATACGGTGCTTATTGCGGCGGTGTGTTCCGTTTTGGTAACCATTGCCGCTTTTGGCATTTTCAGCGCAGTATATATTAAAAACAATACAGGCGCAAGCGCAAAAGAAACGGCATTGCTTTTGGCGGCAACTATTATTCCCGTGCTTGCCGTTACGCTTTTGATTTCATTTGCCGCGGCGTTTATTATCTCAAAAATTTTATGCTCTGATATAGAAAAAATGGGCGATGATATTGCGCATATCAGCAAAAACTGCAAATATAATGAATTAAAGCCGTTTGCACAAAAAATTCAGATTCAACTTGATGAAAAAGAAAAATTGCTGAATATGAAAAAACGCTTTACGGCAAATGTTTCACACGAACTGAAAACGCCGCTTACCTCAATTTCTGGTTACGGAGAAATGCTGCAAAGCAATATGGTGCAGCCGGGCGATGTGCCGGCAATCGGCGCAATAATTTATAAGGAATCCCAGCGCCTTATAAATCTTACGCATGATATAATCCAACTTTCACAACTTGAAGAGTATGACTATAAGCCCATAATTGATTATGTTGATTTAATGCCTGTTGTTAATTATTGCGTAGAGGCGCTTTCCGTTAAAGCCAAAAAGAAAAATGTTTGTGTAACGGTATCGGGTGATGAATGCCGTGTCCGCGGTACAAAATCACTTATTGAGGAACTTGTTTATAATATTGTGGAAAACGCCATAAAATATAATGTTGAAAACGGTAAAGTGGAGGTTGCCGTCAGCGCGGGAGAAAAATTTGCGTCGCTCACTGTCAGCGATACAGGTATCGGAATTCCCGAAAAATATCTTGACCGTGTGTTTGAAAGATTTTTCCGTGTGGATAAATCACGCTCAAAGGCAACGGGCGGCACGGGCCTTGGCCTTGCCATAGTTAAACACACTGCGGAATACCTAGGAGGCAGCGTTTCAATTAAAAGCAGGGAAAACGAGGGTGCAGTCATTACCATACAACTTGCCAAATAAGAAATTGATAATTGTACCGTATAATTACACTTGAAATTCCGTTTTGAATTATGTATAATAAGTTATAATTTTTCAAGCGGAGTTCTTGAGGTGGCTCTTGAGAGGAAATAATATGTCCATTAAACAGGGTGATTATCTAAAAAAATTAAGAACTGAAAATAATCTCAGCCAGGAAAAACTTGCCGAAAAACTCGGTGTTTCAAGGCAGTCAATTTCTAAGTGGGAGCAGGGTTATGCCGTTCCCGATACGGATAATATGCTCAAACTTTCAAAACTTTACGGCGTATCGGTAGATGATATTTTAAACTGCGTTGAATCGCCAAAAGAATCCCTGGCGGAAAAGGATACCGCTCCTAATGAGGATACGCTTGATAACTTTTCTTACGAAAGCGGCAAAACTCAAACAACCGTTAACAGTGAACCGATTGTAATGCCCCAAAGGTACGGAAAAACAATTTCCGAAAATAAGCCGGAAAAGAAAAAGCGCTCCTGGCTTTTCGCCGCGTATCCTTTCATAGCAATTTTTGTTATGATAGCGCTTGGGGTTATAAACAGCGGCCTTTGGAAATCCTCCTGGGTGTTTTTGCTTACGATACCGCTGTTTTATACAGGCATAATCGCTTATGAAAAGAAAAATCTTCTTATTTTCTGCTATCCGGCAGTGGTTTTAATTCTGTTTTTCATCGGCGGTTTTCATTTTGGATTGTGGCACCCGCTGTGGATACTTTTTCTCACAATACCCATTTATTACATAGGCGCGGCAGTTGCCGTAGCAAATAAAAAGAACAAAAATAAAAAATAAAAATACTGCGGCATTTTGCCGAATTTCATTACAAAATAAAACAAGGAATCGCTTGGAGAGGGAATTTTTTTCGTATATCCGGGTGATTCCTTAATTTTTTTGAAATGTAAACCGCTTTGTAAACTCCGGTTGCGGCATTGTAAATCAAAGTTGATTGATTTTGCACCGCCGCAACCGGTATCATTAGATTAAAGTTGAAGTTGAATACAGCACGGCGCTGTAACTAAAAACAATCATAACAGGTAGGTTAGGAGAATAAATTTTATGTCTGTTTATAAAAAAGAATTTTTCGGGATTGCAAGAAAAATAGTTTCCAATATGACTGCCCAAAGCTGGGAAGAAATTCCTCATGTTACGGCAAGTTATGAGGCGGATGTTACGGATATGATGAAGTATTATAAAAAACTTAATGAGGGAGTAACGAACCGCGCGGATAAAATAACCATAAATACGCTGGTTCTGAAAATTTTGTGCGAGGGAATTAAAACTTCGCCTAAAATGAATACTACCCTGGAGTTTAACAGAAAACTTGTGCGCGGCACCCTTATATATCATGATAAAATTGATGTTTCCATGCCTATGATACTTAAAACAGGAGAAATGATGACCGTTAATATGCACGATCTCGGCAGTAAATCCCTGCTCGGCATTGCACATGCCATTAATGATACTTCAAGGCGCGCGAATAACAGTAATATGGATGAAGTTATGTACGAGGTGTCTTTGGATAATACTTTGCAGGGCCTAAGAAAAGGCAAGATAGGGCAGACAATCTGCCGCCTTTACGGCTCAAAAATGCCCGGCAAGCACCAGGTTCATACGCTTACAGGCAATGCTAAAAAAGAGTATTACAGTATTCCCGTTAAGGATAGGCTAACAAAGTATGATATTGAGCAGGGCACAACTACAATTTCAAATTTCGGCTCCGTATACAGGGGGCAGAAAGGCGAATGTTTTATGCTGGAGATTATTCCGCCGCAAACAACCGCGTTTGCCGTCAGCGCCATTCAGGACCGCCCCACGGTGGTAAAAGATGAAAACGGAAATAAAAAAATAGAGATAAGGCAGATTATGCCCATTACGGTAGCCATAGACCACCGTGCCCTTGATTACGGCGACTGCAAACCGTTTTTTGAAAAACTTGATGAAATTTTCGCTCACCCGGAAATAATCCTCAAATGGCGTGAGAACGCTTAGTCATAAAACGGCACGGTTTGCCGAATAAATAGTTTAATAACAAATAATACGCCGCCTGAGCAAATACCCGGGCGGCGTGTTTTAATGCAATTATTTAGTTTTAAAATAAATTTATTACTGCCGTTATAATATTGCTTACTACATATTCTGCCGATGTCATATAATCAACCGAATAGTCAAAAAGTTCTGTAAACATAACGCCCCATACAGCAAAAATAAAAATATATATAACCAGCGAAAGCACAATGTTTATAATGAAACTTGCAAGCGCGCATTTTCCGCACGCTGCTGCCGTTTTCGGCTTTGTGTCTTTTTCCGTTAGGTAGATAATAAGCCCCGCAAGCGGAATAAACCACGAAAGCACCGCAAGCCCCGCGTTTGCTTTCTGCTCCTGCGGCGGGTAATAATAATACGGCGGCGGATAATAATACGGCGGCCGCGTATTCATATTATATTGACTGTAACCGTTTTGTGGCGGAACATTATTATAAGGCGGCTGCGTATTATTCTGCTGCGGCGGAATATTCTGAACGGGCTGCTGCGCAGAGCCCTGGGGCGGCGTGTAATTTGCATAATCCGGCGGTGTGTTCGCGCTTTGCTGCGTGTTTTGACCGGCGGCGTTTGTATCCTGTTTTTGCCCGCTGTCAGGCGTGTAATATTCATCTGCCATAATCAAAGTTTCCTTTTGTTTTAATCAAATCCAAGTGTTTAATTTTAAATATAAAGCGGCGCTGTGATTTACAGAGCCGCTTTGCAAATTAAAAATTCAGTTGTTATTTTATTCGTAGAATTCGTAGTACATATCATCATATGAATCGCTGTATGCGTCATCATAATCGTAATAATCGCTGTAATACGAATCATCATAATAATCGTATGAATAATCATCATAACTATCCGCGGCTGAAAATAATGCAGCGCCCGCAAAAGCATAAATCAAAATTGTTATAACAATATTTAAAATAAAACTTACAAGCGCGCATATACCGCTTACTTTTGCAGTTTTAGGCTTTTTGTCTTTTTGAGTAAGGAAAATTATAAGCCCTGCAAGCGGAATTATAAAAGAGAGTATCGCAAGCCCAACATTCGCCTTTTGCTCCTGCGGCGGCTGATAAGGCGGGTAAAACTGCTGGTTTGGCGCCTGCTGATACTGCTGATTGGGCGCCTGCTGATACTGCTGATAACCCTGCTGCGGCGCTTGATATTGCTGCTGCGGCGGGGTTTGATATTGCTGCTGCTGCGGTGGTGCCTGATATTGCTGCTGAGCGTCAGTATTAGGTGTTTGATAATCCTGCTGAGTATTCTGTTGAGGTTCAGGATTATTTTGAGGTGTATTTGGATTATAATATTCGTCTGCCATAAGTATGCAAACCTCCTCTCATTAATGTAATTTCATAATAGCATATATATGTATACTCTGTCAATATAATGACGAAAAAAGGCGCGCTTTTGCGCACCTTTTAAAATTTTTTTAATGCTATTTTACGCTGAAAATAATTTTATCTTCCGTCCAGAAATTCGTTTCCATTTCCATTTCTATGTTTTGGGCGTTTTCGGGAACTTCAAAGTATACAACAGCCTTGAAAGTTCTGCTGGGCGAGATGGTTTGAAGAGTGGGTGAGGAATAGTCGTCCGCACCGAAATATTCTCCGCATTTAGCGCCGTCTGCATAGCAGTCAAATGATGAAAGCGAGCAGTCCGTATCGGAAACATTTTTAAATTCAAATTCCGCGCGAATTATTTTATTTCCGTCTTTTGGAGGCCAGTATTCATAATAATCCGTATAATCGGCGTTGCAGGAAATATATGAAATTTCAAGCCCGTCAACCGTAACGGAAGTGCCCGCTTCAATTGATGACGGTATATCGGAATCACTTTGTGCATCGGTTGTGAGATCGGAAGAGCACACGTCTGAACTCCAGTCACCA
>CALWID010000010.1 GCA_944380635.1 uncultured Eubacterium sp. | reverse complement strand
GTATTGCTTCGTGCGCGGCGCAGCCGACTTTATCGACATCATGACGCCGTCTGAAACTCAGACGGCGGTTTTATTTATTGGATATAAAATAATTTAAAGTTTATGAATATCTTGGCAAAAATAGTTTTTGGCAAGAGTTTTATTTCCCTGACCGGAAATGACGCCGTTTTCAAGGATAAAACACCTGTCGCACAGTGCCTGGGCACAGCGCATATCGTGAGTAACGGTAATCATTGTGTTGCCCGTTTCATCGTGAAGTTTATTCAGAACATCTACCATATCCTTAAGGCCGGCGTAATCCTGACCGACGGTAGGTTCGTCAAGGAGAAGCACTTTTGGTTTTGCCGCGGCAACAGCAGCAATAGAAACGCGCCTTTTTTGCCCCTCTGAAAGGGATTGAGGATGGCGGTCTGCAAGATGTTTTATATTAAACAGTTCTATTATCTTTTCCGCATATTCCTTTGATTCCGCGCCAAACATAATTTCCTGAAAAACAGTGGGCATAAAAAGTTGGTAATTAGGATTTTGATAAACTACTCCCACACTTTTAAACCACTTTTTATCCGCCCTACCGTTTTGCTTTAACTTCTTATCTATATTTTGTAAAATAATACCTGCCGAGGGTTTATTAAGCCGCGCAATCAAACGCAAAAGAGTTGTTTTGCCGCAGCCGTTTTCACCTAAAAGAAGCACTCTTTCTCCCCTCTTTACGGTAAAATCAACTTTTTTAATAATTTCTCTTGAATTAACAGAAAAAGCAACATTTAAAAGTTCCAGAATATTCTCTTCTTTAGGTTTTGAAACGCTTTTATCCTGAATATTTTCACATTGTGAGAGAAGATATTCCCTTTTATTTTCAATTTTCTGTATTTTGCCGCCGTCGATTTTCCAAAGTGAGTCAACATAAGGCAAAACCATATCAAGGCGGTGCTCAACCACAAGAACCGCGTAGCCTGATTTTGCAAGCGTTTTAAGAGTGTTCATAAGAAGCCCTACACCTTTTTTATCGAGATTGGCAAGCGGCTCGTCAAGAACAATTATTTTTTGCTTTGTTGCAAGCGTAGAAGCCGTTATAAGCCGCTGCTTCTGCCCGCCGGACAGAGTTCTTGTTTGCCAGTCTTTATTTAACCGAAGGGTTTTGCAGGAGGAGGATATACACTTTGTAATCTCATTTACAGGAAATCCGAAGTTTCCACAGCCGACAGCGATTTCATCCTCAACAACCGAATTAATAATCTGAGAGTCGGCATTTTGCAAAACCACGCCGACTTTTTTACATATTTCACTGATTTTAAGCCCTAATGCACTTTTACCGTCAATCAGCACATCACCGTTGATTTTACCAAACACAACATTAGGGATAATTCCGCTTATAAGTGAAAGCACAGTGCTTTTTCCTTCTCCCGAAAATCCTGAGAGCAAAGCAACCTCTCCGTAATTCACATACATATTTGCATTTTTCAGCACGGTATTTTCACTTTCGTCATATGTAAAGGAAACATTTTTTAATTCAACAGCCTTCATAAAGCCACCGCCAAAACCGCTCCTGCTATCAAAAGCAGTAAAAATATAATATCTCTTGCGCTTAATTTAACCGTTTTATAAACAGTATGTTCGCCCTGAGCCGTAAAGCCCCGCGTTTCAACCGAGAGCGCAAGCGTATCTGAAATATTTACAAGCCTCATTATAAGCGGAATCAAAAACGCTCTGTAAAATATCTGCAAACTAAACACGCTGCCGGCGCCTCTTGTTTTCATTGCCTCCCTTACTCTTTTAATTTCTACTTTTAAAAGCGGTATGAAATTAAATGTAATCATAAAACCCAAAATGATTATTTTAGGAAGTTTTAACGCCGTCATATTTCTGACAAGAATTACGGGAGACATTGCCAATCCGGGTATCACTGCAACGCACACGGCAAAAATTCTGTTTACTGCCGCCATTGCGGAAAGCAGGTCATGGGATACGGCATAAGTAATTCCCGCCAAAAACGCACACATTAAAACTGCTACAGGAACAACGGCAAAGCAGGAACGCCAGTACCCGTAAGCGGTAAACAGCAGCCATACTCCTGCAAGAAACAGAATGCAATTTTCACTTTCCGCCGTTATAATTCCAAACGCCAGTATAAAAACCGAGACGGCAAACCCCAAAACCGGATACAATGGTCTTTTTGCGGATAATTTTTCGCTCACTTTTTAATTACTCCTGATTTTTTCAGTTCTTTTGATATTTTAATTCCGATAAACGCGCCCAGAGCGGATAAAGCCACGACGGCAAGGGTCATTCCTACGGTAACCCACGGCGCTTTAGTTGCAACGGTTACCATGGCTTCCCTGCCAAAAAGGAGGTTGTAAATAAAGTTAAACGGCAATGAAAGAGGATTATAGAGCAAAACCGCAAAGAAAACCGCGCGGTTTTTTTCATATCCTTTAAAAATTACATACACAAGTATTTCAATAATTATACCGTTAATAATATTTGAAAAAAACATCGGCGGAGCCATTAACAACTGAAAAACACCCGTTAGCAAAGCCATAATAAAAAGCGAACCTGTTTTGCGCACTTTCATTAGCCCGATGGAAAAAAACACGGAAATCTGAAGCGAGGTAACAACCTGAGCAATGCCGAAAACCACTGTTTGCAAACTTGCAACAAGAGGCATAACGGCGCAGGTGCACAATGTTACCGCGGATATAATGGCAAGAAACACAATATCTTTAACTTTAAAAGGCTGAAAAATTTTACTTTTTGTTTTCATTATTTTTCTCCAATCTTCTTTTTTCTTTTTTTGTTTCAATCAAATGCGAAACCGCCATTACAGGATGATGAAAAATCATCCGTGGGCCTGAAAAGCGCATTACCTTACGGATTTTTTCACGCATTTCCGGCTTATAGCAATGAACGCGGCAGTTTGAGCAAAATGTTTTAGACTCCATAAAGGGGCATTTATCGCTTCTCATTAAGGCATACTCTTTTAGTTTTTCACATTCAGGGCAAAGCGCGCCCTTCGTTTTATGATTTCTTTTGCAATATAGGGCAATCATTTCCGATACCATATCTTTTTCCCGCTGCCGCTTTGCGTTTACATTAATATTTTTCAACTCATTCTACCCCGCTCAACAGAATAAACTTCATCTGCAATTTTCATAGTAGACTTTCTGTGAGAAACAAGCAGCACTGTTTTATTTTCTCTTTCACTAAACAATGATTTAAGTATTACCGCTTCGTTAAGGCTGTCAAGATTACTTGTAGGCTCATCAAGCAGCATAAAAGGCGAATCGTGCAAAAAGGCTCTTACAAGCCCTATTCTCTGCCGCTCTCCGCCCGAAAGAGTATCGCCCAATTCCCCAACGGAAGTATCATATCCGTTAGGCAGGCTCATAATAAAATCGTGAACGGAGGCTTTTTTGCATGCCTTGACAATTTCCTCGTCATCAGCGTCCAGTTTTGCAATAAGAAGATTATTTTTTATGCTGTCGTGAAACAAATGCGTTTCCTGTGTTACAAGGCTTTCATTATCCCTCAGGCTGGCGGTATTAATTTCATTTATCGGTACGCCGGATAAAGAAATTTTACCTTTTTCAACCTCCCAAAAGCGCATAAGAAGTTTCAATAATGTTGATTTGCCGCTGCCGCTTTTGCCTGAAATGCCGATAATTTTACCTTTATCTATATCAAGGGAAATGTCTTTCAGCACATCTTCCCCGCCGTATGAAAAGCATACATTTTCAGCCTTAGCGCCGGAAAATTCAATATCTTTTGAATTTGTAATTTCATTTGTTACAGGGGTTTCTTCCATAATATCAAGAACTCTGTTTCCCGCCGCAAATGTGTTTTGAAGGGTGCTTCCTAAATCCGCAAGAGCAACAACGGGGCCGAAAGAACTCATAAGCGCCACCGTAGGCAGCACAACGCCGGAAAAATCCACCTTGCCCGCCTTATAAAGCGCGGCACAGGTAAAAAGCATTGCAAGGTCAAAAATCAATATAACCGTATTTGTTACGGCGGAATTTCTGCCTGATACTTTTTTCAGCCGCTTTTCATCCTGCGAAAGTTCATCAGACCTTTTATTTATTTCGGCAAGCCTTGCGCTGCCCGCAGAATACTGAATGATTTGCGAAAGTCCGCGCAGGCTTTCAAGCACAAAAGAACTGAGCGCGCCGGAATTGTTTCTGAATACGATTCCGTCATCGCCAGACGATTTTGAAACAGCGAGCGGAATAACCACACCCACCACTGCATATGCGGCAAGGGCAATGAGAGCAAGGGCGGGATAAAAACTGCCGATATACAGGCACATAATTACGGAAAACACCGCCGCAATGGCGCAGGGTGAAATAGTATGGGCATAAAACACCTCTAAAAGTTCAATATCAGAAGTGATTACTGATATGAGGTTGCCCCTGTCCCTGCCCTCCAGTTTTGCCGGGCAAAGACGGCGCAGGGCTTGAAACACCTTATCCCTTATCAGCGCCAACAGTTTAAACGCAATATAATGATTGCTTGCCTGTTCAAGATAGCGCAAAACAGCGCGCAAAACAGCGAATATAACAAGGGCGGCGAACATAAGACCCAAAGACGCGCCTATATCCGCGCCTGAAATTTTAAGCACAGCCGCAGCGCCGGTTACAGTAATAAACGACGCGGCAAGATTTCCCGCTATTCCCATAACGATTGCCAGCACCATAAAACCGCAAAGCGGCTTTACAAGCCCTATCAGGCTTGCCATAACTTTAAAACCGCTTCTTTTATTCATCATAGCCACCTCCGGTATACGCCTCAAGTTCGCTCTGGGCAGAACAAAGCCCGGCGAAGACCCCGCCTTTTCCGCAAAGTTCATCATAAGCGCCGCTTTCAACAAGTCTGCCGTTTTGAAGAGTATATATTTTATCAGCATTTTTCGTGTTTGCCAGACGGTGGGAAATAAGTATCACGCATTTTGTTTCAGCAAGGGCGCATATGCCGCGCATAATATCGTTTTCCGATTCAACATCTATATTTGAAGTTGCCTCGTCAAATATATAAATCGGGCTGTTATGCAGCAACGCTCTTGCAAGCGCAAGCCTTTGGCGCTGACCGCCGGAAAGATTTGACGCGCCCTCCGAAAGCAGTGTATCAAGTCCGTTTTCATTTTTGAGGAATCCGGCAAGATTCACTTTTTTAAGCGCCGACCAAAGCGCGTCATCATCTGCCTGAGGCGAAACCATAAGCAGATTTTCACGCACGCTGCCTTTAAAAAGCGGACTTGAAAAACTGACGCAGGTTATATTTTTCATTAACTGCTGCGGGGAAATCTGCGAAAGTTCAACGCCGCCTATCTTAACCGAGCCGCTGTAATTTGTATTTCTGCCCGTCAGTACAGCGGCAAGAGTTGATTTGCCGCAGCCGCTTTCGCCCGCAACACAATATAGTCCGCGGCTTTTGAAATACATATCAACGCCGTTGAGCGCCTGTTTTTTGCCGTCATATGAATATGAAAGAGAATCAATTTTAATATCGCACGATTTCGGAAAATCAGCACCGCCGTGCTGTTCCTGCGGAATATCCAGCAGTTTAAAAATCTTATCGCTTGCCGCCATACCGTTCATTGCCACATGAAAGAACGAGCCGAGCCTGCGCATAGGGATAAAGAAATCCGCGGCAATCAAAATTATGAAAAGCGCCTGAGAAATTCCTATTTTCCCTGATGAATACTGCGTTGCCGCAAGTATTGCGCCGAGCGCCGCGCCGCCGTACGCGATAAAATCCATTATCGTAATGGAATTGAGCTGCATTGTAAGCACTTTCATCGTTATTTTGCGGAATTTTTCAGACTGCTCGTTCATTTCCTTGTTTTTATATTCGTCCGCTTTATATATTTTCAGAGTTGTAAGTCCCTGAAGATTTTCAAGAAAAGTATCGCCGAGGGCTGTATATTGAGTCCAGTATTTTGAAAGAAGTTTTTTTGCCCAGGTCTGCACCGCGGCTATCGCAACAGGTATCATCGGCACGCAGATAAGCAAAACCACGGCGCACGGTATGCTTACAAAGCAGAGAACGATAAAAAGCGTTACAGGCGCAAGCATAGCGTAAAAAAACTGCGGCAGATATGCTCCGAAATATGTATCAAGCTGGTCTACGCCCTCCACGGCCACCTGAACTACCTCTGATGTTTGCACTCGCTCGTTATATGACGGGCCGAGGGACAAAAGTTTTTCATAAATCTTTGTACGCAAAGTTTTTTTAACTGATTTAGATGAAAGAAAACTCATTTTGCTTGAAAGCAAAGTACATATGAAACGAACAGTGAGCGCCGCTGCCGACACGCAGGCGGCTGCAATAATATCGCCGCTTGTAAACCCGCCCGAAAAAAGCAAGCCGAGCAGGCGCGTAACCGCAAACATCATCACTATATTAGCCGCAAGCGAAATCCACTGAAATACAACATTCAGAGCAACATATTTTTTGCTTTTATCAAGCATACCTATAAGGCGTTTATTAATCATCATAAAAATCACCAACGATTTAAATATTTATCATTACAATAACCAAGCAAAACAGCCGCGCCTTATATCATTGCCGCAAACAGCACGCGGCGCACGGCTACCTCTGCCTTTTTGGAATATTCAACATTAAGGCGGACTCCGGCGTGAAAAGCAGGGTTGTTTTTACCGCCTGTATTTATAAAATTGACTGCCCGCGCAGGGATAGAGAAAACATTTCCGTTTTTCTCCGCGCGGATAAAATCACCGTTTTGAAAATAATAAAGTTCACGGATACGCACAATCTCTGCGGTGCGTGTTCTTAAGCATAACGCGCTTTCTTTTGCGTTTACGCTGAAAGAGCAGAGCGGTTCAAAACATGACCCGAGAGGTGAAAGGCTGCACTCGCCGTTTTTGGCGGCGTAATAAAGTACAAACGGAAAGGCGTGCTCTCCGCTGCCTAAACTGCGGGAAAATATTTCGCCGTCAAACTGCTTTTTATCGCTTAAAAGATTTTTTGCATTATATATTTCCTGAGTATTTCTGACTGCCCTCATAGATTCATCAGAACTGTATACCGCCCAGTAAAGCGCGTCGTGCCGTGCGTTAAGCGCGCCGACTCCCTCAAACATAAGGTGTTTAGTTGTTATATCAACCCGCTCTTCAAGCCGCAGGGCAAGATCCGTTCCTTTTGCAGTAAGTTTAGGCGCGCGCGGGTCTTCCCTGTTTACAAACCCGGATTTTTCAAGCGAGGCAAGGGCGCGTGTTACGGTATACTTGGGCAAACTCAGAGTTTTGGAAATACCGGTAACGCTGTGCGAGCGCACATCGGAAGAAAGAAAGCAGAGCAAAACTCTTGATTTTAAGACTTTATAAGAAAATGTTTGTTCCACTTGGCGCCCCCTGCCGTTCGGCTGTTAAAATAAAAATTTATTAAAAATTGAAATATAGTTAGAAATAACTAACTTTTGTTAGCAATGACTAACTTACACTGAAAAAATAAACAATGCCTGAGCATTGCCGGATTGCGGGACTATAATAACACGGACGCTTAAATTTGTCAATGAAAATAATCAAATTAAATTCGCGCTGCGCACGGCGGACGCTTTTGAAGGGAAAATTAACAGTTTTTCACACAAAGACGCGCATTAATTTATGCAAAGATACAAAGCGGTTTTAATTTGTTGCACACGGGCAAAAGTTAAATTATATATTAATAATCAATAAGAAAAGTCCTCGTTTTATGCCGTTTTTATTGCGCGGCAGCAACAAAATCGCCCCTTGAATGGTTAAAGATTTATGGTATACTCTTGTTGTTCGGCGAAGAGCATATTTTCGCAGTGAGTTAGTTATAACTAACTACATATTACTATCCTATTATCCTATATGACGAGGTGAAAACATTGAAGATAATTCAGAAAGCGGCAGGGGTAATACTTGCGCTGATAATGGCGGCATTTCCTGCGCTTACAGCAAATGCGGCAGATGTAAACAGCCTTGGCAAAGGCAGTTACGCAATATCGGCAAGCCTTTCCTGCTATGTAAACGCTATGGGAGGCGTTGAATTCGGCGCGCCTCTGCTGACAAACGCAACGCTTATTGTTGACGGCAGCGGCAATAGAAGCATTAAAATGGAATTCACAAAAAGCAGTGTAACAATATACAGCATTACCTGCGACACATTTATTGACGCAAACCCCACTTCGCAGGGCTCTGAGCGAGGAGTAAAAAGCGGTACGATAGGTTATTATGACAAAAACGGTAAACTGCAAACAGACGGAGTTACGCACACATTAAGCGATGACACGGCGCTCAACTCAAGAGATGAGGCAGTTCACTATGTTGATTCCGTAACTTTCCCGCTTGACAGAATTTCAAACACTTATTCGCTTACCTTATATATCAACAGCAATGTAATGGGCGTTCAGTTTTGCAACGAAAACGATGCCGCAACGGAAGCAACATATCCCGCAACGCTTACGGTGGACTGGAACAGCATTTCGGTTTCCGGCGGCGGAAATTCTCAGTCCGGGAATTCGTCAGGCTCAGGCGGAGGTCAGAGCACAAGCGCACAAAGTTCCGGCGCAGGCAATTCATCGTCCGGGCAGAATCAATCCTCAACGGGCGGGCAGGAATCTGAATTGCAGGCAAATTCCTCAGGTGAAACCACAACGGCAGCCGCAAATGAAAATGTTTCTGAAATGGACGGGCTGAATATCCACTACGCTGATTCAAACGGCAGCGCAGACGGTGAAAGCGATGTTCCGTTCTACATATACCTCAACACCCCGGCGCTTATAGGTCTTGCCGTGTTCGGCGGCGTACTGACAGCAGGCGGTATAATTCTGATAGCGATAAGCAAAAAAAGAAAGGGGAAACGCACTGATGATAAAGAAATTTAAAAAACTGATTTGCGCTGTTTTGGCACTTTGCGTTGCGGCAGGCGCAACCGGCTGCACCATACCTCAGCAGCAGACAGGCGGCGAAATCACCGGCGGAGAAACTTCTATTGCGGCAACATCGGTTGCAATATGTGAAATACTTGACGCGCTTGAGTATGACAATGTTATAGGCGTGCCGGAAACAGAGCACGAACTGCCGGAAAGATATGCAAACGCAACAACGATAGGCGCTCCTATGACGCCGGATTACGAAATAATAAAGAGCCTTGCGCCGGACCTTGTACTGTCCCCCAAAACTCTGGAAGATTCACTTTCCTCTCAGTATTCGGCGGCGGGGATTAATTCCGCCTTTCTTGACCTGAGCAGCGTTGAGGGAATGTATAGCGCCATAACATCCCTTGGCGAACTGCTTGACAGGCAGGAGCAGGCGCAGGCGCTTGTTGACGATTACAACAATTACATAGAGCAATACACCTCAAATGTTGACGAGGGCGAAAAAATAATGATACTTATGGCGTTTCCGGACGGCTTTTATCTTATAGCCACGGAAAATTCATATGTTGGAAACCTTGTTAAACTTGCGGTCGGAAAAAATGTTTATGACAGTTCCACAAGCGGTGATGAAAACGGCTTTGTAAATATTAACCCTGAAGATATGGTGCAGAGAGCGCCGGACAAAATACTTGTTTTCGCTCACTATTCGGAGGAAAGCGCTTTTGAATATATGAAACAGGAATTTGCCGATAATGACGCATGGCAGTATTATGACGCCGTAAAAAACGGCGAGATATATTATCTGCCGAGCGAATATTTCGGAATGAGCGCTTCACTTGACTGGACTGACGCACTTGATTACCTCAAACCCATACTTTACGGTGAATAAACCTCCTTTCGGCATAATTTTTAGATGGCTGTAACCGCCACCGGCGCCTTATCAGGCTACAGTAAGGTGTTAAAAGATTTCCAAATTTTGTTTATGTAGCCTGAAAGGCTATGACGATTTATGGCAAAAAGAATAACTGCGCCGCGGCGGATTGCGGCTTTCGTAATAACAGCGGCGGCAATACTGATAATGTTTTTTATAGCGGTAAACACAGGCGGACTGAGCACAACTGTATCGCAACTCTTTAACGGGCTGTTTGTTGAGTATGACAAAGATGTTGCAATAATTTACGAACTCAGATTTCCGAGAATTATTGTTGCCCTGCTCGGCGGCGGTATGATGGCGGTATCCGGCGTGCTTATGCAGGCGGTTATGAAAAATCCGCTTGCAGACCCGGGAATTATCGGCGTTTCATCCGGCGCGGCGCTTGCGGCGTCGCTTGTTTCAGCGTTTTTGCCCGCGCTTGCGTATTTAACGCCTATATTCTCTTTTATCGGCGGAATAATCGCTTTTCTGATAGTGTATACACTTGCGTGGAACGGAAGTGTAAGCCCTGTACGCCTGATACTCGTAGGCGTTGCGGTAGACGCTGTATTTACAGGGTTGTACCAAGGTTTCAGTTCCGCTACCGGCGGACAGTATTCCGGAGCGGCAAATATTATAAACGCAAACATATCACTTAAAACATGGGAAGATGTGCGTATAATGCTTGTGTATTTTGCCGTTATGGCGGTGGCGTGTATGCTTGCCGCAAGCAGATGCAATCTGCTTTCTCTTTCCGATATGACGGTACACAGCCTCGGCGTTAATGTAAACCGAACAAGAATTGCAGTTTCAATAATATCTGTTTTACTGGCGAGCATTTTTACGGCTGTTATAGGCAAAATCAGTTTTCTTGGGCTTATTGTGCCTCATATATCCCGCCTGCTTGTCGGAAACGACCACAAGGTGCTGATACCGTACAGCGCTCTGCTCGGTGCATTTGTTTTCCTTTTGGCAGATACGGTAGGAAGAGTTATTGCCTATCCGTACGAAATAAGTTCTTCAATAATTATGGCGGTGGTCGGCGGGCCTATGTTTATAATCTTACTGAAAAGGAGCAGGGGCAGTTATGAGCAATAACATACAAACGCTCAGCACCGAGCATATATCCTTTTCTTACACAAAAGGAAAGCCGATTATAAACGATGTTTCCTTTACGCTTGAAAGCGGAGGAATAACGGCGCTTATAGGCGCAAACGGCTGCGGAAAATCAACGCTGTTTCAACTTTTGACCGGCAGATACAAACCCGCAGGAGGAAGAGTACTGCTCGGCGGAAAAAATATTACCGAAATAAAAAGAAAAGAATTCTCAAAAACCGTTGCAGTAGTGCACCAATACAACACTGCCCCGGCGGATATGACGGTAAAAAAATTGGTGGAACTCGGCAGAACGCCGTACCGGGCAATGTTTGGCAGGACGGACGAAGAGCAAAACCGAAAAGCGGTTGATGACGCGCTTGTAATAACGGACACCAAGAAATACGAATCCGAGATGATTTCAGAACTTTCCGGAGGGCAGCGGCAAAGGGTTTGGCTTGCGCTTGCGCTGGCACAGGAGCCGGATATACTGCTGCTTGACGAAATAACCACATATCTTGATGTTAAATATCAGTATGAAATACTTAACCTTATAAAAACGCTTAATGAAAAGAACGGACTTACCGTTTTAATGGTACTGCACGATATTAATCAGGCGATTGAGTTCTGCGGCAGCGCCATAATTATGAAAGACGGCAAAATACTATGCGCCGGGAAAAAAGAAGAGGCAATAACAAAAGCCTCTCTTGACAGCGCTTTTGAAATAAACAGCCGCCTTATTGACCTTGACGGCAGAAAATTCTGCATAATAGACGGCTGAGAGGAGGAAAAGCCTTGAACTACAAAAAAGTAAAAAACGCAGGCACCGTAATGATTACCGCGGGAATAGCAATACTTCTTTGCGCTTTATTTTTCATATTTTTCGGCACAAAAACAATGATAAATGAGGCGTATCTTGCGGGCGGCAATGCAAGCGGGATAACAGATGATTCCGCGCTTGTCGGAAATGATGAGGAAATTTCCGGCATTGACGGTAATGAGAGCGAAACAACGGAAAATCAGCAAACGGGAACCACGGCGGCAAACACAGGAAGCGAGCATACCGCACAGGAAGAACAGACACCCCAAAACACGGCGCAAAAGGACGCCTCTCAAATATCAATACCCGGAATAAAGGAACTCAAGATACAAAAGAACAGTCAAAGCGCAGCGGTAGACTTTTATAACCCCAGCTCTAACAACTGCTATTTTGAAATATCAATAATTCTTAAAGATTCCGGCAAGGAAATATATAAATCCGGCACGGTGCGGCCCGGGCAGCACATTTATGAAATTGAACTGACCCAAGGGCTTGCCGCAGGCAGTTATGACGCCGTGCTGCACTATGACGCTTTTACGGCGGACGGCAATTATACTGAACTTAACGGCGCAGATGTTGAATTTAAGTTGATTGCCGATTAAACAAGTCTGAACGCCGCGGAAATTCCGCAGGCTTTGGAATAAATTCAAGCGCGAAAGCGCAGAAAGGAGTGCATTTTAAATGCAGAAACTAAAGTTTAAGGCGGGAAAAATTATTTCTCTCTGCCTTGCCGCAATAATGCTTGTTTCAACATCGGTAACAGCGTATGCGGCTGAACTGCCCGAAGCGGGAACATATGAGGTTGACGCAAGCCTCTCATGTTATGTAAGTGCAATGGGCGGTATTGAATTCGGAGACGGACTTCTTGAAGGAGTTCAGGTTATTAAGGACGCCGAGGGTAATATGACCATGACGCTTGACCTTACTAAATCCGAAGTAACAATATACACTATATCTTGCTACACTTTTATTGACGCTACAAACTCGCAGCCGGGATTCTACGACAGTGAGGGCGTGCTGAACAAAGAGGACGCGTCTTACACGCTGAGCAAGGACACTGCTCTTAATCCAAACAGTGAAAATGTAAATTATGTTGATTCGCTTAGTTTCCCAATCACAAGCCTTGAAAGCACCTACACTCTTTATCTGTATATCAACAGCCAGGTAATGGGCGTTCAGTTCTGCGACGGCAGCGGTATTAACGGCTCTAATATGCCTGATTCCGCTACACCTTACAAAGCCGAACTGAGTGTTGACTGGGATACCGCGGCTCTTGTGGACACGCCGGATGAAACTACTGACGCAAGTTCAGATGTTGTTTATGAAGTTTCGGCAGGCTACGAGGTAAAAATCCCTGCGCAGATAACCGTTGACCCCTCCACAAAGAAGGGCGCTTACACGGTTGACGCTGAAAACTTCGTTATTGATTCCGGCGCTTATGTAACAGTTGAGGCAGAAGCAAACGGAACACTCACAAACGGCGAGGACAGTGTTTCCTTTACTAACACCCTTGAAGAAGGAAAACTTGCCGCCACGGGTGACAGCCTTAAAGGCGAAATTGCCGTTACGAGCGACGCCGTTTCAGCAGGCACATACACAGGTACAGCCGATTTCACAATCAACTATTTTGCCGCGTAACAAACGCGCATAACAGTAAGGCTCCCAATGCGTCTTGGGAGCCTTTTTAATCAAATATGATTGCTGTTATTTTCTTCATAATGAAGTATATGTTCGCTTTCCCTGTCAATCTTTTTAAGACTACAGAATATTAAATTACAGTAAGATGAGTTTGGCAATCAACCGGGTTCATTTTTATTTCTCAGTAATTCGCAGCGAAATATTAAAAGTTACATTTTAGTATAAATTTTTAAAAATAAATAACAAGTTGGCATAAAGCATTGACTTTCGCAGGAATAATTTGTAAAATATTGCCGAATTTTGTTGCAGGGGGAGTTAGAATGCGGATAAGGGCAGTATTCTCACAAATTTTCGCAATGATTGCGGGGCTGGCTCTTATTTTCGCGGCACATTCCGCCGCCGCGGCAGATTCATCAATCGCCGAACAGTGCGAACAATGGTTCAACAAAAACGAATACGAAACAGCGCAGGTGCAAAGCGATGAACTCGGCGGCTATCTGCGCTTTTTTTATGCCCAAAATCAGTTATACTGCCACATAAGTTACTCGCTCAGCGGTGTTTCGCAAATAAAAAATACCGCCGTATCGGTTGATATTTCAAACGAAAACAGAAGTTATTCAGTAAAATTTACGGCGAACAGTTCCGATAACCTGCCCTGCGGGGTAACAAAATATTTTTCAGACGCCACGCAGTTTGGGCAGGACATATATTTTATGCTTGAATTCAGTGATAAAGAGGATAAGAATGCTCAAAACAAAGCAGTCATTCAGGTTGCGGTCAACGATAAAAATTACTACATAGCGCAGGTGGAGCCGCCGAAAAGCGAAACAACATCACAAGCGGAGAATCAGACTTCAAACGGGAGCGCAAAGGAAAAAGCCGCCGCGGAAAGCACAACTAAATTCACCTACTCCGGCGGCAATTCTTACTCTGCAAACAGCGAAAACACAACGAAATTCCGCGCGGACGGCGCAGGAGATTCAGAAAGTTCCGCAATGCAAAGCGATTTGCAATCACAAAGCGCCGACGGTGCCGACAGCGCGGAGGACGGCTCTGTATTGTCCGTCCCGGTAGAAAAAGAAGTGAGTTATTCGCCGCAGGCAAAAGCAATGTTCGTCCTTGCAGGAATTTTCGCCGTAACAGGCGCCGGCTTTATCATTCGCCACGCTGTTAAATCAAAATCCGCCTATGCCGACGATACTCACGCCCCGTCTGACAATGATGAATAGTATCCTCCGTAAAATTAAAAACATTCATTACAACAATCCGGTTATTTAAAATAACTTCGGTTATTATTTATGGATAAATTTATGCATTGAATTATTTCTTAAATATTCAAATCAGTTGATAATATTAAGTTTTCTTGATAATAGTTTGTGTAAATGATATAATAATATGTATTATTTTGTATAAAAACGGAGGATATTGCGATGAAAGCAAAGATGAATTCATATGAAATTGCAACAGGAGTAATCCAAAAATTATTATATGACAAACCGTTATACAACTATATAGATAAAGAAAATGTCAATATCCTTGTTTTTGGTTTCACAGATCTTTGCGAAAGATTCATTGATATTGCTTTTGAAGTTTCGCAGGTTAACGGATACAAACTAAACATTTCAGTTGTTTGCGATAACGATAACGCAAAAAAAGCCTATCTTAATAGCCGGCCTGCATTTAAAGATTTTTTTGAAATTGACGGAGTTGGTGCTAGTGATTCATATGGGTCGCTCTCCTTTTTTTACTCTGATTTCAACAAAAAGATTGACGACATCGTTTCAGAATTCTTGTTAGATGAAAGCAAAAAATATTCTTATATTTTTATAGATATTGATAATGACGGAAAAAATTATACAATTGCAAAGACTTGCAATGTCTGCAGGGACATTCTTTATAATGATCCTATTATTAATTTTGTTGCCACAAAGCCAAGAAAGGCCGGTCAATATATAAATGTTGTTTTAAAAAACGATACAATTCAAAATCACAAAAATTATTCCAAATTAAAAAGAATGGCTCTTAATTGCCATTTATTGTGGAATAATTCGGATTTTACAAATATAAGAAAACTCCAAAGAGGATTTAATAAATGCTATAATTTTTCATCAAGCCTCAGCAATGTTTTATCTTTAAAATACAAATTAAACAGTGTTGGAATTGATTTTGACGCTCCTCATGCAGCTGAAAAATTTTATAATCTGAGTAAATCTGAAAAAGAAAAAATTGCCGATTTAATGAAATCAGAACATGACAGATGGAATGTTGCTATGATTTGTAACGGCTGGGTTACGCAAAAAAATCTAAATAATTGTTTAAACGGAGTAAAAGATAAATCCAACAAACTGCATCCCTGCATTGTTCATTGCAGTAATAAATTAGTTTTAGAGAATTCATGGAAAAATAATCATTTTGAAAAATGGGATAAAGCCACTAACTCAGAAATAGAAAAATTAGATGGTTTGGATCAGGTTTCGGTAAAGTTACATAGACTGTTCAAGGCAAAAGCGAACGAAATAAAAGCGAAAAATATTTTATCCGATAATGACATTTATGAAATTCAAAAACAGTTATTAAAATATGAAAGCGCTAGTAACGCATTTTCTAAATATCTTGCTTGTATTAAGAGCATAATTAACGGTTCGGCAGTAGAAGTTAAACAGCATGATTATTATCAGGATAAACTGTTTGCATTGCTTAGAATGATACCAAAAAATATTCAAAAAAATGTAATAAAAAGAGTTGAACTTTTAGAAAATATTTTACAGCCTGTTTATGAAAGCCAAAAATACACAGACTATAAAAACTTTGACTATATACTTGTAAAAAATATACCGTTTATATTAACATACCGAACGAATATTCATTTATGTATTCCTCTTGAAACAAACGATGATAACAGTGCTAACCAAGTCTTATTCAGAAATATAGCATCCTCATTGATGATTAATCCATCAAGAATTACATACATTTACAAATACAGCAGCGAAAATATCAATAAGCTAATAGAGACGTTGCAATATGCTTGTAAATGCATGAATTCTCATAACATAAGAGCAAATCTTAATCTTTGCCTGCTTTCTTCTGCTGCAATTCAAGAAAGCGAAAAAGATGAGATTAAAAATATTTCAAATAAAATAAAAAGAGTAGATGAAATAATTTTTAACAATGAGGATGAATTAGAAAAACTATTATTTGAGTATATAAAAATACGCAGATTTACAGCTATTGAAAAAAACAACTCCGAAACTTCGGGCATTTTTTACGGTATGAGAGTATTCAAACATAACCCGTACTATACTTTTGACAGTAAAAAATGCGAAGTTAATTGCTTTAACAATTGCAATGAATTAAGGTATATTCCGTTTAGAGCGGCTTTAAAAATAAGTGATTTATTTGAAAGCAAATCATCCTACGATAAATCATCATTGCCTGATTTTCAGGAAGACTACAAATTTTTCTGGAATATATACAGAGAATCAGACGCATCCCGCGCTGCATGGAAATGCCTGTGTAATTCTCTTGAACAGACTGACAGTGAGGAAAACTTAATCAAATTTGATGTACGCAGAAAAAATGAAAACTATTATGAAAAAGTTTATTTTGTTGAAAGTTCATATTTCGACTCTGTTAAATTAATATTAGAACAAATTGAAAATCCTAAAACAAATTTTAGATTCAAAGCGGAATTTCATTCGAACGGAATATACAAACTCACTATAAACGGTACGGAAGAATTACATACTCAGATAGTAAAATTATTATCCAATCCATACTTACTCAAAAATCAATTTGACATAGATATTGCCAAAAATTGGGACTATGAAAGAGTATTATTAAATAATCTTGTGGTTGGAAAGCTTTATGAAAAAACTATAAAAGACAATTCATTTAATTCTAACTATCTAAAAGAGCCTTATGAAAGTGTGGAAAAAATTTTAGACAAGTTAAGCGAAAGCGGTTACATAATTAACCTGCAAAAAAATGCAGACATAAACGGCAGATATTTTAGCTTTAGTTACACTTCTCATCAGCTAAAAACATTAATGACATCTGCCGGAAGAATTCTTGAACTCTATGTATACTATCAACTTGTTAACACTCATTATATAAATGAAATTGCAAACAGTGTTGAAATAGAGAGAAAATCCAGCGGAATTAAAAACGAACTCGATGTTGTTTTAACAAGTGGATTACAAAGTGTAATTATTGAATGTAAGGCACAATCCAAACTAAAGCAAGATTATTATTATAAGCTGGACAATCTTAACAGAATTTTTGGTATAAATTCTATTGCAATTCTAATTACAGACCTTAACGAAAAGGACTGGCAAGACAACAGCGAAAATGAAATGCAAAGAAAACGCGGAGTTGAATCAGGGATTATAACTGTATATAGTCAAAACGATATAGATAATATTGCCAATAAAATAAAACAGATATTGAAGAATAATTGATTATACACAAAATCTGAATATATAAGTCTGAGCCAATAAACGCAATCGATATTCCTGTTTTGGATAATTTCTTAAATATTAAAAAATCATAAAAGTGGCAAATAAGTAATTGCAAAATCAAGAATATAAGAATGTTAACTTTCTTGAGAATATTAAAGCAATGCAAAGAACACTCGTCTGCATTATTTAATATTCAGAACAATGAAAAGAATGCAAGTTACTGAAAAATTATTCAAAAATATAAATCATATATATACTTTAATAAATTATACAAAGGGAGAAATAGAATTATGTTATTTATTATTGTTGGATTAACTCTTTCAATAGGTCATAACAGCCGAGAATACTTTAAGGACAAAGGATTTGAAATAATACCTAAAATCAATTACATTGATAAATCCGAAGCAACAACTTCTTATTACGATGAGCGCATTATTGCAAAAAAAGAAGATGTTTACAATTGTGATTTTGTTTACAATGTTAACGGATTTATAACAGGCTTTAATAAATCTCAAATAATTGATTCAGTGAGCGGAAGAAAAAACTGCTTGCTTACTTTAACCCCGTACAATATTGACTTTATTAAGCAAATAAAAGCCGCATACGGCAATTATGTTACAACAATTTTTGCATACATTGATGACACCACACTCAATAAAATGACAAATGCTATAAAAAATCCAAAGCCTAATGAAATTGAAACAAGATTATATACCGGCAGAAAGATTAAAGAAATATACAATGAAAACATTGAATTTTTTGATCATACCGTAATTTATAGCGGAGAGGATTCATTGTTTAATTCAAAAAGCGTATTCAAGCAATATGATTACATTATTAAGCAATCCTTAAAACTGGAAAAAATTCTTAATAATAAGATGTATGTTGAACTGCCTTATTCAGGGAAAAAAGATTATATTTTCGTTAGTTATTCTCATAAAGACAGAAATATAGTTTTTCCAATTCTTTCCAAACTGCAAAGAGATGGATACAGAATTTGGTATGACGAAGGAATAAACGGTGGCGATATCTGGAACAAATTAATTGCAGAAAAGATAAAAGCATGCACCGATTTTATAGTTTTTATTTCAGATGAATCAGTAAAATCACTTGAAGTGAAAAATGAAATAAATGCTGCAAGGATATGCAAATTGCTCCCAATACCTGCTCGCATTGATGATTCAACATTTGATTTAGAATATGAAATGTATATAACTCAGTTACATAACTTGTTTTTAAAAGACGAAAGTTTTTATAATAAACTAACAAATTCAATTAATGTATCAACAAAGGAATAATCCATTGCATTCATGATGTTTTTTTAACTTATTTATATTCAATATTATCATTATCGTTCCCGGCTTTTCTCTTTAAAAATTGAAAACCATTTCACCGTGTCTTTTATACTTTGGCGTGTAATATCGCGAGGCGATTCAAATTCTTTATTACTGTTTTTTACCGCTTTACAAATTTCACCGTCATCATCCAAATCATCCCAATCTGCAATATAAGGATGAAGTTTTAAAAGCATATGCTTATGATTAGTGATAGAATTATCATTTAAATAAACTTTAAGTTGTTCCTGATTCGGAGCCGACCAACCTCTTGAAAGCATATAATTATTCCATCTAATCTGCTCTGTTTTTGCCAACTCATCATCTATTGATTTATCGCTACTATTTAGATATTTATTAAATTCTTCAGACAAATCACAGTCTTCTTCAAGTGTAAATTCGGACGAAAGATTTTTACCTTTATAAAGCCCAAGAAAAAACAAACGGTATCTTAAAGCAATTGCGGTTATCATAGAGCTGTCCTGATTATATTGATAACTATAATAAGAATTATATGCTCCGTGAGTATTTTCATTAAATGAATCATGCACTGAAAGGCCGCAATAAGATTTGTGTATTTCTAATGCTTGTTGCTCCAAAGTATTATTAACCAAGTTATTATATGAATACAGTGTATCCGCCATACCAAAAAAGTATAGGTCATACTTATTGTGATAATGGTCTCCCTGATTTTTATTGCTCAAAGTTATTCTGTTTGCCAAATAAGCTGTTTTTTGATTTTCGCAATAAACCGAAACAAACGGCTTTTTATCCATATTAGGAGAATTTGCAAGTATCTGCCTGCGAATATTAATCGCAAAATCTATATTTTCTTCATCAGTTCCGACATTGATTATAAAATAATTTGCAGAATTTAAAATTTTATAAAACTTATGTACTTCTGCTTTTTCTTCGCTTGGTAAGTTATTTGAAACCGAAAGGTTAAAAATATCGTTAAATTTATCATCGGATATTTCATATGCAGAAGTGCCTAATAACAGTGATAAAAAATCCGAGCTGTATATATCATAACTTTTTAAATCCGGCTTTAATACAGGGTATTGTGAACAAGATAAATTATTTTTTTCTTTACTTTTAGCGCCGGCGTTATTAATGATTTCCGATAATTTTTTTGAAAAATTATTTATATAAGCACCCGGCATTTTCTTTTGTAATTTTTTACTTAATTTTTCAATAATTTCGTCATTGGAAATTACGGTGATATTCGTTTTTGCCGCTTTGCCCATATAACTTATTGCCATAAGTTCTTTTACAACAGAAAAGCTGAAATCTACACTGTTGCTGAGTAAAATTATATTACTCTGTTTTTCCGCCTTGCTTGTAAGTATAGGTAAAAAAACGGGTTTTTCATAAAAGAGTTTAAGAATTGAACTTCTGTAAGGGTCTATTATATGAGTTTTAAAGAAAACATCATCTCCCATATCGCTTATATTTGCATCAATAAATGCAGAAGCGTATTCATATTCGCTTTTAATATATATATCAAAAGTATTAATAAAGCTTATTCTATCGTTTTGATTTTTATTAAGCGCTTCATTAAAAAGCCTGTCCAGCACTTCTAACCCATTATTTAAATTTTCTCTGTCATCATCATTTAAAAATGAAATTATTACTTTGCTGCCGGCAGTTATTTTTAAAATAAGATTATCAATACATGCTTTTATTGAAAAAAAAGTGAAAATATTTTCAATCTCGGTATTTTTAAAATCAGCATTAATAGCGTAAACCGCATAATCGTCCGGAAGGGTTCTCAATAATGCCCGAGTACTTTCATTATTACTGTTAATTACGCACAAATTCTTAAAATTTTCAGTTTTGAATGCTTTACTGAAATCGTAAGTTTTTCTTAAGGCTCTGCTTGCTTTTGCTCTGGCGCGTTCATTTCCGAATTTCAATGCTTTGTCAAAATAATGTTTTGCGTCTTCCGGAAGATTGTCTTTTTCTTTACAACATGCTAAATAATAATAGAAATCAGCTTTCATTGTATCATCTAATGAGCTGATTTTTTCATTTAATTTCCAAAGGAGTGCTTTTATTGTTTGATAGTTTTTATTGAAATCACTAAACAACTCCCTCACAAGCATAATAACTGCATTTGGCTGAGCGAGATACGCGCCGTCAGTCAATGCTTTTTTTCTTTTTGCAGCTTTATTTTCTGCAAAAAATTCACCAAAATCGTTATTATATATTCTATATAGAGTGAACTTTGCGTCCGGGTATTTTTCGAAACATGCCTCATTAAGAGTTTTCTCACATTTTGAAATATCGCCTAATTGTAACAGCGAAACAGCATACAAATACTTTAGTGCGATATTTTCTTTTTTATTTAAAAGTTCTTTATTTAATTCGCAAATACTCTTAACTAAAGCAAAATTATCTTTTTTATAATTAATTAAAACAAACTCTTCAAAAATTTTGGATTCTGACGGATTATTACAGAATTTAAACCATACTTTATCTAAAACAGACTTTAATAATTCTTCTATTTTAATTTTTTTATCGGAATTTGATAATTTTTTAAATTTTGTTGAACTTAAATTATATACCATAAACGAATGAAGATATTCGGGTTTTGGAAAATTATATGATTGCTTTTGAAGAATTATTGTTGAGATTATCACGCGTGTTAATACGCTTATTTCTTTATTATGATTTAGATAAAGATTATATATTTCTTTATATTTTTCAAACACCGTATCGCTGATAATAGAAGAACTGTCAGCAAATACAAAATTTTTAATCGAATTTAGAAATTCTTTTAACAATGGTTTATTAATCAGCAAATTATTATTGTTCTCAACATATCTTACAAACGGTATTATTCCATTTTCATTAAATGCTTCAATCACTTTATTTCCCAAAGTAAATGTATTAGATGAATGCGTAAATTCATTATAATAATCTATTTTGCTTTTTTTGCTTTTTTTGTATTTTACCGCATCTTTAAACATATCCAGCACATTTTTTGGCATGAAAGAATTTATTTGATAAATCAGAACAGAGTCGGAATTTTTATGTGCTTTTAATTCAATTATAGGGTTAATTTCGCTGAAAAGGTCTTTTAAAATGAACGATAGATTAAAATATCTTAATTTACTATATTTGTTTACAGTTATAAATTTAGAATTATTGCACATTTTTATATCCCCCTATAATTTTATATTTAATTATATCATATCAAAAAAGCAAAAGCAATTTAGTATAAACATAGCAGACCATAATATTCAAATGAGTGCAAGCTTATGTTTTTAATTTGAAAAAAATTTTTTAAAATATTTTTTATACAGATAAAAAAATGGCTAATCTTGGAAATATTTTAAGTAATAATTATGGCTTTTGGAATGATAATTCATTAATATACAATTAAGGCAAATGAAAATCAGTATAAATTTAAAGTTATAAAACAGGAGATGCACAAATGTATTATTCGTATTCCAAAATCAACCGCATGGACAGCGTATATGGCACCGTAGTAGGCGGCGACAAAAACAAAGGAGTATATATTCGCCTTGATAACGGAGAAATGGCGTTTGCTGACTTTGGATTCCTTCCAAACGGCACTACCGTACTGTGCACATACTTAAAAAGTGCAAATAGGCATTATCCAAACGCAAAAGTTGAAGTTGATTCTGTTGTTTTTACTGATAAAATGATTGCATAAAACAAGATTGTTTTCTCAAGCTGATACATAAAGTTAAATTTATTTCTCATAAAACTGTATGCGTTAGCAAGCAGATATTGTTTACACCATAGTTTTAATCCGTTGCAATTATATGGATAATATTATATAATACTGTAAAAGGCGGTGAAAACATTGAAAACGGAAAAATCACTGTTTAATGAAAAACTTATAGATGCTTGTTCACTGAGCAGCAAAATAATTTTTGACGGTACATATCATAAAAGTGGTATAAAGGGAGCAGTAACAACAGCATATCTTCGCGAAAGTGCCGCTGAAAAACTATGTTGCATTGCAAATTCCCTGCCACCTGAAATGATGATAAAAATATTTGATGCATGGCGACCGTATGAGGTACAGCTTGAGCTTTACAGGCGTTACTTTTTTGATATTTCAACAAAAGCGAAAAATCAAAACCTTTCTGTAAGAGCACTGCATAAGTTGGCGCAGGAATTCGTTTCTTTTCCTGATAAAAGCAAAACATTATCTTATGTTCATTCTTCAGGCGGAGCTGTAGATTTAACGATAGTATACAAAAACGGCAAATCGGTTAATATGGGAACTGAATTTGACGATTTTACAGAGCGTTCACATACGGACTTTTTTTCAACAGATACAAATATTGGTAAAAACCGGCAGTTTTTAAAAAGCATTATGCAGGAACAGGGTTTTACAAACCTTGAAAGCGAATGGTGGCACTACGATTTTGGAGACATTTTTTGGTCTCAAAAAACAGGTAATGAAGTAATTTACAGTTCAATATTTGAATTGAATTCAAGTGTTATAAAAGAGGCAAAATAATGGTTCAGGATAAAGGATATCAAATATTTATAAGTTACAGAAGAAATGGCGGAGACTGCTACGGTAAGCTTTTGCACGAAATGTTAAGCCACAACGGATACCGCGTCTTTTTTGACAACGAATCTCTGTCTGCAGGAGAATATAAAGAACAGATATCAAGCATTTTAAGAGGAGATGAGTGTACTGATGTTCTTGTTGTAGTATCCCCCGGCTGTTTTGAGCGCTGCAAAGATGCTAACGATGTTTTCTATTTTGAGATTAACGAAGCGTTTAAATGCAAAAAAAATGTTATACCTCTTTTTTTGAAAAGCTACAATCTGCCTGTTAATGATGAACTAAATAATTTGATGCCTGCTGTAAAAAAGCTTCTTGACAGCCACGGCTTTTTATTTGATATATATTCTTTAGACAGCCTTATTTCGAGGGTAAGAAAAAATATAAGAGCAGTACCAAGTGTTCATAATTTTATCTTAGAAAAGGCAGACCTTGATTTGCTGCAAAATATAATTTCCAGCCCGGAAATATACAGTTGTATAAATGAAGAAGTAAAAGATAATGTACTGAAAAACATTTTCACTTCCCGCTCAAATGCTACTATGAGCGATATTTTGATGAATGTTGTTAACACTAATATTTGCAACGAATGCAGTTTGAGGCATAATTTTAAATATGACATAGAACTAACAGATACTGCTGACATTGGAATACCGGGAAGTAATCCGAAAAATTATTTTATGATGCGTGAGAATCTTTACTATACAAAGAATTACGCAAATACATTTTCAGGAGATACTTTTAAGATTGCGTTTATTTCTGATATTAATAAACTTGACAGCAGTTTTAAGGAGGAAAAATTTTTCTTCAGCGAATCACTTAACATTTCAAAAGATGACCTGACAACCCTTTGCGCACTTTCAGATGAAGAAAAGCACGATTTTTATCAAAATGTTATGTGTGTAAAAATAGCGGTAAACAAAAAAAGGGTTCACTCGTTATCTGTTGATATTAATGAAAGCGGTATTTTTGCTGAATATAAACTTACGGATATAGATACATATCAAACTCAGGTTGATATACGCATACAATTTTTAATGCCGTATCTAAAAGGCAAAAGCTGTTTTCTTGTATCAATTAATGATATTACATACAGTCCGTTTATAAGTTTTGCTTATAACGAATCAAAATGCCGTGTAAATATGATACCGTTTTTAAATCGGGCATTAAATACCGAAGACGCAAATATTTTTGAAGGTTTGATAGAAGTTAATATAGAAGATGAGTGGATAATACCGATGAGCGGAATAGTATTCGTCATCGAATCTTAAAATGTTTAAACATAAGTTCCTGTTAACATATACTGTTACGGGAACTTTTTTTAGTTTATTCAGGATGTTAAATTAAAAAACAAAAAATTAAAAATTATAAAACCTATTTAAAATTCAGAAATAAATTACTATGTAAATACAATTACTGAATTCCGTTTAATATATTGTAAACTAAACTCTGCCTCTCTTGCTCCGAATTATTGGAAGAGAGGCGTTTTTAGTTTATTCTTTCTGTTTTATAAATATTACGATGAATATTTAGAAAAAATTTGAAATTTAATATTTAATTCACGGTAATATTTAATAAATTTATTCATTTCTTGGAAAAAACAATACATAAAAAGTTTTCAAATGGAAAGAATTTCTGATATTTTATATTTACAGATGAGGGAGGAATTTAATTGAACAACAAATATTGTAAAAGAATTTACAAAATGCATCCTGAAATTAAAGCGCAATACATTCAGTTGTTTACCGATATGATGGTGGAGGTTGAACCGTATTTTCGTAAAATAAAACCGGAAAAGGAAGATTTGGATTTCAACACATCCTTCCGTAAATATTTGTATTTAAAATGCGTCAGATTAAATAATGCCGGAAGAACTGCACAAGCGATTGTTGCGGAAAAGCAGATGAATTCCATAAGAAACTTTATGTGCTCTCATCATTCATCGATAACAGATGTTTATTTAAGCGCATCACAAGTACTTTTTGAACATTATGAAGCCGGTGATGATGATTTTGCATATCCTATTGCCATATTAGGTATAAATTATGCAAATGAATATAACAGCGATAAAGAGTTTGATACTGTTCAAAAAATATATAACCACACTGTTTTAAAATGCGTTGATATATTGGCAAAGAAGAATTTTGAAAAGTATGGCTTTTTAGAAGCCATTGCTTATATAGAGTATGCGCGGTTTAATGCCGATACAGATATAAAAGAAGCGGAATATTACTACTTTCGAGCGGCAAAGATTTTAATAAATTTACTTTCATATTCATCAAGCATTAATGGAGCGCCGTCAGTTTTATTTAATCTTGCAAGTGAAATCATGTTATTTACAAACTGTAAAAACACATCTTCAAAACTTTTGAAGGATATTTATATACTGCTTACAAATAATAAAAATTTAAAATTTGAAGAAGGCGGATATTTTTACATACTAAAACTTTGGTACATAACGCAATGCCGTATTGCTGATAAAAAATACAAAGAATCATTAAAGCATGCAGAACGCCTTGAAAGGCTGCTTACAAAATCAAATGTTTCTTATTACCCTGAGCGATTCAGCCTATATAAATTGCTGGAACAAATATATAAAGAAACAGATGAACCGATTGATGCTAAAAGGTGCCAAATACTTGCAGAAAATATTAAAAAAATATGTAAATTTACAGAATAGACTAAATTTTAATATAAATTTTTTGATTAGTCTTTATGTGATTAACTTTATTAAGGAGGAATAAAAATGTCTTTCATTACAAATTTTTTAAAACCTGTTAAAGAACCCGTAATTGAGGAATGCCAAAACCCGGTAATAAGCGCGGCAACTCCCGAAAAACCGGAACAACAAAATCAGGCAACTCCTGATTTGCCCGGGCTTTTAATTCCGCCGGGCACACAAAAAGACACCGGCAAATCCGATATAAAAAATTATTTTACATCAAAGGGATTTTCTGTTGACTCATTTTCTTCAAAAAGCTGTATACCTCAGATTGAATCGCTTGCTTATTATGTGGCGGATAAATATGAACTTACAAATTCATTCTTAAAGTTTATACGCGAATGTATTCCTAAAAAGGAATTCACTTTCACATATTCTATGAATTCCCTTTCCGTACCTGAGCAAAACGCAACTGTGAGCCTTGCGGAGAATTTTACCGAATACGGTATTATTTCAGACCTGTTTTACAATAAGGCGTTAAATAATATTCACGGTAAGATTTCTTCTGCGCCAAGGGTTATTAATTTCCTTAACGGTGATTATCTTGAATACTATGCACATTCGGTGACTCAAAAAGTCATTGAAAAAGCGGCATTGCAGCACGGTTGTGATTATGAAATTTACAGCAATTTCGTTATTCAGAAAGATGGTGATAAACACGAATTAGACTTAGTATTCAGAGTGGGCAAAAATATTTTTTGGTGTGAAGTCAAAAGCGGCAAATTTTCTGATTTTGACTGTTACCGTTGTTTGGGATTGCTAATGGGTGTTAATCCGGACAGGCATATTTTACTTACGGCTGAAAAAGACGACGAAAAGTGTGAAGCAGTATCTTGGTTTTACCAATTTTATGTAGCAAATATACTCAGCTTTAAGAAAAAGTTAAATGATATGATAGAAACATCTTTTAGGGAGGACTAATTATATGAATAAATATACAACAGGAAGTACATACAATAAAGATTATATTGATACTTCGTGCGAGATAATTCCGAAACACGCTGCTTTCAAAGCGATGCCTGATGAAAAATACATCTTTGAAAAAAGAGAAGGCTATGTAAATTATTACCACATTACAATGGCGCTTGAAGAAGGCTCCATAACCGAGCTTGACAGAACAATCGTTTCTTTAGTTGCAGTGTTCGGAAGCTGCTGCTGCACTTCTAAAATAATCCGTGAAATGCTTTTGCTTATGAACATAAATATAAGCGATAATATGTTTAAAAGTTCGCTTAAAAGGTTGCATAGATACCAACTGATAAATTTCGGTCGGTTTCAAACTCAGGACGGGCTGATTTCAAATTTCAAAATAATCACCCTTACTTCGTTTGGTTCAAAACTTGCAAACAGTTTAGGAGTAAACCATAGATTTAATTCAGTGGCAGTTGCTTCTGCCCCGGCATACACGGTGAAAGCGCGTGCCGAAACGGCGCAGCTTGTTTGTAATTATCTCAAAAATATTGGTATTGATTATTTTAAAGTAAGGCCGGTAATAGTTGTAAACGCGGATTTTGGAAAAATCGTAAGACCATCTTTAATGTTATCAATCAGCGGCGAAACGCTCAGTTTTGAAGTAGTGCGCCGGCATGAAGGCTGGAAGGAAGACCTTTCGGATAAACTTCAAAGGTATGTATCGGTATTCAGCGAAGATTCTTTCCCCACAATAGTTATAAACGGTGAGGACGAAGAGATGAATCTTGAAATATCGTCAATGCTTAAAGAAACCGGATTTGATAAAGAGGTGCTCTATACTGATGACCTTGCAACTTTTGGCCAAATGTTTAAATATTCATTGTATCAATTCGATGAGAACGGCAATAAACAGTGTTTTATGATATTACAGGATGAAAATATTGCTTAGAAACCTATTAAGATACCCTCATTTTTGACAAGATGAAAACTTAAACAGGAGATAGTAATGAAAACCCAAAATATGAAAAACCACTTAGTAAATATTCAAATTGTACTTGCTTTTATTGCATTTGCTTTGTTTCTATTCAAATCTTTAATTTGGAGGTATAACAGTGCCGAGTACTTGATTACATGTATTCTGTTCATTATTCCTTTTTTAACGGCACTTATATTCTTACTGTTAAGTCTACACAATAATCCAAGGCATCTCATACAATTGTCTTTGCTTGCTTTTTTTCGGGAATGATTATTAGTATGTTTGACCTAAGTCACTTCCATATGATGCCTACACTTGTGGATATGGCAGGTGAAAACTATTATTATGTCATTTTGGCCGTAATGTTGGTGTTAGGATTCATAATATTGAATGCTTGTTATATAAGTAGATATGTCTATTCAGTAATATTAGTGTCAATTTCGTCTTTGGCATTTTTCTTATCAATTTCAGATTTTTTACTGCTTGAATATATGCAAGCAGTTGATATGCTTTCATATGCATTCTTATTTATGTCCTTAACACTTTATGCGCCAAGGCTTAACGATGATAATGAGTACGACCCTAAAATATACAAATTATTTTTAAATGATGATGAAAAACAAAATTGTGATTTTGATGTAATTGTAAATGCTATTACCGACTATGCTCTTTCATTAGATGAATTTTATAAATTCAAAAACGCTTATGAATTTTATTATGCCGTTAAGAATGAAGAATACGATAAAATCAAAGCCTTAAATATTTATGGAAAAAAAGCAATTATCGAAATTTTCAATAACTGGCTTGTTTTTGAAAAATACTTTGCCGGTGATGAAGATGACATACTGTTTTTTAGAATATGCAAATACTTGTCCTCGGATAAAATAAGTGAAGAAGACTTTTACAAGACATTTCTAAACTTTGTAATAATATCTCGTTATGGAGTTAATTGTTTCGGTTGTGCAGATATATACTTAAAGTCCGACAAACCTTGGAATCGATTATCTAATCTGTATAATAACGGATTTACAATTAATAATACAGAGTTTACAAGTATGGAAAGCTTTTTACAGGGTATCAAGTTTAAAAATGTAAATAAGCAGGCAAAAGTATTTAAAATGACAGGTAAAGATGCAAAACGAGCGGGGAAGCATCATAATTTTTGGAAAATAACCGGTAATTTATATTACAAAGGCGTTCGATTGAAAAGGAACAGCGAAGATTACCAGTTGATTTTAGACAACCTTTATTACACTTTGTATGAACAAAATTCAGAATTTAGACAAGCTTTGGTTGAAACAGGATTAATGTCGCTTGAACATTCAATCGGAAAAACATCAAAACATAAGACAATACTTACAAAAGAAGAATATTTAACACGTTTAAATTTCTTAAAAAATATGGAATTTGATAAATATTATTTAAATAAATGAAAGGAAGAACTTAATGAAAATTACATCTATACGAATCAAAAAGTTAATTGACTCTTCAACAAAACTTAAAGCTGTTGCAAATGTAACGCTTGATGACGCATTTGCGGTTGACGATATTAAAATACTTCAGTCCGAAGAAGGACTTTTTCTTGCAATGCCGAGCAGGAAACTTAATGACGGCAAATTTACGGATATAGCGCACCCGATTAACCGGGAAACAAGAAAGGCATTTGAAAAACTATTGTTTGGGGGATATGATTTTATTTTGAAAACTGAGTGTGTCTCTATAGATATGACCCTTGATAACTCTGAATGTGAAAATCTTTACGAGCAAAAACCGAGTGATTTTTCGGTAAATATTCTTTACTGAACAGATGCGGAGGTACATAAATGAACACAATCTTAAAATCATCCAACGGAATAACTTTAATTCCGTTAGAAACAAAACTGCTAACCAAAAGAAAAATTTTTATTGATGGCAAAATAGACAGCGAAAGCGCCGATACCGTGGCAAAACAGTTTATGCTGCTTGCAGATGACGACTCAGAAAAAGCGATTGATATTTTAATTAACAGCCCGGGCGGTGAAGTTAACAGCGGCCTTATGCTGTATGACCTTTTTAATTCTGCTGATATACCGATAAGAATGATATGCCTTGGCAAAGCGCTCAGTATGGCGGCAGTAATATTTGCAAGCGGTAAAGAACGCCTTATGCTTCCGAATTCAAAACTTATGCTTCACGAACCGCTAATACAGGATGGCATAGGCGGAAATACTACAACAGTTAAGTCAATATCGGACAGCCTTTTAGAAACCAGATACAGGTTAAACAGCATACTTGCAAAACACACTAATCATTCTGTTGAAGAAATAGAGCAGGCAACAAACTTTGACCATTATTTTTCGGCAGAAGAAAGTATAGAGTTCGGATTGTGTGATAAAATAATCGGTTTTACGGATATTATGAGGTGAAATAATGAACTACGATGATATTATTTTGGGCGAAGGTTGTAAATACACTACCAATTCACTTGAAACTCAACTCAACAATAATGTAATTGTTGTCGGCGGCAGCGGCAGCGGGAAAAGTATGTCCTATTCCGAATCGTGCTTACTGAAAACAAAAAATTCAAGTTTAATAGTCAAACTATCAAAAAGAAAACTGATAGACAAGTATACTCCGCTGTATGAATCAAGAGCATATGATGTTAAAGTTCTTGACTTGGTGAACCCTACCAAAAGCAATGTTGCTTTTGACCCGCTCTATTACATAAAATCAGAAACAGATGCAGTGCATCTTGCCAAAACGCTGGTAAAATTAGACCCTGAAAAAAGCAAACCCAGCAGCGCTGACCCATATTGGGATGAATCGGCTACATTACTTGTATATTCCCTAATCCTTTTGGCTCTTGCAATGGATGAAAACGCATCATTATCGTCCGTAATCAGGTACATAAAAAATTTGAAAATATCGGATGACTACTCATCATCTATATCCACTAATTTAGACAGCACTTTTAACGCCATAGAAGAAGAGCGCCCGGACCATCCCGCAGTTACAGCATGGCGTTCGTTTTCCCAGCTGCCTCCCAAAACAGCAAGATGCATATACGGCACGCTGATTTCCGCATTAGACGCTGTTTTTACACCCGGCATACTTGAAATGATGGATAAAGAAAACAAAATTGATTTTCAAGAAACAGCCCGGAAAAAGACAATTATTTTTGTGCTCACTTCCGCGGTTTCGCCTGCAATCCATTCATTTGCAAATCTATTTTTCGCTTATGCAATCAAAGAGCTGTTTGAATTTGCGGAAGAACAGCCGAACGGAGAACTACCCGTTCCGCTTCATCTGCTTTGTGATGATTTTGCGGTTGGCGGTTGTATTGAAAAATTCCAGGAATATATTTCAATATTCAGGGAAAAGCAAATCAGAATATCAATGTTGCTTCAGTCCGAAAGCCAGCTCGTTTCTATGTACGGTGAAGATAATGCAACAACAATTATAAACAATTGTGATACTTATGTGTATATGGGCGGCATGGATTTAAGAACTTGCAATCACATTTCCCAAAGAGCCAATTTACCTCTTGAAGATATATTGTATATGCCTATAGCGCGCTCCATAATTTTCAGACGAGGTCAGAAACCGATTTTCACAAATCGTTATAACATCACCGAAAATCCGCTTTATCGTGAAATAACAGCACAATTTGAATCTAAAACGCAAAAAGAAGATACAGGCGAGCGCGATTTTAAATCCTTTTTGGAACAATTAAACCCCGCGCACATATCTAATAATGGCGATTCCCCCGAAGATGATTTAAGAGCAGAACTTGAAGCAAAATTTGACGAACTTTTCGGCAATGCATCATAAATAAACAGGAATACTTTAAGAGTTACTTTTTAAATTGCATCAACTGGCATAAAAAAGCCGAGTGTGGTTCAAACGCACTCGGCTTTTTATTTTATAAGTTTTCTGCTGTTTGGCAAATTGCGGCGCAATTTGTGGGGATTTCTTGATACAAATATAAATTTGTGGTAAAATTTCTTTGGTAGGGGTGAGAAGATGTATATTGCAATATGCGATGACGAAAAAATATACCGCAGCGAGATAGAGAGTTTAATTGACGAATATTTCAGCGGCAAAAATTTTGATTATGTTTGCAGGCAGTTTTCCTGCGGAAAAGAACTGGCGGATGACGCTCAAATATACGATATAGTTTTTCTTGATATTGAAATGGAAGAAATGAGCGGAATTGAAACGGCAAGGGCTTTGAACAGGAAAAACAGGCACACTGTAATATTTATCATCACTGCTTACCACAAATATCTTGACGACGCAATGGACCTTAATGTTTTTCGATATATAGACAAACCCATAAATAAAGACAGATTTTTTAAAGGCCTTGAAAAAGCGATAGCCCTGATTGACAACAGTGATTTTACTTTTAAAACAGTTAATAACGAACTTATAACAATATCAAAAAATGATATTATCTGCGTTGAAGTAATGAAAAAGAAAGTTACCGTTTCAACCGTTGACGGCGATTATATTTCAAGAGAAAAAATGGATTTTTTCAGAAAAAATCTAACAGCAAGTTATTTTGCCGTTCCGCATAAAAGTTATATTGTTAATTTTAACTATGTAAAGAAATTCAGGCGTAATGAGATAGAACTTAAAGGTAATCACATAATAGCAATAGCGCCGAAAAAGCAGGCGGAAATTAAAAATCAGTTTATGAGTTTTATCGGAGAAGATTATGGGAATTGATTATAAATTATTTATGATATTTGTATATGCCTTTGAACTTTTTATCTTAATGGATTATTGCAACAGACTGTTTGAGAGAAAAATATCAAAGAGCAAAACGCTTCTAATATCAAGTTGTTTATATGCAGTTTTATATGTTTTATGTATCTCTTTGAATTTTAATGAAATCATTAATGCCGCAGCGTTTGTTATTGCAAATTTATTAATAATATTTTGTTCATACAAAGCAAGTTTTTTATCTTCATTATTCCATGCTGCCGTATTGTCTTGTATAATGACATTTTCCGAGTCGCTGATCATTTATATAACAGCGTCAGTATTAAATATTTCAACATATTCGTATAAGCAAGACTTTATCTCGTTTTGTATGTTGTGTATAACAAGCAAATTTTTGTACTATGCTTTTACGAGGATTCTCTCTTTAATTATGAATAAGGACAAATCCGTAAGAGGCAGCCACTGGCTGTTATTCGTAATGCCGCTGAGCAGTATTTTTTGTTCAATTTTGATTCATTATTTATCCAGTTATGTAAAAAACAACACAACCATATATATTTTGTGCTTTGCAAGCATTTTGCTGTTGTTCGGCGCTAATATTATAATTTTTCATGTATACAACAAGTTATCAAAAACAACCGAACAACTTTACGAATTAAAAGCAATTGAGCAAAAGCAGGAAATAGATAATACATATATGCAGGTTATAGAGGAAAATAATAATGAATTAAAAATTTTCTGCCACGATATAAAAAACCACCTTGAGCAGATAAGCAAAATAACCGATGACCCTAAAGTTAAAGGATATGTTGAAAGTCTTTACGGCACGGTAAATGAATATTCCTACACGGGAATAAGCGAAAATAAGGCGCTTGATATTATAATAAGCAAATATAACTCGCTTTGCCAAAGTAAAAAAATCAGGATTTCATTTGATACAAAAACAGCGAATCTTGATTTTATGGAAGATATGGATTTGGCAAATGTAATGAATAATCTGCTGGACAACGCTGTTGAGGCGGCAGAAAAATCAAGCAAAAAGAAAATAACAGTAAGCATTTATTCAAAAAATAACGCAATGCAGATAATCAGAATTACTAACAGTTCCGACGCTGCGCCTAAAGTTTCAGACCGTAAATTGCTTACCTCAAAGAAAAACAAGGCGCTCCACGGGCTTGGACTTACAAGCGTTAAAAACACGCTGAAAAAGTATGACGCATTTTTAGACTGGAATTATGACGAGGCGAATAAGTTATTTGAAACAACAATAGTTTTCTCAATATAAAAAACAAATGTCAACCCCTAATTTTAAGGGTTGGCATTATTTTTTTCGATAATTAGGGCATATTTTTCGATAGTTAGGCATTTTTGTTGCTATATTACCCCTATCCGTGATATTGTGAGGATAGATTTATTACAAGGGGTGTTAAAATGAAAAGAATACTCAGCATATTCTTGGCGGCAGTAACGGTTGCATCCGTGGTAAGCGCAAGTTTTCCTGCCATAGCACAGGAAATTGAGGAGAATAATGCTATTTTGGTCAGCGAAAAGGTATCCGCCATGTGTGAAAAATATGATACCGAAAACGAAGCCGATGAGCTGACTAAAGAGACCGAAACAACACAACGCACCGTTGAGGAAAGGCTGATCGTGAAAACGGATTCACGGATCAATACATATGAATCCGTTGAATCCGTATACGGTCTTGGTTATGCATTCATTCAGTTTGAAAATGATGAGGACGCCGACGCTGCTTTTGCGACTTACCAAAAGCAGGGCTACACCGTTCAGTATGATTCCATTCTTTCATTGGATGAGATGAATTCGGACGCGTCCTCGTCAGAAATAAATAATAATTGGGCATATGACATACTTGAAATACCCGAAACGCTGGCATATTTTGCGTCTTCGGGCAAAGATTACGCCGATATAACAGTAGGAATATTAGACACCGGCTTAGACTATACACACGAACTGTTTGCAGGCAGGATTACAAGAACGGATCTGAATTTTGGATCAAATGATAGTCAAAACGATTGTATGGATATGGATGGGCATGGTACAAGTGTAGCCGGAATTGTAGCTCTCAGTACACCTGATAATGTAAAAATAGAACCATATAAACTAGTTGGAGACGATCGCAAAGTATATACTTCAACCTTGCTTTGTTGCCTCTCATATATATTATCTATGCCTAATCCTCCTGATGTTCTTAATATGAGTATTGGCATTCCTGATTATGATAATGAAATAAATATTGAATTGTTTGAAGAGCTGATAGACTCTGGTATTGTCATTTCTGTTTCAGCCGGGAACCAAACATCAGAAGCAAAATTGTATAAGCCGGCGGGAATTCAATCTGTAATAACAGTTTCAGCGTCAGATGAAAAGAATAATCGCTGCAGTTGGTCGAATCACGGAGAACTGGTTGATATTGCAGCTCCAGGTAATTCAACGATATATACAGCAAAAACAGGAGGAGGGTATCGTGAAGATTTCGGAGGTACATCTGCTTCAGCTCCGTTTGTAGCAGCCGCGGCGGCAACCGTTCTGATGCAAAACGAGAAACTTTCCCCTGCCGAAGTGGAAAGCAAAATAAAAGAAACAGCCGTTCCCATACAAAAACAAACAGATATAGTGTGGTGCGGGGCAGGTCTTGTGAATTTCTACAGTCTGATTGATCAGCCGAAACTCGGTGATGTTGAATTCAGTTACACCGGCGGAGACTATTATGAGCCGATCGCTGTTGAACTTTCCTGCAACAACCCGAACGCCAAGATCATTTACACGACTGATATGACCGTTCCCAGCCTTACAAACGGAACGGTTTATACCGACCCCATTGAAGTGACCGAGCATTCCAGAATTTTAACAGTTGCCTATGATGAAAACAACAAACTGAAAAGCGATTACACCTTCTCTGAATACCGTGTGATCTATGAGGTGGATGAGAATGATTTTGAGATCACGGATCAAGGGACTATAACGGCATATAACGGTAAGCATAAATCCATCATTATTCCCGATACAATAAACGGCGTAGAGGCGTTGGAAATTGGCGAAGAATGTTTTTTCCAAAGTGATGTAGAATATGTAGAGCTTCCCGATTGTATCACTGAGATACTAAAGAGAGCTTTTAAAGAAAGTGCTTTGGAAGTAATAATTGCTCCTGGCGCTATAGGCGTAGGTATTCAAGCCTTTATGTCTTGCTATAGTCTTTATTCTGAATATATGCCTAATGTGTTATTTGCCAGCGGGCAATGTTTTTATGAGTGTATGCTTTTAACAGATCTTTCTTTTAAGGACAAAGTGCTCGACGCCGGAGAACTTGCTTTCGCACAAACAGCAATACAAGAAGCATCTTTTCCAAATTTAGAAACGCAAGAACGCTCATTTCAGGGGACACCGTGTTATACTGCATCTTTGCCGAAACTTACGGAATTAAACGGTGGATTTCAAAATTGCAGTAATTTGGAAAGTATATATATCCCAAATGTTACGGAAATATCCGGATCGGTATTCGCATACTGTGATTCACTAAGCGAAGATGCGGTACCTTTTGAACAATTCACAAAAGTCGGCTCAAATGGGTTGGCTCATTCACCATTTGAAAGAATAATCCTTTCGAATTGTACGGAAATAGGAGATTACGCGTTTATAGCTACAGAAGCAAAATACATAAGTGCACCGAAAGCCACAACGGTTGGCAAAGCTGCCTTTAGATATACCTATTCACTTGAGGAAGTCAATTTAGAAAGTGTTGTAAGTTTTGCTGATGAGTTTGAAGTGTTTTGTGATTCGGTAGATTTGAAATATCTTTATTTACCAAAAGCGAGCACTATACCTGCATTTCAGTGGCAGCAGTCTCTCGAATACCTGGAAAACGGAACTCTGAAAACCGAACTTGAATTCATTTATGCTCCAAAAGCAACCGGGTTTAATTATGTTTATAATAACGGCCACCAAATGAATGATATGCAATTTCTAAATGAACTTAAATTCATTTATGCTCCTAATTTGCAAACTATAGATATGACAGATGGTACATTTCCTCTTAACACCACTACCACGCTATATTTGTCGGATGAATTCAGCTTTTTCAATATTTTAAAAAAGCCGCAATTAAAAATTGTTGCTCCGCAGGAATCCTATGCACACACAGTTGCAAATGAAAACGGATTTGAGTTCATCAGTTCTGACAATATAGCAGAGGCTTTAGGCGGGCAGATCAGGACACGGGATTCGGGTTTAAGATTCGGCTTTACACTGGATTCCTCAGAGATCGGCTTTGATTATGAATCGCTTGCCGATGATGTAGAATACGGATTTGTCTATACCTATGACGAGGTGAGCGAAGACGAGCAGGAGGCAAACACACAGGTCAGAAACGGTGCAGACGGAACATACACAATAGAGGCCGCAAAGCGCAATGTGGAGGGTACCGTCTCGCAGTACAACGCTGTATTCACTGGCATACCGGCAAGCCATTATGACAGCAAAATATCCGCAAGGGCATATGTCTGCATAGACGGCATGTATTTCTATTCGCCTGTTACAACCAGAAGCTTCAATGATGTTGCAAATGCCATTGTCAACGATGAAACAATGGAGCAAACTATACGAGACGAAGTTTATAATCTTATCAGCAGGGAGGTGTAATCATGAAAGAAAAGTATTTAGCACCGCACATCACCATTGAGGAATTTAAAACAGTGGGCATGATTACCACAAGCGGTACGCCTTATCCTGATGATAACGAGCCGGATACTGATATTGAAGTTCCGTGGAACTAAAAAGAAAATACAAGTAACAGTTATTGTAACAAAAGCAATTTTGCAGATATTTTGGGTCTTACTCTGTTAACGGCGGCATAAAAAACTCCTTTGCGGTACAAACAATACTGCAAAGGAGTTTTAATTTCAATTGAGTTTACAAATTTAAATAATCTTTTCTGTATTCAACGCCAAAGGATTCGGCAAGGGTTTTAAGTTCGCTGTCCTTAATAGTATTTATACGCGGCAAATGAGAAGTGAGCATATAAATCTGCGCCGCCTTTTCAACCGTTTCGATCAGTCCGAACGCTTCGTCAAGGTTTTTGCCCGCGCCGTAAATTCCGTGCATTGCCCAGATAACAAGGCGAAATTCTTTCATTTTTTTAGCAGTTGCCCTGCCTATTTCATTTGTGCCGCAGAGCATCCAAGGGAGCACGCCAACGCCGTCCGGGAAAACAACTATGCACTCTGTGCACATTTCCCAAAGGGTGTGGGTAAATTTCTTTTCATCCAGTTCGTGCACATAATTCATTGCAAGAGTATTTGTGGGGTGGGAATGGATTATTACCCTGTTTTCCGGGTCAACAGAAAGCCTTGAAATATGGCTCATAAGATGAGCGGGCAGTTCGCTTGTGAATCTGCCGCCGTCCGCATACCCCCATAAAAGTTCTGCCGCAGCGCCGTCCTCAGCAATGCGGATAATGCCGAGGTTATTTTCAGGGTCATACTCAACATTTTTAAAATATTTACCCGTGCCCGTAACAATAAAAATCTTTCCGATAAGTTCATCGGCATTAAAGCCCGTGGGAATTGTGCGGATAACATTATTAAGATCAAGATACTGAGCAACCTCATTTTCATCAAGCATATAACTGATATTGCCGCCGTTTCGCTCATCCCACCCAAGGCGGTACATATTTGCTGTTATTTTTTTCATTTCCTCTATAAAGGGCGCTTCCAAAATATTTTTCATCTTCTGCTTAACTCCTCATTTTCGTATTTTTCCACCGATTTAAACCATTCGCCGTCAAGGGGCTTTTTACACCTTGTGCAGTACTCATTCCACACATCGCCGAACGGCAGTGTTTTTAGTTCTTCCTGCACTACCATAAGTTTTGTAAAACTGCTGTTATTTTGCATTTCTTTTAAGTACTGAGGCTCAAGCAAAGCGTTTAACAGCGCTTTTTGAACATTTCTGAAACCGACCGCCCAGGCAGAAATGCGGTTTATACTTGCGTCAAAATAATCAAGAGCGATATTTACTCTGCCGTCAAGCCCGCCGCACCTTACTATTTCTTTGCAGATTTCCTTTGTTTCATCGTCAAAAAGGACTACATGATCGCTGTCCCACCTAACGCCGCGCGTGATGTGGAGGGCAATTTCCGGAAAAAAGGTAAGCAGCGCCGATATTTTATCGCTTACCACTTCTGTTGGGTGGTAATGCCCGTTATCCATAAGCGGGATACATTTATCCTTATTCATTGCGGCGTAACTGAGCGCAAATTCGGCGGAACCTGCCGTATAAGCCTCTACGCCTATACCGAACACCTTACTTTCAATGCACGGCTTTACCATTTTAAAATCATACGGCTCTGAAAGAATTTGGTCTATTGAATCGCGGTAACGCTCTCTCGGGCCGATTCTGTCGGCAGGAATATCCTTAAAACCGTCGCCCGTCCAGATATTCATAACGCACGGCTCGCCGAGTTCCTCTGCAAGATAATTTGAAATTCTGATACACGCCCTGCCGTGCTCTATCCAAAACTTTCTTGTTTCCTCGTTCGGTGAAGAAAGAGTAAGCGGGTCGCACTTAGGGTGTGAAAAGAAAGTGGGGTTAAAATCGCAGCCTATACCCCTTTCTTTGCAAAATTCCGCCCATTTTTTAAAATGCTTAGGCTCTATTTTATCTCTGTCAACCCACGGATTTTCATCATCAAAAATCGCGTAACTTGCATGCAGATTTAATTTAACCTTTCCGGGAACGAGTTCCAAAACCTTATCAATATCCGCCATAAGTTCTTTTGGCGTTCTTGCTCTGCCGGGATAATTTCCCGTGGTCTGAATACCGCCCGTAAGGGGCTTTTCGGGGTCGGTATCAAAGCCTCTTACATCATCCCCCTGCCAGCAGTGGAGAGAAACGGATACATTTTTAAGTTTTTCTATTGCCTTTTCTGTATCAACGCCGTATTCTGCGTATTTTTCCTTTGCCTCGGTATAGGACATCAATATACCTCCTTAATATCAAATGATTTTTTCACAAGTTCCCTTGCCTTATTTAAAGTAAGATTTTTATCAGCATACATTAACTGGCAGATTATATTGCCTGCGGCGGTTGCCTCAACAGGCCCTGCGAAAACCTTTTTGCCTGTATATTGCTTTGTGAGGGCGTTTAAATATCTGTCCTTTGAACCCCCGCCGACAATATTAACGGAATCAATTTTTTTGCCGCTTATTTTTTCTATTTCAGAAACAGCGTCAGCATAACTTTGAGCAAGGGAATGGTAAACGGAATTTATAACGCTGTCCAGCGACAGGCAGTCGTCGTTGAGATATTTTTTTACAGCGTCAATCATATTTTCCGGAGCGATAAATTCAGGCGCGTTGGGGTTGATTTTTTTGCAATAACCGCTTTGCATTGCAAGATTCATCATATCGTCGTATGTAAATTTATTATCAAGATTTCTGCGGATATTCTGAAAAAGCCACATTCCCATAATGTTTTTAAGAAAGCGATAACGGTAATTAATTCCGCCCTCATTTGTGAAATTTGCGCCCATTGCCTCATCCGTTAAAACAGGCGCTGAGGTTTCGGCGCCTATGAGCGACCAGGTGCCTGAAGAAATATAAACCGAATTATCGCTTAAAGGGCAGGCGCAAACGGCGCTTGCGGTATCGTGGCTTGCCGCACAGATTACCTTACAGTCAAAACCGATTTCACTTTTTGTTTCTTCGTTAAAACTGCCTATTTCTGTTTTAGGCTGCGATAATTCAAGAAAAATTTCTTTATTTATCCCAAGCCGCTCAATAATCTCGTAATCCCATGTTTTTGTTTTTGCATTTACAAGATTAGTAGTTGTGGCGTTTGTGTATTCGTTTTTCATTATGCCAGTAAGTTTATACGCAATATAATCCGGAATCATCAGAAAATGCTTTGCTTTGCTGAGTTTTCCTGATTTTTTATCGCAATACAATTGATAAACGGTATTGAAATCTTGATTTTGTATGCCCGTTCTTTTATAAAGTTCCTTTTGGGTGATGAGTTTTGAAATCTCTTTTTGAACAAAATGAGTTCTGTTATCACGATATGAAACAGCCGGCAAAATTTCGCCGCCGTTTTCATCAATCAAAACATAATCAACGCCCCAGGTATCTATTGCAACCGTTTTAGGGATTTTGCCTGATTCGCCGCACTTTGCGATACCCTTTTTCACTTCGCTTAACAAATGATTTATATCCCAAACAAGAACGCCGTTATCTTTTTTTATGTAATTTTCAAATCGGTATACCTCTTCAAGTTTAAGTTTGCCGCCGTCAACAAAACCTAAAATAGTTCTGCCGCTTGAAGCGCCGATGTCTACCGCCAAATGATATATCATATTACATCAAACTCCGATACTTCTTTTGGATATTCCCTTAATTCATCATCACCGTGAAGCGGTTTCCATACCTGTGCAAAAAACGGGTCAACTTTTGCGCGCTGCCCGTAATTCCAACTTTTACGCTCACATTCATCACACCAATGGCCGCCCTCTAATATAAGGCGCGGGCTTGCTTTAAAGGTGTGGTCGAAAGCGCATTTAAATTCAAGCGGTGTAGTCCAGTCCCCTTTTTTCATTTTTGATGACAGGCATTCGCCGCCCCTGAATTTTGCAGCGCCTTTTACATCATCTAAATTAAGTTCGCTTTCGGGTTTTGTTTCGTCATAGCCGTGGTCAAGAATTATCTTTTTATCCCAGTCAAAGAAATGATTGAAATCATTATAATTATCAGGCAGTTTTTCCCAGGCTTTTCGGCTGCCCCAATAAGCCTCTATTTTATCTTCAAGATTGTTTTCAATAAAATACTTTGTGCCGTGCTCGCCCTCTGCAAGTTTATTGAACATATTGCCCATAACAGTTGCCATAAGCCGTTCGCCGCCGGGTATTTTACACATTACCTTTGCAACTTCTGCCGTAGCGCCGAGACCTTTTAGATACGCCTCATAATAATATTCCATAGAATCCCTTTGGAAATGAACGAAATGCTCAAGTTTATCGCTGTCAAGGTAATAATGGCCGTGAAAATTCCTTGTTGCCTGCATTTTCGGCTTTAGTATCAAAGACAAATCTTTAATGCCTATATCGCCGTAAAGCCTTTCAAACATTGCGGCGGTTGAAACTCTGCATTTTTCGCCGCCGCCTATATTGTATATATGCCCCCAAAATCCGTCTTCCATTGTATCAGTTGCGTCCTGATAGGCAAGATTTCTCAAAAGCACACCGCTGTCCCGGTCTGAAACATATTCAAGCACATTATCATAACAGTTATGGAACATAATGGCGTCGCGGATTTCGCTCATAGCATTTCCGATTATTCCCGTTTGGCGCAGAGATACCCAGTATTTAAGCCCGCTTTCAATAACATATCTTTCAGCGGCAACCTTTGATACCGCATAGTAATCAAACATACTCGGTTTAATCGGGTCGCCCACTCTGCCCCAGTGGATAGGCGGCATACGGTCCCCCGTTTCGGCTACCGTTCCGATATACACAAACTTGACCTCATCCGCCCTGTTTTGCTCTTTAACTGCGGTGATGAGATTTTTTGTGGAGCCGTAATTTACCTGCATTGCTTTTTTGGGAAAATAATCCGCTTTGGGAGATACGAATGCCGCTACATGCAAAATCAAATCAGACTTTTCTACGCATTTATAGACAATATCGTAATCATTAAGGTCGCCCCAAACAATTTCCAGCCCGCTGATATTCATATAATCTTTGAGGATGTTTCTGTTTTTTTCGCTGTCCCGCACCAAAATCAGGGTATTATAGGTATCGGTATCCTTAATCATTCTCATAAGGCCCTGAATACCCATACCGCCGCAGGCGCCTGTTAAAAACACCGTTTTCTTTTCCATTATCATTCGCCTTTCATTGCCACAATATTTTTCGCTTTGCCGTCCAGAATATCAACGCAGAGTTTTATACTATCCCCTATTGCGGCGTCAATATCATCCGGCTCAACGCCGAGCGGAACACTGCCGAGTTCCTTATCAATAAACTGATTGGAACATTGAAGTTCGGTAAACTTAACCATTTCAAGACCGCCCTGTATTCCCTGCTTTTTCTGCTGCTTAACAAGATTTTTACCTGCCATTGCGTACATCCAATTTGGAATGGTTATGATTTTTTTGTTTGGGCAGCCTAAATATTTATGGCATATTTTAAGCATTTCTTTCCATGTAAGGTTGTAATAACCGATTGGATAGCAGTTGCCGCCCTTATTTCTTTCAATAGCGCCTGCAATAGCCTGGCCCACCTGCTTAACGGTTACCATAGTAGAGCCGCCTTTGGGCCACATAGTAACCCCCGGCATTTTTCTGATACTTTCCACAAGGAACACCCAAACGGGCTTTCTTCCCGGCTGAGTACCGAAGATATACGGCAGTTCAAGAACCGCCACGCTGAAATCATCACCGGCAAAAGACATAGCGGCTTTTTCCTGGTCTATTCTTGAACGAATATACGGATGATATTCTGTTAATTTCATCTGCGGCCTTGCCTTTGCAAAATAAGAAAAATATGAGCCGAGCACAACCGTGTGTTTTATTCCGCACTCTTTTGCTATTTTTAAAAGGCGGTAAATCGGGTCAATATTATATTTTTTATACAAATCATAAATAGGCGCGGGGCCTTCCACTCTTTCATCAACGCCGGCAGCAAAAACAAATCCCTCGCAGCCGCTGAACATTTTTGCAATCTCTTCATCAGACATTTCAAGGTAGTTGCCGTACTCAATTTCCATTTCAGGCGGCAAAACCGCGCCCTGAGGAAGAGGCGGCAGCGCAATTGCCTTAACCTGATGACCTCTTGATATTAACTCCTTCGCACCCTGACTGCCCAAAAGTCCTGTGCCGCCTATTATACATATTTTCACAACTGATTCCTCCTGTAAGTAAAATTTAAAATTACCGTAAATAATTTATATAATCAGATTTCAAATCTGTAACTGCCCGCCGTTACGGTTTCGGCCGCACTGTTTGGCAATATAATTTCCGCCGTGGTGTTGGCGGGAATTTCTATTTCGTAAACATATTTGCCGTTTTCCTTTTTCCAGCCTGAATAAACTTTGCCGAAAATGCTTTTATACAGCGCTTTTGCATAAGTAAAGTGCCCGCCGGGCATAGGTTTAATTACAAAGTGATTTTCTCCGTTAACCTGTATGCCGCACATTGAACTGAACAGCCATTCACACACCGCGCCCTTTGAATAGTGGTTTAAGGACGCTATACCGCCCTGCGCCGCTGTGCCTTCCCACGATTCCCAAATAGTGTTTGCGCCCGATTTCGGCATAAAGAGCCAGCCGGGCATTTCCTCGTTTTCAAGCAGTTTATAGGCATATTCAATATCTATATCTGCAAGCACGGACAAAATAAACGGAGTTGAAAGAAATCCCGTGCCGAGGCGCCAGCCGTAATTATCAAGCGCTTTAACAAGTCTTTTTTTAGCAAAATCCGCCTGCTTTTCGTCAAGCAAATTCATATAAAGCGGGCGAACAAGACTTGCCTGCCTGTCTGTATCAAGCGTAAATTTATCAAGCCTGCGCATTGCCCGATATGATTTTTTTACTTTTTCGGAAAAATCGCGGTAATTTTTTGCCATATCTGTTTTACCGAGCGCATTTGCAATCTCCGCCATAATCCCCATAATATATGCGGTATATACCGTTGACTCTTCAGGGTGGGGCAAAATCATATCCGTCATTTTATTAGGATGAACATCGGCAGGTTCTGCCCATTCACCGTAGGACTGCCCGATATTTACCAAATATCTGCGCGCCTTTCCATGAATACCGATTGGCTCTGAAAGCGGCGTTTTCCTGCCGCATCGTTTTTTCATAAATTCTGCGTATTTAACCATACCGCTCCAGTATTTTTTAAGAACAGCCTTATCGCCGGTCTGTTTCCACAAATTATACGGCATAAGCACGCCCGCGTCCGACCAGCCGACGGAACCGTTCATAACCTGCATATAAAAATCAATACCGCCTGCCGGTGCAATCTGCGGAAGTTTGCCGTTTGGCTTTTGCCAGTCATATAAATCATTCAGATATTTCTGAGCAAAAGCGTTAAAATCAAAAAGATAACATGCCGTTTTACAAAAAATCTGCGCGTCCCCGCTCCAGCCGTGGCGTTCCCTTGTAGGGCAGTCTGTAGGTATATCAAGAAAATTATTCTTTGCGGACCACACTGTGTTTTCAACAAACTTATTAAGAAGCGTATTAGAACTTTCAAACCACCCCGTGCGCTCCAAATCAGAATACACGGCAACGGCGGTAAAGTCCTTCGCGCTCCACTGAACATCGGAATCAACAAGCACATACTGAAAACCAAAAACGGCAAATCGCGTTTTATAATGATTTCTTCCGTTTGAACAAATATATTTAACCTCCTGATGAGGCGATGTATAGCCGTTTGCCGATGTTTGGATATTTTTAAGCGTAAGTTCTCCGTTTTCATCAATCAATTCTCCAAACCGGAGATAAATCTTCTGCCCCTCTTTTGCATTACAATCAAACTCAACATAACCCGCAATATTCTGCCCGAAATCAAGCAGTTTTTTCCCTTTCGGAGTAATGATAAGTTTTGGATCATTCAATCTTTCATGCTCAAGGACAGGCACATTATTTGAGCATACGGGAACAACTTTATGTGTTGTAAGTTTTGCTTTGCCTGAATAAGACGGCTTCATTCGTGAATCAAAAATTTCGCCGTCCTGATTATCGGCAAAGCGAATAGGGCCGTCATTTGACCATTTCCAACTGTCATCTGAAACAAGTATAACATTACCGTTCTGCTCAAGTTGGCAAATAAGTTTTGTTTCATAGCCGTATTGATTGCGTATACCCCAACCGCCTGTACTGCCGCGGTACCAGCCGTCCGCAAGCATTATTTCAATTTTATTTTTACCTATATTCAAAAGTTCCGTAACATCATATGTTTGATACTGCACGCGCTTGTTGTAATCGGTATGACCGGGAGTTAATATGTAATTTCCGATTTTTTTGCCGTTTATATACGCCTCATACAAGCCGCATGCCGTAATATAAAGCCTTGCGTTTTCAATGCCGGCAACAGAAAATTCCTTACAAAAACAATCAACGGGATAACGCTTTATTTTTTTCCCGATAAAAGGAAGAAGTTCCTTATTTTTGCTTTCAGGCGAATAATTGCCGGTAATCCATTTTGCTTTCCACTCAGCAGGATTTAAAAACGCGGTTTCAAAAAATGCCTGTTCAGACCATTCGCCCTCTTTATCGTTTTCGTCCCAGAGCCTGACTTTCCAGTAAACTCTTGTTTTACTGCCGGCTTGCGCGCCGAAAGGCACCCCCGCCATCTGCGGCGATATTACCTTGCCCGTATCAAGAATTATCTTATTATCCGCGGTTGCAATAATCTGATACGCGCTTTGCCTTACACCGCCGTCGCAATTCCAGAAAAGGCGCGGTTTTCTTATATCAATTCCAAGAGGATTTTCTAAGTATTCTGTTTTTAAATTAATTGCTTTCATTAGAGTGCTCCATAAAATTAATAATGTATTTTTCCATTGACGGAGTCCACCATTCAAGATACCCAGCCTGAGTGGGGTGAATTTCATCCGCCATATAAAGTGTTCTCTGCTGCTCGGTTATATTGTTAAATTCTGCGTTATTCCAAAGGTCTATAACGCCTATATCCCATTTTTTCTGAATATCATTAAGCAAATCTACCATTTTGCCGTAATTATCGCTGTCATATTTTGGATTAGTATAAAATATGACGGGGCAATTCCATTTTTCTTTTGAAAAAGCAATAATATATTCAACAGCGCCTGCTACCGTATGAGTATCAAAATCCTCAATATTCATAGAATCGCTTACTTCGCCGAGTTCTTTTTTCTGAGTTGCGTCATTTGTTGAAAGTTGGCAGACAAGCAACTGAGCATTACTGCAATCAAGTTTCCTGAGCCTGCTGATATATGAGTTAATCCCCTCATCAACAAGCGTTGTTCCCGACACCGCCTCTTTAATAACATTACAGCCGTTTCTCTTGCCTATGTAATCTGCAAATGTAACGCCTTTTGAAGCAGAGCCGTAAGTAACGGACGAGCCGAGAAATATTATATTTTTATCTTTCAAAATACTGCCGTCTTGCGTTTCAACATAATCAAGGCTGTACTGCTGCGAATTGCCTTCCAAAGAAGAAACCTTGTAATCGTGCAGTTTTACAAACGGGCCCCAACTCCACTGATAGCCTACAAACATAAACCAAAGCACAAGAAAAACCAAAACGCATACGGCAACTATGATGATTTTTTTAGTTTTGCTCAGTTTCGCTTTGCTCATTTGCGATTTCCTTTCTTTCCTTAATTTCCTGCTGTTCCTTTTTGATATATTTTTCAACAGGGATAAACGCAAGAATTATTACAAGGATAACTGCGGTTATTGTTTCAAGCCCTACGAATGAAAAAGTTATAGCGCTTTTTACAGATTCGCTCTGCACGGCAACAAGTTCACCCGCCGCGTTGTAATACGGAGCCACATAACCCGTTTTTGCAAGGAGCATATTAAACAAGCCTGTAACGATTCCGACGCTTGCCACGGCTATTGTGTTGTAAATTGACATTGCAACGCCGTCGCACCTGAAATGATTTTTCCACTCCAAATGGTCAAGAACATCGGCAAAAAGAGCCATAAAAACATATGAACAAGGAAGACCGCCGATGTTTTTAATAAACTGGCCTATAATTACAACTACCATATTTGTGGGGAACATCCAGCATATTCCGCTGCCGATTGCATAAAGCACAAAGCCCGCCATAGTAAGATTTCGTTTGCCGAACTTTTTTGCAAGCGGCCACACGGCGAATATGCCGATACCCATAGGAATGCCGCCTACAACGGATATAAGAGTTTGAGTGGTGCCGTCATTATAAGTGCCCAAAACATAATTGCAAAAATATACAAGCCCAAGATTTTTAAACTGGCTCCCAACGGTGTAGATAAGAAAATAAAGAAGAATTAACACCATATATCTGTCTTTAAAAATAGCCTTTAAAAGTAATTTGTACGGCGTTTTTTCCTCATTAGGCGTATCGGCATCTTCAAGAGTTACCCTTTCTTTTGTAAAATAATACTCTAAAAGAGTTAGGGGCAGAGCCAGAATAGAAAGAATGCACATAGTGGTAATCCACTTTGATTTATCAACGCCGAGCAGCGGCATAACCGCCATAGGGAATATCAGCGCAACAATAATTCCGCTCATCATTATTGTTGTAATCTGATTGAAAACAGAAAGCGTGCCTCTTTTTTCCGTATCTCTTGTAGAAAGCGGAACCATAAGGTTGTGGCTCATATTAAATATTGTATACGCAAAGGAATAGAAAAGATTATATGACACCATTACCCAGATAACCTGAACCGTTTGATTGCCGGACGGAACCGTAAACAGCAATACGCCCGTTACTGCAAGCAATGGCGCGGATACAAGTATCCACGGGCGAGCCTTGCCCTCGCTTGTTTTAGTTCTGTCTATAATATATCCCATTATAATATTTGTGATTGCGTCTATAATTTTTGATATTATGGGGAAAACAGTCAGGAACATTCCGCCCCAGACGGTTGTTAAATTCAGCACATCGGTATAATAAACATTAAGATATGTACTGAGAACAGCGTTTAAAAGCAGCGCTCCGGCAGGGCCTAAAAGATAGCCGAGCCATTTTTCACTTGCTTTTACATCGCTGCTTTTTATTCTGCTGTGAAAAACAGGTTTGCTTAGAAACTTAAACATAAAATCCTCTCCTTGACAAAAATATGTTTTTTTAGTACAATTACATCATACCAACACTTTGTTGTTTTAACAATCATCAGTTTATTTAATGATTGATATAAAACCAACACTTTTAAATAATTTGACGGTATATTACCGAAAGGCTATGGTGATTAATTGAACACAAAAAATAATCAAAGAACGCGGCTGTCAAAAATAATGTTTAAAAACGCTATGATGGATTTGCTGAGAGAAAAAAACACGGTTGATAAAATATCCGTTAAAGAATTGTGCGAAAGGGCGGAACTTAACCGCTCCACCTTTTACGCGCATTATAATGAGCCGAAAGACCTTTATAATGAGATATGCAACGATATTCTTGAATCCACAAGAAAGCACCTGATAAAAATAGGCGAGGAAAACGACGCGGGCGCGCATAAATATATATTGTCATTTCTTCAGTATATAAAGCAAAATGACAATCAGTTCCGAACTCTGCTCATTTCAACGAATACAGAATTCAGAACGCGGTTTATGCAGCAATCCATAGTGCAGTTTATTAATAATCTTCACATTACATTTCCGAGCGAACTTGAGCAATACATTTATTCTTACATTTTAAACGGCAGCGCTGGCATAATTGTGCAGTGGATTCGCTCTGATTATTCGGTTAAGGAAGAAAGCATAGTGGATTTGCTGTTTTCAATTAATAAAAGCGCCCTTGAAAATCTTGCAAATACAATCTGATAAGCAAAAATCACCCCGGTAAATGCCGAGGTGATTTTTGCTTATCAAGCCGCTTTTGATTTTCAGCCGAAATTTAACGCATATTCGATATTTTAAGCAGGCTGTTTTTAAAATAATTGCTTTTAAATTTTGTTTGTGTTATTTTGTTAGTAGAAAGGCAGATAATTATGTTATATTTTCGAGGTATTTGCTCGGTGCAATTAGACGGCAGCAGATTGTATCGAGTGAAAAGTATTTAAGTGTTGTCGATAATTGCGCCTTATATTAGTGAATTTACAATATTAAGGAGTAGTTATAATGAATAAATATTTGAAAAACATAAATAGAATAGAGTTTGTAGTTACTATGGCTTGCACAGGTAAGTGCAAACATTGCTCACAAGGCAGTCATATTTCTAATGAACACATCAACGGCGAAACAGCTGAAAAAGCAGTTTATGATATTTGCAAGCGTTATAAAATCAATTCACTTATGACTTTTGGCGGTGAGCCGTTGCTGTATCCTGAAACAGTTTGTAAAATTCATTCTGCTGCAAAAGAAATAAATATTCCGAAAAGAGAATTGATTACTAACGGCTATTTCAGCAAAGATATTAACAGAATTAAAAATGTTGCACACATGCTTGCTGAAAGCGGGGTAAATAGTGTTATGCTTTCAGTTGACGCTTTTCATCAGGAAACAATTCCTCTTGAATATGTTAAGAAATTTGCCAAAGCTGTGCTTGATGAAAGAATATCTATTTACACTCATCCCGCTTGGCTTGTTAGTTTAGATGATGATAACAATTACAATTTGCAGACAAGAAAAATTTTAAAAGAGTTTGACGCCATTGGAATCGAGCAAACAAGCGGTAATGTTATTTTCCCAAGCGGCAATGCTTTAAAATATTTGGGTAAATATTTCAAAGAAGATATAGAGTACAATAATCCATATATTGAAAATCCAAAGGATATGAAAACAATTAGTTTTTCTGCTAACGGTGATGTGCTTAATGGGAATATATATAAGAATTCTATTTTAGACATAATAAAATCATATACAGTATAAATTAAGGGCAGGATCATCCTGCCCTTAGAGCGTTAATAAAAATTGGAGGAAGAAATGAAAGCGGTATGTATTGTCGGCAGTGCAAGATGTAACGGCAGCACTGATTATTTGATTGAAACAATTATTAAGGGAATGGCTGAAAACAAAATTGAAACTAAAAAATATTGTATTAGTGAAATGAATATCAAATATTGTCTTGGTTGCAAAAAATGCTATGTTGACGGAAAATGCGTTCAAAATGACGATGTTTACAAAATTGTTTGCGATATATTATCGTCAGATTATGTTGTAATTGCCGCTCCTTCATATTGGGCAGGCGTACCCGGTAAGTTAAAAACTTTCTTTGACAGGAATACCCCGTTTGGGGACACAAATCCAAACAGAATTTTAAAAGCGAAAAAGAAAATCAAAGGTATTGCCATTGCGGTAAGAGCAGGCACAAGGCAGGCGGAAAATGATTTGATTTTAAATTCAATTGAGCATTACTTTGGGCATTTGGGAATTGAAACGGTAAAAAAATTTTCTGTTTTGCAAACGGACGCACTTGAAGACTTGCTCACAAATCATCAAGATATTATAAATGAAATATATGAAACAGGCAAAAGTTTGAAATGATTTGCCGCCTTATTAGGCGCGGGCAAAACGAATCCCCTGTTTGCGGCGGTTTGAGTAATTGTTTGTAAAAAAGAATCGGAGGATATATTAAATAAAGAGTGTGGAAAAATAATAATTTAAAAATCGGTTAATTAAAATTGTGATTTGGAATGAGGCATTATGAAAATTAAAATAGCATTAGTTCAAGCAAATAAAATACAGGATTAAAAAGCCGTGTTTCTACACCAAAAGAATTCACTGAAAAATCTAATTCGAAATTTTGTGAGATGTTTAAAGAATATGGTAGTTGTTTTTGATTTAGGCGGAACATTAATGGAATTCAGGGAAATGCCGCCTGTATGGATTGATTATTATAAAAATGGTTTTGAATATATTAATAATAAATTTAAACTTGATTTAACTGAAGAGGAAATAGACAAGTCTGTAGATATTATGAAATCTTATAATCCAAGAACTAGTTATAGGGAACAAGAAATTTCTCCTTTTGAAATTTTTAAAAATGCTACAGATAATTGGAACAGTAAAATAGATTTAGAAAAGATTGTTGACAGCTTTTTCGATGGGATTAATTTAGAGCCAATAATTTATGATTATTCTTTCGATCTATTAGAAAAGTATAAGTCTGATGGATATTTAATTGCGTGTCTAACTGACTTGCCAAGCGGAATGCCCGATTATATTTTTAAAAAACCTTTAAATAAGCTCATTGATAAATTCGATTTATATGTTTCATCTCAAAACTGTGGTTACAGAAAGCCCAATAGATTTGGTTTGGATTATATTGCTGATTATTTCAATATTGATGTAAAAAAACTGCTATTTATTGGTGACGAGGAAAAAGACAAACAGGCGGCAGAGAATGCGGGGTGCGAATTTAGATTTATAGAGGATGTATTAAAATAAACAATCGGAAAGATAACAGAAAGAATAAAGATGATGATTTAGAATGAGATATTATGAAAATTAAAATAGCATTAGTACAAGCAAATAAAATACAGGATAGTGTAAATGATACATTATTAAAAGGTTTAGAATATTGCAATAGATCAAAAGAAATGGGCGCAGACATAGTTGTGTTCCCTGAGATGTGGAATATCGGATATATGCCGCCGTTTGAAAATGCCTGGGATTATCCGGACGAAACAGGGCACGAAAAAGAAATTGAGCATTGGAAGTCCTTAGCCATTGACAATGACTCGCAGTATATAAAAGAATTTTGTAAATGCGCAAAAGAACTCGGTATTGCGATACTTATTACATATTTGAAAAAAGGAAAAGTCAAGCCTTTTAATTCTTCCGCTTTAATTGATATTAACGGAAACTTGGTGCAGAATTATTCAAAGGTTCACACTTGTGATTTTTCTATGGAAAAGCATTGTCAATCAGGCGACGGTTTCTTTGTAAGTGATTTGCAAACACAAAAAGGAATTGTAAAAACAGGTGTTATGATTTGTTTTGACAGAGAATTTCCCGAAAGTGCAAGAACTCTTGCGCTAAAAGGAGCAGAACTTATATTAGTGCCAAACAGCTGCCCTATTGATGAGAACAGAATTTCTCAACTGAAAAGCAGAGCCTTTGAAAATATGACTGCTGTTGCTATGGCAAACTATGCCGATGATAACGGCCGTTCGATGGTTTTTGACGGAATTGCTTACACCAAAGACGGCAAGTACAGAGATATGAAAGTTTTGGAACTGGACAACAGCGAACAATTAGGCATTGCAGAAATAGATTTGGACAAACTGAGAAATTACCGAAACAGCGAAGTTTGGGGAACAAAATACAGAAAGCCCTATGCTTATTTATAAAACAGAATAAAATGATGTTAGTTGATAGGAGAATAAAATATGAAATCTCTTGATAATAGCGATAAGTATTTGTTGCCGTTGTTACCACAAATTATTCTTGAAAAAACTAATAAAAAAGCAGAAACGATAAAATTTATAGGCGGCGGAAGTTTCGGCAGGGTTTACAAAGCCGAACTTTCAAATGGTGAAACGATTGCGGTTAAGGCTTACAGAATTCAAGGTTCTCAATACGAAGAATCTAACCAGCTTGATATTCTTTCTGAAAATACAAGTGTAAAGATGCCTAAAGTAATTTTTACATATGAAGATGAAAATACTGCAATCTTAGCGATGACATTTGTTGAAGGAAAAAATGTATTAAATCCGTTATTTTTGTTTAAAAGCAAGAAACAAAAACAACTTTTTGCTAATAGTGTTGTCGATGGTATGCTCCAGTGGCATAGCGTAACAGGAAAGAAATTCGGTGCGTTATCAAACCCTACTTATGATAGCTGGTATGAGTATTATAAAACAGTTAATCAAGAACCTTGGCTAAAGGCTCTTGCTAAGTTAGCTGAAAATGGTAAGTTCAACAAGAAAAGAATGCAGCTGCTTTATGAGGCAACAGAAATATTCGATAATCTTCCTGAAGAAACAGCTGCTCCTGTACTTATTCACAGCGACCTTAACATAATGAACATAATGGCTGACCCTAAAACATTAAAGTTAACCGCCTTTATTGACCCGTGTACAAGTATATGGGCGGACAGAGAATACGATTTGTTTCAGCTTCGTAATATGTGGGGAGACGCCTACGGCTTGTACGAAACCTATAAACAAAAGCATCAATTATCAAAATATGCAGATTTTAGAGTAGCTTATTATGGCGCAATGCTGGAAGCATCAATGAGACTAAAAGGCGGTCATATTCTGCCTTTCTGGGAAGACTTAACAATGATTCGATTAAAAAAAGAAATAAAAAAGCTTAATAATTTGTAACGAAATAGGAGAATGATATGGGTACATATACAGGTTGCATAATTGAAGAAAGTTTAAAGGATAAAACTATACTTGATGAATTTAATATACTTGAAACAAGAGAAGATGATGGTATCAGTTATATTGTTGAGATAGAAAACAGCAAGGTTGAAGAAATTCTGCCGAAACTGAAAAAATCAATGGTTGATGATCCTATCTGGTATATAGATTTGAAAAACTATGATTATCATTACATAATTTTCAATGACAGGATATTCAAAGTCGACCGTGACTATCCTGAACAATATGAAAAAACAAAAGAATACGGCTTAAAAAGAGGTATTCTTGAAGAATATTTACCTAACGCATCTTGGGCTAAAAATAAAAAATTAACTATTGCAAAAGAAGAAAATATTGATGATATAGTTGCATTAAGAGTTGAAATGCAAATTGAGGATTGGAAACACACTCTGAATAAGGATTTTTCTTGCTATTCTAACGAATTTGCAGAAATAACCAAAAAGCATTTAGAAGAAAAACTCAACAAATCACTATTTTTCGCAATTATGTATATTGACGAAACACCTGTTGCTATGTGTGCCTTAGAGGAATTATCCGAACTTCCGCAAATAACTGTTTGCAGCAACAAAAATGGCAGGCATTGCAGCGTTGTAAGTGTATATACAAAACCTGCTTATCGCGGCAGAGGTTATCAGCAAAAGTTAATTAAATATCTTCTTGATTTTGCTCGGTCAGAAAATTTTAATGATGTTACACTAACAACTAATACACCGGATGCTATGCATATTTATGAGAAGATAGGGTTTAAATTAATATCTAATAAATATTTTTTGAGTTTTGAGGATTAGTTATGTGCGATATTTGTAATATTATCGAAAAATCAATAAGAGGTGAAAACTCCTTTTTCGTAAAAGAACTTGAAACAGGAATTGTTGTGCTGGGTTGGAATCAGCATTTTTACGGTTACACAATTTTTATGTGTAAACAGCACGCAACGGAACTATATCAGTTGGACGATGAGTTTCTTTCCAAATTTTTGAAGGAAATGGTTATTGTTTCAAAAGCAGTTGCTAAAGCATTTGACTGCGACAAAATGAATTACGAGTGTCTTGGTAACGGTGATAGTCATTTGCATTGGCACTTGTTTCCCAGAGTAAAAGGCGATTTAGGAGATTACGGAAACGACGGCAAAGGTCCTGTTTGGTGGCTGCCGCAGGAAATAATGTGGAATGATGATAATATTCCTAATAACGATGAACTTGAAAAAATGAAAGCAAAACTTCTGAAAGAATTAGATAAATATGAAACATCAATTTAAACTAAACAATTCCCCGTTAGTTAAAATGAATATTGACGGTTATGGAGAGAATCTATGAGTTATATTTCAGAAATGAGAAAGTATATCGGTCATGCACCTATGCTATCGGCGGGTGCAACAATAGTTGTTATAAAAAACAATAAAATACTATTAAATTTAAGGTCTGATACAAATACTTGGGGTATACCCGGCGGCTCAATGGAGTTAGGAGAAACTTTAGAAGAAACAGCCGCAAGAGAATTAAAGGAAGAAACGAATTTAGACGCAAAGTCATTTAATTTGCTGAATGTGTTTTCGGGTGAAGATTTTTATTTCAAATATCCTAATGAAGATGAACTCTATTCAGTTGTTGCGTTGTATTTGGCAAATGATATATCAGGCAATTTGAAAATTACAGACGGCGAAAGTTTCAAACTCGACTATTTTTCAAAAGACGAATTGCCGACTCTTGAAAGCAGAGCAAAAGCAATATTAGACTGGCTTATTAAAAATAATTATTTGAAATAATTAACAGGATGTATTTATGGCTAAAGTAATTGCAGTTTGCGGTAAGATTTGCAGTGGAAAATCCTACTATGCAAAACAACAAACAAACACTGTTTTACAGTTGATTAGAAATGGTCATAATTATCCAAGAGAGTTTAAAAGTATAAATAATATTAATGTTATTTTAGATATATTTGAAGCGGAGAAAGAGTAGTGGACATAAATAAATACTTAAAAGATGCAGCAAATGAGTTGCAGTTAGGCGAACTTCAAGAATTACCTGTTCAGGTAGCAGGTGGATTTATGCACAGAATGTTTAAGGTTGTTACCAAAAAAGGCAGTTACATAATTAAACTTTTAAATCCAAATATTATGAAAAGGCCAAATGCTATGGTCAATTACAAAAATGCTGAAAAAATAGAGAAAATTTTACAGAAAAAGGGCATTCCTGCAATATATGCTTTAGAGTTTAACAACACAAAAATGCAGAAATTAAACGCTCAATACTTTTATGTTTTTGAATGGTATGACGGTAAGTCGTTGAAAGACAGTGAAATCAAATCAATTCATTGTGAAAAAATAGGCAAAGTATTGGCGAAAATTCATAATATTGATTTGAAAAATGAGCCTTTCGAGCAAGATGAAATTCATATTGACTGGCAAAAATATGTTGAGATAGCTAAGAATATAAACTCACCGATTTATGATTACATAAAAGATTATTCAAATATTTTCTATGACAGTATGATTAAAGGTAATAAGGCAATTCCGATGCTACCTAAGTTTAAAGCAATTTGCCATAATGATATGGATAGCAAAAATGTTTTATGGCTGAAAAACGAATTTAAACTTATAGATTTAGAGTGTTTAGGATATTCAAATCCGTATCTTGAATTGTTTGAACTTGCTTTGTGTTGGTCCGGCTATGAAAACTGTAATATTAAGTTTGATTTGTTAAATGCATTTATTAAGTCTTACTTTGAAAACACAAATCTTGACATAAATGTTGACTGGGAAGCATTGTATTATTGTAACAATGGTAGGCTCGGTTGGCTTGAATACAATATCAAGAGAGCATTAATGCTTGAGTGTGATACCGCAGAAGAACAACAACTGGGTATCAGCGAGGTTAAAGAAACCGTTAAACATATCATCTATTATGACAAGATAAAAGATGATATTTTAAAAAATGTTGAAGCTTTGTGTATTTAAAGGAAATTCAAAAATAAAGTCATATCAAAGTTCATATATAAACAATAAAAAACAAGTAAAAAAGAGGTTATCGCAAAGATAACCTCTTTTTTGGAGCTACTGGTCGGACTCGAACCGACGACCTGCGCATTACGAATGCGCTGCTCTACCAACTGAGCCACAGTAGCGGATATTAAATTTTGCCGGCGCGCCGCTGAAATGCGGCGTAATTCACCTTTGCAATTATACAATAATTTGCACGGCAGGTCAAGCGTTTTTAAAGAAGTTCATCAAGTTTTTGAAACACGAAATCAACGCTTTTCTGCCTTACTTCATTTCTGCCTATCTCGCCAAAATAGCAGGTATAGGTTTTTACAGCGCCATTTATAAAAATGCCGAAACACACCATGCCGACAGGCTTTTTTGCTGTGCCTCCGCTTGGCCCTGCAATACCCGTTACGCCGACTCCGACTTCGCTGAGCGCAGTTTGGGCAACGCCGGACGCCATTTCACGGGCAACCTCTTCCGAAACAACGCCAAATTCACTAATAGTGGAATTTTTCACGCCGAGAAAGCGTGTTTTTGCATCATTTGCGTATGTAACGAAAGAAACATCAAGGACTTTGGATGCGTCTGCAACGCTGACGAGCGCACCGCTGCACATACCGCCGGTGCAACTTTCCGCAAAAGAGATATGCATACCGCTTCTGATAAGTTTTGCCACAACTTTTTCATAAAGTGAAATATCTTTAAACATAGTTTATGACCTCGCTTAAACTTTTAATAACGAGAACATCAGGTCTTAAATCCTTATCTTTGAACCAGCCCCAATTCATACGCAGGGCGTGCATTCCTGCTGAAAGCGCGCCTTTAATATCATTCACCGGGTGATCGCCTACATAAATACATTCATCGGTTTTAACCGAGAGTTTATCTGCCGTATACTTAAATATTTCCGGCTGTGGCTTTGCAAATTCAAGGTCGCCCGAAACCACAAGAATATCCATATAAGGCAAAAGCCCGCTATTATTCATCTTTGTATGCTGAAGAACGGACGGCCCGTTAGTTATAACGCCCGTTTTTATCCCGCGTTTTATAAGTTCTTTTAAAAGCGGTACGGCGTCATCAAATATAACATTGAAAAAGCCGAAATTTTCGTCATAATGGCGCGCGAGCACCTCTGCGGAGGGTGAATTTTTCCAGCCCCACATATCTATAAGATGAGAAAACCATTCAACGCGGTTTACATAACCGCCGTTGCCCGTATCAATCATATCCTGCTTTTTCTTTTTTAAATCCTCTGCCGTGATACCGGGGAAAAACTCCTGCAAAAAGGCGCAGGCATAATGGTCAAACGCCAAAGTTCTGTCTTGCAGGGTTTCATCAAAATCAAACAATACTGCTTTTATCATAATCAAGTTGCTTCTTTAACTCATTAACATTTTTAAATAACTTTTCCGGGCGCAGGTAATTAACAAGTTCTACTGTTACATCCCTGCCGTACAGGTTGCCGCTGAAATCAAAAATATGCGTTTCAGATAGCGGCACATCAACATGCCATGTTGGTCTGTGCCCTATATTAGTAAACGCTTTATATGATTTTTTATCAATAAGCACACGGCTTTCATAAACACCGAAACGGGGCACAACAAGCCCCTTGGGAAGATGCTGATTTATTGTGGGAAAACCGATTGTTCTGCCGCGCTGGTCCCCTTTTATAACGGGGGCTTCATATGTAAAATTATAGCCGAGCATTTCATTTGCGGCGTTTATTCTGCCCTCGCTTACTGCTTTTCTGATACGGGTGGAACTTATAGGTTTACCCTCAAAATCCTGCGCTTCAAGGATACGCACCCACACGCCGCGCTTTTCAAGATATTCCCTCATATCAAGAGCGGACCAGGAGGCGTTTTTACCAAAGCGGAAATTAAAACCGCAAAGCACTATTTTTGCATTAAATCTGCCGAGTATTATATCGTTTATAAATTCCTCGCCCGTCATATTTTTAATTTTATCAAAATCCGCAAACACGGCGTTTGGCCAGCGCTTTTGAAACAGGCTTTTCTGCAAAAGAGAAAATTTATTATTTACGCAGTAAATTACAACATTTTGGGCGCCTGTTACAACAGTTTTATGAGCGAGGTGCATACCGTCAAAATCGCCGAGCGCAACTGCCGAATCATTTTTTAATATATCGTAATCAATCATAATTATTCTACATACACCCGCTTTACGGCAAGTTCGTTTTCACGCACTTCACCAAGGCCGAGAAATTCATTATCCGGCGAACAAACGCGCACAATATCCGCGTTTTTCGGAATTTTCTTGATTCTGGCAATATCAAGTGCGCCGCCGTTTTTAAACCTCTTACTTTGAGCGGGACTTACAGTTATTTTTTCATAAGACGAGAGGGCTTGCTCAACGGGTATAAGATACTGAGTTATACCGTTTTCCGAACAGGCGGCGTCTTTAACCTGCGAAACGGTTACGCAATCCTTTAGTGTAAAACCGTAAGCGAAAGTGCGCACAAGCGCAGTCATAACTGCTCCGCAGCCGAGTTTTGCGCCTAAATCATCTATCAAAACGCGTATATAAGTACCCTTTGAGCATAGCACATCTATTTCATATTCATTATTATTTTCATCAGAAGATATAAGTTCAAGGCGCTTTATCTGCACCTGACGCGGCGGGCGTTCTACATTTTTGCCCTGCCTTGCGAGTTCATAAAGCCTTTTTCCGCCGACCGACACTGCCGAATACATAGGCGGAATCTGGGTAACAACGCCCTTAAAATCTTCAAGTGCCTTTTTCACATCATCCGCCGAGCAATTAACCGGATATTCCCCTGTTACGGCGCCTGTAATATCAAGCGTATCAGTTGTTTTTCCAAGCACAAAACGAGCGCGGTAGCCTTTATCGCTTTCAGGGTAATAATCAAGAAACCTTGTTGCGCCGCCGAGCATTACAGGCAAAACGCCCGTTGCAAGCGGGTCCAGAGTGCCCATATGGCCACACTTTTTTTGAGCGGTAATTCTTCTGAGTTCGGCGCAAACAGAAAAAGAAGTTCTGCCTTTATCTTTATTAATGCAGATAATACCCGTCATTTAAGTATCTCCGAGCATTTTTTAATAAGACGCTTTTTAGCCTCTTCAACAGAACAGTCAAAACGGCACGCCGCCGCCTGCGCATGACCGCCGCCGCCGAAAAATTTTGCCAAATCGGCAGCGTTTACGCTCTCATAAGTCCGCAAAGAGGCTTTGCAGGTTTTATCTTTCTTTTCCCTGATAGTTATACCGATTTCGACTCCCTCTATCTGCCTTGTGAGCGGAGCGAGCGCCTCTGTTTCCTGCTCATTTGAGCCGGTTTCGGAATACATTTCCTGCGTAACCGTAATAACGGCTACTCTGTCATTACAGAAAAGTTCAAGACCGTTTAACGCAAGCCTTTCCAGGTTTACATAGGTTTTGGACTTCGTTTCAAACATTTTGCGGTTTATAAGGCCGTTATCGGCGCCGAGTTCTATAAGTTTTGCGGCAACACGGTATGAATGGGCAGTTGTTGACGCATACCTGAAACACCCTGTATCCGTTGAGATACCTGTATAAAGGCAGTCTGCTATTTTACTGTCTATTTCCGTGCCGAGTTCATTTACAACATCATACACAATTTCGCACGCTGCGGGAGCGTCCCTTAAAAGCACATTATCCGCGTACTGAGTATTAGTCATATGATGGTCTATGCAAAGGTTTATCTTGCCGGAATAAATATGCTGAAGATTGCCGAGAAGATTTTCCGTTGCCACATCCACTGCGACTATATATTCCTCCTTAAACGAAAGAGGCTGCAAATCGCTGTAAAGATAACCGTATTTTGCGGGAATTTCATCATCATTGACGACCCTTGCCGTTTTGCCCATTTTAAGCAGCGCGCGCAAAAGCGCAAAGCCGCTGCCGAGTGTATCCCCGTCCGGGTGGGCATGGGTCAGGATAAGAATATTATTGTGCTCTTTTAAAAGACGGGCACATTCTTTAACATCAATTTTCATCTGAAGTATCCTTTAACTTTTCAAAAATCTCCATTCCCTTTTGAATGGAATCATCCGCCACAAATGTTAATTCCGGAGCCTTTCTTAAATGAAGATTATTGCCGAGTTCGCGGCGCAGAAAGCCGGCGGCGCTCTTTAAGCCCCTGCACGCTTCCTTTGCGTCATCTATCCCGTTCATGGAACTTACATAAACTTTTGCGTAACCAAGGTCGTTTGAAACTTTAACATTAACCACAGTGAGCAGTTTGCCCTGAACGCGGGGGTCTTTAAGTTCACGCATAAGTGAAATGAGTTCCCGGCGAATATCCTCCGAAATTCTGTCTATACGATAACCTGCCATAATTAATCCCTGTATTCTTCCACAACATAGCACTCAAAGATATCGCCCTGTTTAATATCGTTCCAGTTTTCAAGCGAAATACCGCATTCATAACCGGAAGACACCTCTTTAACATCATCCTTAAAGCGCTTAAGATTTTTAATAGGAGTATCCGCAATCTGTTTGCCGTCCCTGATAACACGGATTTTGCCGCTGCGGCGTATAGTTCCGCTTGTTACGATTGAGCCGGCGATAGAACCCACGCTTGAAACGGTATAGATTTCTCTTACCTCCGCGGTGCCGGTATCAACATCACGGTATTTTACGGAGCGCATTCCGCGCATTGCGGATTCAACATCCTCAATAAGGTCATAAATAATATTATACTGTTTTATTTCAATACCGTCCCTTGCGGCATTTTCTGCGGCATCCGGCTCAACGCCCGTTGAGAAAGCAACGATAATTGCGTTTGAGGCGTTTGCAAGCATAACATCTGAATCATTTACCGCGCCGACAGCGCCATGGATAATTTTGACTCTGACTTCATCATTTTCTATTTTGAGCAGCGACTGCTTTACAGCCTCAACAGAGCCTTGAACATCGGCTTTTATTATGATATTGAGTTCCTTGAGCATACCCTCTTCAAGGGTGGAGAACAGAGTATCAAGAGTAACTTTATGATACTGCTTAAACTCCTCTTCTTTTGCCTTTTCTTTTCTCTGCTCAACAAGCTGCCTTGCAAGTTTTTCATCTGAAACAGCATTAAATTCATCGCCGCTCATCGGCGCTTCGTCCAGGCCCATAATTTCTACGGGAACGGACGGACCGGCGCTGTTCAGTTTTTTGCCGTTATAATCCACCATAGCGCGGACTCTGCCGACTGCGGTGCCGGCCACCACATAATCGCCGGAATGAAGAGTACCGTTTTGAACGAGGAATGTGGCTATGGGGCCTCTGCCCTTATCAAGTTTAGCCTCAATAACTACGCCCTTTGCGGCTCTGTTAGGATTTGCTTTGAGTTCGCTCATTTCCGCAACAAGTAAAATTGTTTCAAGAAGTTTATCAATTCCCATACCTGTTTTAGCGGAAACGGGAACACAGATAACATCGCCGCCCCACTCCTCAGGCACAAGTTCCTGTTCTGTAAGTTGCTCCATAACTCTTTCCGGGTTGGCGCCCTCTTTATCCATTTTATTTATGGCAACGATTATCGGCACCTTTGCCGCTTTGGCATGGTTGATAGCCTCAATGGTCTGGGGCATAATACCGTCGTCCGCGGCAACAACAAGCACGGCAATATCCGTTGCCATGGCTCCGCGGGCACGCATTGCCGTAAACGCGGCATGACCGGGGGTATCAAGAAAAGTAATCTTTTCCCCGTTTACATCAACCTGATAAGCGCCGATAGCCTGCGTAATTCCGCCTGCCTCGGTAGAGGTAACATCAGTGTGCCTGATAGCGTCAAGAATTGAAGTTTTACCGTGGTCTACATGACCCATTACGCAAACAACGGGCGGGCGGGGAATTGCGTTTTCATCGTCCTCTACCTCTTCTTCAATAATCTGCTCCTCAATTGAAACTTCAACTTTCTTTTCTACCTTTGCGCCGAGTTCCGCCGCAACAATAGCGGCAGTATCGTAATCAATCACTTCGTTTACATTTGCCATAACGCCGAGCGCCATAAGTTTTTTAATAACTTCCGTAGCGGTCATACGCAAAAGAGCGGCAAGTTCGCCTACGGTGATTTCCTCAGGAATCTGCACCCTGATTTGCTGCTTTTTACGCTGCTCCCTTATACGGGCAAGGCGCTGCTGTTCCGTTTCCTTTTTGGAATGAGCGTGGATACCCTGAGGTTTTTTCTTTCTGTACTGCTTTGATTTCTGATTGAGTTTTTGCTTTTTCTGATAATCGCCCATTGATGAAGCCGGCGCAATATCTTCGTACTTCTGATTATATTTTTCAAGGTCAACGCTGTTTACACGAGTATCAACATGGCGGGTTTCGCCTTTAGTTCTTGCCTGCGGCTGCTGGGTTGCCTTTTTCTTTGCCTTTTCCTCAGCGCGCTTTGCCGCCTGTTGCGCCATCTGAAGAATAGCCGCCTGGCTCTGGCGCTTTTTGTCCTTTGCGGTAACAGGCTTTTTGGGCTGCTTTTCAACCGGATTTTTTTGCTCCGCTTTGGCAGCCTTTTCCTGAGAATTTTTCTTATCCGCCTGTTTTCTTTTTGCCTCCCCTGCGTCAAAATACTCTTTAAGGCTTTCAACGCTGTTTTGCTGAGTTAATTTATCAAACAGGATATTAAGTTCGTTTTCTTCGAGGATTGTTGACGCTTTTTTGGCGGGTTCGCCGCAATAATCACCGAGAATATCAATTATTTCCTTATTGGATTTTCCGAAATCCTTGGCGACATCGGACACCTTTACCTTAATTACCATATATCGAATTCCTCCTTGAATGAGTTTCTTATTCGTTAATAAGCGATATGAATTTTTTACTCATTTCAGCATTGTTTACCGTTAATATGCCTGCTCTGTAACCGCACGCACCGTAAATATCATCCATTGTTATATCTGCCTGAAGCACATTCAGACCGGCAAAATGTTTTTCGGCGGTTATGAGCATATCACGCTTTGCCCTTTCAGACACATCGTTTGAGAGCAAAATCAATTTTGCTTTTTTTGAAAATACTGCGTTAACGGCGGCGTCATGCCCCATTGAAAGGGCGCCGGCGCGTTTTGCAATGCCGAGCATAGAGAGCAATTTATCCTTTTGCATTCAAAATTTCCTCTTCCATTTTTGAGTAAAGTTCATCATCTATCTTAACGGAAAAAGCCCTTTCGAGCGATTTCCTTTTTTTAGCCTTTTTAAGGCATTCGGGATTATTACAAATATACGCGCCGCGGCCGTTTTTTTTGCCGGTCAGGTCTATGCCGATTTCCCCCTCCGGGCTTTTTACAACTCTGATAAGTTCACGCTTATCAAACATCTGCCCGCAGCCGACGCACATTCTTTTTATCTCTTTTTTAGCCTTCATTATCTTCACCCGAGCCTGAGCCTTCGTAGAAGCCGGATTCCGGCCTTATATCTATCTTCCAGCCGGTGAGTTTAGCGGCAAGGCGAACATTCTGGCCCTTGTTGCCGATAGCAAGGCTGAGTTGGTCGTCCGGAACGGTAGCGCGGCATGATTTTGACTGCTCGTCAAGAATCTCAACCGAGCACACATCAGCCGGAGCAAGAGCCGCAGAAATAAATTCGCAAATATCATCGCTGTATTTTACTATATCAATTTTTTCTCCGTCCAGCGCGTCAACAATATTTGAAACACGCTGACCTTTAGGGCCTATACACGCTCCAACGGGGTCTATCTCATCATCCTTGCTGAAAACAGCAATTTTTGTTCTTGAGCCAGCCTCACGGGAAACGGATTTAATTTCAATAGTGCCGTCATATATCTCCGGAACTTCCGTTTCAAAAAGCCTTCTTACAAGACCGGGATGGGTGCGTGAAATCATAATTTTCGGGCCTTTATTTGATTCCTTAACATCAACAACATAAATCTTGATATTATCGCCCTCGTGAAGCACCTCGCCCGGAATCTGCTCATTTTTGGGCAGAATAGCAATGGATTTGCCTATCTCAAGCGTTGCGCTGCCGGTTACGGGGTCAATTCTGTTTACCTTTGCGGTAATGAGTTCCTGATTTTTGCTTTGGAATTCCTCAAGTTGTTTATTTCTTTCCGCCTCTTTAATTCCCTGGCGAATAACATGCTTTGCGTTTTGAGCAATAATTCTGCCGAATTCCTTTGTTTTAAGCGGAATATCAATAGTTTTGCCCACTTTTGCCGATTTGCGTATCTTTTGCGCGTCCTCAAGCAAAATATCAGTATCAGGGTCCTCAATCTCATCAACAACATTTTTTGTTACATAAACTTTAATTTTTTCCTTTTCGGGGTCAATATCGCAGTGAACAATATCTTTGCCGCCGTAATTGTGCTTTGCGGCAACTACAATTGCGGACGCAATCTTTTCATAAAGATAATCCGCCGGGATATCCTTTTCCTCAGTAAGGAGCCTAACTGCCTCAAAAAATTCCTTATTCATTTTTCCTATCAACCTTTCTGTTATTTATTAAAATCATTTATATCGAAATCATCAAGTTTTACAAACGATGTTTCTTTCTTTATGAAATTAAGAATTTCGCCGCCGTCTGTTTCAACGGTTATATTTGACCCGTCATAATCTTTAAGCACGCCTGCGAAATCACGGGTATTGTTTACCGGCCTTATCGTGCGGAGCATAATCCGCGAACCGATATACTTTTTAAAATGCCAATCTGCTTTAAGTTCTCTTTCTATACCGGGTGATGAAACTTCCAAAGTATAGGACTGAGAAATCGGGTCCGCCTCATCAAGCGGCTTTGTGATAAGATGAGTGAAATCCACACAATCGTCCACGCTGACTCCGCTACCCTTATCAATAAAAATTCTGAGATACCAATCAGAGCCCTCTTTTTTATAAACAATATCCCATATATCAAGGGAAAGTTGCTGCGCGTAAGGCTCAACAATTTTTCTGACTCTTTCTGCAACGCTTTGCGCCATATCGTATCCTCTTTTCAAAAAAGTTCCCTATAAGAATATGAGAGCGGCATTGCTGCCACTCTCACCTTTCGTTAGTATTCTTACGCTAATACTATAATATATAACTTAATAAATGTCAAGCATTATTTTTATTAAATGCGGTATTAATAAATACCCTGGGCAAGCATAGCCTCCGCAACCTTTTCAAATCCCGCTATATTCGCGCCTGCAACAAGATTATAGCCGAGACCGTATTTTTCGGCTGCCTCAACGGAATGCTTATGAATATCTATCATTGCCTGGTGAAGTTTTCTGTCCACTTCCTCATAAGACCAGGAAAGTCTTTGGCTGTTTTGGCTCATTTCAAGGCCTGAAACGCAAACGCCGCCAGCGTTTACTGCTTTGGACGGAGCGACTATCATATTTTCCTGCTCAAGGAGGAAATCAAGAGCGTCCGCCGTTGTGGGCATATTAGAAACTTCAATATAATATTTAACGCCGTTTGCGGCTATTATTTTTGCATCTTCCAAATCAACTTCATTCTGAGTGGCGCACGGCATAATAATATCAACATCCTTAATATGCCACGGGCGCTCGTTGGGAATAAATACGGCGGACGGGAATTTATCGCTGTAATCCTCAACCCTGTCTCTTCCGCTGGCACGCATTTCAAGCAGATAATCTATCTTTTCCTGAGTGCAAATACCGTCCTTATCATAAACATATCCGCTCGGGCCGCTTATTGTAAGCGGTACAGCGCCGAGTTCGTTAAGTTTCTTTATAGCGCCCCACGCAACATTGCCGAATCCGGATACGGCAACGCGTTTGCCCTCAATTTTATCATGCTCGTGCTTAAGCACTTCGCAAAGGTAATAAACAGCGCCGAAACCGGTAGCCTCAGGGCGGACAAGCGAACCGCCGTAAGATATGCCTTTACCTGTTATTACGCCGTTTTCAAAAGCGTCTGTAATGCGTTTATACTGACCGAAAAGGAAACCGATTTCCCTTGCGCCTACGCCGATATCGCCGGCGGGAACATCTATATTAGGCCCGATATGACGGTAAAGTTCCGTCATAAACGCCTGGCAGAATCTCATAACCTCATTTTTACTCTTGCCTCTTGGGTCAAAGTCTGAGCCGCCCTTTGCGCCGCCCATGGGCAGACCGGTAAGCGAATTCTTAAAAGTCTGCTCAAAGCCGAGGAAATACATAATGCTTGAATTTACGCTTGGATGAAAGCGCAGTCCGCCCTTATAAGGACCTATTGATGAATTAAACTGAACTCTGTACCCTCTGTTTACACGCGTTTTGCCGGCGTCGTCCACCCACGCGATTCTGAATGTGATAAGCCTGTCCGGCTCAACCATACGGGTAAGCAAATCGTCCTCAACATATTCGGGATGCGCCTCTATTACCTTTTCAAGCGAGCGGTAAACCTCTTTTACGCACTGTATGTATTCGGGCTTAGCGCTGTCCCTTCTCTCCACTGTTTTTATTACGCTTTCAATATAATCGTTCATTAAATGAAAGCCCCCTTTCATATATACTATTATATATGAAAAGGAGCGTATAATCTATGAGCATTATTTATAATTTTAAGCATTATTTTTTGTGCAATTAACCAAAAGTTTTTAATGTGAATTTCCGCTCAGAGTGCAAACTGCCCAAACAAAGCATAAAAATGCGTGAGCCGCCGCTCAAAGTTCAAGATCAGAAAACATATCCCAGTCAATTTCCCTGCCCTTGAAATAAGTTTTCATATCTTTTTCGCCTATTTCCCTTAAAACGCGGCACGGATTGCCAACGGCAACTACATTTGCGGGAATATCTTTTGTTACTACGCTGCCCGCGCCTATAACGGAATTATCACCTATTGTAATGCCCGGCATAATAAGGGCACCTGCGCCTATCCAGCAGTTTTTGCCTATACGGACGGGAGCATTATACTGAATTCCGTATTTTCTGAGGCACGGCACTATCGGGTGGCCGGCTGTTGCAACTGTAACATTCGGGCCGAACATAGTACAGTCGCCCACATAAATATGGGTATCGTCCACAAGAGTAAGATTGAAGTTTGCGTAAACCCTATTTCCGAAGTGAACATGACGGCCGCCCCAGTTAGCGTGAAAAGGCGGCTCAATATAACATTCCTCGCCGATTTCTGCAAACATTTCTTTAAGCATTGCCTGCCGCTTTTCATATTGCGAAGGGCGGGTCTGATTAAAATCATAAAGTTTTTCAAGGCACTGTTCCTGAAGGCGCATAATATCATCGTCATCAGGCAGATAAAGCATGCCCGAATGGAGTTTTTCATTCATATCCATAAATCAGTTTCCTTTTTCTATGCTTATTCTGTCAAACACCTCAAGCAGGTCTTCAACCTTAGCGTTTTCTTTTTCTTTGCCGCTTATATCCACAACGGTATTGCCGTCATGCATCATAACAAGGCGGCTGCCGTACTCAACGGCAAATCTAAGGTTATGCGTTACCATTATGGTTGTAATTTTATGTTTCTTTACAAGGCGGTCCGTGAGTTCCATTACCCGCTCCGAAGATTTAGGGTCCAGCGCGGCGATATGCTCGTCAAGAATAAGCATTTCAAGATCCGTCATATTTGCTATAACCAGCGCAAGCGCCTGGCGCTGGCCGCCTGAAAGAGTGCCCACCTGCACGCCGAGCCTGTTTTCAAGCCCCATATCGCACTGCTCAAGCAACGAGCGGTAATAATCTATTCTTTTTTTATTTACGCATCTGCCCAGCCCGAAAGCCTTGTTTTTATTATCGGCAAGCGCCATATTTTCCAAAATAGTTAAATCGGGGCATGTGCCCATTTTAGGGTCCTGAAAAACGCGGCCGATTATTTTGGCTCTTTTATATTCCGAAACGCCTGTTATATCCTTGCCGTTAAAAATAATCTTTCCGTCATCCGGATTCAGAGAACCGCAGATAAGATTGAGCAAAGTTGTTTTACCGCTGCCGTTTGAGCCTATTACGGATACAAATTCGCCGTTTTCAACTTTAAAATTAAAGCCGTCAAAAACAGTTGTTTCATCAACGGTGCCGGCGTTAAAACGCTTTGTTATATTGCGGAGTTCAAGCATTCTTTTCCCTCCTCTTTGATTTTTTGCTCATTCTGCTGAAAAGTATTGCAATAACAAACAGAACAGCCATCAACAGCCTGTTATAATCGCTTGGAAGACCTATTTCAACCGCAATCTGAAGGCAGGCTCTGTAACAGATAGTGCCGAGAATTACCATGGTGGTAGCTTTCATAAAGCCGACTTTTTTGAACAGCGAAAGACCTATGATTACGCTTGAAAGCCCGCATACTACCATACCTACGCCCATTTGGGTATTTGCCGTTTCATTGCTTTGGGCGATTATAGCGCCGCTTACGGCGGTTAAGCCGTTTGCAAGTGCAAGCCCAAGTATTTTGGACATTCCCGGATTTTTAGCAAGCATAACAACATACTGCTGATTTGAGCCGGTGGCGCGCAGCAGCATGCCTGATTTTGTTTTAAGATAAAGGTCAATAAGTATTTTTAGAATAACGACGAAAATGAATAAAACAATCAGTTTTCTTACTGTTACGCCGCCAATCATCTCCGGCAGCAGATTTGCCGCGCCTTTGTTGAAAACGGTTTGTTTGCCAAAGACGGAGACTATCGACTGCCCGCCCGTGCCTAATTTTATCAGCACCAAATTTACGGACAGCAAGACGGTATAAACAAGTATACCGGAAAGAAGCGGCTGAAGTTTTAACTTTACATGAAGAATTCCCGTAAGGCAGCCTGCCGCAAGGCCGCTTGCAAAAGCGGCAAGAAGGCTCAGCCACGGGTCAAAACCGTGGAAAATGAGTATTGAGGATACAATTCCGCCGAGCGGCATAGTGCCGTCTACAGATAAATCGGGAAAATCAAGTATACTGTAAGACAGATATACGCCGAGCGCGAGAATGGCGTATTTAAAGCCCTCCTCCAGCACTACTTTTATGATATTGACTGCTTCCATTTCATCACATCCGTTAAAATTAGATATTTTATATTATAGGATTTAACTAAAAGATTATATCAAAAAGCGGATAAATATTCAATAGAAAATAAAAATGCTTTAAATCATTTGAATTTTTATAAAAATTTATTCCTGATTATTACAGGAATAATACAGTTAACAGCCTTAAAACTATTTAATAAACAGCCTTTTTAATTACTTAACCAACGAGTTAAAAAACTAAAATTTTAAAGCGGCAAAAACAACCGCGTATTTTACACCTATACTGAAACCGGAGGCAATATGGAAAATTCAGAAGTTAATATCTGTATGATAACGGATGATAATTATATTATGCCAACCTCGGTTGCAATCCACTCCATGGTCGTTAATAAAAGCAAAGAGCAATATAACTTTTATATCATTACATCTAATCTTTCAGAAGAGTCTGAAAAACAATTTAAAAAATTTGAAAAAGACGGAGTTGCGGTAAATATTATACGCGAAAACGCCGAAGAAAGATTTAGGGGGCTGCATTATTTCAGCGCGAATTCAATTTGCGTTGCGTCTATATCGGCACTTTTGAAATTTATTATACCGAATCTTTTTCCTCAGTTAGACAGAATACTTTATCTTGACGGGGACCTTATAGTTAAAACCGATCTTGAAGAACTCTATCTTACAGAATTTGAAGACAACTATGCGGCGGTAGTTATTGACACAAGCAAGATATACTGGAAAAGCAAATTCAATTCATCTGTGCAAAACTATTTTAACAGCGGCGTTATGCTGCTTAATCTGAAAAAAATGCGTGAGGATAATATAAGCAAAGTTCTGATAGAAACAAAAAGGAATCTTTCTGATTCATCACTTATGGACCAAAATGTTTTCAACATAGTTTTTGACGGAAAAATAAAAATGCTGCCACTTAAATATAATTTTCAGGCTCTTGGGCTTGAACGAGCCGGAAGCAAATGGGAAGCGGAAGATATTAACAAATTCTGCGGCACTGAATTTAAAACTAAAGGAGAAGTTTTTCTTGATAATGCAATAATACATTACTCATCTAAAGACAAGCCGTGGAAAGAGCCGGACACTGCGCTTGCTTACGAATGGACGCATTACTGCAACTCCCTTTACGGCGGCAAGCCGTCAAGAAAAGAAAAATACGGTATATCCGTAATTATGCCGTGTTACAATTCCGAAGCGTATCTGCGTGATACGGTAAATACCGTTTTAAACCAATCTTTTAAGGATTTTGAACTGATAATGATTGACGACGGCTCAACAGACGGCACAGCCGATATTATTAAGGAATTTGCTGAAAAATACAACAATATTTCTGCGTATTACAGCAAAAATCACGGGCAGGGATATGAAAGGAATTTCGGAATTACAAAAGCGAACGGCAAATATATTCATTTTATGGACAGCGATGATCTGCTTGAGCCTTGCTGTTATGAAAAATTATACGCCTGCGCCGAGGACGGCAACCTTGACTGCATACTTTTTGAAGGCAAAGCATTTTATGAAACAAAAGAACTTGAAAACAGCATGCCTCAATACAAAACAAGTTACACAAGAAGAGAAGTTTTTCCGAGGATTTACAACGGCAAAGACCTTTTTATTATTTTGCGCAGCACAGTAGGAATAATCGTTCAGCCGGGCATGCAGTTTGCGCGGCGCGATTTTCTGATTAATAAAAATATACGCTTTCCGGAACTTACTATGATGGAAGATAACTTATACACTTATAAATTAATTACAAGGGCGCAGAGAATAACCGTTCTTCCGAATTCATTTTACAAAAGGCGCGTGCGCGAAAATTCCACAATGACGGCGGGCAGGGACAAAGAGGCGGTAAAGGCGCTTGCCTACACTGCTGTTGAAATTATTAAAGAATATAACGAAAACAAAGACTGCTATGATTTTGCAACTGCAATATTTAAGCATATAGTTGTTATCTGTAAAATACTAAGACTTTATTATAATGACATCTATATTGAAGAAGGCGGCAAAGACTGCCTTAAAGAACTGAGCAATATAAGCGATTCCATCACATTTTGCCTGTTTATTGCGGCGGCGGGAGAGCGTTCTGCAATGTGCAGATACACAACCGTTGAATACAAAAATTTAACAGACAAACTAAATAAAGCCTACAAAGAAAAATCAGAAATAAATACCAAACTTCAAAAAACCTATAAGGAAAAATCCGAGATAAACGCAAAACTGCAAAAAACTTACAAAGAAAAATCTGCCAAAACCGCGCAGATAAAGAAACTTGAAAAGTGGTCGCTTTACCCATTTTTAAAAAAGATAAAAAGATTTTTAAAGAAAATACTGAAATTGAAAAAATAATATCAATGCCACATTTAAATTCTTTATACAAAAAACCGCCGCGGCTTTAAATCCGCGGCGGTTTGCCTGTTATAATTTATTTTATTCGGCGGAAGTTGTTACCTTCTGAACATCGCTGAGTGTATCCGGAACAGTTATTCCTAACTGAGACGCAACATCAGTATTTAAAACTTTAAAACTATCCTCAACGGTAACAACGGGATATGACGCCGCTGACTGACCGCCGAGAACATCTATTGCAATCTGACCGGTTCTTTCACCGAGCGCAACATAATCAATTGACGCTGATGCAAGGCAGCCTTTTTTAACCTGCTCTATTTCAGAGCCGTAAACCGGTATACCGGCAGCGTTTGCCTGCTCAAGAACAACGCTCATATTTTCAACAACATTATTATCCGTCAAATTAGTTATTGCATCCACCTCAGTAACAAGAGAAGCGGAAACAGACGCAAGTTCGGACGCCTCTGTAATGCCCTTATCAACAACGGTTATGCCAAGTGAAGAGCACTGCTCTTTAAGCCTTTCAAGTTGGCTGAGCGAATTTGATTCGCTTGTGGTATAAATAACGCCGAGTTTAGTAAGATCCGGCTGAAGTTGCTTGATAATATCAACCTGACCCGCAATATCAAAAGAATCCGCTGTGCCGGTGCAGTTGTTGCCGGGTGCGTCCATTGACTGAACAAGTCCAGCGGAAACAGGGTCTGAAACAGCACAGAAAATTACCGGAATACTTGATGACGCGCTCTGAACCGCTGAATATGCGGCAAGGGCTGCAGGAGTTGCTACGGCAATAATCATATCATAATCGCCGGCTACCATTTGAGCAGCATAACTCTGGCAATCCGCGTCTGCGCTGCCGCTTGAGCCTATCTGAACATCATAAGATATGCCTGCGGCGTCAAGAGCGTTTTTAACGCCCTGGGTGCAGTTATCAAGGCTTGAATGAGTCATATACTGCAAAATGGCAACTTTATAAGAAGAGTCGCCGGAATTTGCGCTGCCGGACTCACCCGAAGAGCAGCCCGCAAAGAGCGAAACAAGCAGCAGTGCGCTTAACAAAACAGATAAAATTTTTTTCAAAATCATTTCCTCCTAATTTTTAATAAAATAATTATATCACTAAACAACTTGCAAATTCAATAAAAAGCAGGAAATTAAACACAAAAAATCAATTTTTATGCTCACTCGTACATTTCCACTCAACAAAACTGATAACTTCCTGAAAGTCATCCTTGTTGAGCGTGCGCAGTTTCCTTATCAAATCGGCTTCATCTTCTGTAATTCCCGGCTCAGCATAATAATCATCCGGGTCAGCCACATTCAGAGTGGTAACATTATCTCTATCTCTGCCGCTCATAAGATAATCAACAGATACGCCGAAATAATCAGCAAGCGCAATATACGCCTCGTCTTTAGGTTTTGTATCTATCTCATATCTGCGATAAGTAGCGCTTTTTACGCCGATAGCGTCCGCAACAGCCTGCGAAGTAACGCCTTTTTGGCGGCGAAGTGATTTAAGCCTTAAGGCAAGTTCTGACTTTTTTTGCATATCTATTCTCCTTCTCAGTTATGTGATAATTATACACATCATTCGACAAAATGTCAATAAAATTCACATTTTATTTTGTTACAAAATAATGTCCTAATTTTAACAAAAATATTGCAAGAGTTGACAAAACATTACAAACTATGATAGTATAAATAATATATAATTAATAAGATATTATACAAGTAGTATATATATTTATTTTGGGTGGGGGTAAATAAATGAAAAAACTGATGAGTTTAATACTGGCAGTCATCTGCGCCGCAGGAATAGTTACATTTTCCGCGTCAGCAAATGCTGCGCCAAGTTCATATGAATCACAACTTATATCGGCAGGTTTTCCCGCGTCATACGCGTCAAAACTTGCGGCTCTCAAAGAAAAGTACCCAAACTGGGAATTTCAGCCCATGTATGTAGGCGTTGACCTTGACGAGGCTGTTGCAAACGAAAGAACGCCGCACTCGCAGCAGTTGATACAGAAAACAAGTTCTAACAATTCAAAAAATTATTACTGCACCTGCTCTTCGTGCTATAAAAACGGAAATTATGTTATTCAGGAAGGAAGCACATGGGTATCTGCAAGCGAAAGCGCAGTTGAATATTATATGAATCCGCTGAATTTTCTGGATGAGAAATATATTTTCCAGTTTGAAACAACGGCTTACGATTCCGCGCAGAGCACAACCGGCATTGAAACAATAATAAAAAATACATGGATGTATAATTCTTACATTACATATAAAGACCAAAACGGAAAAACGCAGACTTATAAAAGTTCAGTATATCCGAACGGCGTAAAATATTCTCAGGCTATACTTGACGCGGCAAAAAGCAGCGGCACAAGCGCATATTATCTTGCCTCTCGAATAGTGCAGGAAGTTGGCGGAACAACAAATTCAGCCGGCGGCGCAAGCGGCACCAACTCAACATACCCGGGAATATACAATTACTACAACATAGGCGCAAACACCGGTTATCTTGACGGGCTTAAATGGGCTGCAACTTCAAGCAGCACAACAAACTGCAACGCTATATTAAGGCAAGGCCCGACAACCTCTTCTTCAAAAATAATTACCGTACCGAACGGCACGGCAGTTACAATAAAATCAACAACAAATGTTCAGGCTGACGGATACAAATGGCATCAGGTTTCAGTAACGGTAAATTCAAAATCATACTCGGGATATATCCGCAGCGACCTTATTGATACCAACGAAAACGGCGACAAATACAACAGGCCGTGGACTAACCCGTATCTTTCAATAGTAAACGGCGCTAAATACATTGCGAACAATTTTTCAGACGACCAAAATACGGGTTATCTTCAAAAATTCAATGTAAACCCCGAATCATCAAATATGTACTCGCACGAATATATGGCGAATATTCAGGCTCCGTCATCAGAATCGAGCAATACATATAAAGCATACAGCGAGGCAAATCTGCTTTCAGCCCCGAAAACATTTATTATTCCCGTTTATGAAAATTTTAATTCTGTAATAACCGGTATAAATGTGTATGGCAGAGGCAACGGCGGCACTGACCTTTATTTGAAATGGGACGCTGTTACGGGCGCTGATTCATATGAAATTTATATAATAAATAACGGTCAAAGCATACTTAAAGGCACATCAAATTCGCCTAATTTTGTTTTTACGGACTTAACTCCGTCTTACGAATATGATGTATTAATAATCGCGAACAATAAAAATCAATCCTCAAGCGGAATATTTACGGTTTGCGCGGCTCCCGCTCCGGTTGAAAATTTTGATGTTCAGCTTATTGATTCAGATACATTTTACGCGTCATGGGATGCAGTAAACTGCCACGGATATTATATTCAGTGGTCAAAAGATAAAAATTTCTCACAAATCACAGGTTCGGTTTACATAAGCGGCGGCTCAACAGAAAACTATTCTATGAATCTGCCAGACGCAGAAAAGTATTATTTTCGTATGAGGGCTTGGAAATCCTTTAACGGGGCGTATGTATACAGCGATTTTTCTTCGGCGGCGGATTTATTAAATAAACTATATATGCCGAGCGGATTTAATGTTTACGCCCGCGGCGACGGCGGCACGGATTTATATCTTGACTGGAACGATGTACCCGAGGCGGCCGGTTACAAAATTTATATTGTTTCCGGCAACAGTGAAACACTTGAAAGCACTGTAACAGAAAGCCAATATACATTTACCGACCTTACCCCGTCCTGGGAATACGATATAAGAGTTGAAGCATATAATTCTTCAAAAACTTCTCAGGCAATATACAGAATATCTGCCGCTCCCGCTCCGGCAGGCAACTTTTCCGCGGAGATAGTGAATGAGGATACTGTGCAGTTGTCATGGGATTCCGTAAGTTGCCACGGATATTATGTTCAGTGGGCAACCGATGAGAATTTCACTGAAAATACGGGAGGAGTTTTCCTAACTTACTACACAACCACGCAGTACACAATGAATTTTGAAAATGCAGACGAATATTATGTTCGTGTAAGGGCGTGGAAAATATTTAACAACGCATATGTTTACAGCGATTTTTCAGATCCCGTAAATCTTAAGGTTATGCTGCCGCCTGTAAAAGATTTAAAAGTAACCTCATACAGCGATGACGGAACTGAACTTACTTTGGACTGGAATGATGTTTTAGGAGCAGACGGATATAAAATATATTTTGTTAATGGCGAACAAAACATTTATCAGGCAGAAGTTTCCGAAAGTAATTATACCCTTACCGGGTTGATTCCCGGCAGCGAATACCGTGTGCTTGTTGAGGCATACAGTAACAGCGGTAGAAGTTCAAACAGCGCAATCAGCGTCTGCGCCGGTCTTTCGGCAATTGATGATATATATCTTATAACTGACCCGTCCGGTTCTATAACGGTTACATGGAGCAAAGTAAACTGCGACGGTTACAGTGTTGAATGGGCAACCGACAGTGATTTCACTAAAAACAAGGGCAGTGCTGAAACGGATACGGAAAGTTACACTTTTGGGGATTCTTATTCAAAAGATTATTATGTAAGAATCAGGGCATGGAAAGAATTGCCAACCAATAAATTTTACGGAGATTATTCCGAAATTATAAAACTGAGCGACGCTCTTTCCACTCCTACAGGCTTTAATGTATATGCCCGCGGCGACGGCGGCACGGATTTGTATCTTGACTGGGACGATGTTGCAGGAGCAGACGGCTACAGAGTATACACAAACTGCGGAACAGGCGATATTTTAAAAGGCGATGTAAAGAACAGTCAGTTTACATTTACGGATTTAACACCCGCTTGGGAATATGACGCTAAAATTGTTGCGTACAATGAAACGGGAGAGGCTTCCGCCGTATACAGAATCTGCGCGGCACCTGCACCAACAGACAGCCTTAAAGCAAGCGCAACAGGAAATACAATAACAGCAACTTGGGTGGAACAAGCGTCTCACGGCTATTACATTCAGTGGTCAACGGACAAAACTTTCACAAATAATGTAAGCGGAGCGTTTATTAATGGCTCAGGCTCAACAAGTTACACAATAAATGTTGCAAACGCTCAGGATTATTATGTAAGAGTTAGAGCATGGAAATGGTATCAAGACAGCAGAGTTTACAGCGATTTCTGTGAGCCTGTAAAGCCAAGCATTGCATTAACCGCCCCAACAGGCTTTAATGTATATGCGCGCGGCGACGGCGGCACGGATTTGTATCTTGACTGGGACGATGTTGCAGGAGCAGACGGCTACAGAGTATACACAAACTGCGGAACAGGCGATATTTTAAAAGGCGATGTAAAGAACAGTCAGTTTACATTTACGGATTTAACACCCGCTTGGGAATATGACGCTAAAATTGTTGC
>CALWID010000009.1 GCA_944380635.1 uncultured Eubacterium sp. | reverse complement strand
CATACTTTTCAGCGTTATTTTGGGCGGCCAAAGTTGGGTGAATCTGCCTGCAATATGGGTGGGAACAGTTATTAAAAATTTCCCCGTAGCGTTCTTTTGGAATATGTTTGCCGCAACGGGTCTGACTCGGCTTATTTTCGGCGCTCTTTTTAGAGAAAAAAAGAAAAAGAGGGGAAAACAGCCACTTCCAAACAAAAAATCGGGCAGACAATCAAAAAGTGATTTCTTGATTTTAGGCGGATTAATTTTTTAATCTATAAAGCGGATATTTTTATATTTCGGCAGATAAAATGTTTCTGTTTACTTCGGGTTTTGCTTTACTTAAAAATATTATTTGAATTATTCCCGCTAACTGTTGACAAATAAAAAATTAGGATTATAATATTATTAGCACTCAAAAGGTACGAGTGCTAATTTTAAAAATTCAGGGTGATAAAATGAGAAAGAAACAGTTTAAAGCGGAATCTAAAAAACTCCTTGATATGATGATAAATTCTATTTACACCAATAAGGAAATATTTATCCGCGAACTTATTTCAAACGCATCAGACGCTATTGATAAACTTTATTTTAAATCTTTAACTGATACAACAGTCGGTATGAATAAAGATGATTTTGAAATCTTTATCAGCACCGATAAGGAAAACAGAACTTTAACTATATCGGATAACGGTATCGGAATGACTGCCGATGAACTTGAGTCAAACCTCGGCACCATTGCAAAATCCGGTTCTCTCAATTTTAAAAATGAAAATGAGGACGCTAAGGAAAACGATATTGAAGTTATCGGGCAGTTCGGCGTAGGATTTTATTCTTCCTTTATGGTTGCTAAAAGGGTAGAAGTTGTTTCCAAGGCATACGGCGAGGATACCGCGCATAAGTGGGTATCAGAGGGCGCGGACGGCTATACTATTGAAGAGTGCGAAAAAGATAAGCCCGGCACCGTAATTACACTTTATATGAAAGACGATACGGAAAATGAGGATTATTCTCATTTCCTTGAGCAGTATACCGTTTCCGAACTTGTTAAGAAATACAGCGATTATATCCGTTATCCTATTAAAATGGAAACTACTCATTCCGTTCCGGACCCTGATAAAGAGGGCGAGTATAAAGAGGAAACCGCTGTTGAAACCCTCAATTCAATGGTTCCGCTTTGGCGTAAAAATAAAAATGAGATTACGCCCGAAGAATATAATGAGTTTTATAAAAACAAATTCTTTGATTATCATGACCCGCTTGATGTTATTCATTTTAAATCGGAGGGCACGGCTACTTTTGATTCAATAATTTACATTCCCTCTGCTGCGCCTATGGATTATTATTCAAAAGAGTATGAAAAAGGGCTTGCTCTTTATACCAACGGCGTTATGATTATGGAAAAATGCGCCGATCTTGTGCCTGATTATTTCAGTTTTGTAAAAGGCATAGTTGATTCGGCAGACCTTAATCTTAATATCAGCCGCGAAACTCTTCAGCAGGATTATCAGGTAAGAATAATCGCAAAGGCGATTGATAAAAAGATAAAATCCGAACTTAAAAAGATGCTTACTAAAGACCGTGAAAAGTATGAAAAATTCTTTGATACTTTCGGCGTTCAGATTAAATGGGGAGTTTATGCCGATTACGGCGCGGAAAAAGACGGCCTTAAAGACCTTATGATGTTCAAATCCGCCAAGGATAATAAATATGTTACTCTTAAAGAGTATATAGACTCTATGCCCGAGGGGCAGGAAAAAATTTATTATGCCTGCGGTGAAACACCTGAAAAGATTGCTCTGCTCCCGCAGACGGAAGCAGTCAGGGCAAAGGGTTATGATGTTCTTTGCTTTACAGATGATGTTGATGAATTTGCAGTTCAAATGCTTATGGAATATGAAGGCAAGCAGTTTGCTAATATCTGTAAAGATGACCTTAATCTTTCTTCCGATGAGGAGAAAAAAGCCCTTGATGAAAAGAATGAGGGCGCAAAGGATATGCTCGCTCAAATGAAAGATTTTCTCGGTGATGAAGTAACAGCCGTTAAGTTTTCAGATTCGCTCGGCTCACACGCTGTCTGCCTTTCAAGCGAGGGCTATGTTTCACTTGATATGGCAAAGATTCTCAGCCGTATGCCGGGCGGAAATCAGGGTGTAAAAGCGCAACTTGTGCTTGAAATCAACTCATCTCATCCTATTGCGGAGAAACTCTTTAAATTTTTTGCAGAGGATAAGGAAAAACTTGAAAAGTATACAAAAATACTTTATAACGAGGCGCGTCTTGTCAGCGGGCTTGAGGTTGAAAACCCAACTGAATTTGCCGATATGGTATCCGAACTCCTTTAATCTAAGCAAATTTATTCTTGACTTTTCAAAATTTTATATGGTAAAATATTTGCAATCGAGTGGCAAAAAGCGTAAATCCGGATTATTCGGGTTTACGCTTTTTTGTTTGCAACAGCCGTATTTTCGGCAAAATACAGAGGTGATTTAATTATGAAAGAAAAAGCAGGCTCGGAAAATAAAATGGCAAATGCGCCTGTTAAAAAATTAATGCTTTGGGTTGGAATGCCTATAATTATTTCAATGATGCTTCAGGCGTTCTATAATATTGTGGATAGCATTTTTGTTTCAAATATGGCGCAAAACGGCGAACTTGCTCTGAATGCGCTTACGCTGGCTTTCCCCGTTCAGATGCTTATGGTTGCAATCGGCGTCGGCACCGGAGTCGGCACCAATGCTCTGCTGTCAAAATCACTCGGCGCCGGCGAAAATGAAAAAGCAGGGCGGGTTGCCGGAATTTCCATATTTCTGTCATTTATTATTTATATTGTTTTTCTTCTTTTCGGTATTTTCGGCACCGAGTATTACATATCGTCGCAGTCCTCAAATCCTGTTATTATTGAGATGGGCACTCAGTATTTAAGAATATGCTGTGTGTATTCTTTCGGGCTGATCTTTTTTTCCACTTTTGAAAAACTGCTTCAGTCAACCGGCAGGTCGGGGCTTTCAACTGTTTCTCAGGTTTCCGGCGCTGTAACGAATATAGTGCTTGATCCGATTATGATTTACGGCCTTTTGGGCTGCAAGGAAATGGGCGTTGCCGGCGCAGCGTACGCAACCGTTATAGGGCAGATTGTTTCGTTTGCAGTTGGCCTTATATTTTACCTGAAATACTGTAAAGAAATTAAGAACTCTCCAAAATATTTAAAACCGAATTTAAATATTATAAAAGAGATATATTCTATCGGTTTTCCCGCAATCGTTTCCCAGGCGCTTATGTCATTTATGACTTACGGTCTGAATATAATTTACGGTAAAATAGATGAAAATGTTGTAACCGCTTACGGCCTTTATTATAAAATACAGCAGTTTGTTATGTTTGCGGCTTTTGGTATGAGGGACGCTATTACCCCCATTATTTCCTATAATCACGGCAGAAAAGAAAAAAACAGGATGACACAGGGTATAAAGTATGGTATAATATATACGGTAGTAATAATGGCAGTCGGTATGCTTATAATAGAAGCGCTTGCAGACCCTCTTTCAACTGTATTCGGCCTTTCAGGGGAAACACGCAGTATTTGCGTTACGGCAATGCGCGTGATTTCCGTAAGTTTTGTATTTGCGGGCGTAAATATTGCGCTTCAGGGTATTTTCCAAGCGTTAAATGCCGGCTGGCAGTCTCTTGTTATTTCATTGTTAAGGCAGTTTGTCCTTGTAATACCCGTTTCGTGGATAGTTCTTCGTGTATTTAATGTTACCCAAAATAATCTTTGGGCAGAGTGGTGTGTGTTTATATTTGCAGAGTTTATTTCGCTCCTTATTGCCGTTTGGCTTCTTAAGGGCGTTTATAAAAAACAAATTTCACCGTTGGAGGGGTAATTATGAAGTATAATGTTATCACGATAAGCCGTGAGTTCGGCAGCGGAGGAAGATATATAGGCGAGGAACTTTCTAAAAAACTCGGCTGGGATTATTATGATAAGGAAATAATTTCCAAGGTTGCTGAAAAAACAGGCTTTGCAGAGGAATTTATTGAGCAGGCAGGCGAACATTCGCCCTTTAAAAGTATTTTTTCTTACGGCTTTGTCAGCAGGGACAGCGGCGGTTCATCTCTTGAGGATTATGTTTATTCCGCTCAGAGAAAAATAATTCTTGAACTTGCCGATAAAGGCCCTTGTATAATAGTAGGCAGATGTGCCGATTATATTTTGAAAGACCGTAAAGACTGCCTGAATGTTTTTATTCACGGTGATGAAGAAAGCAAAATTCAGCGTATTATGAAGTATAAGAATACGGATATAAAACAGGCAAGAAAACTTATGAAAGATATAGATAAGCGCCGCCGTATAAATTATAATTATTATACAGACAGGCAGTGGGGCAGGGCGCAGAATTTTGATTTGTGCCTTAACAGCACTTCGCTCGGAACGGATAACTGCGTTAAAGTTATTTATGATGCGGTTACAAACCTTGACTGGTATGTTTCCGATTCTCTTAAGTAAGTGTATTATTATGTTTTAATAAAATAAAATGCAAACTCCCTTTACGGGGCGTAAAAAACGGCAGGCGGTTTCCGCCTGCCGTTTTTTTGCATAAACGCGTTTTAATATTCGATTTTTCCGGTAAATACAAGATTACAGTCGCCGGTCAGCGTGATTCTTTCGTCAGTATAATTAACTATCAGGTCGCCGCCGCGCAGTTTAACTGTAATGTCCTTGCCTTTGTCGCATTTTCCTTCAAGCACAGCCGCCACAGCAGCAGCGCAAGCGCCCGTGCCGCAGGCAAGTGTTTCGCCGTTTCCGCGTTCCCAAACCCTCATTTTAAGAGTCCGCCTGTTTACAACGCGCACAAATTCAGTGTTTATTCTCTCTGGGAAAATTTTTGCGTTTTCTATCTGCGGGCCTACTTTTTCAATATCAACTTTATCAACATTGTCCACAAAGATAACGCAGTGCGGGTTCCCCACCGAAACACAGGTAATGTTGTATTCACTGCCTGCAATTTCCGCTTTTCTTGCAATAATGCTTTCTCCGCCTAACTGCACGGGAATTTCATCAGGCTTCAGATAAGCCCTGCCCATATCAACAGTTACCGATGAAACTTTGCCGTTTCTTGTAAACAGTTCAAGGCTCCTGATTCCGCTCGCCGTTTCAACTGTAATGTTTTCTTTCTTAACTATGCCGTTGTCATATAGATATTTGCCGACGCAGCGTATTGAATTTCCCGCCATTTCGCCCTCAGAGCCGTCGCGGTTAAAAATACGCATTCTGGCGTCTGCAACATCTGATTTTTCAATCAGCACAATTCCGTCGCCGCCGATTCCTTTGTGCCTGTCCGTAAATTCTATTGCAAAACTTTCAGGGCAGGTAATTATATTTTCCGTGTTGTTAAAGAAAATATAGTCGTCGCTTGTGCCCTGCATTTTGCTGAATTCAAGCAAACTTTTTTCCTTGCGCATATTGTTTATATCCACAAGTTCCGTGTTCATCTGGTTGTATCTGCTTGCAATAATATCCGCAAGGGCGTTAGCGGTGTCAAGCGAGGTGAGCGTGGCAATCCCAAGTTGATTTGCACGGTTAAAGAGTTTTATGTAATCCGCAATGCTCTTTTTATCGCTCTTTCCCGTGTAAACAATATAATCAAGTTTACCGCTTTCAACAAGTTCCATAATGGAATTGTCAACGCTTAGTTTGTTTACTGTTTCAACTTCTATGCCAAGGCTTGCAATTGCTTTGCCCGTTTCCGGCGTTGCCCATATTTTAATACCCAGGTCATCAAGTTTTTTTGCAAGATTTACGATTTCATATCTGTCTTTTTTTGTTACGGTAATAAGCACGCCGTGGCGTGATTCTTTTCGTGATTCAATTTTAAAACCTGCCGAGATTAGCCCTTTAAACAGCGCCTCGTTAAGGTTTTTGCCAACGCCAAGCACCTCGCCGGTAGATTTCATTTCAGGGCCGAGTTGGCTGTTAACATTATTCAGTTTTTCAAAACTGAATACAGGCACTTTAACGGCAAAATACGGCGGAGTTTTGTAAAGCCCCGTGCCGTAGCCAAGGCTTTCAAGCGAAGCGCCCACCATAATTTTTGTGGCAAGTTCCACCATGGGCACGCCTGTTACCTTGCTTATGTACGGAATTGTTCTTGACGCTCTCGGATTTACTTCAATAACATACAATTCATTCTGATAAATCAGATACTGAATGTTAACAAGCCCTTTTGTGCCGAGCGAAAGCGCAAGTTTTTCAGAAATATCGCATATCTTTCTCAGCATTTTGTCGTTAATATTATAAGGCGGATAAACGGCAATGGAATCGCCGCTGTGTACTCCGGCGCGCTCAATATGCTCCATTATTCCCGGAATAAGCACTTTTTCGCCGTCCGAAATGCAGTCAACTTCAAGTTCCGTGCCCATCATATACTTGTCCACCAGTACCGGGTTTTCAATGCCCTGGGCAAGTATAATGTTCATATACTGCTCAACATCATCATCAGTATATGCAATAGTCATATTCTGCCCGCCGATAACATAACTCGGTCTTAAAAGAACAGGGTATCCGAGTTCGTTTCCGGCTTTAAGCGCGCCGTCAAGCGTAGTAACGGAAGTTCCCTTAGGTCTGAATATGCCGAATTTTCCAAGCAGTTTGTCAAACTTATCTCTGTCCTCCGCAACATCAATTCCCTCGGCGGAAGTGCCGAGTATCGGAATTGCGTTTTCATCAAGATATTTAGTCAGTTTTATAGCGGTCTGCCCGCCGAAAGCAACAACAACGCCTATGGGCTTTTCAACCTTAATAACATTCATAACATCTTCAGGCGTAAGCGGCTCAAAATAAAGCCTGTCGCCCGTATCAAAGTCGGTAGATACTGTTTCCGGGTTGTTGTTGATAAGTATTACTTCGTAGCCGAGTTCCTTTAAAGTCCAAACGCAGTGCACGGAAGAATAGTCAAATTCTATTCCTTGGCCTATGCGTATCGGCCCGGAACCGAGAACGATAATTCTGTCTTTTGAACTGCGCTCAATATCTCTGCTTTCGCAGTGCTCGTCATAAGTGGAGTAAAAATACGGCGTTTCTGCGGCAAATTCCGCACCGCAGGTGTCAACCATTTTATAAACGGCGTGCTTGTGAAACGCAAGGGGAGAGCCGCTTATTCTCTCAAGCGCCGCATCCGTATATCCGTACTTCTTGCCCTTTAAATAAAGTTCGTAACTTAAAGGCTTGTCAGCAATCTCTTTTTCGTAGTCGGCAAGGTTTTTAAGTTTATATAAAAACCATTCGTCTATCATCGTGATTTTGTGTATCTCGTTTACTGAAATTCCGTTTTTCAGCGCGCGGAATACGGAAAAGAGTCTCAAATCATCCTGATTGTAAAGAGTTTTAACTATATCGGTGCCGTCAAGTTGTTTGTTGTTAAGCGTGTCCAAACCGATTTCCGCGCCCCTGACGGCTTTCATAATAGCCATTTCAAAAGACGGCGCAATGCTCATAACTTCGCCCGTGGCTTTCATTTGAGTACCGAGTTTTCGTGAGGCGTTTATGAATTTATCAAACGGCCATTTCGGCACTTTAACAACTACATAATCAAGCGTCGGCTCAAAGCAGGCGCAGGTTTTGCCCGTAATATCGTTTCTTATTTCGTCCAGCGTGTAGCCAAGCGCAATTTTAGTGGTAACTTTCGCAATCGGGTAACCCGTTGCTTTGGAGGCGAGCGCCGAGGAGCGCGATACACGCGGATTAACTTCAATTACACTGTATTCAAAACTTTCGGGATTAAGTGCAAACTGGCAGTTGCAGCCGCCCTCAATGCCGAGTTCGGTAATAATATCAAGCGAGGCTGTCCTCAGCATTTGAAATTCCTTGTCGCCAAGCGTTACGGCAGGCGCAATAACTATGCTGTCGCCGGTGTGAATTCCTACCGGGTCAAAGTTTTCCATAGAGCAAACGGCAATAACATTGCCGGCGCTGTCCCTCATAACTTCAAATTCAATTTCTTTCCAGCCCGCAATATATCTTTCAACAAGCACCTGCGTTATGGGGCTTAGCATAAGCCCGTGTTTTGCCACTTCTGCAAGTTCTTCTTCGTTTCTGGCAACACCGCCGCCGGCGCCGCCAAGTGTAAAAGCAGGCCGAATTATAACGGGGTAGCCGATTTCAGCGGCAATTTTTTTTGCGGTTTCAACATCGTTTGCAATGTCGGACGGAACAACGGGCTGATTTATTTTAAGCATTGTATCCCTGAAAAGTTGTCTGTCTTCCGCCTTGTCTATTGCCTCGGCGTCAGTGCCCAGCAGGCGCACGCCCATTTTATCAAGAAATCCGTCTTTGGCAAGTTGCATTGAGATTGTAAGACCTGTCTGCCCGCCGAGACCGCCGAGAATACTATCCGGCCTTTCTTTTTCAATTATGCGCTTAACTGTTTCTTCTGTAAGCGGTTCAAGGTAAATGTGGTCGGCAAGAGCGCTGTCCGTCATAATGGTTGCAGGGTTTGAGTTTACAAGCACAACTTCAATGCCCTCATCTTTTAAAACTCTGCACGCCTGAGCGCCGGCGTAGTCAAATTCCGCCGCCTGGCCTATAACTATCGGGCCTGAGCCTATAACAAGTACCTTTTTTATGTCTTTATTAAGAGGCATTATTTATTACCTCCCATCATTTTTATAAATCTGTCAAACAAAAATCTTGTGTCGTGCGGGCCGCTGCATGCCTCCGGGTGAAACTGCACGGAAAACGCGTCTTTTCCCGGGTAATCTATGCCTTCATTTGTGCCGTCATTTGCGTTTATGTAACTTATAACGCCGCCGCACTTTTCAACTTCGTCATTAAGCACGGCATATCCGTGGTTTTGAGATGATATGTAAGTCCTGCCTGTTTTAAGGTCTTTAACAGGCTGGTTAACACCTCTGTGCCCGTATTTCAGTTTTGTTGTTTTGGCGCCCATTGCAAGCGCAAGCAACTGATGACCAAGGCATATGCCGAATATGGGTTTTTTCCCTATAAGTTTTTTTAACTCTTCTATGCTTGCTACATTTTCCTGAGGGTCTCCGGGGCCGTTAGAAAGCATAATTCCGTCCGGGTTAAGCCTTAATACATCTTCCGCTTTGGTGTCATACGGCATAACGGCAACATTGCAGCCTCGTTTAATTAATTCGCGGGCGATATTCTCTTTTTTGCCGTAGTCCAGCAGTACAACATTGTATTTCGGTTCATCAGCCGCAAGAGGAACGGGCTTTTTGCATGAAACAGATTTTACGGCGTCTGTAACTCTGTACGATTTAACTTTTTCCTCGTCAAAATCCCGCGGGTCAGAGCATATAACGGCATTCATAACGCCGCTTTCGCGAATTGTTTTTGTAATCTCGCGCGTGTCAACATCATACACGCCCGGAATATTATTTTCTTTTAAATATTCGTCAAGCGTTTTGCTGCACCTGAAGTTAGACGGATTATCGCATTTTTCACGCACGATATATGCCGAAACATATGATTTACTGCTTTCCGCGTCATCATCAATAAAGCCGTAGTTTCCTATAAGCGGAAAAGTCTGCAAAACTATCTGCCCGTAATAACTCGGGTCTGTAAGCGTTTCAATGTAGCCGCACAAACCTGTTGTAAAAACAAGTTCGCCCGTAACATCTCCGCCTGCGCCAAAGCGTTTTCCCTCAAATATTCTGCCGTTTTCAAGGCAAATATAAACCTTTTCGTTATCCATATATATGTTTCCCGTCAGTTGTTAGCGCCAAGCAGTTTAACAAGTACCGCTTTCTGCGCGTGAAGTCTGTTTTCCGCCTCGTCAAAGATTTCATCGGCATGAGCCTCAAAAACTTCTGCTGTTATCTCCTCGCCCCTGTGAGCAGGCAGGCAGTGAAGCACCATTGCGTCTTTTTTTGCAACCGCCATAACGCCGTCGTTAATCTGATAGTTTTTGAATACTTTTTCGCGCTGTGCTTTTTCGTCTTCCTGGCCCATGGACGCCCATACATCGGTGTAAAGCACATCTGCGTCTTTTGCACATTCCTCAATATTCGGCGAACAGGTGAATTTGCCGTTTTCCGCCGCCCATTTCATTATCTTTTCATCGGGCTTGTAACCCTCGGGGCAGGCGACTGCACATTCAATACCCATTGTTATTGTGCCGACTATAAGGCTGTTTGCCATGTTGTTGCCGTCGCCGATAAAACAGAATTTAAGTCCGTCAAAAGTCTTTTTATATTCTCTGATAGTCATAAGGTCTGCAAGCACCTGGCACGGATGGCAGTAATCTGTAAGTCCGTTAATTATAGGGATAGAACCGTATTTTGCAAGGTCCTCAACTTCCTTTTGCTCAAAAGTTCTTATCATAATGCCGTCAAGATAGCGGGAAAGCACCCTTGCCGTGTCCTGCACGGGTTCGCCTCTGCCGATTTGCAAATCCCTGTTAGAAAGGAAAAGCGCCTGCCCGCCGAGTTGGTACATACCTGTTTCAAATGATACTCGTGTTCTTGTTGAACTTTTCTGAAAAATCATTCCGAGCGTTTTACCTTTTAAAAGATGGTGCTCAATTGAGTGCTTTGTTTCATACTTCAGTTGGTCCGCAAGGTTTAATATATCAAGTATTTCATCATGGTCTAAATCCTGCAGTTTAAGCAAGTGTTTCATCTTCAATTACCTCCTTAAGAATCTTAAGCCCTTTGTCTGTTTCTTCTTTTGTTATATTAAGCGCGGGAAGCAGCCTGATTTTAGATTTTGCGGTCAGCACAAGAAGCCCTTTTTCAAGGCATTTGCCCGCAATGTCCGCCGCATTTTTATCTGTTTCAATCCCAAGCATCAGTCCCATTCCGGATACTGATTTAACTCCCTTTATTTCTTTAATCCTGCTGATTATATATTCGCTTTTTTTCGTAACTTCTTCAAGAAATTTATCGTCTATTCTTTTTACAATGCTTATCGCGCCTGCCGCCGCTATCGGATTACCGCCGAATGTTGAGCCGTGAGAGCCGGGGGTAACCGTGTTTTCAAGTTTGTCGCCAAATAATACAGCGCCAATCGGCAGTCCGCCGGCAAGTCCTTTCGCAGTTGAAACAATATCCGGTTTAATGCCGTAATTCATATAAGCAAAATATTTTCCTGTTCTGCCGTTTCCGGTCTGCACTTCGTCAACGCACATAAGAATATCTTTTTCTTTTGCCGTTTTTTCTATTGCTTTAACAAAGTCATAATCAAGATTCAGTACGCCGCCCTCGCCCTGAACACATTCAAACATAATGGCGCACACATCGTCCGTTACCATATCGTTCAGCGCTTTTATGTCATTCGCAGGGCAGTATTTAAAGCCGGGCGTAAACGGGCCGAACACCTTGTGAAATTCGTCCTGCCCCGTGGCGGAAAGGGTTGTTATCGTTCTTCCGTGAAAAGAATTAACAAGTGTAATTATTGTTTTGCGCCCTTCTCCGTATTTGTCAAAACTGTATTTGCGGGCAAATTTTATCATTCCCTCATTTGCTTCTGCGCCGCTGTTGCCGAAAAATACTTTTTTCATTCCTGTTTTTTCACAAAGCAGTTTCGCAAGTTCTGCGCACGGCTCAGTGTAGTAAAGGTTTGAAGTATGCTGTATTTTGTCAAGTTGAGCAATAACAGCGTTTTTCCATTCGTCATCCCCAATGCCGAAAGCCGTAACTCCTATGCCGGAGCCGAAATCTATATATTCTTTTGAGTTTTCGTCATACACGGTTGAGCCTTTGCCCCTCGTCAGCACAACATTAAATCTGCCGTAAGCGTGGGATACATATTTTTTGTCTGTTTCTTTTATATCCATAATTTTCACCTGCTCCTGAACATCGTTCCCATACCTTCATCTGTAAGCATTTCCATAAGTATGGAGTGGGGAACCCGTCCGTCAATAATAAATGCTCTTTTAACGCCCTCGCGTATCGCCTGAGTCATTGAATCTATTTTCGGAATCATTCCGCCGCTTATAATTCCGTCCGCTATAAGCGCGGGAACATCGGAAATATATACACGGTGAATAAGCGTGCTTTCATCATCTTTATCACGCAGAAGTCCGGCAACATCCGTCATTGAAATCAGCGCCTCTGCTTTAAGTTTTCCCGCAACTGCCGCCGCAACCGTATCCGCGTTAATGTTGTAGCAGTTGCCTTTGTCATCATATCCTATTGTGGATATTACGGGAATAAAACTATGCTCCAGCACTTCCTCAACAACATCCATATTCATATCAATAATATCTCCCACATAGCCGTGGTCTTCGTCAAGCGGGCGGCATTTTATCATATTTCCGTCCATGCCTGAAAGCCCAATCGCGTGCCCGCCGAGGTTGCCAATCTGGCAAACAAGGTCTTTGTTAACTTTGCCCGCAAGCACCATCTGCACAACATTTGCCGTTTCTTTATCTGTAACTCTTAAACCGTTTTTAAATTCGCTTTTAATGTTCATCTTTTCAAGCGTTTTGCTTATTTCCGGCCCGCCGCCGTGCACAAGAACAACTCTTATTCCTATTGTTGTCAGCAGCACAATATCGTGCATAACGGATTCTTTCAGAGCCTTGTTAATCATAGCGTTTCCGCCGTATTTAATAACTACCGTCTTTTTTCTGTATAGTTGAATGTTCGGCAGCGCCCTCGCAAGCACTTCTGCTTTCATAGCGTTTGTAATATCCATTATAATCACCATAGCCTTTCAGGTTCTGTAATCGCCGTTTATCTTAACATAATCATATGTTAAATCGCAGCCCCACGCTTTGGCGCTGTTTTCGCCCGCGTTTAGATTTATAATTACATAAATTTCATCGCTCTTCAGTACTTCGGCAGCCTTTTCCTCGGAAAAGTCAACGCCGGCACCGTTTCTGCAAACTGCAATCTCGCCAAATTCGCTCTTTATGTCTACATCAACCTTGTTTATGTCAAACTCGGCGGGAGCATAGCCTATTGCGCACAGTATGCGTCCCCAGTTTGCGTCCTCGCCGAATACGGCGCACTTAAACAATGTTGAGCCAACAACGCTTTTGGCAACGGTTATAGCCGTGTTTGTGTCCGGGCAGCCCCTGCATTCACATTCAATCATTTTGGTTGCGCCTTCGCCGTCTTTGGCAAGCATTTTTGTAAGATTCATCATCACCTCATAAAGCGCCGCCTTGAAGTTTTCAAAGTCTTCGCCCTCGCAGGTTATCTCTTTATTTTCCGCCGCCGAGTTTGCCATAACGCAAACCATATCGTTTGTTGAAGTGTCGCCGTCAATAGAAAGACAGTTGTATGTAATTTTAACTATGTCGTTAAGTGCGCTCTGAAGCATTTGCGCGCTTATTTTTACATCAGTTGTTATAAAATTAAGCGTAGTTGCCATATTCGGATGAATCATTCCGGAGCCTTTTGCCATTCCGCCTATCCGGCACACACTGCCGCCTGCGCTGAATTCAACTGCGTATTCTTTTTTTACGGTGTCCGTAGTCATTATAGCGGCAGCCGCTTCCTCATTGCCGGTGTACGAAAGCCCTGCAACAAGCGGCGCAATTCCTTTTTCTATCGGCTCAATCGGAAGTATCTGGCCTATAACGCCTGTTGACGCAACAATAACTTCCTCCGGCTTAATATTAAGTTCTTTCGCGGCAAGTTCGCACATTTTTTCCGCTTTTTCAACACCGTCCGCATTGCATGTGTTGGCGTTTTTTGAGTTTACTATAACCGCTCTTGCCTTGCTGCCTGTTTTTTCAAGATTATTCTTTGTAACAATAATAGGCGCGCCCTTAACTTTATTTGTGGTATATACCGCGGCGCAGCAGCATTCACTGTCCGAAACGATCATTCCAAGGTCGTTTTTGTGTGGGGCAGCAGGGTTTTGATTGTCAATACTCGGCTTTTTAATACCACAGTATACGCCGTTTGCCTTAAATCCTTTCGGGGCGCAAACACCCCCGTCAATAACTTTAATTTCCATTTTTATTCTCCCAAAACAAGTGATTTAGTTTCTTCAATACCGCATGCAATGTTCATGCACTGCACCGCCGCGCCAGAAGCGCCTTTGCCCAGATTATCAAATCTTGCCGTAATAACAAATCTTTCGTCGTTTCCGTTTACTTCTATTTCAAGGTCATCACGCCCGTCAAAATTGTTGGCGCCTATCATATTTTTTGTATATCCCTCAGGGCGCACTTTAATAAGTTTTTCGCCCTTGTAGTGCTGCATTAAGGCTTCACGCACATCAGCAGTTTTAATTCCGCCGCAAAGCATATCCGTAAAAAACGGCACGCTTACCACCATTCCGCATTTGTAGCCGCATATCATGGGCGAGAATACAGGGTATCTGCTTATTCCCGTTATCGCTTTCATCTCTTTTAAATGCTTGTGCTGCTGAGTAAGACCGTACTGCCTCGGCGAATCGAGTTCAATATCTCTTTCTGCGCTTTCGTATTGATTAATAGCGCTTTTTCCTCCACCGCTGTATCCGGAAACTGCAAAACAGGTCAGGGGATAGTTTTTATCAATAATCCCGTGCGCTATAAGCGGATATACTATTGAAATAAATCCGCTGGCATAACAGCCTGGGTTGGCAATCAGCCGGTTTGTTTCAATGTTCTTTCTGAAATCGGGTGAAAGTTCGGGAAATCCGTACGCCCAGCCCGGTTCTGTTCTGTGCGCTGTTGAAGCGTCTATTATCTTTGTGTGGTCATTATCATCATCAAGAAGTTTTACGGCTTCTCTTGCCGCGTCATCCGGCAGGCAAAGAAATGTAATGTCGCTTTCATTTATGTATTTTTTAATTTCGTTATTATCCTTGCGCTTATCCTGCGGTATTTCAAGCAGAGTAATATCGTCCCTTTCAAGCAGCCTTTGCTTAATTCTGAGGCCCGTTGTGCCTGCCTGACCGTCTATGAATACTTTAATCATTTTATACATATCTCCGCAAATAAAATATAATCTTTTTATATTATACACTCGCATTTATCAAAGTCAATAGAATATTGTAAAAATATAATAAATATACATAAAAAATGAATAAATATACATAATTTTTATACAGCCGCTCATTATAAATTTCAGAAATATTTTAGGAGTTAAAATTACGAAATATTAAGCACATTTTATAAAACTATTTTACTATTTGCATTTTGTGTAAAGAAAAGATTGAGTAATTCTAAATCAGAATTTAGAAAAATTTTATAATTTCTATTATAGAATTTTATAACAATGATTTTAAAATATAATGCACTTATATAAAGGGGTGAGGGTATGAAAACTCGTAAAAAGGCTTACGGTAACTGCAATATGGTCGGGAGAAATATTGAACGGCTCAGAAAAGAGAGGGGCATTAAGCAAAAGAATTTTATATCCAAGGTCCAGGTAATGGGTTTAGATATTAACCCAACAAGTTATTCCAAACTGGAAGGGCAGTTGAGAATTGCCACTGATAAAGAGATATATGTAATCGCCAAAGTTCTCGGCGTGCCTTTGGAAGAACTTTTTAAATCTCAGTAGCAGTATTACTCACTTATATTATCTGCAAAAAATAAAACCGATTTACATAATGAAATCGGCTTTTTATTCTTGACTGTATTTTTGTCTGAATTTTGTTTTAAAAACCCGCTGTTGCGGGCTTTTTTTACGGCTTTTTTATTTGCGGCCGCTCAATCGGAGTAATGCCTAAAGATTTAAGATGCTCTTTCATCCTGTCAATTGTTTCTTTCATGGCAAAGAATTTTGGCGTGTGTGCGTCAAGCCCCATTATAACCTTATTGCCTGTTTCGCGGGCAATTTTCCAAAAGTCATCGCGCGGGTAAGTACGCTTGTCCTCAAAGCCAAGAAAGTTAAATTCAAGCGGAATATCAAGTTCTTTCGCGCCGGCGCAAAGTCTGCGCATTTCTTTTTTATATGTTTCCTCATCGCCAGTAAAATTAAGTATATCCGGGTGTGCAAGATATGTAAATTCATTTGTTTTTAACCCCTCAAGGCACTGAGAAACATATTGTTTCAGCACATTTTCATCATCAGTCGGAATGGCGTTGTAGTGCCCCTGATAGTCATATTCGTTATTTATGTAATGCTGCCCCAAAATCAGATAGTCAATATCAAAACTCTTAAGAAATTTCAACTCCTTTTCAAAAAGCGCGGGGTAGTATTCAAGTTCAAAGCCAAGCAGTATCCTGATTTTTCCCTTGTATTTGTTTTTTAGGAGGTTTATGCTGTTTACATATCCCTGAGCGTCTTCGGGAAACATCCTGAAACCCGAATAATATCCGCACCCCTGCGGGAAAAGCATAGGCGCGTGGTCGGAAAATCCAATCTCGTCAAATCCGTTTTCAATAGCGCTCAGAACATATTCTTCGTCTTCGCCGATTGCGTGTCGGCACCGTTTTGTATGTGTATGATAATTTTTCATACCAAAATTATATCACTTTTTTGCAAAAATTCAATGCCATTCACTTGACAAGTTCCCTCAAGTTTCGTATAATACCATTTGCAATGCAGAATTGCTTTGCTACGGCCCGGTAGTTCAGCTGGTTAGAACGCCTGCCTGTCACGCAGGAGGTCGACGGTTCAAGTCCGTTCCGGGTCGCCATTCGGGCTGATATGGCTCAGGCGGTAGAGCGCATCCTTGGTAAGGATGAGGTCGGCGGTTCAAGTCCGCCTATCAGCTCCATAATAAAATCCCCGATTTTCCGCATATTTCTGCGGTCTTCGGGGATTTTTTGTTTCTCTTTTAAATTTTTAAAACATACCTGTAAATACCTATAAAATCCTCTCAATTAGTAAACAATTAGTAGTGAAGTTTTGTCATAAAGCAAGTCTTTTTAAAAAAGATTCTACGGCATTTTTACATTTGATTTAACGCAAAAACCGCGCTCTGAAAAGAACGCGGTTTTTTTACCTGTATTAATAAATGTTTTTAATATTAAACAATACCCTGAGCAAGCATAGCGTCCGCTACCTTAATAAATCCGGCAATGTTTGCGCCGGCAACAAGGTTGCCTTCAACACCGTATTCTTTTGCCGCTTCGCAACTCTTTATATATATGTTTTCCATAATGCTCTTAAGTTCTTTGTCTACATTTTCAAAATCCCACGGGTGGCGGGAACTGTTCTGGCACATTTCAAGAGCAGAAGTAGCAACGCCGCCTGCGTTTGTTGCTTTTGCAGGTCCGAAAAGTACGCCGTTATCCTGAAACAGAGTAATAGCGCCGGGAGTGGTAGGCATATTTGCGCCTTCGCATACAGCAATAACGCCGTTTTCAATAAGTGTTTTGGCTGATTCTTCGTCAAGTTCATTTTGTGTAGCGCAGGGGAGGGCAATATCGCATTTAACAGTCCATACGCCGCTGCAGCCTTCATAATATTCAGCCTCAGGATGATAGTCTGTGTATTCCTTGATTCTCTTTCTTTCAACTTCTTTAAGTTGTTTAATAAGGTCAAGGTCAATACCGCGTTTATCAATTATATATCCGTTTGAGTCGCTCATTGTAATAACTTTTGCGCCAAGTTGGGTTGCTTTTTCACAAGCGTAAATAGCAACATTGCCCGAGCCGGAAATAGCAACGGTTTTTCCGCGGAAAGAACTGCCGTGGTCATTGAGCATTGCCTCAGTATAATAGCAAAGTCCGTAGCCGGTAGCCTCTGTTCTTACAAGCGAACCGCCGTAATTAATGCCTTTTCCTGTAAGTACACCGTTATTAACATTCATAATTCTCTTATACTGACCGAAAAGATAACCTATCTCACGGCCGCCTACGCCTATATCGCCCGCAGGTACATCGGTATCAGCGCCGATATGCCTGTAAAGTTCAGTCATAAAACTCTGGCAGAAACGCATAACTTCCATATCGCTTTTGCCCTTTGGGTCAAAGTCAGAACCGCCCTTAGCGCCGCCGATAGGAAGACCGGTAAGGCTGTTTTTAAATATTTGCTCAAAACCGAGGAATTTTATTATTCCTTCGTATACGGACGGATGGAAACGAAGTCCGCCCTTGTATGGGCCGATAGCGCTGTTGAATTGAATTCTGTAGCCTCTGTTTACCTGAACTTTGCCGTTATCGTCTACCCACGGTACACGGAATTTGATAATTCTTTCAGGTTCAACTATCGTTTCAAAAACGCCCTTTTCAATATATTCGGGGTGTCTGTCTGCAACGGTGTCAAGCGATTCCAAAACTTCATAAACCGCCTGGTGAAATTCGGGCTCGTTGGGATTGCGCTGTTTAACCCTTTCCATAAGCCCTGCAAGGTATTCGTTTTTAATGCTCATAGTCATTCTCCTGTTCAAAATTTTATACCCAGATATTTTATCATTATTATAATTTGTTTACAATTCACAACATTTAAAAAATTATCGCCCGCTTTTCGCAAAATATTATACAAATTATATAAGAATATTCTTAAATTTTGTGAGTGGAAATTCACACTTTTGCGCCTCGATTTTGTTAAGAAAAAATTAATAAATTTACAGAGAGTTATTGCAATATATACAGAATTATAATATAATATATTTATAAATTTCAGCATATGATTTTCAGGAAAAGAGGTTGATTTAATGAGATTAACAAAGGGCGCGTCTGCCGCAACTCAAAAATATATGGCGGATGGTATTCGCTATGTATGTGAAAATTTTAAAGAGCGTTCACCCGGCTCGCGCAGTGAAAGAAAAGCGCAAAAATATTTGAAATCCGAACTTGAAAAATGGGCGGATAAGGTTGAAATGGAGGATTTTTCCGTTCATCCCGTTGCGTTTATGGGCTGGATTCCCGCCGCCGCCGTTTTAGGTATGCTTGCAGTGCTTTTTTACTGGCTTACATATACCGGCGCTGTTTCAGGTCCCGGCCTTGCAATAGTTTCAACCGTGCTTGTGCTGTTTGCGCTTGCCTGCCTTGTTTTTGAGTTTTTAATGTACCGTGAATTTGTTGATTTTATTTTCCCAAGGAAAATTTCAAGAAATGTAATGGCTCGCAGGGCGCCTAAAGGCGAAGTTAAAAGAAGAATAATTTTCGGCGGCCATACCGACGCTGCTAATGAGTGGACTTATTCACTTCACGGCGGCCTTAAGAGTCTTGCCCCTGTTATGGGCGGTTCTATCGGCGGCCTTATAGCCGTTACAATTTTTGATATTGTTTGGATGGTATATTCATTTACAGGCGGAAATTATGAAAGCAAATTCTGGCTTGTTTGCGGAATAATTCAACTTATTCTTATTCCGTTTTTCATCGCTATTTGTTTCTTCATCAACTGGAAAGTTGTTGTTGACGGCGCTAACGATAACTTGTCCGCTGATTTTATCGCAATGGGCGTTATTAAAGAAATGGCTGAAAATGATGTCAGATTTGAAAATACTGAAGTTTGCGCGCTTCTTTCAGGTTCTGAAGAGGCGGGTATCCGCGGCGCTCTTGCTTACGCAAAGGCTCATAAAGAAGAACTTCAGAATGTTGAAACCGTGTTTATCGCTATGGATACTATGCGTGAGATTGAACAACTTCAAATATATACTCAGGGCTGTACGGGTACGCAGAAAAATTCAAACGCCGTTGCAGAAATTATTTATGAAGCGGGCGAAAACTGCGGCATAGAAATGAAAGAAACAGAAATTTATCCCGGCGCAATTGACGCTGAGGCGTTCAGCCGCTTGGGCCTGCTTGCGTCCGGTTTTTGCGGCGTAAACCATGACCCCAAAACTTATTATCATACAAGGCTTGATACAGCGGATAATATCAGCGAAGAATGTATTAATCTTTCTCTTGATATATGCCTTGAGGCTGCTAAAATATATGACGAAAAAGGCGGCATAGACGCGTTTAGAGAAGCAGGTAAAAACAGATTTAAGAGAGGTCATAATAAATAATATTTTAACCTGAATAAATATAACGCAGGTCGGGCATAAAAGTCTTGACCTGCGTTTTTATTTATATAGTTTTTCATAATAATGGGATATAGTTTACTAAAATATATAGCACTTGTTTAAATTCCGTAAGTTTTTGTTATGGAATCCTCAAACAGCGGTATCAGCGGCGGCGAAAAAGTAAATAAAATAAATATCCCTCCGGTTATTATCAGCAGTATAAAAGATACTGTTTCGCACACTGCGCCTTTATATTTTGAATTTTTCATAATTGTGTAACTTAGGATAAACGCGGCTGCAACTCCGGCAAAAAAAGAAATTATGTCCGCCGTTGTGCTTTCTGTTCCCACAGCGCCTGTATATGTGTAGTGGATAAATAAAATCGTCAGCATTCCGCAGATAACAGAGCAGAATTTTGATAAAAACAGATTTAATTTACTGCCTTTAAGAATGAAAAATTCGGCTGCAGACCATATTATATACGGCGTGTAAATAAGTTTTAAATGTTCCCAAACACTTTCGTTTACGGGGCACAGCAGACCGATAAAAGTGTTTTCACCGCTCCATTCATAAAAAAAGTGGGAAAGTGTTCCAAGCACACAGCAAAATACAAATCCTATAAGTTCCGCTTTAAATAATCTGCTTTTAATAGTAATCACCATTGCCTTTCAGTCTGCTAAAACAAATTTAAAATCGTTAATGCCTGATTTTAGCCGAAATGAAATCGGCGGCTGAGCGGTATCAACAATAATGCGAGGGCAAATTTTGCGCGCAATAAACTTGAAAGCGTGATTTTTATATTATCACCTTAAATATTTTATGCGCAATTATTTAAAATTATATGTGTGATTATTGTTGACAATTAAGTTATTTTTTGTTATATTATTAAAGCACCAAATCGGTGCTTAACTTGACAGTGTGTGTTAAAGTTACAGTTTTGCAGATGTACTCAAGCTGGTGACGAGGCGCCCCTGCTAAGGGCGTAGGGTGGGCAACCGCCGCGAGAGTTCGAATCTCTCCATCTGCGCCAAGAAAAGCAGGCCTTTTGTGCCTGCTTTTTCTTATATCTTTATTTAATATTTGTATTTAAATATTGATTTCCTTTAAAGCATATTCGGTGTTGTATCGGCAAATAATATTCTAAACGCTTTTTATCGGGGGAATGTTTTTGCTTTCTTTGTGGGAAGATACAACCAAAATGCCTGCTTTCAAAAATCTCGGAAAAGATATTAAAACAGATGTGCTTGTTATCGGCGGCGGTATGGCGGGTGTTTTATGCGCGTATATGCTTAATCAGGCAGGTGTTGATTACACCCTTGTTGAGGCGAAAAATATATGCGGCGGAATAACTAAGAATACAACTGCAAAAATAACCGCTCAGCACGGGCTTTTATATCATAAACTTATCAGTGAATTCGGCGCTGAAAAGGCAAAGCAGTACCTTGATATGAATTTAAATGCCGTTGATAAATTCAGGGAATTGTGCTCAAATATAAACTGCGATTTTGAAAATAAAGATTCATATGTTTACTCTCTTGAGAGCAAAGATATTATAGATAATGAATTAGCCGCTCTTAGAAAACTCGGCTATAAAGCCGAGTTTGCAGGTAATATACCTTTGCCGTTTTCTATTGCGGGTGCAGTCAGGTTTAAAAATCAGGCTCAATTTTCACCGCTTAAATTTGCTGCCGGTATTTCTAAAGACCTTAATATTTATGAAAATACAAAAGTTCAGCAGTTGATAGGCACTAAAGCCGTAACAAACGGCGGAATTATAAATGCAAAAAGAATAATTGTGGCAACTCATTTTCCGTTTTTAAATAAGCACGGCGCTTATTTTCTTAAACTATATCAGCAGCGTTCTTATGTTATCGCTCTTGAAAACGCTCAAAATGTAAACGGTATGTATATAGACGCTGCCGAGGGCGGCTTTTCTTTCAGAAATTATAAGGATTTGCTTTTTATCGGCGGCGGCGAGCACCGAACAGGTAAAAAGTCTTCCGCGTGGCACGAACTAAGGGAATTTGCAAGAATGAATTACCCTGATTCTGAGGAAAAATATCACTGGGCAACGCAGGACTGTATGACGCTTGATTCAGCGCCGTATATCGGCGAATATTCAGGCTCGTCAAACGGTGTTTATGTTGCAACGGGATTTAATAAGTGGGGAATGACTTCATCAATGGCTGCCGCTCAGATTCTTTGCGATATGATAACAGGGCGCAAAAAATACAGCAATAATGTTTTTTCACCGTCAAGAACAATTTTTCGCCCTCAACTCGTCGTAAACGCGTTTGAGGCAGTAATAAATCTTGTGAATTTTAAACCGAAACGCTGCCCGCACCTCGGCTGCGCGTTAAAGTGGAACCCTTATGAACATTCGTGGGACTGCCCCTGCCACGGCTCGCGCTTTACAGCAGACGGCAAACTGATAGATAATCCAGCAACGGACGATTTAAAAAATTAATCTATACGATTAATTGTTTTGTTGACGGAATTTTTAGTATGTGCTAAAATCAAATTGTATTAAATCAAATTGTATTTATATGTATAAAATATTCTATTTTTAACTTATTATCCTTCTTTTTATAATAACGCGGGTATTTTTGCATTATAAATGCGTAAATTTATTATTTAATTGTTTCTGAAGGGGTTAATGATGATAATTTATTTTTCAGGCACGGGCAACAGCCGTTTTGCCGCCGAACTTACTCAGGAAATGATAGGCGGGGAGTGTGTAAGCGCGTTTGAGTATATAAAAGGCGGAAAGCACGGCGATTTTCATTCTGAAACACCGTTCGTATTTGTCTGCCCTACATATTCGTGGCGTATGCCGAGAATTTTTTCCGAATTTATTAAAAACAGCAGTTTCAGCGGCAGTAAAAACGCCTATTTTATTATGACCTGCGGCAGTGAAATAGGTAATTCAGAAAAATATCTTAAAAAATTATGCGCCGATTGCGGCTTTAAATTTATGGGCGTGTATCAGGTTGTTATGCCGGAAAATTATGTTGCCTTGTTTTCCGTCCCTGATAAAAATGAGGCTTATAAAATTATTAAAAAGTCTATGCCCGGCATTGTTCTTGCCGGAAACAGGATTTTAAACAATGTGCCTTTTGAAAAGCGTGAAATTTCTTTGATAGATATGATTAAAAGCGGATTTGTTAACGATTTATTTTATAAATTTATTGTTTCCGCCAAGGATTTCAAAGCAGGCGATAACTGCACTTCGTGCGGAAAATGTGTTTCAGCCTGCCCTGAAAATAATATTAAACTTGTTGACGGCGCCCCTCAGTGGGGAAATAAATGTGTTCATTGTATGGCGTGTATCAGTCTTTGTCCCGTCGGCGCAATAGAGTACGGCTCCGCGTCGGCAAAAAGAAACCGCTTTTATAATTCATATAAACCGTCTGATATTGTTTAAAATCACGCGCGTTATCTTGCCGTGTTTTGTAAATTAAACCGTCAGCCGTTTTAATTTTTCTCATTAATAAAAGCACCCGAAATGCAAAGGCGTTTCGGGTGTTTTTCAGTATAAATTCTTATTTCTCGATAGCGGCGGTAGCAGTGTTCGCCGCTTTTATTTTTTCATATGCCGCGGCGCTGAATTTCGGCTTTCTGTCATAAGTAAAAAGTCCGTTTTGCTCCTGCTCAACATCGTAAAGTTGAGTGTAGCAGAAACCGAGTATTTTCGGGTTTGAAGTTATTGCGCAAGTCAGCCCCGCGTATCGCTTAACAAATTCATTCTCCGTTTTAACATCGTCGCCGTATCCCCAGGATTTAACACTTGAGTCCGCTTCCCATTTTATTCCGCCGTATTCGCTTATAAATACCGGCTCGCCGCCGTATTTCTGCCTGCCGGGATTGTCTTTCAGCACATGCTCATACAAAATACCGTCTTTTAGCATATCGTATGATTTCTTGAATTCTTTTGGGTCATACCTGTAATCGTGCACATCATATATATCCGTTTTAACATGAAAATTTCCGCTTGTGTCTATACACGGCCTTGTGGTATCAAGCAGTTTTGTTGTTTCATAAACCGTTTTTAAAAGTTCGTCTTTCTGCTTTCTTTTGCGGTAGTCCCATGTTTCGTTAAACGGGCACCAGCCAATAATTGACGGGTGATTAAAATCGCGCTCAACCGCCTCAAGCCACTGCGGCAGAAATTCGCCCAAAACATTCGGGTCAGAGTAATCAAGCCCCCAGTTTGCATATTCGCCCCATACCATATATCCGTATAAATCACAAAAATAAAGAAATCTTGAATCAAATACTTTTTGGTGTAGCCGTGCGCCGTTAAAGCCAAGAGAAAGAGAAAGTTCAATATCCTTTTTCAGTTCTTCGTCATCTCTTGCCGTGTATATGCCTTTTCTGTAATAACCCTGGTCAAGCACAAGGCGCTGAAATACACTTTTATCATTTAGCATAAATTTGAATCCGTCAAGCCTTATGTTCCTAAGCCCAAAATAACTGAAAACCTTGTCTTTGCCGAATATTATTTCCAGGCGGTAAAGCCTTCCTTTGCCGCATTCCCAAAGGTGTTTTTCGGAAAGCGGAATACTTATAAATGTACTTCCCGCGGCGTTGTGCGCTTTGATATGCCCCGTTTCTTTTTCACCGTAAAACGCTTTTATTTCCAAATCGGCGCACCCGTTCAGTTCAAGGGAAATTCCCGCCGAACATTGATTAACATTCGGATATATCTTAAAATTTTTTATATGCTTTTTCGGCACATATTCAAGGTAAACATTTCCCCAAATCCCCGTAGTGCGCGTGTAACTGCATGCGTAACTGTGTTTTCTGTCGCTCTGCTTGCCGGACGGTACAAGCGGGTCTTTAACATTGTCCTCGCAAAGTATAAAAATTTCATTTTCCCCGTCTTTAATTAGGTTTGTAATATCAAATCTGAAAGAAGTGTAGCCGCCTTTATGCCTCCCGGCAAATTTACCGTTTATTAAAATAGTTGTAAGGTAGTCTGCCGCGCCTATGTTAAGAAAAACCAGGTTATCGCCGGCGTGTATTTTTGCTGTTCTTCTATACCATACGGCGTTTATAAAATCTGTATATACTATTCCGGAAAGTTCGCTTTCCGCGCAAAACGGAACATTGATTTTATATAAATATTTCGCTTTAGAATGTATGTTGACTGCCGTATTTTCATTTTTAGAAAATTTAAATGAGCGCTGTGCTTTTTTTAAGCCGAAGTCCCACTGCCCGTTCAGGCTCTGCCAGTTTTTGCGCTCAAACTGCGGATTTGGGTGATTTGATAATATATTCATTATTTCCTCCGAGTGCTTTTATGGTTTTATTATAAGATGAAAATCTTTGCCCGTCAAACACTTTATATAATTAACATAATATTGTGTTTATTTTGTTGAAATTTTAAATCAAGTATTGTAAAATTAGTATATATTTTAATGTTACAGGTGAGTTATGTGAATGAATTAAAACTCAGCGGCGCGGAGACGCTCGGCATAGAATTAGGCTCCACAAGAATAAAAGCAGTCCTTATTGATGAGAACTGCCGCCCCATAGCCTCAGGTGCGCATAATTGGGAAAATAAATTTCAAAACGGTTATTGGACTTACAGCCTTGAGGATGTGTGGCAGGGTATCAGAAATGCTTACAGTCAACTCAATAACGAGGTGCTTATGAAAAGCGGCAGCCGCATAAAAAATCTTGCCGCTATCGGCTTTTCGGCAATGATGCACGGCTATCTTGCTTTTGATAAAAACGGCAATCAACTTGCCGAGTTCAGAACATGGCGCAATACCACCACTTCTCAGGCGGCGCAAAAGTTAACCGCGCTTTTTGGTTTCAATATTCCTCAGCGCTGGAGCGTTGCTCATCTCTATCAGGCTGTATTAAACGGCGAAGAGCATGTTAAGGATATTGATTATATCACCACTCTTGCGGGATATGTTCATTATATGTTAACGGGCGTTAAGGCAGTCGGAATAGGCGAGGCGTCCGGTATGTTTCCTATAGACAGCAGTAAAAATGATTATGACGAATTAATGCTTGATAAATTTTCATCACTTGAGGAAATCAGCAAATATCCTTGGAATATACGCGGTATTCTGCCGAAAGTTATGCTTGCGGGCGAGTGCGCCGGTAAACTTACCGAAAAAGGCGCCACCCTGCTTGACGAAAGCAAAACTCTTGAGCCGGGTATTCTCCTTTGCCCGCCGGAGGGCGACGCCGGTACCGGAATGGCTGCAACTAACAGCGTAAGGGAAAAAACCGGCAATGTATCCGCCGGAACATCTATTTTTTCAATGGTTGTTCTTCAAAAGCCGCTTTCAAAGGTGTATGAAGAGATTGATATGGTAACAACGCCTGCCGGCAGACCTGTTGCAATGGTTCATTGCAATAACTGCTGCACAGACCTTGATTATTGGGTTAATATGTTTTACGAACTGCTTAAGTCCTGCGGCTCTGATATTGAAAAACCAAAACTTTATGATATACTTTACCAAAAAGCGCTGGAGGGCTCTCCTGATTGCTCAGGTATTGTAAATTACAATTATTTTTCGGGCGAGCCTGTTGCCCATGCAAATTCAGGCGTGCCGCTTTTATTCAGAAACCCTGAATCAAAACTCACAGTCTCAAATTTCTTCAGGGCGCAGATTTATTCAGCGCTTTCAACGCTCAAAATCGGTATGGAAATACTTGAAAAAGAAGGCGTTGAGATAGATTGTATAAACGGGCACGGCGGGCTTTTCAAAACGCCGGTAGTCGGTCAAAGGCTGCTTGCGGGCGCGCTCAATACTCCCGTTGCCGTTACTAAAACGGCAGGCGAGGGCGGCGCGTGGGGAATAGCCCTGCTTGCAAAATACGCAAGCGACACAAAAGGCGAATCGCTTGAAGATTATCTTGATAAATATGTTTTTAAAGATAATGAAAGCAGTGTTGAAACGCCCGTTGAAAGTGATGTAAAAGGCTTTGCCGTTTACATGGAAAAATATAAAAAAGGCCTTGCCGCGGAAAAAGCGGCGTCAGGCGTTATTAACTGATAAGGAGTTTAATTATGGCTGTTAAAGATTATGAATTTTGGTTTGTTGTAGGCACTCAGTTTCTTTACGGAGAGGATATTTTTGATACTATTAACTCGCACGCAGCTGAAATGTGCGCCGAGTGGAGCAAAAAAATGCCCTGCCGCATTGTAGCAAAACCCTGCGTAAAAACTTCAAAAGAGATACTTAGTATCTTCCGCGCCGCAAATGATGATGATAATTGCGCCGGCGTTATAACATGGATGCACACTTTTTCACCTTCAAAGGCGTGGATTGCAGGATTTAACGCTCTTCAAAAGCCTTATCTTCATGTAAACACTCAATATAACCGCGATATTCCGTGGCAGGATATTGATATGGACTTTATGAATCTTAATCAGTCCGCACATGGGGACAGGGAACACGGCTATATCGCCGCAAGAATGAGGCTTAAAAGAAAGGTGATTGCCGGATACTGGAAAGATGAAACTTTCCAAAATAAAATGGAAACTTGGATTAGAGCCGCTGTTGGCGCTGCGGAAAGCAAAAAAGTACATGTTCTGCGTATTTCGGATAATATGAGAAATGTTGCCGTAACGGACGGCGATAAGATAGAGGCTCAGATTAAACTCGGCTGGCAGGTAGACCATTACGGCGTGGGTGATATTATTAATGAAGTTAACGCCGTTACTGATGATGAGATTGACGCTCAAATGGCGGAATATGAAAAGTATTATATTATGGATACGGATGATATAGACGCAGTCCGCTACCAGGCGCGTGAGGAAGTTGCCATCAAAAAGTTTATGGAAAGATATGATTTCAATGCTTTTCATACTAATTTTGAGGACTTGCAGGCTCTCCGCCAGTTGCCGGGCCTTGCCGCTCAGGACCTTATGAGGCAGGGATACGGTTTCGGCGCTGAGGGCGACTGGAAAGTAGCCGCTTTGCTTCGTGTTATGACTGCTATGGCGGACGGCCTTGACGGCGGCACCGTATTCATGGAGGACTACACTTATCACTTTGAGCCGGGCAACGAAATGCTTTTAGGTTCTCATATGCTTGAAGTAAGCCCGCAATGCGCCGCTGAAAAGCCAAAAATTCAGGTTCATCCGCTTGGTATAGGAGACAGGGAAGACCCTGCACGCCTTGTATTTAAAGCAAAAACAGGCAGAGGCATTGTTGTAACCCTCGTTGATATGGGCGATAGATTAAGAATGATATGCAATGATGTTGAGTGCAAAGAGCAGGTTAATGAAATGCCGAATCTGCCCGTAGCAGGCGTTTTGTGGAAACCCCTGCCCAATCTTCAAACTTCCGCAGAGGCGTGGATATATGCCGGCGGCGCTCACCACAGCGTGCTTTCTTACAGCCTTACCTCCGAAAATATGCGCGATTTTGCTCAGATTATGGGTATTGAATTTATCCATATAGGCAATGAAACAAATATTAACGATTTCAGAAAAGAATTATTCTATAACGATATTGCTTATAAACTCGGAATGTAAGGTGCCGCTATGCTTGAAGAATTAAAAGAAAAAGTTTTCAGAGCAAATTTAAAACTTGTTGAATACGGACTTGTTGTTCTCACTTGGGGAAATGTTTCGGAGATAGACAGAGAGAGCGGTCTTTTTGTCATCAAACCATCCGGTGTTCCGTATGATAAAATGACTGCGGATGATATGGTTGTTATGGATTTAAACGGCAATAAGGTAGAGGGAAAATTAAATCCGTCGTCCGATACTCCTACCCATCTTGAATTATACAGAAAATTTTCCGAAATAGGCGGAATAGTCCATACCCATTCAAGTTGGGCGTGTTCATGGGCTCAGGCGGGGCGTGATGTGCCGGCATACGGCACAACTCATGCCGATTTTGCAAACGGTGCTGTACCATGCGCGCGCGGCCTTACTAAAGATGAGGTCGAATCCGCATATGAACTTAATACGGGAAAAGTCATTGTTGAGGAATTTGGCAAACGGGGCATATCCCCTCAGGAAGTGCCCGCCGTTCTTGTTTTCAGGCACGGCCCTTTCGCTTGGGGAAAAGATTCTTTTAAAGCGGTTGAAAACGCCCTTATCCTTGAGGAAGTTTGCAAAATGGCTTCAAGAACAGAGCAGATTGCCTCTATGGATAAAAATTCCAATATAGGTATAGAACAGTATTTACTTGATAAGCATTATCAGAGAAAACACGGCAAGAACGCTTATTACGGTCAAAAGTAAATTTATTAGATGAACTGAAAAGAGGATTATATGAATAAAAAAAGACTTGCCGCCGTTATAAGTCTGCTGCTTTGCGCAGTGGTATGCGCGGGCGCTTATTTTGCATATTCCGGCGCTTTGCCTGTTGCGGAGTTGTATTCAACTCAATCGGCAAATTCATTAAATGGCAGTGTTGGCGCCGTCAGCGGTAATGAAAATCCGGTAACTGCCGGAGTTAGTTATGAAACCACTACAACCACTACAACAACTACCACCACTACCACAACAAAGCCGTCAACAACTAAGGCTGAAACTGAAAAGCCAAAGGATAATAAACCGTCTTCAATGCCTTATCTCATTAATGTAAACAGGAAACAGAATCTTATAATTATTTACAAGAATGACGGAAACGGTAATTTTACAGAACCCGTAAAAGCAATGGTCTGTTCAACAGGACTTACCGGCGAAACACCGAAAGGCACTTTTAAAACAAGCGATAAGTATACTTGGCGTATGCTTGACGGCGGCGTTTACGGTCAGTACGCAACAAGAGTTACAGGCCATATTCTTTTCCATTCCGTGCCGTACGCAAAAAAGTCTAAGGACAGTTTAAAGTATGTTGCTTATAACAAACTCGGCAAAGCGGCGTCAGCAGGTTGTATTCGCTTAAGCGTTATTGACGCAAAATGGATTTATGATAACTGCCCAAAAGGCACAACTGTTAAAATTTATGACAGCGATAAAAAAGAACCGCTTGAAAAGCCAACGCCCATAAAAATAGATACTTCAGATAAACGCCGCGGATGGGACCCGACAGACCCGGACCCGAAAAATCCGTGGAAAGACTGAATATCGCGTCCTGCTTTCACGCATTGCCGCTTGCATAAAATTAATATAATAATTCAAAACCTAAATTTATAAAAAATTATATAAAAAAACTCCGCCGGTATTCCGGCGGAGTAATTTTTTTGCTTATTTGATTTAAGCGGGGATTTTATCTCTTAATATCGTCCCAAGCAACGCCGTTGATGTGGAAAATCTCATCAAAGTCGTACTTATTGTTTTCGTCCTTGTTGTGGTCAGCATACCAAACCTGAGCAAAGAACGGATTTGTTTTAGCGATTGAATCGTAATCCCATGATTTTTGAGGTATAAAGCACTCAGGGCACCAATGACCGCCAAGGAGGATAAGCGCAGGGCTTGCTTCAAATTCAGCGCCGCAGTGGCCGCATTTCCATTTGAGTTTTGTTGCCATATCGCCTTTGGTCATTGTTTCGGACAGGCATTCGCCGCCTCTGAATTTAGCAGCCTGTTTCATATCTTCAATATCAAGTTCTGATTCAGGCTTGCTCTCATCGTAACCGTGGTCGAGTTTATATTTTTCAGCAGCGCTGTTGTCCTTGTCAAATTGCATAATCTTGAAGTCTTCCCATTTTGAAGGAATCTTCTTATATTCTTCCATAGAGCCGTAATAAGCAGTCATACGGTTGTGGTCGTTTGTCTTTACCCAGTCAAGAGTACCGAATCCGGGAGTCTCGGCAATCTTCTTCATAAACGGCTTTGCGCATGCGGCAACGAGTCCCTTCGGAAGGTATCTCGGAATCTTGAAGTAAAATTCAACATGGTCTGCAAGCCGGTTGAAATAATCCTGAATAGGAAGATTTTCCCTGAAGTGAAGGAAGTTTTCAAGTTTATCACCGTCAGCATAAAACTGACCGTGGAAGTTCTTTGTGATAAACCAGTTCGGGTCAAATAATTTTTCAGGACCGGCAAGGCCGAGCGTGCCGAGAAGCAGGCATTCAAACTCATAGTTTGAAATTCTGTATTCTTTACCTGAACCAATGTTAAAGAAATGATTCCAGAAATCTTTTCCGAGATGACCGGCAGCGTCCTCTGTAACAAGGTTGCACATAAGTCTGCCTGAATCCTCAACCGTGCACCACTCAAGCACACCGTTAATCGGAACATGGAACATAATCGGGTCCATATTTTTAAGAATGTTAGGATAAAGTATACCGGACTGGCGCATAACTACCCAGTTTTTGATACCGCTTTCAACGAATGTGCGCTCAGCAACAGTCTTTGAAACAGCATAGTGGTCATAAATTGAAATTTTAATTGGGTCGCCCGTGCGTCCCCAGTGGATAGGATAATTGCGTCCGCCGGTTTCTGCAACAGTGCCTATGTAGCAAACTTTAATATCATCTTTGTTTGGCTGAGCAAGAACTGCCTTGCATATGTTCTGAGCGGCGCCGATATTTGTTTTCTGAGTTCTGTAAGGTTTCCAGTCAGCAGCGGGAGAAACCATGCCGCCAACATGAAGTACATAGTCTGAGCCTGTTACGCCCTCAAGAATTGAGTCATAGTCAAGAAGGTCGCCCCAAACAACCTTGATGTTCGGCTTGGAAAGCAGGGGCTGTAAAAGTTCTTCGTTTTTCTTGCTCTTTCTTGCAAGCATTTTAATATTGATTTGATCGGGCTTTTTAAGCATTTCCTGAACGGCTGCCCAGCCCATATTACCGGTACCGCCGGTAATAAACACTGTTTTTTTTGCCATTTGTTTTCCTCCTTAAGAAATGTGCAAATTTAACATTTCATATTATAAACTATTTCTAAACAAATTACAACACAATATATAAAAAAATCTTTAGATTTTGTTTATATTTTTCGCAATTTAACTTTTTTTCGCGTATGTGAAAATTTTGTTGACTTTTAGCGCCGTGTGCTGTATTATATTTCTTGAATTAAATACGCCTTATCAAGAGTGGGGTAGGGACGGGCCCGTTGATACCACAGCAACCTGCGTTGGCAAGGTGCTAATTCCCGCGGATTTTCCGAGTGATGAGCATTTCGGCGCGCTCATTCGGGCGCGCTTATTTTTTTGATAAGGCTGTTTGGAGGATATAATATGTCTAAATCATTATTTACAAGTGAGTCAGTTACCAAAGGCCATCCTGATAAGATTTGCGACCGTATTTCAGACGCTATACTGGACGCTATGCTCGCTCAGGACCCTCAGAGCCGTGTTGCCTGCGAAACTTTCTGCACAACAGGTCAGGTTCATGTTATGGGCGAGATTACTTCTAAAGCGCAGGTAGATATTCCGTCAATCATCAGAAAAACCGTTTGCGAAATAGGTTATGACAGCGGTGAAAAAGGTTTTGACGGCAATACATGCGGCGTTTGCGTTTCTCTTGATAAGCAAAGCCCGGATATCGCTCTCGGCGTTGATAAATCTTTTGAGTTAAAGCATGATGAAGATGATAAATATAACCTTAACGGCGCAGGCGACCAGGGTATGATGTTCGGCTATGCATGTAATGAAACAAAAGAACTTATGCCTATGCCTATCAGCCTTGCGCATAAACTTGCTGTTAAACTTACCGAGGTGCGTGAAAGCGGCGAATTGCCCTATCTTTATCCGGACGGAAAAACTCAGGTAACCGTTGAGTATGATGACGGTAAACCCGTTAAGGTAACAACCGTAGTTGTTTCAAGCCAGCACAGCGCTGATGTTTCTCTTGAAATACTCAGAAAAGATATTATAGATAAGGTTATCAAAACAACCGTTCCCGCAGAACTTATGGATGATGATACTGTTTTCTATGTAAACCCCACCGGCAGGTTTGTTGTCGGCGGCCCGCAGGGGGACAGCGGCCTTACAGGCAGAAAAATTATCGTTGATACATACGGCGGTTACGCACGCCACGGCGGCGGCGCTTTCAGCGGTAAAGACCCAACTAAAGTTGACCGCAGCGCGGCTTACGCTGCAAGATGGGTAGCAAAAAATATTGTTGCGGCAGGTCTTGCCGATAAGTGTGAAATTCAACTTGCTTACGCAATCGGTGTTGCAAAGCCCGTTTCCGTAATGGTTGATACTTTCGGTACAGGTAAAAAATCAGATGATGAAATTGCTGAAATAGTAAATAAAGTTTTCGATTTGCGCCCGTCCGCAATTATAGACAGACTTGACCTCAGAAAACCTATTTATGAGCCTCTTTCCGCATACGGCCATATGGGCAGGGAAGACCTTGGCGTTTCCTGGGAAAAGACCGATATGGTAAACGAAATTAAAAAATATATGTGATGCAATAAATTAAGGTGCTCTGCGCTAATACGCCGGGCACCTTTTTATTTTGCCTTATAATATTTATAATATGGTTTTAAGTTTTTACAGGCTTAAATTTTCTACTATATTACGGAGTTAATTAAGAATTATAAATACTCAAAATATCGTTCAGTAATTTTCAAGAAAAGTGTGCTCAACGCCGTGTGCTTTGTATCCGGGCATTGTGTCCAAACAAACGGAATGAATGCTTTTAAATATACTTTTCTCTATGTTAGGGTTTGTTTTTTTCAGTTCTCTTATCAGATCTTTTACTTCCTGTCTTTTGCTCATCAGGTTTTCGTTGCCGCTGTTTTTGTATTGCTCGGTAAACCGGCAGGCGCACTGTATAAATTCAAGTCCGTTATATCTGCACCATGATTTTATTGAATCCTCATGCACGCAGTACATAGGGCGAATCAGTTCCATACCCTCAAAATTTGTGCTGTGCAGTTTCGGCAGCATAGCCTGAATCTGAGAGCCGTAAAACATACCTATAAGCGTTGTTTCAATAACATCGCTGAAATGATGGCCGAGCGCTATTTTGTTGCACCCGAGTTTCTTTGCCTCAGCGTAAAGATAACCGCGCCTCATTCTGGCGCAAAGGTAGCAGGGGTTCCCTCCGGCGTTGTTGGCAACATCAAATATGTTGCTTTTAAAAACCGTTATAGGAATATGCAAAAGAGCAGCGTTTTCCTCAATTTTGCGCCTGTTTTCCTCATTATATCCCGGGTCCATAACAAGAAATATCAGTTCAAACGGCACATCGCTGTGCTTTTGAAGCTGCTGCATTAGTTTTGCGCACAGCATTGAATCCTTGCCTCCGGAAATGCATACCGCTATATTGTCATTTTCCTGTATAAGTTCATATTGCTTTACGGCGCGTATAAAAGGATTCCATATTTCTTTTCTGTATCGTTTTATTATGCTTCTTTCAATTAGTTGATACGGTTTGAGTTCTCTTGCCATTAATAAATTTCCTCTTTCAGCCGCAGAAGTTCCTTTTCGGTAACATATGCGCTGAGCGCACCTACCGCCGTAACTGCTTTCCCGCCCGTTATGTTGCCGAACTGAATGCAGTCTTTCAGTTCGTAATCATAGAATAAACCGTAGCAAAGCCCCGCCAAAAAAGCGTCTCCCGCGCCGGTGCTGTCCTTATTTTTAAATTTTTCAACGCTTTTTACAAAGAAATAATTATCGCCGTCAATTCCTATACATCCGTCTTTATCAACTTTTACAATTACTTTATCAAAATATTTTTTCAGAGCAAACGCGGCGTCCTTTTCATTTGAAGCGCCGGTAATTCTTAAAGCCTCTTTTCTGTTGGGCGTATATATATCTGCCGTGTCAAGCAACTCAGCGTATTTTTCAACGCTCATATCATCGTCCCAGCCCATATCAAGCACCATAATTGTGCCCTCTGATTTCAGTTTTTTATAAACATCTGTAAATCCGCCGGGTTGCATAAGGCATATTTTTGCGCCTTTTGCCATATTATAAAAGGTTTCTTTAGCCTCGTCGTCCGGCTCAATGCTCCCTTTTCCGTAGGTTATAAAACTTCTGTCATCTTTCAGTATAACTGCCGATGTAATGTTCAGCGGAATTGAATTGCCCCTGTATAAGTTTTTCGGCTCAACATTGTTCTTTTTGTATTGTTCCGCAGCAAAAAGCGAAAACATATCGCTGCCGAGTTGAGTCGCTATTTTTGCCTCAATTCCAAGCCTGCCTATGTTAATCAGCGTAGCGGGCAGACCGCCGCCGAGTTGGCACGAAAATTTATCGGTATAAACCTCTTCGCCTATATCGGGTATCTTCGGCATATCTTCATAAAGCAGGTCAACATTAGTAGCGCCCGCGCCTGCAATAAAAGCCATTATTTCCACTCTCCCGTGTATTTTTTGTTGTGCTCTATATATTTGTCCGTCAGCGCTTTTGCAAGGCTGTAACTGTTTACAAGCGGATGAAGAGTAAGAGCCTCAATCGCTTTTTCATGCGATTTATTTCTTATTGCCTCGCTTGCAAGACGCTCATAATTTTTTACGCGCCTGATAAGTTCAAGATTTTGCTCATCCACTTTGCCGAAATGATGGGGTACAGCGCCGTTTCTGTCAATATCGCAGGTTATTTCAACAACATCATTATCTCTCAGTCCGTCAATTGCGCCGTTGTTCGGTACGCAAAGTATCATGCTGTCTTTTTTGCCGCTTATTGCAATCTCAATAAATTTGAGCGCCACACCTGCGTAACCGCCGTCGTCTTTGCCGAAAATATCAAATTTCCATGGCTCTTTGCGCTTTACACCCGTTTCGCTTGCCATATAGTTGTTTTCCCGCTCGCCGTACCAGCGCTCAAATATTTTAAGCGCCGTTTCAAAATCGTTTTCAATATCTACTTTTTCAAGTTCTGCGGTCATTTTTTTGTTAATTTCCGCTATCTGTTCGCCGCGCGTTTTTTCCGCTTTCAGAATATTATCAACCGCTTTTTCACGGTAATAAAAATAGTAAAGATATTCGTTTAAAACCGCTTTCCTGTTTTTAAGCAGGTCTTTTTCAAAATATCTCAGGTCTGTTTTTTCGTAAGCCTCGTCATTTTCTATTATCTCGTTTATCATCTCTTTGCCGTCTATTTTAATGGAGGTAAAGTAAGATAAATGATTCAAACCGTATATCTCGCCTTTTGCAGAGCCCTCTTTTGCGCCGTAAAGTTTTTCAAAACTTCTGAGCATTCCGCTCGGCGCGTCGCAAATTCCGTATGTAAAATCATACCCCATATCGCGCAGTGTTTGGGATACAACGCCTGCCGGGTTTGTAAAATTAAATACTTTGCAACCCTTTTTTGCGTATTTTTTTATAAGTTCGCAGTATTCGGCAAGAGCGCTTATGCTTCTCATTGCAAAAGATAGTCCTGCCGCGCCCGTCGTTTCCTGCCCGAGGACGCCCATACCAAGCGCTATGCGTTCGTCTTTTACACGCATATCATCTCCGCCTACGCGTATTGTGGTTATAACATAATCCGCGTCCCGTACGGCGTGTTTAGCGTCTGTTGTTATCTCAAAATCAAGCGCGGGGCATATAAGATTTGATGTCTTTTTTGCCATAACGCCGTAAATATTAAGTTTCTTTTCGTCATTATCCATAAAAATAAGTTTGTCTATCTTAAGTTCCTGAGCACGCGCGGCAATGCTTTTGGCAAGAAATACGCTTCTTACTCCGCCCCCGCCTATAACTGCTATTTTCATTTATTTTGTCATCCTTTTCTTAATTTGTATTGCAATATACATAGTTTAATAAAATAAAATTTATGATTCAATATTATTATATAGTTTGTAACAATTTTGTAATTGACTTGAAGTGCCGTTTAATATATAATGTTTAAAACGAAAGGTGCGGTTTTATGAGAACTCTTATTAAAAACGCCTTGGTTTACACAGGCAATAATTTTCAAAAATCTGATGTTTTGATAGAAGATTCCGTAATTCACAGCCTTGGTACCGCCATTCCTGAAAATGGTGTTGCTCGTGTTTTTGATTTTAATAATAATTCCTTTTTATTTCCGGGTTTAGTTGATGTTCATGTTCATCTTCGGGAGCCCGGATTTTCTTATAAGGAAACGATTAAAACAGGTACTGCCGCCGCTGCAAAATCAGGCTATACCGCAGTTTGCGCCATGCCTAATCTTGACCCCGTGCCGGATTGCCCTCAAAATCTGAAAAAAGAACTTGATATTATCCGCAGGGACGCTGCTATTGATGTTTTCCCGTTTGCCTCTATCACCAAAGGCAGAAAGGGAAGGGGAGAATGCGTCGATTTTAATGCTCTTAAAGATTCGGCAATAGGCTTTTCGGATGACGGAACCGGCGTGCAGGACGAGCCTCTTATGCGCGAGGCTATGGAAAAATGCGCTGAAGCGGGCTCAATAATATCCGCCCATTGCGAGGTGAACAGCCTGCTTAACGGCGGGTATATTCACGATGGTAAATATTGCCGCGAGCACGGGCATAAAGGCATAAGCAGTGAAAGCGAGTGGAGAGAGATTGAGCGGGACTGCCGCCTTGCACAGGAAACAGGCTGCCGTTTGCATATCTGCCATATCTCAACTAAGGAAAGTGTGGATATCATCAGAAAAGCAAAAGCGCGCGGCGTAAAAGTTACCTGCGAAACGGCTCCGCATTATTTGACTTTGTGTGAAGACGACCTTCAGGAAGACGGGCGTTTTAAAATGAATCCGCCGCTTAGGTCTGCCGAGGATAAAGAGGCGCTGCTTAACGGTATTAAAGACGGCACAGTAGATGTTATCGCAACGGACCATGCCCCCCATTCCGCCGAGGAAAAATCAAAGGGGCTCGCAAAGAGCGCAATGGGCATAACGGGGCTTGAAACGGCGTTCCCGGTGCTTTATACCAAACTTGTAAAAACAGGGTTTATAACACTTGAAAAACTTATTGATTTAATGGCGGTGCGCCCGCGAGAAATATTCGGCATAGAGGGCGGAAAAATAGAGCCAGGCATGCCGGCGGATATTTGTGTTTATGACCTTAATAAGAAATTTACGGTTGATTCAAACCGGTTTGTAAGTATGGGCAAATCAACGCCGTTTGACGGCTGGGAACTTTATGCTCAGAATAAATTAACATTGCTGAGAGGAGAGATTGTTTATGAAACCGTATAACAAAAAAATCGTGCTTGAAAACGGCACGGAATTTTACGGCTACGGCTTCGGCGCGGATAAGGAAGCCATAAATGAAATAGTTTTCAATACCTCAATGGTAGGTTATCAGGAAATAATGTCCGACCCGTCATATACAGACCAAATGGTTTGTATGACCTATCCTCTTATAGGAAATTACGGAATGACAGATGAGGATTATGAAACAAAAGTGCCCACAATGGGCGGTATGATTGTAAGGGAGTATAATGACCTTCCCTCTAATTTCCGCTACACTAAAACCCTTTCAGAGGTGCTTGATGAATATTCAATTCCGGGAATAACAGGTGTTGATACAAGAAAAATTACAAGAATAATCCGTGATGAGGGCAGCCAGAAAGTGCTTGTAACAAATGCTGATACTCCTCATGAAAAAGCAATGGAAATGCTTGCGGCTTACAGTATTCCGCACGATATGGTTTCTCGCGTTTCCTGCAAAAAGCGCTGGTATTCACGCACGCCGAACCATAAGTATGATGTTGTTGCCATAGACTGCGGTATCAAACTTAATATAGTAAGAAAATTAAATGAAAAAGGCTGTAATGTTACCGTTGTGCCTTATAATACAACTGCCGATGAGATAATGAAAATGCGCCCGGACGGGCTGTTCCTCTCTAACGGGCCCGGAAATCCGGAAGATGTTACGCCTGTAATAAATGTTGTTAAGGAACTTAAAGGCATGCTGCCGATATTCGGTATCTGCCTCGGCCATCAGATGATTTCTCTTGCGCTCGGCGCAAAGACCTTTAAGATGAAATTCGGCCACCGCGGCGGAAACCACCCGGTTATGAATCTTGAAACCGGTAAAATAGAAATCACCTCGCAAAACCATTCGTATGCGGTTGATGTTGATTCGCTCAAAGGCACGGAACTTAAACTCACTCATAAAAACCTGCTTGATAATACCGCGGAGGGCGTTGAAAGTCCGAAGAATAAACTTTTCTCGGTACAGTATCACCCGGAAAGCGCGCCCGGCCCGCAGGACAGCGAATATCTTTTTGATAAATTTATATCTTTGATGAATAAGGAGGCTGAGTAATATGCCGAAACGCACTGATATACACAAAATACTTGTAATAGGCTCAGGCCCTATAGTTATCGGTCAGGCGGCTGAATTTGACTATTCCGGTACTCAGGCGTGCCTCAGCCTTAAGGAAGAAGGGTATGAAGTTGTTCTTATAAACTCAAACCCCGCAACTATAATGACTGATACCGAAATTGCGGATAAAGTCTATATGGAGCCGCTGACTCTTGAATATGTGGCAAGAATTATACGCCATGAGCGCCCAGACGCTATTCTGCCTTCCCTCGGCGGGCAGACGGGTCTTAACCTTGCAGTACAGCTTGCAAAAAAAGGCGTTCTTAAAGAATGCGATGTGGAAATTCTCGGCACCCGTTTTGAGGCTATCGAAAGAGCGGAGGACAGAGAACTTTTCAAGGAACTTTGCGAAAGCCTCGGCGAGCCTGTTTTACCGTCCGATATATGTGATAATCTTGAAGACGGTTTAAGAATAGCAAAAGAGATAGGCTATCCCGTAGTGCTCCGCCCCGCGTTTACGCTCGGCGGCACAGGCGGCGGCTTTGCTGATGATGAGGAAGAATGCCGCATTATGCTTAAAAATGCGCTTTCGCTATCACCGGTTCATCAGGTGCTTGTTGAAAAAAGCATAAAGGGCTATAAGGAAATAGAATATGAAGTAATGCGTGATGCCAACGATACCGCAATCACCATTTGTAATATGGAAAATATTGACCCGGTTGGTATCCATACAGGCGATTCTATCGTTGTGTGCCCGTCGCAGACTCTTACTAATAAAGAATATCAAATGCTGCGTGATTCTGCCCTGCGCATTATCCGCGAACTTAAAATAGAGGGCGGCTGTAATGTTCAGTTTGCTCTTGACCCTCATTCATTCCGGTATTATCTTATTGAGGTAAACCCCAGGGTGTCGCGTTCATCCGCGCTTGCGTCAAAAGCGTCCGGCTATCCAATCGCAAGGGTATCCGCTAAGATAGCCGTAGGTCTGCATCTTGATGAAATTCCTATTGCAAATACCCCCGCTTCATTTGAGCCGACTCTTGATTATGTTGTAACTAAAATCGCTCGTTTTCCGTTTGATAAATTTACGGATGCCAATAACAGCCTTAATACTCAGATGAAAGCAACGGGCGAAGTAATGGCAATCGGCAGAACGCTTGAGGAAAGTATGTTAAAAGCCGTACGCTCTCTTGAAATCGGCGTATGCCATATCTATAATAAAAAGTTTGATAATTGGTCGGCTGAAAAACTGCTTGACTATATTAAAATCGGCACGGACGACAGATTATACGCTATCGCGCAACTTATCCGCCTGAATGTTGACCCTGTTCTGATTTATAACGCTACTAAAATTGATATGCTCTTTATTGAAAAAATAAAGAATATAGTTGAGTTTGAAAGCGTTATTAAAAATAACAAGGGCAGTATAGAAGTCCTTAAAGACGCTAAAAAAATGGGCGTTTCGGATAAATATATCGGTATGTGCTGGGATATGAGCGAGGGCGATGTTTTTAAACTGCGCAAAGCGAATAATATCTTCCCCGTATACAAAATGATAGATACCTGCGCTTCCGAATTTGATTCATATGTTCCGTATTTTTATTCAACTTATGAAGAAGAAAACGAAAGTATAGTTTCTGATAAGAAAAAAATTATTGTTCTCGGCTCAGGTCCTATAAGAATAGGGCAGGGCGTTGAATTTGATTATTCAACCGTTCATGCCATTTGGTCTATAAGGGACGCCGGTTACGAGGCAATTATAATTAATAATAATCCGGAAACGGTTTCCACCGATTACACAACTTCGGATAAACTTTATTTTGAGCCTCTTACCGTTGAGGATGTAATGAATGTTATTGAACTTGAGCACCCGCTCGGTATCGTTGTTTCTCTCGGCGGTCAAACTGCTATCAACCTTGCGCCTCCTCTTGACGCGCTCGGAGTGCCCATCATAGGAACTGATGTTGAGGCAATAGACCGCGCCGAAAACAGGGATTCTTTTGAAAAAGTAATGAATGAACTCGGCATACCTCAGCCTAAAGGGCTTGCCGTTACCGATATTGAAGAGGGCGTTCGCGTTGCCGAAAGCATAGGTTATCCCGTGCTTGTCCGTCCGTCATTCGTGCTCGGCGGCAGGGCAATGCAGATTGTTGCAAATGAGGAAAGTCTGCGCCATTATCTTCAAACAGCAGTTGAGATAAATACCGAGCAGCCCGTCCTTGTGGATAAATATATTATGGGCAAGGAACTTGAAGTGGACGCTATCTGCGACGGCAATGATGTGTTTATTCCCGGCATAATGGAGCATGTTGAAAGAACAGGCGTTCACAGCGGCGATTCAATCTCTATTTATCCCACTTTCTCCGTATCTCAGGCGGTAAAGGATAAGATAATTGATTATACAGTAAAACTCGGCAAAGCAATAAATATAAAGGGCCTTTATAACATTCAGTTTATCGCCGATTCAAATGACGATGTTTATGTTATAGAAGTAAACCCGCGTTCTTCAAGAACAGTGCCTTTCCTTTCAAAAGCAACTTCAATTCCTATGGCGGATATAGCAACAAGAGTTATACTCGGCCATAGCCTTAAGGAGCAGGGCATTACGGAAGTTTATCCGCCGGAAAAGAAACGCTGGTATGTTAAAGCGCCTGCTTTCTCTTTCTCAAAATTAAAAGGTATGGATACATACCTTTCACCCGAAATGAAATCAACGGGCGAGGCTATCGGCTATGATAAATCGCTTACCCGTGCGCTGTATAAAGCAATTCAGGCAAGCGGTATGAATGTTTCAAATTACGGCACCGTTCTTGTTACCATCGCTGATAATGATAAAGAAGACGCGCTTCCGCTTATCAAAAGATTTTATGACCTCGGCTTTAATATTGAGGCAACCGAGGGCACCGCTAAATTCCTTAAAAAGCACGGAATCCGTACTCGCGTGCGCGCAAAACTCACTGAGGATGATAGCGATGAAATCCTTAAAGCGTTAAGGCAGGGGCATATTTCCTATGTTATTAATACTATTGATATCAGCCATGGGGACAGCCATTCGGACGGCTCTGAGATTCGCCGCGCGGCTGTTGAAAATAATGTAACAATGTTCACTTCACTTGATACCGTTAAAGTCCTTCTTGATGTGCTGGAGGAAATAACCCTCGGCGTATCAACAATAGACGCGGAGTAACCGATTATGTATAAAAACAACATATATAAAATTTTATCAAATAAAGCGCTTACCGCCGATGTGTACGAAATGCGCCTTGAGGGCGATACCGGTTATATTACGGCGCCCGGGCAGTTTATAAATATAAAACTTGACGGTAAATTTCTTCGCCGCCCTATATCTGTCTGCGATTACAGCAACAGCGAAATAGTTATAATCTATAAAGTTGTGGGCGGCGGAACTGCCGAAATGTCAAAACTTCCGAAAGGCGCTATGCTTGACTGCCTTACCGGTCTCGGCAACGGCTATGATATATCAAAGTCCAAAAAGCCTCTTGTTATAGGCGGGGGCGTCGGCGTGCCGCCGCTTTACAATCTTACAAAATGCCTTTTAAATGACGGTCAGAAGCCGACCGTTGTGCTCGGATTTAATAAAAAAGAAGAAATTTTCTATGAAGACGAGTTTAAGGCGCTCGGCGTGCCCGTTATAGTTGCCACAGCAGACGGTTCTTACGGCGTAAAAGGCTTTGTTACGGACGCAATGCCCGATGATTACGATTATTTTTATACCTGTGGGCCTATGCCTATGTTCAGGGCAATAGAAAGCAAAGTCAAAACCTCGGGTCAGTATAGTTTTGAGGAGCGTATGGGCTGCGGTTTCGGCGCCTGTATGGGGTGCTCGTGCAAAACAAAGTACGGCAGTAAGCGTATCTGCAAAGACGGCCCCGTGCTTTTCAGGGAGGAGATTGTATGGTAGACCTTTCCGTTAATTTCTGCGGTATGCAGATGGATAATCCTGTTGTGCCGGCAAGCGGTACTTTCGGGTTTGGAAAAGAGTTTAAGGATTTTTATGATATAAATATTCTCGGCTCGTTTTCTTTTAAAGGCACCACAAAAGAGCCGCGTTTCGGTAATCCAACTCCCCGCATAGCAGAATGCACTGAGGGTATGATAAATGCCGTCGGTCTGCAAAATCCGGGCGTTCAGCATGTGATAGAGCATGAACTGCCTGAAATGAAAGAGTATTTTAATAAAAAAGTTATCGCAAATGTAAGCGGCTTTTCTGTTGATGAATATGCTTATACTTGTTCTTTGCTTGATAAGCAGGAACAAATCGGAATTTTGGAAGTTAATGTCAGTTGCCCGAATGTTCACGGCGGCGGTATGACTTTCGGTACCGACCCCGCCTGCGCGGCGGAAGTTACAAAAGCAGTAAAGGCGGTAACAACAAAACCTGTAATTATTAAACTTTCACCCAATGTTACGGACATCGTTTCAATAGCCAAAGCCTGCGAAGAGGCAGGGGCGGACGGTATCTGCCTTATAAACACTTTGCTCGGAATGCGCATTGACATTAAAAGGCGCTCAGCCGTTATAGCAAATAAAATGGGCGGATTTTCCGGCAAAGCAGTGTTTCCCGTTGCTGTAAGAATGGTGTATCAGGTTTCCAAAGCCTGTAATATACCTGTTATGGGCTGCGGCGGCGTGGCGTGCGCGGAAGATGTTATCGAAATGATGATGGCAGGCGCCACGGCGGTGCAGGTGGGCGCGGCAAATCTTGTTGACCCGTTTTCCTGCAAAAAAATTATAGAGGAATTGCCGGCGGTCTGCGAAGACCTCGGCATAGAAAAAATAAGCGATATTATAGGAGTGGTTGATTAATGGGAAAAGATGTTATAATTGCGTGCGACTTTAACAGCAAAAAAGCAACATTTGATTTCCTCGATAAGTTTACGCAGGAAAAGCCTTTTGTAAAAATAGGTATGGAACTTTTTTACGCCGAAGGCCCGTCAATCGTGCGTGAAATAAAAGAACGGGGCCACAAGATTTTTCTTGACCTTAAACTGCATGATATTCCTAATACTGTAAAAAAAGCAATGAGCGTTTTGCGCGATTTGGATGTTGATATGACTAATCTTCACGCCGCCGGTACAATAGAAATGATGAAAGCCGCCGTTCAGGGGCTTACCCGTGAGGACGGTACAAGACCTATACTGATTGCCGTAACCCAACTTACTTCAACAAGTGAGGAGCGAATGCAAAAGGAACTTCTTATAAACGCGTCCATTAACGATACTATTGTTAAATATGCCCAAAACGCTAAAGAAGCAGGGCTTGACGGCGTAGTTTGTTCGCCGCTTGAGGCAGGCATGGTAAAAGACTCGTGCGGCAAAGAATTTCTTACCGTTACTCCGGGCGTTAGATTTGCAGACAGCGATGTAGGCGACCAGGTGCGTGTTACAACGCCTGAAAAAGCAAAGGAGATAGGCTCTGATTATATTGTAGTCGGCAGACCTGTTACTCAGGCGGAAGACCCGGTTGCAGCATACCGCCGCTGCGTAGATGAATTTGTCGGATAAGGAGAAAAGTGATGGAAAGTTACAAAAGAGAATTTATTGAATTTCTTGAAAGCGCAGGCGTTTTGAAGTTCGGCGATTTTACCGCCAAAAGCGGAAGAAAAATTCCTTATTTTATAAACGCGGGAGACATCAAAACAGGCGCTCAGATTAAAAAACTCGGCGAATTTTACGCTAAAGCGTATTTTGATAAACTCGGCAGAAAAAAAGCAGTTCTTTACGGGCCTGCATATAAGGGTATTCCCATTGCCGTTTCTGCTTCTGTTGCCCTTGCCGGGCACGGCCTTGATGTTCCGTTCTTCTTTAACAGAAAAGAAGAAAAGGACCATGGCGAAGGCGGTGTGTTTGTTGGATATACTCCTAAGGCGGGGGAAGATATTGTTATCGTAGAAGATGTTGTAACCGCAGGCACCGCTATAAGGGAAAGCATGGCTATCCTTTCAAAGTTGGAGGGCACAAAGGTAGACGCTGTTTTTGTAATGGTAGATCGTAAAGAAAAAGGCCAAACCGATAAATCCGCAATAGCGGAAGTAGGGGAGGAATACGGCTTTCCCGTTTATTCAATTGTTGATGTTTACGATATTATTGAGTACCTTGAGGAAGACGAAAGCAACCGTGAGCATGTTGAACGCATAAAGAAGTATCTTGAGATTAACGGCGCTAAAAATTAATTTGAAAGGAACTTTAAAATGCGGCATTTACTTGATACAACAGATTTATCAGTTAAGGAAATAGATGAAATAATCGCTCTTGCAGATGATATTATTGCAAATAAAAAGAAATATGCCAAAGTTTGCGAGGGCAAAAAACTTGCAACTCTGTTTTTTGAGCCAAGCACAAGAACACGGCTTTCCTTTGAGGCGGCTATGCTTGAACTCGGCGGCAGTGTTTTAGGCTTTTCCGAGGCAAACTCGTCATCCGCGTCTAAAGGCGAAACAGTTGAGGATACTATCCGTGTTGTTTCCTGCTATGCGGATATTATCGCAATGCGCCACCCGGTAGAGGGCGCGCCGAAAGTTGCGTCTTATACTTCTCTTGTTCCCGTTATCAATGCGGGCGACGGCGGCCACAGCCATCCTACACAAACTATGACCGATCTGCTCACGATACACAGGGAAAAAGGCTCTTTTGAAAATTTGACTATCGGCCTTTGCGGCGACCTTAAATTCGGCAGAACGGTTCACAGCCTTGTAAAGGCAATGAGCAGATATAAGAATATAAAATTTGCGCTTATTTCGCCGAAAGAACTTTCAATGCCTGATTATATTAAATCCGATTATCTCGATTCAAACGGAATTGAATATATTGAGGCTGAGAAAATGGAGCAGGTTATGCCGAAACTTGATATCCTGTATATGACCCGCGTCCAGAGGGAAAGATTTTTTTCCGAAGATGAATATCTTAAGCATAAGGACGCTTTTATACTTGATATTGATAAACTGAAATATGCAAAAAAAGACCTCACTGTAATGCATCCTCTTCCGAGGGTTAACGAAATCGCACGCGAAGTTGATTCAGACCCGCGCGCAAAATATTTTGAGCAGGCAATGAACGGCAAATATATCAGAATGGCGCTCATTATTACTCTGCTGAGATGGGCTGGTGAACTTGACTGATGAAAATAGATAAAATTGAAAACGGTTATGTGCTGGACCATATTACTGCCGGCAACGGGCTTAAGGTTTACGAGGCTTTGGGTCTTGCAAATCAAAAATGCCAGGTGGCTATTATTCAAAACGCAAAAAGCGAAAAACTCGGAATTAAGGATATTATTAAAGTAAACGAACTTATTGACCTTAACTTTGATGTGCTTGCTTTTATTGATAAAAATATAACGGTTAATATTATAAAAGACGGCGTTGCAGCCAAAAGAAATCTTACTTTGCCGAAACGCGTTGTGAATGTTGCCAAATGCCCGAATCCCCGCTGTATCTCAAATGTTGAGGACGGCATTAACTATGAGTTTGTTTTAACCGATGATAAAGGCACTTACCGCTGTATTTACTGCGAAACAAAAGTAAAATAATTATGTATAAACTAAAAAAGGTTTCCGAAAATTTTTTCGGAAACCTTTTTTAACTAACCTATTTTTTCTTTATTCAACCGTGCCGTTTTCCTGGCGCTTGGCGTAACATTCGCTGCAATAAACAGGGCGGTCATCTTTCGGCTCAAAAGGAACCTTGCACTCTGCACCGCAATCGGCGCAAACGGCGTCGTGCATAACTCTTTTTGCCTTGATGGCGGCCTTTTTAGCAGCCCTGCACTCCTTGCATCTAACAGGCTCGTTTTCAAAGCCTCTTTCGGCATAGAACTCCTGCTCACCGGCAGTAAATACAAATTCTTTGCCGCAGTCTTTGCAGACTAAAGTTTTGTCTTCATACATAGTTTTTTACCTCTCAAAAATAGATTTACCGTTTAGCGGCAGTACGGGAGTAGATTCAGAAGGAAACTTCTCTAAGTTTCTTTCTTATACGCTGTAAAGCATTATCTATCGCTTTCGGGCTTTTGTTAAGCTTTTTCGCGATTTCGTTGTAACTGCAACCAACCAAAAACAATCTCAACACGCCGTTTTCCAATTTTGAGAGGCTTTTATCAAGCTGCTGTAATAACAATGATACGCTTTCCCCGGCAAGGAAAGAATCTTCGGCGCTTAAGGAATTTATTTTCCCGTCAACAAATTCCTTTTCAAACGGAACAACATCATTTTTGGGAATGTCTTTTTGCCTGTTCACTTTGCGAAGCGCCGTTTGTACGGAGTTGTATACACATGTATATGCGTAAGACAGAAACGGAATACCTCTTTCAGTATCAAATGATTTAATGGCTGCAAGCAGTCCTATCATACCTTCCTGCATAAGGTCTTCCGGTTCTATTGCGGCATTAGTCCATCCGGATGCCGTCTTTACCGCTATATACTTGTATTTCTTGATAATGAAGTCTATTGCCTCACTATCTCCTTCTTTGGCAAGTTTAAGAATATCCGATTCACTTAAATTACTGAATTTTTCCATAAATATCCACCGACTTACCTAAATATATAATATAACAATCAATTTGTAATGTCAAGCAAAGTGCGTAAAATACTTTCTATTTCAGAATTATACATTAAATCTAAATTCAACAATATCTCCGTCCTGCATAACATAATCTTTTCCTTCGCTGCGGATTAACCCTTTTTCTTTGCACGCCGCCATGGTGCCGTTTGCCATAAGGTCATCAAAAGAAACAACTTCCGCTCTGATAAATCCGCGCTCAAAATCACTGTGTATCTTGCCTGCGGCCTGCGGCGCTTTTGTGCCTTTTTTAATTGTCCACGCGCGCACTTCTTTTTTGCCCGCCGTAAGGAATGAAATAAGCCCCAGCAGGCTGTAACTTTTCTGAATAAGTCTGTCAAGTCCGCTCTTTTCAAGCCCTAAATCAGCAAGAAACATTTTCTTGTCGTCATCGTCAAGAGTTGCTATTTCCGCCTCTGTTTCAGCGCATATTGCAAGCGTTTCAGCGCCCTCTTGAGCCGCTATCTCTTTAACAATGTTAAAATTCCTGTTGCTTTCAATTCCGTTTGCAAAATCTTCGTCGCTCATATTGCAGGCGTAAATTACAGGCTTTATGGTAAGCAGGGAAACTTCTTTAAGATATTCGCTTTCGTCTTCTGAAATTTCGCACGCTCTTGCCGTTTTACCGCTTTCCATTTCGCTGTAAAGCCTTTCAAGAAAATCAACTTCGGGCGCAATGGTTTTATCGCCCTTCATCGCTTTTTTTCTGCTGTCTATTCTGCGGCTGAGTATATCAAGGTCTGAAAGTATCAGTTCAAGATTAATCGTTTCAATGTCCCTTTTCGGGTCAATGCTCCCGTCCACATGCGTAATATCGTCATTTTCAAAGCAACGCACCACATGAATTATAGCGTCAACTTCACGGATATGGCTCAAGAATTTGTTTCCTAAACCTTCACCTTTGCTTGCTCCTTTAACAAGACCCGCAATATCCACAAATTCAATGGAAGCCGGCGTAAATTTATTCGGCTGGTACATTTCCGCAAGTTTATCAAGTCTTTCGTCCGGCACGCTTACCATACCAACATTCGGCTCAATCGTGCAGAAAGGGTAGTTTGCGCTCTGCGCTCCGGCGTTTGTTATTGCGTTAAAAAGTGTGCTTTTTCCAACATTCGGAAGTCCCACGATTCCGAGTTTCATATTAATCATCACAGCCTTTCAGATTACAAAAATAAATTAAAGATATTGTATTAACGCCTGATTGAAGCCTGATAAGGCGTTAACAGTGATTACAGCCGGCTCAAAATTACGCCATAAGCAAATTTTGAGGGCAATATAATCCAACATAGTGTGAATTTTCACACTGATTACTCCTTATAAAATATGGATTTTAAATCATTTTATAGTATATAACACACAAAATGATTTGGCAAGAATTATTTACCGCCTTTATCGCTTTTTCGAGTTTATTTGATTTTTTCCTCATATTTGATTTAGGCGTAAATATAGCCTTGACTTTACAGCGTAAAAATACTAAAATATCTATAAATATTTTTTGATTAATATAACGGAGGGATTGTTATGGAATTAAACGGCTCGCAGATAGTTCTTGAGGTATTAAAAGAACAGGGCGTTGATACTGTTTTCGGCTATCCCGGAGGCACCATTCTTAATATATTCGATGAGTTATATAAGTACGGCGATACCTTCAAACATATTCTTACCGCCCACGAGCAGGGCGCGTCCCACGCAGCGGACGGATATGCAAGAGCAACCGGTAAAGTCGGCGTTTGTTTTGCCACTTCCGGCCCCGGTTCAACAAACCTTGTAACAGGTATCGCAACCGCTTATATGGATTCCATACCGATTGTTGCCATTACTTGCAATGTCGGCACTTCAATGATTGGCAGGGATTCATTCCAGGAAGTTGATATAAAAGGTATTACAATGCCTATAACTAAGCATAATTTTATGGTGCGCAGTGTAGAGGAACTTGCGGATACTCTCAGAAATGCGTTCAGAATTGCCATCAGCGGCAGAAAAGGTCCCGTCCTTGTTGATATTCCTAAGGATATTACCTCGGCTAAATGTGAGTACTATCCTGTTCCGAAGCAGCAGCCGGATGAAACCGCTCAGCCTAAAAATGAGTGCATAGACCGCGCCGTTGAACTCCTTAATAAATGTAAAAAGCCGCTCATCTATATCGGCGGCGGCGCTGTTTCGTCAAACAGCAGCAAAGAAATCAAGGAATTCGCAGAAAAACTTGATTGCCCCGTTGTTTCATCTCTTATGGGGCTCGGCGCATTTGACCACAGTCATGAACTTTATGTAGGTCTTATCGGTATGCACGGCAGATTTGAGTCAAATAAAGCCGCGGCGCAGTGCGATGTGCTTATCGCCTGCGGAGCCAGATTTTCTGATAGAGTTGCCGGCAACAGGCTTAAATTCGCACCGAAAGCGGATGTTATACATATTGATATTGACCCTGCTGAAATGGATAAGAATGTTTATTCAGACTGCCATTTAAGAGGCGACCTTAAAGAGGTTCTTCCGCTGTTAACAAAGGCGCTCAATAAGAGCGACCATTCTTCTTGGAAATCGGAAATAAACGGCTGGAAGCGTCCTTTTGTTCAGAATCAGATAGAAGATTATGTTAATCCGCAGAAACTTATTGAGTTTGTTGATGAAAATACACCGGATGATACTATTATAGTTACCGATGTTGGCCAGCACCAACTTTGGGCCGCTCAGTTTTATAAATTCCGCCAGCCCCGCACATTGCTCACGAGCGGCGGTCTCGGCACTATGGGTTATTCAATGGGCGCGGCAATGGGCGCCGCCTTCGGCTGCCCGCAAAAGAAAGTTGTACTTTTCGCAGGCGACGGCGGGTTCCATATGAACCTTAATGAACTTGCTACTATGGCGTCGTATAATATCCCGGTTGTTATGTTTATTATGAATAATAAAGTGCTCGGTATGGTGCGCCAGTGGCAAAAACTGTTTTACGGAAACCGCTTTGCGGATACCGACCCGCACAGAATAACAGATTTTGTAAAGGTTGCCGAGGCGTTCGGCATAAAAGGACTTCGCCTTGAAAATAACGAGCAAATTGAAAGCGTTGTAAAAGAGGCGCTTGAATATAAAGGCCCTATTCTTGTTGACTGCCGTATTTCTCCGGATTCAAATGTACTTCCGATGATTCCGCCCGGCGGCTCATCAGACGATATTATAATGAATTTTAATTGATGAGGAGGGTGCTGATATGGTTGAGAAACTTACTTTTTCTGTTCTTGTAGATAACCAGAGCGGCGTATTGCAGCGCGTTGCAAGCCTTTTCAGCAGAAGAGGATACAATATCAATTCACTCACTGTAAGTGAAACGGAAGACCCCGCTTTTTCAAGGATGACTGTTGTTTCTGAGGCTGACCCTGATATGGCGCGCCAAATTGAAATGCAGCTTTTAAAACTTGAAATCGTTAAAAAAGTTGAACTTTTAACTGAGAAGAATTCCGTTTCTTCGGAACTTTTGCTTATAAAAGTCAGGGCAAAGGGAATTGAAAAGAAAAACGCCCTGCTTGAGATAAACAGAAAATACGGCGCAAGAATTATTGATGTAACACTTGAAAGTTTTACCCTTGAACTCACGGGCAGACCCGATACTATTGATGAATTTATCGGCGCTGTTTCTGATTTCGGTATTATAGAAATGGCAAGAACGGGTGAAACTTCGCTTGAAAGAGGCTCAGAGTCTTTTTCTGAAGACCTTTAATTTACACGGCTTTGCCGCGCCCTGTTTCGGGCAAAAATATTCAATAAACAGGTGATTTTGATGGGAATGACAATGACTCAGAAAATCCTTGCGGACCATGCAGGGCTGGACAGCGTCGTTGCCGGTCAACTTATCAACGCAAAACTTGATATGGTGCTCGGTAATGATGTAACTTCACCCGTAGCAATTAATGTTATGGAAAATTTCGGCAAGGATAAAATATTTGATAAAACAAGAATTTCCCTTGTTATGGACCATTTTACTCCTAACAAGGATATTCAGTCCGCTCAAAACTGTAAACAGGTAAGGGAATTCGCCGCGCGCCACGGTATCCTCCATTATTACGATGTGGGAAAAATGGGCATAGAGCACGCGCTTCTTCCCGAGCAGGGAATTGTTACCTGCGGCGACTGCATTATCGGCGCGGACAGCCATACCTGTACTTACGGCGCTCTCGGCGCATTCTCCACAGGCGTAGGTTCAACAGATATGGCGGCAGGTATGATTACCGGTATGGCATGGTTTAAAGTGCCTTCGGCAATTAAAGTTGTAATAACAGGTGAAAAACCGGAATATATTTGCGGTAAAGATGTTATTCTTAATATCATCGGCAGAATCGGCGTTGACGGCGCGCTGTATAAGAGCCTTGAATTTACAGGGGACGGTATTAAAAACCTTTCTATGGATGACCGCCTTACCATTTCAAATATGGCTATTGAGTGCGGCGCTAAAAACGGTATTTTCCCGGTTGATGATGTTACGCTGAATTATGTAAACGGCAGGGCGGAGCGCCCTTATAAGATTTATGAGGCGGATGAAGACGCTGAGTATGAAAGCACAATAACTGTTGACCTCAGTACTCTGCGCCCGACTGTTGCCTTCCCGCATTTGCCGGAAAACACAAAAACTATTGACGAAGTTCCTGAAATTAAAATAGACCAGGTTGTTATAGGTTCATGCACAAACGGCAGAATGGAAGATATGCGTATGGCTGCGTCTATTATTAAAGGCAAAAAAGTTGCAGACGGAGTTCGTGTAATAGTTATCCCTGCAACCCAGCAGATTTATCTTGACTGCATTAAAGAAGGCATTACTGAGATTTTTATAGAGGCGGGTGCCGTTGTTTCAACTCCAACCTGCGGGCCATGCCTCGGCGGCCATATGGGCATACTTGCCAAAGGCGAAAGAGCCGTTTCAACTTCAAACAGAAACTTTGTAGGCAGAATGGGTCATACGGAATCTGAAGTTTATCTTGCTTCACCGGCAGTTGCCGCCGCTTCCGCGGTTGCCGGCTATATAGCAGACCCTGCAAAGATTTAAGGAGGTATTCGTGATGGATAAAGCAAAAGGCACTGTTCATAAATTCGGCGATAATGTTGATACTGATGTTATTATTCCCGCGCGTTACCTCAATAAGAGCGATGACGCTTGGCTTGCTTCCCACTGTATGGAAGATATAGATAAAGATTTCGTTAATAATGTAAAACCCGGAGATATTATGGTGGCAGGCGCTAATTTTGGCTGCGGCTCGTCAAGGGAGCATGCCCCAATCGCTATCAAAGCAAGCGGTATATCCTGCGTTATAGCGTCTACATTTGCCCGCATTTTTTACAGAAATGCTATTAATATCGGCCTTGCCATTCTTGAATGTGATGAGGCTTCAAAGGAAATACAAAACGGTGATACCGTTGAGGTTGATTTCAATACAGGTGTTATTACTGATGTTACCCTCGGCAAAACATTTCAGGCGCAGCCGTTTCCGGAATTTATTCAAAATATAATCGCTAAGGGCGGTTTGCTTAATTCTATTGGTTAATCGGGAGTTTTACATGGCATGACACTTTTAATTGATAGTGAATTACTTCAAAAATGCGGCGGCGGTTCGTCCGAATACTGGTTTTCTTACGGCGACTATACTATAAAAAATATTTCTGAGATAGACGACCTTGATAAACCTGATGATGTAGGGCAGACTGCATATTATGTTTCTCTTGGGCTTATTCCTTTCCTTTCCGTAAGCAACGAGGAAGTTATGCGCGCCTTTGTAAAACAGCGCGGCTCTGCAAAACTTAACGGAATACTTCAAAAAGTTCATTCTGATGATTTTATCGAAACTTTTTGGAAGTATTTTAACGCTTACCCGGAACTTAAAGAGGGGCTCACTGAATTCGGAGATAAATATATCATTGAAAAACTCATTGACTGGTGTAAAGAGAATAATATCACTTATGAATTGAGTAACGATATTAAAAATGCGGTTGCGAAATAATTAAAATAATCATAGTTTTAATTTAAAATGCGGAAATTCAGCCGCCTAATCAGCAGTATTAGTTGAAAATATTTTAATAAAAAAGCTGCCTTTAAGGGCGGCTTTTTTCTATGTTTGCATATAAAAATATTATATGTTATACTTAAAAAGGATTTTTTCATTTGTTCGGAGGTCTTGTTTTGACTGATAACGAAAGTTTAAAAACTATTAAAGAGGCTGTTGAGCAAAAAGGTATCTATACCGGTCTTACAAGCGGCACTTCAATGGAACCGCTCATACATAATCAGAAAGATACCATTATAATTGTTAAGCAAAACGGCAGACTCAGGAAATATGATATTCCGGTGTATCTGAAATCGGGAAAATATATTATGCACCGTGTTGTTAAGGTGTGTGAAGACCATTATGTTATAGTTGGTGATAACCTGCTTACAAAAGAGTATGTTACAGATGATATGATAGTCGGCGTTTTAAGGGGATTTTATAAAAACGGCAAAAAATATATTGACCTTGAAACTAACGGTTTTTATAAATTTTATTCTAAAGTTTGGGTAGCGCTTTTGCCGGTAAGACCGATATTTTTATTTATAAAACGCGCTGTAAATAAAATTAAAAGAATTTTAAAACGAGGTAAAAACGCGTGAGTGATACAGTAGCAAAACGAAAATTTAAAAAAAGCGATTTGAATGTGCTGAAATGGCTGCTGAGAATCGGTAAAAAGCAGTTGTGGCGTATCGCTGTAATAATGCTTGCCAATATTATATGGGCAAGTCTTTCCGTTGTTTTCGCCAATTTCTCAAAAAATGTAATTGACGGCGCTGTTGAATACCATGATTTTAATTATGTTGTTAAATATGCCGTTGCGCTTTTTTGTATTATTATGCTCCAACTTGTGCTCAACCTGTTCAGCAACAGTATGTCCGAACGCTGCCGCAGCAGGCTTGATATAGATTACAGGAAATATATGCTTGAGGAAATAATGAAAAAAGATTATTCCAGCATTACTTCATACCATACCGGTGAACTGCAAAACAGGCTTTTTAATGATATTACCGTTGTTACGGACGGTATTACAACAATCGTTCCGAATTCAACTTTTTATCTTGTAAAACTGCTTTGCGCTTTTGTTTATCTTGTGATTATCAGCAAGATATTTGCTTTGGTCTTTCTTGCAGGCGGGCTGTTTGTGCTAATCTGTATGAGTATTTTCAGGTCGCCGTTGAAAAAACTTCATAAGCAGGTTCAGGAAACAGAGGGCGCAACACGCTCGTTCTTTCAGGAATCAATTATTAACCTTCTTGTGGTAAAATCTTTTTCAGCGGAAAAAAGAATTTCTCAGGAGGCTGATGTTCTTCAGGAAAAAAATTATAAGGCAAGAATGAAACGCAGATTTATGAATATTGCCTCAAACGCCGGTATTTCAACGGTGTTTAATGTAGGTTATGTATTTGCGTTAACTTACGGCGCGCTGGGTCTTCTCGGCATAGGCGGAATCAGTATGACTTACGGCACCGTTACCGCTATGCTCCAACTTGTAAATCAGGTTCAGGGTCCTTTTGCAAGCCTGTCCTCAATTTTCCCTAAATATTATAATGTTATAGCCTCCGCCGAAAGACTGATAGAAATAGTTAATCTGCCGGACGAAAAAGAGAATAACGCTGAAGATATTGATGTAAAGGAAACTTATGATAAACTTGAATCAATAGACTTTAAAAATATCACTTTTAAATATGACAGAGACCTTATTCTTGATAATACTTCTTTAACTGTTGATAAAGGCGATTTTATTGCTATAACGGGTATTTCCGGCATAGGCAAGAGCACATTGCTTAAACTATTGCTCGGCGTTCTGAATGTTCAGAGCGGCAGTATTTCTTTAAAATTAAAAGACGGTGAAATTCCCGTGGATAAGCACACGAGGCGCTTGTTTTCTTATGTGCCGCAGGGAAATATGCTGCTTTCAGGCACTATTAGGGATAATCTTACTTTTATTCATCCCGATGTTTCCGATGAGGAAATCCAAAGCGCTGTTCATATTTCCTGCGCTGATAAGTTTATAAGCGAACTCCCACAGGGAATTGATACTGTTATAGGTGAAAAAGGGCTTGGGCTTTCCGAAGGGCAGATACAGCGCCTTGCCATAGCAAGGTCAATGCTCAGCGAATCTCCGGTGCTACTTCTTGACGAGGCAACTTCCGCACTTGATGAAGAAACCGAAAAGGCGTTTCTTACAAACCTTAAAAAGATGAAAAATGTTACTTGCATAATTGTAAGCCATAAAAAAGCGGCGCTGCAAATATGCAATAAACATGTAAGAATAGAAAATTCAAAAATTATCAGCGAGGTGAATGAAAGTGCTGACTGAATTTGGTAAGAAAATAAATAAAAACAGTCCGCTTGCGGAATATCCACGACCTCAGTTCGTAAGAAACAGTTATATTAATCTGAACGGAATGTGGAAATGTGAATTTACCGAAAGCCGTGATTTGCCGCTGTCTTTTTCTAAAGATATAGTTGTGCCTTTTTCTCCTGAGGCGCCGCTTTCCGGCGTAGGCAGAGTTTTAAAGCAGAGCGAGTACCTTCACTATGAAAAAATGTTTGATATTCCGCCCGATTTTAATAAGGGCAGGGTGTTCATACATTTCGGCGCGGTGGACCAAATTGCTGATGTTTTTGTAAACGGCGCATATGTTGGTTCTCATACAGGCGGATATACTCCGTTTTCTTTTGAAATAACAAAGTATATAAATGAAGGGCAAAACCGTCTTAATGTTACGGTTAAGGATTATTCAGACACCGGCGAGTATTCAAGGGGAAAGCAAAAATTTCACCGCGGTCAGATATGGTACAGCCCTCAAAGCGGTATTTGGCAAACCGTTTGGCTTGAAAGCACTCCGGCTGAATATCTTCACAGCGTTAAGATTACGCCTGATTATGATAATGAACAGGTGCGCTTTGATTTTGAGGCGGACTGCGAAGTAGTAACTTCCGTATATGACGGCGATATGTTAATTGCCGAAACTGCCGAAAGTGTTGTAAAAATACCTAATTTTAAATCGTGGTCGCCCGAAAGTCCGTTTCTTTATAATGTTACTTTCGCCTGCGGCAAAGACCGTGTAAAATCTTATTTCGGTATGAGAAAATTTTCCACGGGTACGGATGAAAACGGTATTCCCAGGCTGTTTTTGAATAATAAACCGTATTTTCATAACGGGCTTCTTGACCAGGGCTATTATCCGGACGGCTTTTTGACTCCGCCCTCTAACGAGGCTCTTGAATATGATGTAAAAACAGTTAAAAAAATGGGCTTTAATATGCTTAGAAAACATATAAAAATTGAGCCTATGCTTTGGTATCACTATTGTGATGTAAACGGTATACTCGTCTGGCAGGATATGGTAAACGGCGGCGGAAAATACGGCCTTGAAATAAATGTACTGCCGTTTATAGGTATAAATCTTGACGATACAAATTATAAAACTTTTAAGCGCACAGACGCTTCTCAAAGGGCAAGTTATTATAACGAGTTAAAGGAAATGCTAAATGCGCTTTATAACTGCCCGTGTATAGCGCTTTGGGTTCCGTTTAATGAGGGCTGGGGGCAGTTTGACAGCGCTAAGGTATATAAATTTATTAAGGAGTTTGACAGCACAAGAATAGTAGATTCCGCATCCGGCTGGCATGACAGAGGCGTTACCGATGTTATTTCCAAGCATATATATTTTACGCCAATTAAGGTGAAAAAAGGCAGTAAGCCATATGTTTTGTCCGAATTCGGCGGTTTCTCCCATAGGGTAAAAGGCCACACTTTTAATAATAAAATGTTTGGTTATAAAATATATAATTCCCCTGAAAGTCTTGCTAAAGCGTACAAAAAAACATTTGAGAAAACTATCATTCCTCAGATAAAATCAGGGCTTTGCGCCACTGTTTATACTCAACTTACGGATGTTGAGGATGAATTAAACGGACTTCTTACTTATGACAGGCAGGTGCAGAAAATACCGGCCGAATTTATCAAAAAAATCAACGAAAGGGTTAATTGTAATGAAACAACTTGAAGTTAAGGACGGCATTAAAGCCGTAATAAAAACAAATATGGGAGATATGGAATTCATACTTTTTCCTCAGGTTGCTCCCAAAGCGGTTGAAAATTTTGTAACGCACTCTAAAAACGGTTATTATAACGGTATCATTTTTCACAGAGTAATTAAAGATTTTATGATACAGGGCGGCGACCCCACCGGTACGGGTATGGGCGGCGAATCTGCTTTCGGTAAAAATTTTGAGGACGAATTCAGCCTTGACGCGCGTAATTATTACGGGGCGCTCTCTATGGCAAACGCCGGCCCGAATACAAACGGCAGTCAGTTTTTTATAGTGCAGGCGAAAACGGTTTCGCAAAATCTGATTTCCCAAATGGAGCAGTTAAAAGAAAACGGTTTCCCGCAGGAAGTTATTGATAATTATAAAAATGTATGCGGCACTCCGTGGCTTGATTTCCACCACACTGTTTTCGGTCAGTTGATTGGCGGCGCCGATGTGCTTGATTCCATTGCTGCCGTTGAGTGCGGCGCGAATGATAAGCCCGTCGATGATGTTAAAATTAAAGAAATTGTTATATCCGAATAAAGTCTGAAATCCGCAGCGGCTGATTTAAAGTCAGCCGCTTTTTTATTTTTATGATTTATTATTTGACAATTTATTCGCTCCGCCGAAATTATAATTAAATCGGTGGTGGCGTTGACGGTTATTTATGTAGATGTTCTGCTTGTTGTAAATTTTTTTATCACCTTTTTGCTTTTGCTTATAACGCAAAAACTTGCTAAGGAAAATTCAAAAATTTCCCGTATTGTGCTTGCGTCATTCGCCGGTGCGGCGTATTCGCTTGTTATTTTGTTTGATGAACTTGATTTTGCGGTGTCGCTTCTCGGCAAACTTGCCGCCGCGTGCCTTATTGTGCTGATAGCGTTTAGGCGGTCGGGCTTTAAAAATTTTGTTAAAACCACCGTTATATTCTTTTTTGTAAATTTTGTTTTTGTAGGAATTATGGTCGGGCTTTGGATGATATTTAAGCCGTCGGGAATAGTTATAAATAATTCCACAGTTTATTTTGATGTTTCGGCGTCAGCGTTGCTTGTTTCTGCGTTTATCGCCTATGTGATTAGCGCTGTAATTATAAGGATATATAATAATAAAACCGCCAAAAACGAACTATATAATATAACCGTTTATTACGACGGCAGGAAATATTCTTTTTTCGCTTTTGCGGACAGCGGTAATAACCTTCGCGAGCCTTTTTCTGATTTTCCTGTAATAGTTGCAGATGAAAATTTGTTTAAAGATGTTAAATGCAGCAGGATTATACCCGTTTCAACTGTAAACGGAGAGGGAATATTAAAGGCGTTTAAGCCAGAAAAGGTGGTGATTTCAACATCGCGCGGCAGCGGTGAATTAAGCAGGGTGTATATAGCCCTCAGCAGTAATGTGAAAAAAGGGGAGTATCAGGGGATTATCAATCCCAAATCTGTTTCAGAGGTGCAATATGCTAAAAAATATTAAACTTTTTTTCTTAAGAATTTTAAACAGGCTTTTTAAAAAGAATTGTTATTACATAAACGGGCCGGAAACTTTACCCCCTCCGCTCACCAAAGAGGAAGAGGATACGGTTATGCGAGAACTGAAAGCAGGGGATGATACACACCGCGAATTGCTTATAACGCATAATCTGCGGCTTGTTGTATATATAGCAAAAAAATTTGAGGGCTGCGCAACTTCAACCGAAGACCTTGTTTCCATAGGCACAATAGGTTTGATGAAAGCGGTTAAAACATTTGACCCGCAAAAAAATATAAAATTAGCCACTTATGCCTCCCGCTGTATTGAAAATGAAATTTTGATGCACCTGCGAAAAATAAGCAGCGCTAAATTTGAAATGAGTTTTGACGAGCCTTTAAGTATTGATTGGGACGGTAATGAACTTACTTTGCGTGATGTTTTGGGCAGCGAGCCGGATGAGATTTCAAACGATATAGAGTATAATGACGAAAAGGCGCTGCTGCTTAAAATAATTCTTTCCCTGCCGGAAAAAGAGCGCGAATTAATGAAAAAGCGTTTCGGCATACTCGGGGAAAAGGAGCATACGCAAAAAGAACTTGCAGACCTTATGGGAATATCGCAAAGTTATATTTCGCGCCTTGAAAAAAGAATAATTCAGAAAATTAAGACACAGATTATGAAAGAATATGCGTAATATATGTACGCGGCGTGGTTTGTCCGCACCGCTGATGACTATTCCTCAACTACATTTCTTCTGAAAAGCAGGCTTATGCACCAAATTGCAGCAAGACCTACAAGGCTGTAAATTATTCTTGCTATAACGCTGTCCTGCCCGCCGCATATCCACGCTACAAGGTCAAACTTAAAAAGACCTATAAGACCCCAGTTGAGTCCGCCTATTATGTTAAGGATTAATGCTATTCTGTTAATAATCGTCATTTTCTCATCTCCAAATAAAAAAGTCGTTAGTATATTGCCCGTACTAACGACTTTTTATTCATTTATTTTGTTTTATCAATTTTTAAATTTTTGTAAGAATAATTTCTGCGTTTCCTTCAATTTTGTATTTGCCGTATCCGGCAGGCACAAAATAACTGTCGCCCTTTTTAAATTGCCTGCCGTTTATATTTCCGTTTCCTTCAATTATGAGCAGATGATTAAAACTTTCTTCGCCGGCAGTAAGTTCAATCTCGCTTTCGCAGTCATATCTGTAAACGGTAAACAGTTCGCAGGAAGTCAGCAGTTGCTTTTTGCCGCCGTTTATTTTTTCCGGCTCGCCCTGGGGTTTAGTGCCGTATTTCGGCGGCTCTGTAACCGTTACATCAACGGCTTTGTCAATGTGAAGTTCCCTTGGCTTTCCGTCTTTTCCGAGCCTGCCGTAGTCGTACACTCTGTAAGTAGAGTTGCTGTTTTGCTGAATCTCGGCTATCAATGTGCCTTTTCCAATTGCATGCACCGTTCCCGCCTCAATGAAAAAGAGGTCGCCCTTATGCACTTTTACGCTGTTTAAAACTTCAGGCAGGGTGTTGTTTTCAATGGCTTTTCTGAATTCCTCTTTGGAAATTTTATTTTTAAATCCGTAAATAAGTTCTGCGCCTTCGTCCGCGTCAAGCACATACCATATTTCAGTCTTCCCGAATTCGTGCTCTACTCTTCTTGCGTATTCGTCATCCGGGTGAACCTGAATTGAAAGATTGTCCTTTGCGTCAATAATCTTTATCAAAACCGGAAAGTAAGCAAACTTTTCACTGTTTTTACCCAGCATTTTTACGCTTCCTTCAATGTCTATTACTTCCTGAAGCGTTTTGTTGTTATACTTGCCTGAGTCAATAGTATTCATTCCGTCTTTGTGGCAGGCAAGCATCCAGCCCTCGGCAACCGGGTTTATATCGGTTTTCATTTTAAATTCATCACGCAGGCGCGTGCCGCCCCAAATGTAATCTTTAAATACGGGGTTCAGTTTAAGTATTTCCATTTTAAAAACCTCTTTTGTTATTTAATGTTGCGTATTAATAATATCTTAATTAATAATATCAAAATTTCACTTCACATTCAAGGCTTTATAGTGTAAAATATACTTCGGTAACCTGAAAGGAAGTGAAGTTATGGCGTGCCTTAATATTCAGAATTTAACTTTGGCATTCGGTGAAAAAACACTTTTTGAGAATATTTCTTTTGAAATGGGCGATAAGGATAAGGTTGGCCTTGTCGGCGCTAACGGCGCGGGCAAAACTTCTCTTTTTAAAGTTTTAACAGGCGAATACAGCCCTACATCCGGCGGCGCTTTTATAGGAAAAAATGTTAAACTCGGCTATATGGAGCAGCATACCTGCTCTGATAATAAAACGGTTTATGATGAACTTGTTTCCGTGTTTTCAGACCTTATTGAAACGGAAAAGGAACTTGAGGAAATTTCGGCAAAACTAACAGTGAAGCCGTCAAAGGAACTGATTGCGCGCCAGGATTTTTTAAACGAACAGTTTTTAAGAAACGGCGGCGCAACTTATAAAAGCCTTACCCGCTCCGCTTTAATAGGCCTTGGTTTTGATGAAAGCGATTTTTCAAAACCCACTTCTGCGCTTTCCGGCGGGCAGAGGTCAAAACTGATACTTTCAAAACTTCTGCTCTCACGCGCTGACCTGCTTCTCCTTGACGAGCCTACAAATCATCTTGATATCACTTCTGTTGAATGGCTGGAAGGCTTTTTGACTTCGTTTTCCGGCGCGTTCATTGTTATATCGCACGACAGATATTTCCTTGATAAGGTAACTAATAAAACCATAGAACTCGATTGCGGCAAACTTCGTTCGTATAAAGGCAATTATTCTGAATTTCTTGTAAAAAAAGAGGCGGAGCAGAAAGCAATCGCCGATAAATATGAAAATGATTTGAAAGAAATAGAACGCCTTGAGGGAATTATAGAGCAGCAGCGCCGCTGGAACAGAGAAAAGAATATTAAAACGGCGGAAAGCAAGGAAAAGGTGATTGAGCGTATAAAGGCTCAACTCGTTGCACCGGACGCCGCTCAGAAAAAAATTCGTTTTGATTTTACACCCAAGTGCGTATCAGGCGAAGATGTGCTAAGCGTCAGCGGCGTTTCTAAATCTTTCGGAGATAAAAAAATTTTTGAAAATGTATCTTTTAATATCAGGCGCGGCGAGCGCGTATTTTTAGTTGGTGATAACGGCTGCGGCAAAACAACTCTTTTAAAGATTTTAACAGGCGATTATACGCCGGATACCGGCAGATTTAAATTCGGCGCCAATCTTTTTACAGGGTATTTTGACCAGGTGCAGGAAAAACTTGACCTTAATAAATCCGCGCTTGAAGAAGTGTGGTCTGCGTTTCCCTCAATGACCGAAACAAGCGTCAGAAACGCACTTGCCGCATTTCTTTTCAGAGGAGACGAGGTTTATAAACGCCTTTCTGACTGTTCCGGCGGCGAAAGGGCAAGAGTTGCTCTGTTAAAACTTATGCTTGGTAAATATAATTTTCTTTTGCTTGATGAGCCCACTAATCATCTTGACGCTTATTCGAGAGAAGAACTTGAAAATACACTTCTCAATTATTCGGGCACAATGCTTATTGTTTCGCACGACAGATATTTCATAAATAAACTTGCCACTGTTGTTTTGGAACTCACTCCCGCCGGCATTAACAAATATATAGGTAATTATAACGATTATACTGATGCAAAAATGCGATTTCAGGCGGCGCAGGAAGTTAAGCAAAATAAAACGGAAAAGCCAAAAATCAATGATTATAAAATGCGTAAGGAACTTGCAAGCAGGCAAAGAAAGTTAAAAACTGCCGTTTCGCGCCTTGAGAGCAGTATTGAGGATATAGAAGAAGAAATCGCCCTTATTGAGGAAAAATTAAATTCAAATCCGCCTTATGAGCAGTTCCTTGCAATCAATGAAGAACTTCAGAAAAAAACGGAAATAAGAGATTCGCTGCTTGAAGAGTGGATGGAAAAATCAGAGGAATTGACAAGTATATCTGATTAAATTATAATAATTTAGTATTTTAATAAAAAAGTTGAGGATTATGTCTAAATCAGTAATTATTGGCGGCGGAGCCTCCGGCCTTATGGCGGCGGCGGTATGCGCTGCCCGCGGTAAAGATACCGTTGTAATAGAAAAAATGCCCGTTTGCGCGAAAAAAGTCTCAATTACGGGAAAAGGCAGGTGCAATGTTACAAACGCCTGTTTTGATATTTCAGACCTTATTTCAAATGTTCCCCGAAACCCAAGATTCCTTTATTCAGCGTTTTCTTCTTTTATGCCGTATGATACCATGTCTTTTTTTGAGGAACTCGGCGTACCGCTAAAAGTTGAAAGGGGAAGCAGGGTTTTCCCAAAGTCGGACTGTGCTAAGGATATTTCCGACGCTCTTGTAAGAAATGCAAAAAACAACGGCGTTAAATTTATTCACTGCGCCGCAAAGGCGTTTGTTTTTGATGAAAATAAAATCAAATCCGTGGTTTTGGAGGACGGCAGTAAAATAGATTGTAACAGCGTTGCTCTATGTACCGGCGGCAAAAGTTATCCCGCAACAGGCTCAACAGGGGACGGTTATATTCTTGCAAAAAGCGCAGGCCATACTGTTACTGAGATTACTCCCGCTCTTGTTTCGCTGAAAAGCAGTGATGATTTTGTGCCAGGACTTCAGGGCCTGAGTTTAAGAAATATTTCAATAAAACTTTTAAAAAACGGCACAGCGGTTTATTCTGATTTCGGTGAAATGCTTTTTACCCATTACGGCGTGAGCGGGCCTGTTATACTCTCTGCCTCCAGCCATATTGATAATCCCGAAAGCGGCGGTTATAAAATAGTTATTGATTTAAAACCCGCTCTTGATTACGATACTCTTGATAAACGCATTCAGCGTGATTTTGCAGAATTTAAAAACAGGGATATTATTAATTCACTTTCAAAACTTCTGCCTAAAAAGCTTATCCCCGCGGCTGTATCTCTTTGGGGCGTGCCAATCCATAAAAAGGTTAATGAAATCACTCGTGAAGAAAGAAAAAATCTTGTTCATCTGCTGAAAAATATGGAAGTGAATATTTCGGGATTTTATTCAATTGATTCCGCAATAATAACAAGGGGCGGCATAAATGTTAAGGAAATAGATCCTAAAACAATGCGCTCCAAAATAATTGAAAATCTCTATTTTGCCGGTGAAATAATTGATGTGGACGCCTATACAGGCGGTTTTAATCTGCAAATAGCCTTTTCCACCGGAAAATTATGCGGAGAAAATATGTAACTAAAGAAAGGTTGTTTTAATATGGTTAATGTTGCCATAGACGGCCCCGCCGGAGCGGGAAAAAGCACCGTTGCGCGCGGTGCGGCAAAAGAACTCGGATATATTTATGTTGATACCGGCGCGCTTTACAGAGCCGTTGCTCTTGCCGCTCAAAGACAAAATATACTGGGCAGCGAAGAAAAAATTGCAGATATGCTTTCAGCCGTTACCGTTCGGCTTAAATTTGACGAAAACGGCGAGCAAAGGGTATACCTGAACGGAGAAGATGTTTCTTTGCTTATAAGAACGCCTGAAATATCTATGGCGGCGTCTTCTGTATCTCAGATTCCGGCGGTAAGGGAATTTCTGCTTGAACTTCAGCGCTCTATCGCCCGTGAAAATAATGTTATTATGGACGGCAGAGATATAGGTACGGTAGTTTTGCCGAATGCCGATGTAAAAATTTTTCTTTATGCTTCTCCCGAATGCAGGGCTGAAAGAAGATATAAAGAACTTTTGGAAAAGGGTCAGAATGTAAAATATGAGGATGTCTTAAAAGATGTAAATGACCGTGATTATCAGGACAGCCACAGAAAAATCGCCCCTTTAAAGCCAACTGATGAATCAGTTATGGCGGATACTACGGGTAAAGACCTGCCCGAAAGTATAAAAATGATTGTTTCGGTTATTAAGGAGAAAATAAATGGTTAGTTTTGATTACAGCAAGGTTAAGCATTATAAATTTTACGGTTTTGTTAAAAAAGTTTTCGGCCCTTTGTTCAAAGTAATATATAAATTAGAATTCAAAGGGCTTGAAAATGTTCCGTCCGAGTCGGACGGAAGATACATAGTAGCCATTAACCATACATGCGCGTTTGACCCCGTTTTCGTTTCAATGCCTAAAGAGGTGCCGCCTCTGCATTTTATGGCAAAAGTGGAACTTTTTAAAAACCCGATAGTCGGCTGGGTAATTAAGCACCTGTACGGCTTTCCCGTAAAAAGAGGAAAAGGCGATACTTCCGCTATTGAATACGGTGAAAAAATTATTGAAGAGGGGCATGTAATGGCAATCTGCCCCGAAGGAAAAAGAATCAAGGATAAAAACGGCGTGCCGCAAAAAGCAAAATCGGGCGTTGCCGTTATAGCAAAGGCAACTAACGCCGCTGTGCTTCCCGCTGCAATCTATTGCAACGGGCCGATTAAAGCAGGCAGAAAAGTAGTTGTTACATACGGAAAATTGCTTTCTCTTGAAGATATGGGGCTTAATAAGGAAGAAATAACCCCTCATGATATTAAAAACGCCGCAAATACGGTAATGAATAAAATTACCGAGTTGTGGGAGGCAGAACATAATGAAAGAAATTAAACTTGCCAAAACCGCAGGCTTTTGCTTTGGGGTTGACCGCGCTGTAAATCTTGTATATAAACTTGTTGAGGACGGTGAAAAAGTCTGCACTCTCGGCCCCATTATACATAATCAACAACTTGTAGAAGACCTTAAATCAAAAGGAGTTAACGATATTTCATCTCCCGATGAATGTAAAAGCGGGTATAAAATAGTTATCCGCACACACGGTATAGAAAAGGAAACGCTTGACTATATCAAATCAAAAAATCTTGAGTATATAGACGCAACATGCCCGTTTGTGCTTAAAATTCACAGAATTGTCAGCAAGGCAGAACCCGGCACCGTTACGCTTATAGCAGGGGATTCAGAGCACCCGGAAGTTAAAGGTATCCGTTCATTCTGCGTAGGCAGAGCATATGTGTTTAAAAACAGGGAAGAACTTTCTGAAATTATAGAAAAATATAAAATTGACTCTGAAAAATCCGTAATTTGCGTTTCTCAGACCACTTTCAGCACGGAAGAATGGAAAAAATGCGAGAAAATTCTCAAAAAGGTATGTACAAATTGCAAAATTTTTGATACAATATGCAGTGCAACATCTGAAAGACAGGCGGAGGCGCTCGCTCTTGCCAAAGAGTGTGACGCTATGCTTGTTATCGGAGGTCGCCATTCTTCCAATACTTGCAAATTGAAAGATGTTTGTTCGGAATATGCACCCACTTTCTTGATAGAGACTGCTGCGGAGCTTACCGATATGGATTTTTCGCGTTTCAATGTAGTTGGAGTTACTGCCGGGGCGTCTACACCCTCGGTAATTATCAAGGAGGTACTTAAAACCATGTCCGAAGAAATTAAAGAAAAGGAAGTTGAAGCAACACAAACTGTTGCGGAGACAGCAGAAGCCGCTGATAAAGCCGATAAGGCTGCTGTCGAAGCATCTGCTGATGGTGAAACCTTCGCAGAGATGCTCGAACACTCTTTCAGCGAGAATGACACCGGCAAAATTGTTAAAGGTGTTGTTGAAAACATTACTCCCACGGAAGTATTCGTGGATGTTCCGGGAAGAAAGCAAACAGGCGTTATCGCGCGTGAAGACCTTTCTGCGGAGCCGTTTGATAAGTGCGAGGATATCGTTTCAAAAGGTGATGTTCTTGATCTTATTATTCTTAAAACAAATGACCAGGACGGCGTTCTCAAACTTTCAAAGAAACTTACAGATAGTTTTAAAGGCTGGGAAGATATCGTTAAGGCAAAAGAAAATGATGAAATTCTTGAGGGCTATGTAACCGCAGTTGTTCGCGGAGGAGTTCTTGCAACAGTAAAGGGCACCCGCGTATTTATTCCTGCTTCACTTTCAGGAGTTCCCAAGAATGAAGACCTTAATATTCTTAAGGGCACAACCGCAAGATTCAAGATTATTGATGTTAATGAGCAAAGAAGGCGCGCAGTCGGTTCTATCCGTGCGGTTCTCAGCGAGGAGCGCAGAAAGGCGCGTGAAGAGGCTTGGTCAAAACTTGAAGAGGGTATGAAACTTACAGGTACCGTTAAGTCGCTTACAAATTACGGCGCTTTTGTTGATATCGGCGGTATTGACGGTATGATTCATATTAGCGAACTTTCATGGACACGCATTAAGCATCCGTCAGAGGTTGTTAAAGTAGGCGACCAGGTTGAAGTTTACATAAAATCCCTTGACCAGGAAAAGAAAAAGATTTCCCTCGGTTTCAAGAAGATAGAAGATAATCCGTGGGAGATTCTCAAGAGAGATTATCCTGTCGGCACCGTTATTAATAATGCTAAAATTGTTGGCATTACTTCATTCGGCGCTTTCGCAACGGTTATTCCGGGCATTGAGGGCCTTATTCATATCAGCGAAATTAGTTGGAGCAGAATTAAAACTCCCGCTGATGTTCTTAAAGTAGGCGATGAGGTTGATGTTCTTATTACCAACATTGATTTTGATAAGAAGAGAGTAAGCCTTTCAATGAAACAACTTACTGAAAAGCCTGAAGAGGGTATTCCCGCTCTCCAGTCTGATGATGAAACTCCCGCAGAAGAGGTAACCGAGGAACCTGCTCCTCAGGAAACTGCTGAGGCTCCCGCCGAAGATACTGCCGCAGAAGCAGCGGAGGAATAAAATAATTAAGCCCGCCTTTTTAGGCGGGCTTCAGCGTGTCGAAAAAGGTTTTATTGAGATAATAAGTCTTTCCCGACACGCTGGGAGGCTATCGAGAAATCGAGTTGGATTTCGCATTTGACGGATTGTAGGCGTACAGAGGTACGGTAAATCCGGCAAAGGCGGAAAGCGCAAATGCCGCACAGTTGTGCGGCATTTCTGTTTTAAGTTCTGACTTAATGAATTTATGATTTCATTATTACGCTTTATTTATTTTTTTATGATAGTCTGCTGTATTTTTAGTTACGCGCGGTGCAACCGACTTTATCGACAGCCTGAAGCCCGCCTTTTTAGGCGGGCTTCTGTTAAATTACTTGTTTTAGGAGAAATATATGAGCGATTGGAATGCTGATGAATATCTTAAGTTTGCAAATGAAAGAACACAGCCTTGTATAGACCTTGCAAACAGAATTAGATTATATGAGCCGAAAACTGTTGCCGATATAGGCTGCGGACCGGGAAACAGCACTTCAGTTTTAATGAATACATTTCCGAAGGCAAAAATTACCGGTTATGATAATTCTGAAAGTATGATTAATACGGCAAAGGGAAAATATCCTGATGCTGATTTTGTGCTTAGTTCAGTTTGGAATCTTGATAAAAATTTTGACTTGGTTTTTTCCAACGCCTGTTTGCAGTGGGTTGAAAATCATGAAAATTTAATACCTTTTCTTATGTCAAAAATCAACAGCGGCGGGATTTTGGCGGTCCAAATGCCAATGAATGGGCAGGAACCGCTTTTTAAAATAATTAAAGAAGTTGCGAATAATTCCCGCTGGGATTTCAGCAGCGTTTATTTTGAAAAAAATGATATTTTAACCCCTGCCGAGTATTATGATATTTTAAGCGCAAACTGCAAATATTTTAATATATGGGAAACGGTTTATTACCACATTATGAAAGACCATAAAAAACTTATTGAATGGGTGCGCTCAACGCGCCTGCGGCCGTATCTTGATGTGCTGAATGAAGACGAAAAAACTGAGTTTGAAAATGAAATACTGAATAAAGCAAAAAAATTCTATCCTTTAACTCAAAACGGAAATATTATTTTTAGATTCCGCAGATTGTTTTTTGTTGCGTACAAATAAAAAATTCCGCCCATATCTGTATAGGGCGGAATCTTTTAATTTAATTTTCGTTTTGAAATAAAGAATCTATAAGGTCGTTATAAATCTTTACCGGGTCGGCATAAAACTGTTCCTTAAACATTTCTGCCTGAGCGGCGGTTACCGCTCTTAACGAAAGAACCATAAAATCCTTGCCGCAGTCTTTAAAATGCATAGTAACAATAAAATCGTCGCCGTCTTTTATTATTTCCACTTCGTTTTCTTTTCTGTAAAGTTCCTTAACGGCAAGTTTGGCGGCAAGTTTTACGCTCCTTTTACGCATTGAATACGGCAGTTCATTTTCCACAAGTTCCACAAAATACTCGCAGTTGTTGGCTGGCTTTAAAAATCCCTGCTCATTAACAACTATCAGCCCTTTGTCTTTTATTTTCTGCAGGGCATTAGTTGTTTCAAAATAATTTGCGAATTCACCCTCAACCATTGTGTTTATAAGCACATCATCCGTCAGCCGTTCTTTAGATTTTACAACAACATAGCATATCATAAGATATATATCCATAGTTGAATGTAATCCGCCGTCTGAGGCTCCGTAAGGCAGTGCGTCAAAGTTTATATTTTCCTGTTCTTTATCACTCATAAAATCACCTCGTTTGAAAAATATATTAACATAATCCTTACTCACTTGCAAACAATTTTAATTTATAATATAATAACAGCGTAATTTGCTGCACTGTTTCGGCGTTTATTACGGTATAATGCCTGAAAAGCGCAGATTTATAATATTATGAAAGAGGTTTTCATTATGAAAGAAGTAACAAAAAATACTATTATCGGCGATGTACTTGATATTTGCCCGGACGCTGCTCCGCTTTTCCTTGAGATAGGTATGCACTGCCTTGGCTGTCCGGCGTCAAGAGGGGAAACTATTGAGCAGGCTTGCGCTGTTCACGGAAACGACCCTGATGAACTCGTTGAAAAGGTAAATAAACTTATCAATAAATAAAATGTTTGAGTTATCTTCAAGACTGAAAGCCGTTGCCAACCTTGTCCGTAAAGATTCTTATCTAGCGGATATAGGCTGCGACCACGGCTTTTTGCCTGTATATCTTGTGCTCAGCGGGAAAATTACTCAAGCCGTAGCCGCCGATGTCAATGCCGGTCCGCTTGAACAGTGCCGTTCCCTTGTGAAAAAATATTCGCTTGAGGATAAAATTAAGTGCGTTTTGTCAGATGGGCTGTCCGATATTGAATTAAATGATTATCAGGATATTTCCGTTTGCGGAATGGGCGGCGAACTTATTGTAAGTATCATTGAAAAATGCCCGCGCGCAAAAAAAGGCGGAGTGCACTATATTTTTAATCCTATGACTCATCCTGAAAAACTGCGTGAGTATCTCTGCAAAAACGGTTTTGAGATAGATGCGGATATTGTTGTGAGAGACGGTAATCATTCATATTCGGTGTTTGACGCTTATTATACAGGTATAAAAAAAGATTATCCGCAAAGTTACTATTTTCTTGGAAATATAAGTGATTTTTCAGATAAAAATTATTTTAACAGCCTCTTGAACTATCTTAAAAATAAGCAGAAAAGCGGAATTGATTATTCAGAGGTTATAAACTTAATAGAGGCAAAAATATGACTACTGTTAGAGATATATATAATTACATAAATACAGTTGCGCCTTTTGATACTCAGGAAGAGTGGGATAATGCCGGTCTGATAACCGGCAGTGCTGACTGTGAAGTTACAAGGACGGTTATGAGCCTTGATGTTACAAAAGCCGCAGTTCAAAAGGCGGTTGAGTGCAAAGCGCAGCTTATTCTTTCTCATCATCCGCTGATTTTCAGAGCGGTTAAAAGGCTTTATCCGGATACTGCTCTTTATATGTGCGCCCAAAACGGTATTTCCGTTGTTTCCGCTCATACTAATTTTGACAGAGCGCCAAACGGCATAAATACAAATCTTTGCAAGATACTTGAACTTGAAAATGTAACGCCGGTTGAAGGCACTTTTATTGTTGTCGGCGATTTAAAAAATGAGATGACAGCGTCCGCATTCGCCCGCTTTGTTTGCGAAAAACTAAAAACAAGCGGTATAAGATATACCGATTCAAGTAAAATTATAAAAAAAGTCGCGGTGGGCGGCGGCGCGTGCGAGGAATATTTGCCGCAGGCAATGGAATATGCCGATTGCTTTGTTACGGGCGATACAAAATATCATCAAATGCTGGAGGCGTCTGAAAACGATTTCTGTATTATCGGCGCCGGGCATTATGAAACCGAATCTATGGCGTTTATGATGCTTAAAGATATGATTTCAAAGGAATTTCCTGATGTTGAATTTATTTCGGCAGAGCAGAAAAATCCTGTTTTGGCGGTGTTATAATGGCGCTTGACGGTATTTTCCTTTATCATCTTAAAAATGAGATTTCGCAGTTTGCCGTTGGTTCAAGGGTGGAGAAAATTCATCAGCCTTCAAAAGAAGAACTGCTGTTTTCTCTGCGTTCCCGCGAAGGCGCAAAAAAACTTTTGCTTTCCTGCCGCGCGGATACTGCCGGGCTGTATTTTACTTCTTATCCGCCTGAAAATCCCGCAAAGCCGCCAATGTTATGTATGCTGCTCAGAAAGCATCTTACAGGCGCAAAAATACTTTCGCTTGAGCAGGACGGGCTTGAGCGTATTATTAAAATCAAAATGCAGGCAGTCAATGAACTCGGCGATATTGTGTATTTTACCCTTGTGGTTGAAATTATGGGCAGATACAGCAATATCATCCTTGTTGACGGGAACTCAGTTATAGTTGACGCTCTGCGCAGAGTTGATGAGGGCAAATCTCATATCAGAACGGTTTTGCCGGGTGAAAAATATGTTTACCCGCCCGCGCAGAATAAACTTAATATTTTTAATGACGATATTGAAACAATAAAGTCAAGATTAGCGCTTTCTCATAAATCACCCGCAAAGGCGTTTCAGGATGTTGTTATGGGCGTTTCGCCGATAGTTTGCAGGGAATATGAAAACGGCGTCAGCGTTGAAAAAATTAAAGAGTACGCGCTTAATCCCGCGCCGGAAGTTGTAATTACCGATAAACCTGTTGATTTTACTTTTATGCCGGTTACGCAGTACGGAAGTATTGCAAAGATAAAGAAGTTTAATTCTTTTTCAGAAACTTTGGATTATTTTTACCGCGAGCGTGTTGCTGCTGACAGAATACGCCAGCGTTCAGGCGAACTTTTTAAAACACTGAATAATCTTCAGGAAAGAGCCGTCAGAAAGGCGGCAAATCGTCAAAATGAACTAAAAGACTGCCGCGATAAAGATAAGTTAAAAATGTACGGGGACCTTATTACGGCAAATCAGTATTCACTCAGAAAAGGCGATTGTGTATACGAAGTGCAGAATTATTACGATGATAATAAACTGATTAAAATACCTGTGGACCCTGCGCTTACTCCTATTCAGAACGCACAGAAATATTATAAGGAATATAGGAAAAAGCAAACCGCGCAGTCAATACTCACAGGTTTTATTCGTGAAGCGCTTTCAGAGGCGCAGTATCTTGATTCAGTATCAGACGCGCTTACCAGGGCTGCTACGGACAGTGAAATAACCGCTATCAAAAACGAACTTATTGAAACCGGTTTTATTAAACGAAAACCTCAGACAAAGCAGATAAATCAGAAAACACTAAAACCGCTTGAATTTGAAAGTTCAGAGGGTTACCGTATATTAGTCGGCAGAAATAATGTTATGAATGACAGGCTTACGCTTAAAACGGCGTCTAACCTTGACCTTTGGTTTCATGTTAAGGATACGCCGGGTTCCCATGTTATAGTTAAGTATGACGGCAGGAATTTTTCTGATTGCGTTATACGGGAGGCGGCAATGCTTGCCGCATATAACAGTAAAGCGCGCGCCTCATCTAATGTAGCCGTTGATTATACGCTTGTAAAGAATGTTAAAAAGCCAAACGGCGCCAAACCCGGAATGGTTATATATGATGCTTATAAAACAGAATATGTAACACCAAATGAAACGGAACTTGAAAGGATAAAGAAAATTGTATAATATTGCTGTGATTCTTGCGGCCGGCAACGGCACAAGAATGGGAATAGACAAAAGTAAATTACTGCTTGATTTAGGCGGGAAAACCGTTATTGAAAGAACAGTGCAGACTTTTGAGAATATGGCGGAGATTGATGAAATAATCGTTGTTTGCCGTGAATGTGATTTTGAGGAATTTTCAAAACTTCTGCCTGATGAAAACATAACTTTCGTTATAGGCGGCGATTCAAGACAGCAGAGTGTTAAAAACGCCGTTGATACTATTGATGAGTGCGATTACATAATTATTCATGACGGTGCAAGACCGCTTGTGCGTGAAGATACGATTATCAGAACACTTGATAAAGCGCAGACGGATAAAGCGGCGGCAGCGGGCGTGTATGTTAAGGATACAATCAAATTAGTTGATGATGACCTCAATGTAGTAGGCACTCCTGAGCGTAAATACCTTGTTTCTATTCAGACTCCGCAGATTTTTGATTTTAATCTTTATAAACAGGCGCTTGATAAAGCCGCGGCGGACGGAAAAGATTATACCGATGACTGCCAACTCGTAGAGCATTTCGGAGCCAAAGTTCATGTTGTGCTCGGCGAGTATGATAATATAAAAATAACAACTAAAAGCGATATTCCGCTTGCTCAGAGTCTTATTAAAGCGCGTTCGGAGGGCGATTATGAGTAATATCAGAATAGGGCACGGCTATGATGTCCACCGTTTTCAAAAAGGAAGAAAATGTATTATCGGCGGAGTTGATATTCCAAGCGAACTCGGGCTGCTCGGCCATTCGGACGCCGATGTGCTTCTTCACGCTGTTGCGGACGCTCTTTTGGGCGCCGCCGCTCTCGGCGATATTGGCAGGCACTTTCCTGATACTTCGCCGGAGTTTGAAGGGGCGGACAGCCTTGTTCTTCTTGAAAAAACAGTTGAACTTATTAATGAAAAAGGGTACTCGGTTTCAAATATTGATTCAACAGTTATTGCTCAGGCTCCAAAAATGGCTCCGTATATTCAGCAGATGAGGCAGAATATTGCAAAAGCGTGCAATATTGATGTTGACTGCGTTTCGGTTAAAGCCACAACTGAAGAAAAACTCGGCTTTACCGGCAGTATGCAGGGGATAAGCGCTCACGCCGTCTGCCTTATAGAAAAATGAATTACTAAAATCAGTTAATTATTAAATGAATAAATAATTATTTATTTTAAGCGCCGCATATATTTTATTCGGCGCTTTTTTTGCCGCCGTAATTCGCCGGTTTCAAAAATTTCTATATTTTTATAATTATTTTTTGAAATATTTGTAAACACTATTGACAAATCTGAAAAACTTGCTAAAATAGTATTAGCACTCGGGAGTAAAGAGTGCTAATTTAGGAAACAATATTTTACAGAGGTGAAATTTATTATGACTATTAAACCACTTGCAGACAAAGTTTTGCTCGCTCCTATGGAGGCAGAGGAAACCACAGCGTCAGGTCTTTTCATCGCCGCTTCAGCGCAGGAAAAGCCTGAATTTATGAATGTTGCCGCGGTTGGCCCCGGTACTGAAAAATATCCTATGACCGTTTCAGTCGGCGATAAGGTTATTATCACAAAGTACAGCGGCACAAATGTTAAGGTTGACGGCAAAGAGTATACTATCGCTTCAGTTAAAGATATTCTTGCTGTTGTAGAGTAATTCATAAAGGGAGGAAAGTATTATGGCAAAAGATATAATTTTCGGCGAAGAGGCGCGTAAAGCGCTTCAGAGCGGTATTGATAAACTTGCTAATACCGTTAAAATTACACTCGGCCCCAAAGGCAGAAATGTAGTTCTTGATAAAAAATACGGTTCACCGCTTATCACTAACGACGGTGTTACCATTGCAAAAGAGATTGAACTTGACAACCCGTTTGAGAATATGGGCGCTCAACTTGTTAAAGAAGTTTCTTCTAAAACAAATGATGACGCCGGCGATGGTACTACTACCGCAACTTTGCTTGCTCAGGCGCTTGTTCGCGAGGGTATGAAGAATGTTGCCGCAGGCGCAAATCCTATGGTAGTTAAAAACGGCATTAAGGCTGCCGTAGACGCCGCCGTAGACGCCGTAAAAGGCAACTCGCGCCAGGTTAAAGGCTCAGACGATATTGCAAGAGTTGCAACAGTCTCCGCCGCTGACCCTGAAATCGGCAAACTTGTAGCGGACGCTATGGAAAAGGTTACTGCTGACGGCGTTATAACCGTTGAGGAATCTAAGACTGCCGATACCGTATGCGAAGTTGTTGAAGGTATGCAGTTTGACCGCGGATATATCAGCCCTTATATGGTAACTGATACAGATAAGATGGAAGCGGTTATTGACGACGCTCTTATTCTTATCACTGATAAAAAGATTTCAACCGTTCAGGATATTCTTCCTCTTCTTGAGGCTGTTCTCAAGAGCGGTCAGAAACTTGTAATTATCGCGGAAGATGTTGAGGGCGAGGCTCTTCAGACTATTCTTCTTAATAAACTCCGCGGCACATTTACATGCGTATGCGTTAAAGCCCCCGGTTTTGGCGACAGAAGAAAGGATATGCTTCAGGATATTGCTATCCTTACCGGCGGCCAGGTTATTACCTCAGATCTTGGTATTGAACTTAAAGACGCTACTATGGATATGCTCGGCAAAGCGCGTCAGGTAAAGGTTACTAAAGAAAATACCATTATTGTAGACGGCGCAGGCAACAGCGATGATATTAAAGCGCGCGTTCATCAGATTAGGCAGGCTATTGAAGCGTCAACATCTGATTTTGATCGCGAAAAACTTCAGGAGCGTCTTGCTAAAATGGCAGGCGGCGTAGCCGTTATCAAAGTAGGCGCTGCAACTGAAACAGAAATGAAAGAAAAGAAACTGCGTATTGAAGACGCTCTTGCCGCTACAAAGGCAGCGGTTGAAGAGGGTATCGTAGCAGGCGGCGGCGTTGCTCTTATCAACGCAATTCCGGCTGTTGAAAAACTGCTTGATACAGATGACGCAGATTATAAGACAGGTGTTTCAATAGTTCTTAAGGCGCTTGAAGAGCCTGTTCGCCAGATTGCCGCAAACGCTGGTATGGAAGGTTCTGTAATTCTTGATAAGATTAAGAATTCGGATAAGACCGGCTATGGCTATAATTTCGCAACTAATGAGTATTGCGATATGATTGAAAGCGGTATCGTTGACCCAACTAAGGTAACCCGTTCTGCTATTCAAAACGCATCGTCCGTTGCCGCTATGGTTCTTACAACTGAATCTCTTGTTACAGATATAAAAGACCCAAAGGCTGACGCTGCAAACGCAGCCGCTATGGCAGCAGCATCACAGGGCGGTATGTACTGATAACCGTTTCACTCATAATTATCCCCGGCTTTATAAACCGGGGATTTTTTCGTTAAAATTTTATCCGTATTTAAGTTTACTTTTTAAAAAAATTAAGCATTTATGTCGATTATTATTCCAATACGGAAAGATAAATTTGCTTTTGTGAAAAATGTATAAAAAGTTATTTATATTGATTGATTTTTTAATTTTATATTGCTATAATTAATAATAATTTAAACACATTATATGTGTTATTTATTGAAAGGGTGATCCAAATGAAAATGAAAAAAGCAGTCGCTTTGCTTATGTCATCTCTCATTATCCTTTCGTCTTTAGCGGTCGGCGGATTTACCGCTTCTGCCTCAACATATTCTGTTGAGCAGCTTGAATCGCTTTGCGAAACTTATGAGCAAAAGATGGACGGCAGTGCATATACAAATATGCAGGCAGCTTATGACGCATGGTATAACGCTCAGGCGTTTCTTGTCGGTGTGAAAGCCGGTATTAATGACGCCGAAGATGTTGATACATATTATACCGCTCTTGAAACGGCTGTAAACAATATGGGTGCTTGGACTCCGGTAACAGGTAATGCCCAGGCGTCTTTCGTTAATGATTCAACCGGGACTGCATATGATAACTTTATTCATGACGGGTTTGATTACACAACCAATATTCTTTACTGGCCGGGCTGCACAACTTATTCTATGAATAATACAGTTGAAAATGTTATTATTGACCTTTATTATCCAACAACGGTATTGCTTTATGACGGCGTTAATACTCCTACAATGCCTATAATGGCTCTTGCCTCTAAAGTTGAAGACAGAACAAGGTATGTATATCAACTTTATCCTGCCGCTTCCTCAACTGATAGTTCTAATAATGCCAATTTCATGCTTACTGAAAGTTGGCACGGCTCAAACGGTGATAATGCAGACAGAACTGCTAACTGGACTTGGACTATGGAATACGGAACTAACGGCTATCCACAGGCATTTGCCGGTTCAGCCAATACTTCCGAACGCCTTGGGCTTAGCAGAAATACCGGTATCTTTGGAATATACACCGGTGGCGCTGTTGCCGCTCTTGCAAACGGTATGCAGTTTGTAGGCAAAATGGATTCTAATACTTATTCTTCTGCCTATACTCTTGACTGGTACAGACTTACCGGCGATGACCCAAGTGATACAGGATTCATCAGCAACACAGACGCTCCTATATATGTAGTAAATTACAAGGCTCTGCTTGATGCAATAAGCGGCGCAGGTCTTGCGAATATCACAGATTACAGTTATGAAGGCGCTACTGCTCTTATCAGCGCTGTTACACAGTGTATGAATGTAAACCCGAATTCTTATGATTATGCATCCAATACTGCCGGTGGTGTAGATAGTTGCGCAGCAGATATACAAAATGCTGTTAATTCTGTTAATTCCGCAAAATCATCTCTTGGCTCAATTGATGTTGACAGTTATATGACTCTTGCCGGCTATTATGCTGATTATTCGGGAACTTATAACGCAGGTCAGAGCAATTACACTGATGATTCTTGGAATGATTTCACAGCGGCTTATGAGTCGGCAGGTACTGCTCTTAATGCTGTTGTAAACAAAACGGCTTATATGACTTCTGTTTCTTCAGAGGCTCTTGTTGCCGCCTATACAGACCTTGAGGAAAATGCTCCTCAGCAGATAACTTATACTTACACTTTTGCTGACGGCGAAAGCACTCAGGTAACTGCTCCTGCCGGCGAAGCTCCGACCGCTCCTGATAACACAGCGGATACCGATTGTGTATCAAATGGTGACGGCACTCATACTTACAACACATATTCATGGCCTGCTTGGGAAGACGGCACTTTAGAGTATGAAGAAATCGCAACTCCTGTTGAAGAAGATTGTGATATGCAAGAAACCGAGGCTGCTGTTGAACCTACACGCGCTCAGGACGGTAAAAATGCTGTTAATCAGTGTTCGGTATGCGGATATAAAACAGGCGGCGACACAATCCCCGCACTTGGCGTTATGATTACCGTAGAGCAGAACGAACTCGGCACAACAACACTTAACGGCGATGCAACAACAGGCGACGCGCAGAAAGTACCTTACACAGAGAATTATACTCTTGTAGCTTCTCCTGCAGCGGACGCTGAGTTTATCGGCTGGAG
>CALWID010000008.1 GCA_944380635.1 uncultured Eubacterium sp. | reverse complement strand
AAAACCTCCTATGGTAGTTTTCATTCTACCATAGGAGGTGCTTTTTTTCTATTGTCCGTTTTTCACGGTCTTGTTCACTTGCATGGTGCTTTTCTAAACAATTGTGATTATAGCATGCCGACCAAACCGCCGAGAACGATTTTAAATGTTTCTCCAAGAGTTTCGCGGACTTTGTTCATCGTACTGTTTTCTCTGAGATATTGCCTTCCTGCTCCTGTAATAGCGAATGTGCCTGTTTCAAGCACGCTTTCCATATCCTTTGCCTCAACATATTTCAAACCGCTGACATAGCCGCTATCAATAAGGTCTTTCATAATGACAAGCCAATATTCACGGGTTATATCAAAAAGCCGGCATTTCCACGCTGCCTCTTCAAGCGCTGTGGTATGTCCGGCTTTCAGGCTTTCATACAATTAAGCCAATATTTTGTATTTGATTACTTCCATATCATTCTTTGCCATTTTCAGTATCCGCCCCTTTTGTAAATTCTTAAACGCAGTTTACTTTTTGAACATATCTTCTGTAATTTTTGGGGCTTTCATTTGTATTTCATAAGTAGGGTTATATGTGCTCAACTCACCAGTGTTTTTATTAATTCTGACCAGTTCCATTCCTGGAAACGGTCTTTCTCCTTTTATTCCAAACGCGAATATATAATACTCTTCATCCTCACGCGTTGAAATGATATCTAAACTTTTTTTAAATTCATGTGCTTTCTTTTCCGCCTCTTTATAACTTATCATAATATCATTCCTTTCCTTTACAACACTGCTTAATCAAATTTGCCTTCATTTATTTCTTTTTTCAGCGTAACAAGAGCCCTTGCTACATCTTTTAAGGTTGTGCAGTCATCAACCCATGTTTCATTGTCTCCGTACGGTTCAGCTTCTTTTATATAATCAGCCAGTGATTTCTTTGTATTCGAATCCATACTTTTTTGTACTCCTTAATAAGAATTGATTAGCACTATTTAAAAACTCATCAATATCATTTGCTTTTGAAGATATCTTAGTTAAAAAGTCGCTATATTCTTTGATAAATTTATTTCCATTAAAAGAATTTGCTTTAATTAAAACATATTGATTACCATTATTTCCAACAACTATAATAACCTTCATATTATCATTTTTTACAAATGATACAACATCTTGCGGTGAAAATGTTCCGCCACTGGGATGATTGTGCATTGCTATGTAATCAATACGCGGATTATAGACATTGACGCTTGACTTTCCGGGTTCACCCATTTCCCATTTAAGGAATTTTGCGTACATATCGTAATAGTATGCACATTCTGTACCCTCAGGTTTTCCGTCCACTCTTTTAAGCAGATTTTCCATGCCCTGCCGCAGATTTTCATTTTGCGCTTTTGTTAGAAAATCCAAATCCGGCGACTGAAGATTGTCAAGTACATGCTGCGATATTCTTGTAGTCTTTATTGTATCATCTTTGAATACATCCTGCAAGCGATTTCCCGCATTTCCGTGCCTCTGCTCATAATCGTCTAACCATTAACCATTTATCCCAATCGTCTACAACCGGGTTGAAATGGCAGCGGCGCCACGGATGCATAGGCGGAAAGTTTGAGCCGTGTAGTCTTTAACTGAACCTAAAGCGTTATAATATCCGCAAGAATTGTATTTGAAACAAGAAAGCCTTTCGGCGTAAACGCGATGCGCGAATCTGTTTGAGTCATAAGACCGGCTTTAACATACGCAGAACAGTCTTTTTTAATAAGCGTTTTCTCTACGCCGCGCGAAAGGCGCATACCGAGCATTATTTTTTCCTCCTCGGTGCCGCCTGCTCCGTCATCTACAATATTAAAATCCCTGTCATAATAAAACCGTCTGCCGTTCCAAAACGAGTGGGCGGTTTTTCCTATTCCGAGATACGGAGTAAGATTCCAGTATTTGATATTATGGCGGCTTTCAAAACCCGGCTTTGCAAAATTACTTATCTCATACTGCAAAAGTCCCTGCTTTTTCAGTTCATAAACAGTTTCAAGATACATATCGGCAACTTCGTCATCACCCGGAAGAGCAAGTTTATCACGCAGTTTAAAAAACGGAGTGCCCTGCTCTATCTTAAGCATATAGGCGGAAATATGCGGCACATTCATCTGTTTTATAAAATCAAAAGTTTTAAACAAACTGCCTGCTGTCTGTTTTGGCGTGCCTATCATTAAATCAAGGCTGATATTAAAAATTCCTGCCGTTCGCGCGTCCTCAACTGTTTTGGCAACTTTATCGCTGCCCGCAGTTCTGCCGAGGGCAAGCCGCTCTGCCTTAACGGCGCTCTGCATACCTATTGAAACGCGGTTAATTCCCGCTTTTTTATATTCCCTGAAATCGCTGCTTAAATCTTTTGACGGATTGCACTCTATTGTTATTTCGCTGTTTTCGCTTATGCGAAAAGATTTTTTCGCGGCAGAAATTATTTTGCATATCATATCGGAATCAAGCGCGCTCGGCGTACCGCCGCCCAGATAGACTGTATCAAACTCAGCGCCTTTGTATTTTTCAAATTCTGCGCATATACGCTCTACATAACCGCGTGCTGATTCCTTATCATATTTTACTGAATAAAAATCGCAGTAAGGGCATTTTGACGCACAAAAGGGAATGTGAATATATAACCCGGCTTTTTCGCCCATACGATTCACACTCCCTTTTCTTTACTGCTTAATAAAATAATATCATAAATTATTTTTTAAGTAAACAGATAAAATTAAAACGCATATATTCTATTTTAGGTTATTCTGATATTCTAAAAACGGATATTCCAACCTCATCGGAATAATTAAACACAAACCCCATATTGCCGAAAGCTCTTGCTTGTTCTTTTTTATCGTAAGCATCCGCTAAATTCACAGATAACAAAATTTTTTGGTTGGAATCCCAGGCGGATTTGTCTCCGGACATAATTTCAACAATCGGATACAGAGTGTCAATAAGGCACCCGATCCCATCTGAAACATTTTCCGATACCGTGCTGACATATACACACGGTATTAAATTATCATCAACACGAATATTTACTGATACAGATACCGGCATGGACGGCATATTCTGAAGCACTAAGTAAGAATAATTTGTAAAATCGGTTCCCGAATTTGTCTCCTGAGTGCTTGAAAAATATAACAATTCGTTATCATATTCAGTTGCAATTTCATTTGCAAAAGAATTTTGGTCCATATCAAGATAGTGAATAGAAATATCGGGCTTAACTACCCAGTTGTTGCCGTTTTTATCAGTATAGTTTTTTTCTGAAGCAGGTTCGGATTGCGTGGATGCCTCGGTTGAATTTTCTGCCGGCGTTGTTGTTTCGCTTGCTGTAACTTTTTCAGAAGTAGTTTCGGTTTTGACATCATCTTTACCTGCGCAGGCGGCTAAAGACAGAGAAACACACACTACTAATAAAAATGAAAATGCTTTTTTCAAAACTAATCTCCTTTAATATCAATATTTTGCCTGTAAAAATTCAGACGCTTTCAGCATCTGTAACAGAAACGCTTGAATCATAAAGCATATAAGTAATATATGATGAATAGTATCTTTCTTCTATATTCATATCAAAGTCAAAGGATAAGGATTCTTCGCCGTTTATAATTCCTTCGCCATTGCCGCTGTCATTTTCTGTTAGGTTTTCCAAATCGAGCGGTTCGTTTATTCTTAAATAATCAGGAGCGCCGTAAGTGCGAATCATCATAAGCGTAATGTTTACTTCTGCTGCAATATCCGATATATCTATAGGATAAAAATTATTGTTTGTAAGAGTAATCTCCGCATAACCCGAATAAGAACTGAATGAATCATAAACATAAACAGAACCGCTTACATTTTCTGCCGTAGGCATAAATTCCATCGCTTTGTCATAATACGGTTTAAACCAATCATATTTGCCGTAGCCTTCATCTTCCGCCCGTAAAACGCCCGCATCAAGGCAAAGCCATTTAAGTGTAGAATAATAACTCTTTGCAGCGTTGACTAAGGCGGAATCAAGTTCCCCGTTTTCCCAACTTTCATAATAATTATAACATATATCAACGAATTCCAAATCATCGTATATATTTACAATATCTTTATATGTATCCCACTCTTTGCAGAATAATTTTGTTACGGATTCCATATTATCAGGGAAAAGTGTTCCCCAAACAGAAAACAAAAATTCGTTATCCCGAAGTTCTTCTTCAATATTATATTTATCAATAGAGTTCCTTACAGTGTCAAAATCGCCTTCTTCAATATCCGTTATCCATGTGCTTAACTGATTGTCAATATAATCGGCTCTTTTTATCTGCCAGCCGCAAAGAAACAGTGCGGCGATTAAAATAACGGCAATAAAAAAGGAAATCACGGCAATAATAACTTTTAAGTACGCTTTGTGTTTTTTACGATTTTTTACCCGAATTTCCGAAGAGGGCAAGCCTGCTTTGCCGTCAATCGGCTGTTCGGTTTTGCATTTCGGGCATATTACTGCTTCATCAAAAAGTTCATTTCCGCAATTAATACATTTTTTCATATATTTATACCTACTTGTTGATTTTTATTTCTTTAATGATTTTTCCGATAAAATAAAGAATAATAAATATACCTAAAACCGCAATTATTATTGAAACGGCTTTTTCAAAAGAATAACCCAGTTGGGCAATATTGTTTGCGGCTTGAGCCGACGCGTTTTGCATTCCCGTATATGCGTCTCCGCCGTATGTTTCCAGATCTGCATAGAAAAAAAGAGAACTGTCTTTAAAATTTAATCCAAGAATAGTTGTGATAATGCCCGTAAGCACACCTATAACATCAATAATTACACTTATGATACTTTTAATATTTACCTTTTTCTTAATCCGCGGCGACGCAAACGCCTGCACATTTGTATTTTGATAAGCATAAATTTCGTTGTTCGGCGCACTGCTCTGCGGGGAATTTTCAGTTTGTAAAGCCGTATTATTCACAGTTGTTTCTGTTTCTACCGGGCAGCCGCAGTTAGGGCAGATTTTCGCCTCATCCAATATATCTGCTTTGCATTTTGAACACTTTTTCATTTGTTTTCGTCCTTTCAAAATATTTTTTGTAACATATTGTTACAATATTAGTGTAACATATTGTCACATTTCTGTCAATAACCATCAAATTTAGTAAATAAGAATCATCCTTTGAAAATTATTTAACATCGTATACCGCAAACAAAATATTTTTAAGATTTTGTATTCCTTAGTCTATGTAACAACATGTTACATAATAACAGTAACATATTGTTACAATAAGTTCAAAGATTTTCTAAAGGAAGATAAATCTATGAAAATGGAAGGATTAAAAACAATTAGAAAGAAAAAAGGTTTTAATCAGTTAAAAGTGGCAATGGATTTGTCTATCAGCAGAGAAGCGCTTTCTTATTATGAAAACGGAAAGAGAAACCCTGATATAGAAATGCTTTGTAAACTTTCTGATTATTACAATGTGTCTATTGACTATTTAATCAGAGGAAAAGAATTTGAGCCTAAATAAACTAAAGGCGCTGTTTGCAGATTCAAACAGCGCCTTTAGTTATATATTATTTTTTACGGCTTTCTGCTTTAAGCCGCTGGCTTTTATCCAGAATTGCTTTTCTGAGTCTTATTGATTTAGGCGTTACTTCAAGCAATTCATCATCAGCAATAAACTCCATGCTCTGCTCAAGTGAAAGAGTTGTCGGCGGAACAAGTTTAAGCGCTTCGTCCGAACCGCTTGCGCGAGTATTTGTAACATGCTTTTTCTTGCATACATTGCAAATTATATCTTCATTTTTATTGCACTCGCCGACTATCATACCCTCATAAACATCAACGCCGGGGCCTATAAACAGTTTACCCCTGTCCTGAGTGTTCCAAAGCCCATAGCCTGTTGAAACGCCCGTTTCGTGGGCAACTATTGAGCCTCTTGTTCTTGTGGCAATATCGCCCTTATACGGCTCGTAACCTACAAAAAGTTGGTTCATAATGCCGTTTCCGTTTGTATCGGTTAAAAATTCGCTTCTGTAACCTATAAGGCCGCGTGACGGTATTTTGATTTCAAGATGCGTCATACCGGTGGTGCGGGTATCCATTTTTTCAACCTCGCCTTTGCGGGAGCAGAGTTTTTCTATAACTATGCCCACATATTCCTCCGGCACTTCTATTATTGCAAGTTCGATAGGCTCCAGGGTCTGCCCCGTCTGCTCATCTTTTTTATAAATCACCTGCGGGCGCGAAACCTGAAATTCATAATTTTCACGGCGCATTGTTTCTATTAGGATAGAAAGATGAAGTTCGCCCCTGCCGGAAACTTTAAAAGTATCCATTGAATCCGTTTCCTCAACGCGCATGGAAACATTAGTTTCAACTTCCTTAAAAAGCCTGTCCCTAATATTGCGGCTTGTTACATATTTGCCCTCCCTGCCCGCAAAAGGAGAATCATTTACCATAAAATTCATGCTTATGGTAGGCTCGTCTATTTTTACAAACGGCAGCGGCTCAACACAATCCGGGTCGCACACCGTTTCACCTATATTAAGATCCGGAATACCGGCAACGCAAACTATATCTCCGAGGTCCGCCTCAGTGCAGGGTACTCTTTTAAGACCCTCAAACTGATAAAATTTTGTGATATGTATATTTTCCCTGCTGCCGTCCTGCTTACAGAGAACATAAGGAGTATTAACTTTAATTCTGCCGCGCTCTACCCTGCCTACTCCTATTCTGCCAACATAATCATCATACTCAAGCGATGAAAACAGCATTTGAGCAGGGCCGTCCGGGTCGCCGGACGGCGCGGGGATATATTCAAGAATAGCGTCAAAAAGCGGCCTTAAATCCCCTTCGCGGGCATTCGGGTCCTTGCTTGCGTAACCGTCTTTTGCGGAAGCGTAAATAACGGGAAATTCGATTTGGTCATCATCCGCGCCGAGTTCGATAAACAAATCAAGAACCTCGTCTATAACCTCAGCCGGGCGCGCTCCGGGTCTGTCAATCTTATTAATAACAACAAGCGGAGTCTTTTTTAAGCCAAGCGCTTTTTTAAGCACAAAGCGCGTTTGCGGCATACAGCCTTCAAAGGCGTCAACAAGGAGCAAAACTCCGTCCACCATAGTAAGTATGCGCTCTACCTCTCCGCCGAAATCGGCATGACCGGGGGTGTCAACAATATTTATCTTTGTATCTCCGTAATGCACCGCCGTATTTTTTGAAAGTATGGTTATTCCTCTTTCACGCTCAAGCGCATTACTGTCCATAACTCTTTCGTCCACAACTTCGTTTGCGCGGAATGTGCCGCTCTGGCGCAGCATTTCGTCCACAAGCGTTGTCTTGCCGTGGTCAACATGGGCAATAATCGCTATATTTCTTAAATTCTTAACCTGCATTCTACCACTCTCCGTCAAAATTTCATATTAAGAACACCCGTGTGTAAACGCGGGCAAAATAATCCGCTTGTATTTTACCACTAAGAGGGCTGTTTGGCAAGGCTGAATATATCTATATTTTAAAAAGGGCGGCGCGAACGCTTTACTTTACAAAACAAGCCGTGTTTGATATAATGAATTTGCCGCGTTTGCGCAGCGCGGACTTGATACCGCAAAGGCGGGAGGTACTTTTTATGCCGGAAAACAATATGATAAAAATAGTTTCATCTCTTGAAAAAGTATTTTGCGATTCAAAAGATAATTTTTCCGCTCTGAGCGGCTTTTCAATGATGAAAAACGAAAAGAAATCATTTCAGATAATTTTCAGTGCAAATAAGGGTGAAGAAGTAAAATTTGAAGTTAATTCACCGCTGAAAGAATATTTTAAATTCAGTTTTGTTAAGCAGATACCCGCTAAAATGACAAGGCCGAAAAAATGCGACGATTATTACATTGCCGGCAACAGGCACGAATTTCCCGACCTGCTGCTGCCGGCGGACAAATATTCATTCACTGCCGAATACAACGGTTTAAACTGCGTTTGGGTGCAGTTGGCGGGTGATATTCCGGCGGGCGTTTTCAGCGCTGAATTTTCCCGCGGCGGCGAAAATGCGGAAATAAAAATAGAAGTTATAGACGCTAAACTGCCTAAGCAGGATATGATATACACAAACTGGTTGCACACGGACTGCCTTATGAGTTATTACGGTTTTGAGGCTTTTTCGCCCGAATACTGGCAGTGCACGGAAAAATTCCTGACGCGAGCGGCGGAATACGGAATGAACTGCGTTTTGACGCCGCTTTTCACCCTCCCGCTCGATACTCAGGTGGGCGGCGAGCGCCCAACGGTGCAACTTGTAAGCGTTCGTGTAACCGGCAAAAATAAATATGAGTTTTCATTTGAAAAACTTGACAAATGGATAGAAATGTGTGAAAAATGCGGCATTGAATATTTTGAAATGAGCCACCTTTTTACGCAGTGGGGCGCAAAGCACGCGCCTAAGATAGTTGCGGAAAAAGGCGGAAAATCAAAAAAGATATTCGGCTGGAAAACAAAGGCTTCCGGTGAAAAATACCGCCTGTTTACAGAGCAGTTTGCCGCCGCGCTTAAAAAGTATATAGATAAAAAAGGAATAGGAAATCGCTGTATATTTCATGTTTCCGACGAGCCGTCAAAACGCCAGTTAAAGGCTTATTCAAAGGCGGCAGATATAATCAGAAAAAATTTCAGCGGATTTAAGATAATTGATACTCTTTCAGACTTTTCATTTTATGAAAACGGCGTTGTTAAGACTCCTATACCCTCAACTGACCACATTGAGCCGTTTATAGGAAATGTGCCGGAACTGTGGGCGTATTATTGCAGCGCGCAGGGCTCTGATTATGTTGCGAACAGATTTTTTGATATACCCGGTGAAAGAAACAGGATAATCGGTTTTCAACTTTATAAATTTGATGTTAAAGGCTTTTTGCACTGGGGATATAATTTTTATTATACAAGATTTTCAAAGCGGCTTGCCGACCCGTTTTCAGAGCCGGACGCCGGTGCGAAATTCCCTGCGGGGGACAGTTTTGTTGTTTACCCCGGCAAAAATTTTGAGCCGCTTGACTCAACAAGACTTCATATCTTTTACGACGGATTGCAGGATATGCTTGCGCTGAAACTGCTTGAAAGCCTTGCCGGCAGGGATAAAGCCGTATCTGTGTTAGAGGACGGGCTTAACAAACCGCTCACATTCAGCGAGTATCCTCATTCCGCGCAATGGCTGCTGAACACCAGAGAGCGCATAAACAGTGAAATAAAGAAACACCTTTAAAACAATTAAAACTGAGGCGCAAATATGAAAAAAACAATTACAATTATAATTCTTACGGTGCTGATAGTTTGCTTTGCCGCGGCCTGCGGCGCTGAAAGTGCAAACAATGAAGTGTCTACAACCGCAGTAACAGACGCTGAGGGGCAGACAAAATATTACGAATACATAACTGACGAAAACGGTGAAAATGTTACCGACGGCAACGACAACTCATTATTTGCGGAGATAGAAACGGGCAATGACGGAACTGCCGTAACAAACAGCGGCGGTGAGTTCGTTACAAAAAGCGAAAGCGCGGTTACACTGCCGAACTCTCAGAGCAATACTGCTGCCGGAAACGCCGGCAGTTCGGAAAGCAACAGCGATTCGGCGGCGGACAATGAAGTTGAGTTTTACCCGAGCGGCGGGAATACAGAAACAACCGAAACTCAAAAGCCTACTTCAACTACCGCCGCACAGGCTACAAGCGGCAAACCTGAAACCACAACGCAGTCCGCAACCGATTCCGAAGGCTGGATAAATAAATGGTATTAATATTAATTGAATATTAATCTATAATATTAAATTCCGCGGATTTATGATATATATTTAGAAAAGCATACGCTCTGCGGTTTGATTTTCGGAAACTCGGCCGCAAGTTCAAATCTTGTTTTATAATAAAAATAAAAACAGGGCGCATATCAGCGCCCTGTTTTTCTTGGTCGAGGTGGCTTTGATTTTTCACTCTTTATCGGAACCTCCGCCGGAGGTTCCTCCCGAAAATCCGCACCGCTCTGCGGCTCGATTTTCGGAAACTCGGCCGCAAGTTCAAATCTTGTTCTATAATAAAAATAAAAACAGGGTGCATATCAGCGCCCTGTTTTTATTGGTCGAGGTGACAAGATTTGAACTTGCGGCCCCCACGTCCCGAACGTGGTGCTCTACCAAACTGAGCCACACCTCGTTTTAATTTTTGCACTTGATATTATTGCACATTTTTTTTAATTTTGCAATAGTTATTTTTTTAAATTGTAACATTTCTGTTTTTTGACATATTTGCCGCGATATGGTAACATAATTTTATAACTAATTACCAAAACGGGGGTTATTTTAATGAAAAAAATTATTGCCGCTGCGCTTTCGGCAATCATAGCCGTTACGGCGGCGCTGCCCGCTTATGCCGCAGACAATGCAGAACTGAACATTTCAGCAGACAATATTTCACACGATGTTTCCGACACGCTTTACGGAATTTTTATTGAAGATATTTCCAAAGCGGGAGACGGCGGACTTGTTTCAAACCTTGTATACAACAACAGTTTTGAATACAATGATACCGATGAGGAAAACGCACAACTAAACGAATCTTACTGGAACTTTACTAACATTGACCACAATATTTCCACAGCCGAGCCGATGAACGAGAACAACACCCACTATGAGGAACTTACCGTTTCCGGGCGCGGCCTTATCTCAAATTTAGGCTGTGTTGAAAGTTGGGATTACAAAACTTATGACCCGAATGAAAAATTACAGCAGACTGCCGATATGGGATTTAAAGAAGGCGCTGAATACGATTTTTCATGCTACATAAAAAATATTGATTTTGACGGTACCGTTCAGGTTTATCTTGACGGTGATAAAAACCCGGCGACCGCTTACCAACTTGATATTTCAAACACACAGGCGGACTGGCGCAAGATTGAAACAACCCTTCAATCCGCCGCAACGGAAGACGGCGCCCTTACCATAGAATTTAACGGCAGCGGAACGCTTTGCCTTGATTTTGTGCAGCTTATTCCGCACGATTCATACGGCTATGGGCAGGAAGAATGGCAGTACACCACCCTGCGTTCAGACCTTGTGGACGCCATAAAGAAACTTAACCCTTCATTCATAAGATTCCCGGGCGGCTGTTTCTGTGAGGGCGATTCCCTTGAAAGGCTTTTTGACTGGAAAGCAACGATAGGGCCGCTTGAAGAAAGAGAGCAAAGTTACAATGTATGGCGAAATGATGACGCAGGCGATTATTATATAAACTCAAACGCAATGGGTTACGGCGAATATTTTAATCTTTGCTCCGACCTTGGCGCAGAGCCGGTACCGTGCCTTAATGTTGGGTTAACCTGCCAGGGGCGCAACGGTTTTGATATAAATGTTGACGCGCGTGAAAAACTCTCTATGAGTGATGAAGAATTCAGGCAATATTTGATTGATGTGCGCGGTTATTCAGAAGATGACAACAGCGGTATTGAAAGCAGAATAAACGAAGTAAACGCGCTTGGCTACAAAAGTGAGGCGGATTTTGACGCTTATCTTGAAACGATTGCGCTTACCCCGGGAACTCCCGAATGGGAAAATTATGTGCAGGATATTTTAGACCTTATTGAATACGCCAACGGCGACGCCACAACTACTTACTGGGGCGCTATCAGGGCGGCAAACGGGCACGAACAGCCGTATAATCTTAAATACATAGGCCTTGGAAATGAAAACTGGGGCGATGTTTACTGGCGAAATTTTGACGCGCTTTACAAAGAAGTTAAAGCCGTTTACCCCGAAATAACCGTAATAACCACTTCCGGCACATGGCTTGGCGGAACTGATTTTGACAGAGCGTGGGAAACTGTTAATTCTCAGTACAGGGACTGCTATGTAGACGAACACTACTACACTTCCGGCAGTTATATGTATGAAATAAATGACAGATATGACAGTTATGACCGCACCGGAGCAAAAGTTTTTGTTGGCGAATACGCCGCAACTGCCGACGGAGTCGGAACTATACAAACAAAGAGCAACATTCTTGAGGCTGTTGAGGAAGCGGCGTATATGACGGGCTTTGAGCGCAACAGCGATATTGTTGCTATGACGGCATACGCGCCCACATTCGCAAAAATCAATTCGCAAAACTGGGCGGTAAATATGATATGGTTTGATTCGCAGAGAACTGTGCTTACGCCGTCATACTTTACGCAGATGCTTTATTCAAACAATATAGGCACAAAATATGTTGACGCGTCCTTTACGGGCGATATTCCCGTAAGCGAACTTGCGCAGTCCGTAACAGTAAATGAGGATGAACAGGCAATTTATATAAAACTTGTGAACTCAAGCGGCAGCGAGCGTTCCGTAAACCTTAATTTAAGCGGGTTCGGCAGCATAAACTATGCGTCTAACCAATATATTTCAGCAGATTACAAATCTGCCTGCAACGAAATAGACACCGAATATTATGTTGCGCCGCAGGAAGAGCAGCTTGCCGTAAACGGAGAAACAGTAACCGTAAATACAGGCAAATACAGTGTAAATGTTATAAGAATAGCATACGGCAATAATGACGGCAGCACACTTTATCAACTGCCCGCAGATTTGCCGGAGCAGGTTTCAGGCTATTTGCCGCCCGCGTTAAGAGTAGCAATTCCCTGCGTTATAGGGGTTGTTGTAGCGGGCGCTGTTATTGCGGTAATAGCGGTTAAAATTTCAAACAAAAAGAAGAAGAAGAGAGATTAAATGAAAAAATTTCTGGCAGTATTTCTAACGATTGTTTTAACGGCGCTTTCATTTACGGCATGCACCGCCGCGCCCGAATACAGCAAAATAGAAAGAACGGCGGAAAACAGCGTTGCGGCTGTTACATTTAACTGCGCCGCGCCGTGGGGCAGCCTTATTGACGGCACACAATCTTCCTCAAGGGTAAAAAGATTCGCGGCGTACATGAACGCTGTGCTCCCCGACTTTATAGGAACTCAGGAAATGAATTCTGAATGGCTTGAGAAACTCGGCGAACTTATGCCTGATTATGAATCATACGGCGTTATCCGCGGCGGTGATGACAATGAAAAAAAATCAGAAATGAACGCCGTTTTCTGGCTTAAAGATAAATACACGCTTGTTGACAGCGGCACATTTTGGCTTTCGGAAACGCCGGAAAAAGAGAGCCGGTACAGCGGCGCCGGCTGCAACAGGATATGCACTTGGGTTTTACTGCAAAATAATAACACAGCAGAGCAATATCTGCATATGAATACTCACCTTGATAATGTAAGCGAAGAAGCGCAGGAATACGGAGCAAATGTTATTTTGACCGAAGAACGGAAACTTACTGCCGAGTACCCCGACGCCGCTGTTATACTGACAGGTGATTTCAACCAAACACGCGCAATGAGCGCTCACAACGCCGTATCGGCAGTGCTGAATGATTCTCTTTCAGCCGCTGACAGCAGTGATATTAAAGGCACATACCAGGAATGGGGCGAACAGGAAAACGCCGAGCCTATTGATTTTATATTTTCGTCAGACGCATTAAACGCTGTTAATTACTGCGTTTTGGATGATATTTCAAACGGCTATGTAAGCGACCATTACGGTGTATATACCGAATTTATTTCAGAATAATAAGCACATTACAGCAAAACCGCCGGATTCATTTTCGATTCGGCGGTTTTTGTGGCATAAAGGCAATTGATACATATAATAGTGATGGCAGTAAAAATAAACAATACCTAAAATTTAATCTTAATTGACAGGAGCGGATAATTTTTTTATAATATAAAACAAGTTAGTTTACGCTAACTAATTTGAACAGCGGTGATAAAATTGTATATAAAAGTAATTCAGGGCTTGCTGCTGCCTTTTTTAGGCACGGTGCTCGGCGCCGCGTGCGTATTCTTTATGAAAAACGAACTGAATCAAAAAGTTCAGCGCGTTTTTACGGGATTCGCCGGCGGCGTTATGGTGGCGGCAAGCGTGTGGAGCCTGCTTATTCCCGCAATGGAACAGGCAGACTATATGGGAAGATTATCATTTATTCCGGCAGTGGTGGGCTTCTGGGCAGGCGTGCTTTTTCTTCTGCTGCTCGACAATATTATCCCGCACCTGCACCTGGACAGTGATGTTCCCGAAGGGCCTAAAAGTTCGATTTCTAAATCGGCAAAACTTGTGCTTGCCGTTACGCTGCATAACATTCCGGAGGGAATGGCGGTAGGAGTAGTTTACGCCGCGCTGATTTCCGGCGGAGAAGATATTACAGTTCCCGGCGCTATGGCGCTTTCGCTTGGAATAGCAATTCAAAACTTTCCCGAAGGGGCAATAATATCAATGCCGCTGCACAGCAGAGGTACGGGAAAACTTAAATCCTTTATAGGCGGCGCGCTTTCGGGAATAGTGGAGCCGATAGGCGCAATAATAACCATACTTGCCGCAAGTTTTGTTACGCCGATACTGCCGTATCTGCTGAGTTTTGCGGCAGGCGCAATGATATATGTTGTTGCCGAGGAACTGATTCCCGAAATGAGCAGCGGCGGTCATTCAAACATAGGCACAATTTGTTTTGCTCTCGGCTTTACCGTAATGCTTGCGCTTGATGTTGCGCTCGGATAAACAGTAATAATAAATTTAAAAAGGCGCGCAGACTTTACGGAGTCTGCGCGCTTTTTATGCCGATATTAATAACCGAAAGTATTTGAACTCTTTGCCGCCGCTTTGGCAGACATTGTATTTGCCGCCGCAAAAAGGCTTGAAGTCGGCGCAACCGGGCACATAAGCACCTTACCCGTGCCCCTGTATACATTAACAAACCCTTCACCGCTTACAGCCGAACCTGCAAGTGATTTTGTTGAGCGCTCAACGGTGAATTTAAGTGCAGAAGTCCAACACACGGCAAGATTGCCATCTATTTTAAGTTCGTCATTATTAAGTTCAACCTCAATAAGTTCATCAGCAGGCACATTACTTTCAAGCACTGCGACTCCCCTGCCCGCAAGACTTAAATTAAACAGTCCCTCGCCGCCCGCTACTGCGGACGATATATTTGAACGCGCCGTGATATTACGCTGAACGGTGCCTTCGCAGGCAAGGAACATACCGTCCTCAACCGTCATTCCCGAGCCCCACTGAGATACATCCTGAAGCAAAATAAATTTATATGTAGGCTCCAGCACAAGAAGCCCCGTGCCCGTATATTCCGGCTTTACCGCGGATTCCTTTGTTACCGCGCCCTTAACAAGTTTACCGAGCAGGTCGCCGACGCCTTTTATACCGCTTGTGGCATTAACAGAGCCTGCCGTCCACTGCATTGAGCCTGCCTGAGTAACAACAGAATTTCCGTTAAGTTCGGCAATTACCTGCCGCCTTCTGACATCCATTTTACTCATAAAATACTCAGTTTGCGCGTTAAAAGCGGAAACGCTTAAATCCTTTTCATACTCAAGCACCTTAAAACAGCCGAGGGAATTTATTATTCTGCGGTTTTGATTACTTAAATTATTTACTGTTACTGACATTGATAATTTATCTCCTTTATTTAATTATTTGCGCTTGGCGCCGATTTGATTATTTAACCCTGTTTGCCGCCCTGCGCATTGCCGCCTTTATATCAAACAAACATTCATATTCGTACCACGGCGCTTCGGTTTTGATTATATCAAGAAGTTCGGGGCATATCCGGCGGTTTATAATATATTTTTTAATTAAAAATTCTTTTCTGATATTTTTAGTTAAGTACGATTTGTGAATTAGCGAAAAATCAGTGAGCAAAAGAAACACGCCCTGCTGATATTTTGTAAAATCATTAGTCGGTATATCTATTAACCTTGCCTGGGGCGAAGTTTCTATTACATTTCCGTCCATAAGATTTTTAACTCGGCGCAGTACTGCCGGGGCAAGTTCCGTTTTTTTGATGCTTTTAATTTTTTGCGGGCTGTTATATACCGTTACATTATACATATTAAGCCAGCATTCCGCAGTTACAATATCTTTTGTATAATTATCCGTATCCGCTATCTCCGCAGTGTAAAGCACAATATCAGAATCAAAACTCTGCCTGCCCTTAAGGGCAAAAGAAAGCGCAACATAAAGCGATTTTGTAAAATCAATAAACGGCGATATATCAAGATAATGCTGAGCGAAAGCACATAGTTCGTAAAGCCTGTATTTTGTTACATTGCCGAACACACGCTGAAAAATATTGTAAAATTCGCCCATATTTTTATAATAATCTATCAGAAATTCGCTATTAATATCCGCCACGGGCTCATCAGCGCGCAGAATTTTTTGCTTATCCCTTAAAAGAGTGGGCACAAGCGGGCGCGAAAGGTCGTTAATTCTTTCCCCGCGGTAAAATATTTTTCTGTCCTTATTAGGAAAATCAAGGTCAAATGGTTTTTTGATAAATTTATAAAACTCCTCCATACTGCTGATTTTAATTTCATTTACTCTGAAATCAAAATCAAGTTCATCCTCTATTTTCCTGCCTATGTCATTAAAAATTTTTCGTTTTCCGTCCATAATCAGCCTCCTTTTTAATTATACAATAAAGGCATTGTGAAAAAAAGAGCAATTTATAAATCTTTTCATTGATTTTAGTTTTATAAAATGTTATTATAATGGCGAAAAAGTATGAAGGAGTTTTAGCATATATATGAGAGGTATTAAAACAACCAAATCAAGACTTCGTAAAATAATATTTACCGAGGTTGCAAAAATGGCTTTTGAGGGCTGGGACGAAAAGAAATTTGAAAACCTGCCGTATAAAATAATCCAGGGCGATGTTGCCCAGTACAGGGACAGCGTTTTCGTTGAGCGCGAAGTTGTGGCTGAAAGGCTCAGAGCGGCAATGGGCGTATCCCTCAGGGATTTTAACGATTTTGAATCTATTTGCGAGGGAGTAGACGAAAGCCTTGTTGACGAGAAATACTATGAGCCGCCGCTTATAGATATTATTAAATTCGCCTGCAACAGGTGCCCTGAAAACAGAGTATTTGTTACAAACGCCTGCCAAAACTGCCTTGAGCACCCCTGCGTTGAAGTATGCCCCAAAAAGGCAATTTCTATCAAAAACGGCAGGTCGTTTATTGACGAGGAAAAATGCGTTAAATGCGGAATGTGCATAAACGCCTGCAGTTATCACGCCATTATCAGGCAGGAGCGCCCCTGCGCCAAAGTTTGCGGAATGAACGCTATTAAATCCGACGCGTTGGGCAGAGCGGAAATAGACCCTGATAAATGCGTATCATGCGGAATGTGCCTTGTTAACTGCCCGTTCGGCGCTATTATAGACAAAAGCCAAATTTACCAAACCATAACCGCGCTTAAGAGCAAAACACCCGTATACGCTGCTATTGCGCCTGCTTTTGCAGGCCAGTTCGGCAATGTAAGCACGGGCAAAATAAGAACAGCATTTAAAGAACTCGGCTTTGAAGATGTGGTTGAAGTTGCGGTAGGCGCCGACCTTTGCACAATAGAAGAGGCTCAGGACTTTATGAAAGAAGTGCCTGAAAAGCAGCCGTTTATGGCAACTTCCTGCTGCCCGGCATGGTCAGTAATGGCAAAAAAACTATTTCCTGCATTTGCGTCATATATTTCAATGGCGCTTACACCCATGGTGCTTACGGCACGCCTTATTAAGGAAAAGCACCCTGAATGCAAAGTTGTTTTCGTTGGGCCGTGCGCCGCTAAAAAGTTGGAGGCAAGCCGCAGGACTATCAGAAGTTATGTTGATTTTGTGCTTACTTTTGAAGAATTCAGTTCTATTCTTGAGGCAAAGAATATTGATATTGCCCAGTGCGAAGAGGACGAACCGCTCGGCGGCGATTCAAGCGGAGACGGAAAAGGCTTTGCCGTAAGCGGCGGCGTTGCCAAAGCAGTTGAAAACGCCATTAAAAAAATGGACCCGAACCGCGAAGTGCTTACCGCAAGAGCGGAAGGTCTGCCGGAGTGCCGCAAAATGCTGCAACTTGCCAAGGCGGGCAAATACAACGGATACCTGCTTGAGGGCATGGCTTGCCCCGGCGGATGCGTTGCAGGCGCAGGAACTATTGCTCCTGTTAAAAAATCCACCGTTGCAGTAAACCAAATGGCGCAAAAATCAGACGAGCAGAATGTATTAAGTTCTAAGTACAAAGAATACCTGCATATTCTTGAAGAAAAATAAAGCCTTTAATTATAAAAAAGCGTTTTCTTTACTCCTAAGCGGAAAAAGAAAGCGCTTTTTCTTTACGAATTTTTAATTCCGTACAATAATTATGAAAATTTTTTGAAAATTGTTACAATAATTTTAATATTGTCATTACAAGATTGCTAAAACTGTAACAATATGGTATTATATACAAAAGTGAGGCGAACTATATGGCTAAAGAAACGAAACAGCATATTCTGAGAGGATTTTCCCAACTTTTAAATGACAATGATTTTGATAAAATAACGGTTACAATGCTTGTTGAAAAATGCAGTATCAGCAGGCAGACCTTTTATTACCATTTTGCGGATATTCAGGCTCTTATCAACTGGGGAGTTCAGCAGTACACCCACGGCTGCGTTGAGATTACAAAAAACGCAAAAAATATGGAAGAGGCAACTGTTATCTACCTTAACGGAATTAAAAAAAATCAGTTGTTTTTAAAAAAATGCTTTTCATCTTCCCTTGCCCAGTATATGACAAAACTTATCAGAAACAGCGTTATTGAATATTCCGCCGAATTTTACCGCCGCTCCGTTAAATCCGAATACTCAAAAACCGAAACAGCGGATTTCATTATTGAATTTGCGGCAAACGGAGTTACAGGCTTTATTATTTCGGAAATACTTGATAATGACGATGTGAATATTGAGGAACTTTCCCAAAAAATGTATAACTGTATATTCTCCCGCCTGGCAGGCGGCAATTACCCTGCCAAAATTGCAAATGACATCTAAGGTTCACAAATTTTACCTAAATCATAAGAATCCCCCTGCTGTAAATAGCGGGGGGATTTCACTTTATACAAACTGATTTACTTTTTCATCATACTTATAACCTATTAATTCAAGTTTTGATTCTATTTCGCTTTTAACTAACCCAGCGGCGGCACAAAATTCATCAAGGCTTTTGTAATTATCCCTAAGTCCGGTATTTACGGCGCTGAGCAGCATAACGGGGTCATTCGGAAGTTTCATAATAAAAATCCTTTCGTTTAAATTATAAGAACGGCTTAAAAGAACGGCGCAAACGCAGCGCCTATTCATTAAAATATCACAAATTGCGTGTATTTTCAATAAAAAAAGCCAAGTAAATATTGAATATTCGTTAAAGTTATGAGATAATATTATGAATTGAAATAATCTTTATATACTATAATTATATTTAAAACGGAGAAAAAAATGGAAGACGGAAAAAAACTTGCTCAACTTTTATTTCCCAACATTTCAAAAACACCTGATTTTTATGAAAATAAATATCCGAAAAGAGAACTTAAGGAAGGCGCGCGCGTAACTCGGTTTGCGCCCAGCCCTACCGGATTTCTGCATTTCGGAAATCTTTTTACCTGCCTTATATCATACAAAACGGCAAAGAGCACAAACGGGGTTTTCTATGTTCGCGTTGAGGACACAGACCAAAAGCGTAAGATAGACGGCGCCGTAGGCGTTATGCTGGACGGGCTTTCATATTTCGGAATCGTTCCGGACGAGGGCGTTATCGGCGAAAATGAAGAAAAAGGCGAATACGGCCCTTATTACCAGAGCCAAAGAAAAGAGATATACCAGACATTCGCAAAAAAACTTGTTGAGGACGGATATGCTTATCCCTGCTTCTGCACTGCAGAGGAACTGGACGAATTAAGGGCGTCCCAGGAAAACGAGGATATAAAAGGATATTACGGCAAATACGCCAAATGCCGCAATCTTACCTATGATGAAATTAAGGAAAAAATCGCCGCCGGTATGCCTTGGACTTTGCGCCTGAAATCCCCCGGGGACGCAAGCAGAAAATGCGTGTTTGAGGATATGATAAAGGGCAAAATAGAAATGCAGGAAAATGTGCAGGATATTGTGCTGTTAAAATCAGACGGTATTCCCACTTACCACTTTGCAAGCGTTGTAGACGACCATCTTATGCGAACTACCCATATAGTAAGAGGGGATGAATGGATAGCAAGCTGCCCGATACACATTCAGTTAAACAAACTTTTGGGATTCAAAACGCCGAAATTTGTTCATGTGGCGCCGATAATGAAAACAGACGGCGACGGCAAACGCAAACTTTCCAAAAGGAAAGACCCCGAAGCGGCAGTTTCGTATTATTCAGAAGAGGGATACCCTGCCCAAAGCGTAAACGAATATATGATGACGCTTGCCAATTCCAACTTTGAGGACTGGCGCAGGGCGAACAAAAACGAAGATATATCAAAATTCCCTTTCAACATAAAAAAGATGAGCGTTTCGGGCGCGCTTTTTGATATTGCCAAGTTGAACGATATTTCAAAGAATGTTATTTCAACAATGAACTGCGAAAAAGTATTTATACTATCATACGAATGGGCAAAGCAGTACAACGAAAAACTCGCCGCGCTTTACGAGCAGGATAAAGATCGCGCCAAAGCAATACTGAATATTGACCGCGAAAACAAAAAGCCGCGCAAGGATATTGCAAAATGGAGCGATATTCCGGATTATATCAGTTATATGTATGACGAAACATTTACACCGTGCTATGACCTGACCGGGAACGCAACGCCCGAACTTGCGGTAAAAGCGCTTGAAAAATATATTGAAGCCGTTGACCTTGATGACACAAAAGACGAATGGTTTGAAAGAATAAAAAGCATATGCGAGCCTATAGGATGCACGCCAAATGTAAAAGAATTTAAAAATGACCCTGAAAAATACAAAGGCCATGTAGGCGATGTTTCAACAATAATCCGCGTTGCGCTCACAGGGCGCACAAACACACCGGATTTGTATGAAATAACAAGACTTTTAGGCAAAGAAAAGGTTGAGGCAAGGCTTGCCGCCGCGCTTAAGCACTACGGGGAGGAAATCTGATGGCAAGAGATGACAGCAAAGAAATAAAAGAAAATTCAAATTTTATAAATGATATTATTGAAAAAGATTTGGAATCCGGCGCGTACACAAGGGTGCAGACTCGTTTTCCTCCGGAACCTAACGGCTATCTGCACATAGGGCACGCAAAGGCGATTTGCATTAATTTCGGAGCCAAAGAAAAATTCGGCGGCATATGCAATTTAAGATTTGACGATACCAACCCCACAAAAGAGGATACGGAATATGTTGACGCTATTGCCGAGGATATAAAATGGCTTGGATTTGAGTGGGATAACGCTTATTTTGCGTCAGATTATTTTGATTATATATTTGAATGCGCTATAAAACTCATCAAAAAAGGCAAGGCGTTTGTTTGCGACCTTACCCCTGAGCAGCAGCGCGAATACAGGGGCACCCTTACAGAACCCGGCAAAGAAAGCCCTTACAGAAACAGGAGCATAGAAGAAAACCTTGACCTGTTTGAGCGTATGGCAAAAGGTGAATTTCCGGAAGGCTCAAGAGTGCTGAGGGCAAAAATTGATATGGCAAGCCCGAATCTTAATATGAGGGACCCAATTATTTACCGCATTATGTACGCCCATCATCACCGCACGGGGGATAAATGGTGCGTTTACCCCATGTATGATTTTGCGCACCCGCTTTCAGACGCGTGCGAAAAGGTTACTCATTCCCTTTGCTCACTTGAATTTGAAAACCACCGCCCGCTTTATGACTGGGTTGTAAACGAGTGTGTTGAAGGCGAAAAACCGCGCCAGATAGAATTTGCAAGAATGAATCTGAATTACACGCTGACATCAAAACGCAAGTGCCTGAAACTTGTAGAAGACGGAATTGTAGACGGCTGGGACGACCCAAGAATGGCAACAATAAGCGGTATGCGCCGCCGCGGCTACACACCCGCGTCAATCCGCGATTTTTGTGAAAGAATAGGCGTTTCAAAGGCTTACAGCGTTATCGACTTTGCGCTGCTTGAAAGTTGCGTCAGAAATGACCTTAATATGACTTCACCGCGCGCTATGGCAATTCTTGACCCAATCAAACTTGTTATAGATAATTATCCGGAAGGCAAAACCGAGGAAATAACGGTTGATTACCACCCCGACCACCCGGAATACGGCTCAAGGACTATGACTTTCAGCAAAGAAATTTATATTGAGAGAAACGACTTTATGATTGAGCCGGTCAAAAAATATTTTCGCCTGTTTCCGGGCAATGAAGTAAGGCTTATAAAGGCATATTTCGTTACCTGCACGGGATATGAAACAGATGAAAACGGCAATGTTACCTGCGTTCACTGCACATATGACCCTGAAACTTTCGGCGGGGACAGCCCTGACGGCAGAAAGGTAAAAGGCACTATTCACTGGGTATCTGCAAAAGATAATGTTAAGGCAGAGGTAAGGCTTTATGAAAGACTTTTCAATGTGCCTAATCCGAGCGATGAGGAAGGTGTTTCATCTTTTGAGGACAATCTGAACCCGGATTCCCTTAAAACCGTTACTGCCTACTGCGAAAAGAGCCTTGCGGCGGCTAAGCCGGGAGACAGATTTCAGTTTATGAGAAACGGCTATTTCTGCGTGGATAAGTACAGCACGGCAGACCACATCATATTTAACCGTACAGTACAGTTGAGAGATAGTTTTAATACAAAAAAATAAAATAAATTATACAAAAAAACTCCTCCTGCAAATAAAATCGCAGGAGGAGTTTTTTGCCGCAACCGTTTTAAACAGTGTGCCACGGAAACCAAGGCGCTATTTGCACTTCCGATTTTCCGCGGTGTTTAATTATCACACGCATATTTCAGGCGAATAATATAATTATTTAGTTGCCGCGTCTATGCAGGAAAGAGCGTTAAGAGTGCGCGGAAAACCTATAAACGGCAGGCACTGAGTAACGGCGTCAATAAGCATTTCGCGCGTATTGCCAACGCTCATATTTGCCGCCGCATGTGATTTTGCCTGCGGCTCGCACCCGCCGAGAGTGCAAATAGCGCAAAAAGTGATAAGTTCTCTCATTTTAAGGTCAAGCGTTTTTCTTGTGTAAAAATCGCCAAAACAATAAGCGGAAAGATAATCCTGAATATGCTTTGTTTCCTCGGCAGCCGAAGCGCGCATATTATTTATATTATCCTTACCGAAAATGTGCTGCTGAACGGCAAGCCCGTCGCTGAATCTTGAATCCTCATCAACAGTGCCCTGATTAGTAAGAGTATCGGTAACGCCCGCCTTTTCAAACGCTTTATACGCCTCTCTGAGCGCAAGATTTACTTTTTCCATACCGACATACGGAGTGCACTGAATAAGTGTTTCCCTGATTTCATTTGCAGAAACGCCTACTCTGAGCGCGGCAAGAGCGTATTTTTCCAAAACCTCATATGTGCCTGAGGCTGTAAGAGTTGTCAAAATTACTATTGCCTTTTGCTTATCACTCAACACGCCGTGCTCCGCCACATCGCCGCAAAGAAATCTGCCGGCAATATTTTCAAATTCAGCGTCCGTATAACCGTTTGTAAACTGCTTTTTGCCAAACCATTTTTCATTGTTTTCTTTTGCTTTTTGTGTTCTGCTCATTTATAACACCTCTTAATTATTAATTTATTTCACAACGGCTTAAATTTCAGCCATACTGCTTAAATCTTTTGACTGCCCGTTGACCACACATGCTTTTCTTTTGCGGCGGACGCAGTATTCTGCGCCATTACGCCAACAAGTTTATGCGGCACATAAGGCTCGTCAAGATATGCAATCTCATCCGCTGTAAGTTCAAGTTCGGTTGATTTAGCGGCGCCGTCAACATGGTGAAGTTTTGTTGCGCCTGCAACCGGAGCCGTTACGCGCGTAAGAAGCCACGCCAACGAAACTTCCGTCATTGTAACGCCGCGCTTATCGGCAATCTCGGCAACCCTGTTTATAATTACCGAATCCTGCTTAGCAGTGGAATCATATTTCAGGTGGGCATAACTATCCTGCTCAAGGCGTTTGGAAGTTTCACCCGGGTGCTTTGAAAGGCGGCCGCCTGCAAGCGCGCTGTAAGGAGTCATTGCAATATTATCCTCTCGGCAGAGTTTCGCCATTTCGCGCTCTTCCTCGCGGAAAATAAGATTATAATGGCCCTGAACGGAAACAAATTTGGCAAAGCCCTCTTTTTCCGCCAGGTCATTCGCCTTGGCAAGTTGATAAGCAAAGCAGTTTGAAATGCCTATATATCGCGCCTTTCCCGCTTTAACAACATTATTAAGCCCTTCCATTATATCATAAAGAGGAGTTTGATGGTCCCACATATGATAGATATACAAATCAACATAATCCATACCCAGATTTTGAAGGCTTTTATCTATCATTCTTTCAATATGCTGCTGACCCGTTACACCCGCGGCTATCTCTTCCTCAGTTCTCGGCAGAAATTTTGTTGCAACAACAACCTTATCGCGCTCGGCAAAATCCTTAAGCGCCCTGCCGAGATACTGTTCGCTGGTGCCGCTCTGATACGCTATTGCCGTATCAAAAAAGTTTATGCCGAGTTCAAGGGCGCGGCGGATTATTTCCCTTGTATGTTCTTCGTCAACAGTCCACGAATGCTGACCGTTTGACGCGTCCCCAAACCCCATGCAGCCGAGGCATATACGGGAAACATTCAAATCTGAATTACCAAGTTTTGCGTATTTCATTTTTTACACCTCTATAATTAATCTTTTTTACTGTTTATTTTGTGCCTTAAATAATCAAGGCGCTGAAGTTGTTTTTCACGAAAATGAATATCAACAAGCACTTTACTTCTTTTTTCATTAAGTATATGAAGAAGTTTTGCGTCTGACGCGCCGCTTTGAAGTTTAAGGCGCATATAATTTTCCGCCTCATCCGGGGTAAAACCTATATCGTGTAAAGTCATTAAAAGGCTCAGGTTTTCAATATCCGAATCATCAAACTGCCACGAGCCCATAACCTTTTTTTGGGAATGGCAAAAGCCCCATTTTTCATATTCCTTTAAAATCTCCGGCGGAATATTATATTTTTCACTTGCTTCAAAAAGCGTCATACCGCACAATCCTTTCAGCCGAATCTGCGGCTTAAAAAATTTACAGCGCCGCGGAAACGGCGCCTTCATATAATTTTTATAAACTAAAAGGCGCCCTTTAGGTACGCCTTTATTTTAACTCGGTATTTAAAATATGTAAAATACTTATATTGCATTATCAGATATTCCTGAAATACATTTCTTAACATCCTCAACAAATTTTACTGAAGCGGCTGAAGCGGGCTGCTCTTTTTTCCACACAAGCACTGCGCCGGTATCAAGTTTCGGATACAGCGGAATTAATTTCACACCGGGGTAAGTATTATCCATAACAAAACAGATTGCCGCGCCGACTCCGTTTTGCACCATACTGACTGCGTTAAGCACAAGATTATATGTTGCCGCTATCTCAATATTGTCATAATATTTTCCAAACCAATTTGCAAGTTCGTTTTTGACCGGTCTGCGGTAAACAAAAATAAGAGGAACGCCGATAAGGTCCTGCGGCGTTACAAATTCTTTTTGCGCAAGCGGCGAATCTTCCTTAACCATTACCGCCCACTGCTCACGCATAGGCATACGCACAAATTCATATCTGCTTATGTCAACAGGTTCCATCATAAGTCCCAAGTCAATAAGCCCTTTTTCTATGCGCTCTTTAATATCGTCCGCATTAGCGGTAAAAATATTAAAGCGTACAAGAGGATTTTGTTCTCTGAACTGCGCTATGCGGGCGGACAAAAAATTCATATTTCTTGTTTCACCGCAGCCTATGGAAACCTCGCCGGCAAGTTCGCCGTTGCTGCCCGAAAATTCCTCTTTGGTCTTTTCGGCAAGGGAAATTATTTCCTGCGCGCGGCGGCGCAAAAGCATACCGTCCTCAGTAAGTTTAATATTATGATTGCTGCGGTTAAAAAGTTTTACGCCCAGTTCATCCTCAAGCTGCATAAGTTGGCGGGACAGTGTTGGCTGAGTAATATGCAAAAGTCCCGCGGCTTTTGTTATATTTTCCTCACGCGCCGTCATTAAAAAATATTTTAACACCCTTAATTCCATAAGCCGCACTCCTTTAGTAAATTTTACCATAAATATAAAGCCTTTGCAACATACCTGAAATCAAGAAATAGATTAAAAGCATAATTAATATAAGAAAACAAAACCCCCGCCCGAAGGCAGGAGTTTGAAAATTATTTTTATGACGCAGACTTTAAAGTCAGCCTGAGTTTATCTGCAATCATCGCAATAAATTCTGAATTTGTGGGCTTGCCCCTTTGGCTTTGAATTGTATAACCAAAGTAGGAGGAAAGAACATCTACATCGCCTCTGTCCCAAGCGACCTCTATTGCGTGGCGGATTGCCCTTTCAACTCTGGACGGAGTTGTGTTATACATTTTGGCTACGGTGGGGTAAAGAAGTTTTGTAACGGATGACAGCATTTCCGTATCCGAAACGGATAATTTTATTGCCGTGCGCAAATACTGATAACCTTTTATATGCGCGGGCACGCCTATCTGCCGCATAATATCGGAAATAACAACCTCAATATCAACATCGTTTACCGTTTCTCTGCTCTTTTGCCTGCTTTTCCACATAGAAAGCCTTTCTATCTTGCGTGCAACAGACTGCGCGCTGACGGGTTTAATTAAATAATAATCTGCACCCTCGCTCATTAACTGCTCTTCAAACTGTGGATTATCTACTGATGAAAGAATAAGTACAAGCGGCTTTTCGCCCTCCTGCTCTGCGATATATTCAAGCACATCAATAGCGTCCGAATTCGGCATAAAAGCGTCCATTAAAATCGCGTCAAAATGCTGGGATTCAATGGCGGATATAACCTTGTTTCCGTCTTTTGCGCACGAAACTGCTTCAAAACCCGTTTTTGCAAGTTCTTTTATGCATTCCCTGCCAAATTCGTCATTTTCTCCTACCAAAACTTTAAATTTTCTTTCCATAAGTTTACCTCCGTTTGTGTATTTCTTTCACATTTTACCATTATGCGGTAATTTATGCAACTATTTTTCACAATATTTTTTCATTTTTTATAATTTTATTCACATTCGATTTTTTTCGACACTTTTTTACACGGAAATTTTACATTTTGCACAAAAAATTACAATATATATTTAAACTCGGCTAAAAATATGGTATATTTATTCTATGAAATATAAAAAAACAGATGATTTATTCATAGAAACAATTAAATATTTTGACGGCGATATAAAAAGAATTCAGCATTTTACAAAAGTACATTCATATGCCGCCCTGATAGGCAGACTTGAGGGACTGAACGAAACAGAGCAGTTCACACTTGAAACTGCGGCAATAGTGCATGACATAGGCATAAAAAACGCTGAGAAAAAATACGGCGCCTGCAACGGAAAACTTCAGGAAAAGGAAGGTCCTCCCGTTGCCGAAAAAATGCTGAAATCACTTGGTTTTGATGAGGAAATAATAAGCCGCGTCTGCTTTTTGGTGGGAAACCACCACACATATAAAAATATTGACGGCATTGATTTTCAGATTCTTGCCGAGGCAGACCTTATTGTAAATTTCTGCGAGGAAAACACTGACAAAAGCAGCATAAAAAATGCGCTCGAAAGCGTTTTTAAAACTCCCGGCGGCATTTTCCTATGCAAAGCGATATTTAAATTATAAAGTTTTCTTTTTAAAAATCAGACTAATTATACATTGAAGTTTTTAATTTGAAAGGCTATGGTGATTATATGCCTCTTTTCAGCATAATAGTGCCTGTGTATAATGTTGAAAAATATATAAATAAATGCGTGGACAGCATTTTGAGCCAGACTTTTGAGGATTTTGAACTCATACTTGTTGACGACGGCTCACCTGATAACTGCCCCGCGATATGCGATAACTACGCCGAAAAAGACAGTCGTGTGAAAGTTATTCACAAGCAAAACGGCGGGCTTATAAACGCCAGAAAATCCGGACTTGAAATAACTAACGGTGAATATATAGGCTTTGTTGACGGAGATGACTGGATAGAGCCGGATGTGTATTCCCTGTTTGCGCAGATGATAGAAAAATATTCGCCGGATATGGTGCTGAGTGATTTTTATTTTGATGACGAAAATAAACTTATAAACAGCAATCAGTTGTTTGAACAGGAATTTTATGATAAAAACGATTTAAAAAATAAACTTTATCCGAAAATGCTTTTCAGCGGTTTGTATTACAAATTCGGTGTAAATCCCTGCTGCTGGAGCAAAGTTTACAAAAAGGAACTGCTAAAAAAAAATCTTCCGCAGGTTGACGGAAGAATAAAAATGGGCGAGGACGCAGCGTTTACATATCCGTGCCTGTTAGACGCCGGGTCTGTTGCGACTATTAAAAAGCCGGGTTATCACTATATTCAAAACCCTCAGAGTATGACAAATTCATACGATAAAAACCTAAAAAATATCATATTTTTGCCGTATGAACGAATAAAAGAAAAGTGCCGCGAATGCGGCACCGACCTCGGCTCCCAACCGGATTATTATTTGCTTTACCTTGCGAATTTGCTAATTAGGAATGAAATAGCAGGCAATAATATCAAAGGCGGGGCAAAATTGATATTGTCTAACGAAAATATTTTTAAGGCAGCAGAAAAAATAAATTTATCCATTTTGCCGATTCACATTAAAATATTGGCCTTTGCAATTAAAGCAAAAAGTGCAGGCGCGATAAAATTTTATGCTTCAATATTAAAAAAGTTTATGTAATGGAAATACAAAAAGATAAACAAATATCATTGTTCCTATTTGTAAAGCTTAATAATATCTTAATTGAAAACATATTAAATTTCGCCTTAGTTATTTATATAATAAATTATGCAGAAAGCGGCTGTTCGTTTTAACTTTTTTGCGTGCTTTTAATTTATAATATTATGCATAAAATTACCTCCTGAAAGATTATCCCTTTCAGGAGGTTTGTAAATATTATAAAAAGTTCTTAAAAATCATTTTCTAAAACAGACTGTATGTTGATACTGCCTATACAATCAGAGTCAATTCAATTATCACCTGTTTTTATATTACTGTTTAATATCATATCAACTATTTCAGAATCTACATCCAGGCTGAATTTACGGGCAAACATTGCCGGGGATGATTTTATTAAATCAAAATCTTCTTTTCTGAACACATATGGATTGCCGCGCTCCCAATCTATAAGCCTTGCGCAAGCAAGGTGATTATTGTTGCAATTAGGCATATAAAGATTATCTTTAAACGGGCTGTTTACCAATATCGTTTGCACAAAAACTTCATCTGCGCAATACGAATATCTAAAAACAGATTCCCATTTGCTCATATTTTGCACTATATAGCGCGCAAAACCGCCTGTTATGCTAAACCAGTTACAACCTTTCTGGACAGTGGTTATATTGTATTTTTTTAATCTGTTAACTCTGGCAAGCTTTTCAAACTGTAATATTGAATATGACAGTAATTTTCTGAAAAAAGTGCGTTTATTTCTAAAAAAATGATAATATTTTATGCGTGTGATTGATGAGTCAGAAACTTCAATAGACGAAAAGTGAATAAATTCTTTGCCGCTGTTTTTTTCAAAAAAAGCGTGGATTTCATCATTTGATTTTATCGGCAAATCGCATCCGGAAATAAGATGAAAATAAGAATATTTTCTGCCTTTAGATTCATTATTTACCGCAGCACTCAATAGAGTCATTTCTGCTTTTACCTGGCTGAAATCGCCCCAAGTTACATTTACTCTTTCTGTAAAATACACTTTTGAATATTTTGTCAAATTTTTAAATAAATTGAAATCAAAATCTTTGACTTTAGCATCAATATGAATAAAAATATCATTTCTTTCATCATCAAGAGCTAAAATCAGCTTTTTCAGCAATTCAAACTGATTATGTGCAATAATCATAACCGCGTGCATAAGATCACCTTCATAAAAATATGTGTTTAACCTTTTGCAAAAATCTTTGAATCAATAAAACCAAGAAATTTTTTAAATAAAACTGCAAGTATTATTGTTGCCGCAAAACTAATTGAAACAAACGGATATGTATCAGTTATGCCAAAATGAATCAGCAAATTCATGGGTATTCGCATTAAAATATATATTTCAAACAGATGCCTGCCAAAAAAGTTTATTATCTTGTTATTAATATCAAACTTCATAGTTGCAAAGACAATAACTGCGCAAAGTGCAATTTGGGAAATTTCATAGCACACAACATTTCCGCGAAGAAGATGTGTAACAACGAAAATAACAAAGCTCATAATCAGCAGAAAATAATAATTTATGGATTTTTTTCTAATAAAACTTTCTATTTTCTCTTTTCCGATAGAATACCATATACCAAACGGATAAAGAAGTACTGTATCGAACCACCATGCATCCTTAAAAAACGAAAGAACTATAATATATGCAACGGTAAGAACAGTTATAAAAGCGGCGGCATATGAATATTTATTTTTGAATATTTTGAATGAAACATAAGTTAAAAGATATAAAACTAATATTGCAAAGATATACCAATTGCTGTTGCCGATACTTTCCCAACCGATAAATGAAAGCAACACCTGCGGTATTGTATAATTTTTAAGCGTTCCGAGGAATATACTGAAAAACAGGAAAACAAGCACGGCAAAATCAAAATTTAAAAGAGTTTTTGCAAATCTGTTTTTCGGGATGGCATTAATATACGGCACGCCTTTTCTTTTTATTGATTCCATTATTCCGTAGCCGGAATAAAAAAGGAACATTACAACAACGCCCTGCCCCAAATGATTCTGAAAAATATTATAAATCCCGTTTAGTGCATTTTCAGAATATTCAGGGAGTGTTGAAATGTAATTTCTTGCATGACTTAAAAATACAAGTAAAATAAAAATTCCTTTGATTGAATCCGTTCTGCTAATATCAAGATAATTTAAATTTATTCCGCTGACAACAGGCTTTGCAATCTTTATTCGCCAAAGAGAAATTAAAATTATTATAAGCAAAAATAAAGTCATTATAAATCTCCAAATTAGTTATAATAAATAATTATAACATTAAAAATTAAAAATACAATAACTAATCAAATTATATTAATTTAGCAACGAAATTATCAATTAACATTTTTTCGATTTATTTGTTAATTTATTAATAGCAAATGTAATTATGTTTTGAATAAATTTAAACGGAAGATTAAAAACAGGGATAGCAAGAACACAAGAAACAGCAATTGCAATTACCAATAACATAAATATCCCTGCAAATGAAAATTTGTCAACAAGAAAAGTTTGTAGATCAACAGCAGAAAATAGTCTTGCAACAAAATAATGAATAAAATAAATTGGAAGAGTTCTTGAACCGGAACTTGATATGAACCTTATATTTTTTTTAGGAACCACAGCACATATTGCTACAATTGAAAACATTGCAATAAAATACTGTATAATTCTGAGCAAAATTCCGATATGTGGGAATTCCATTGCGGCATAGGAGTATCTTGAAGCAAAAACAGGCCTTAACATATAAGCATAATCCGTAAAAGCAAAACAAAAAACAGCAAAAGCAACGATTACCGTTATTCCGGCTCCTTTTAATGCCTTATTATCTAAAAATTTTTCGGCTTTCTGAGAAGTAAGACAATAACCTGCATAAAAGAAAGGAAAAAATACCAAAAACTTTGATAGGCACAAAAAATCTCCTATAAAATCAAAATAACCTGCAGCAAGCGATATTAATATTGTTATAGGTAAAATGATTTTGGGATTTGCCTTTCTTATTAAATAGACTAATATTAAATAACCGGCTGTAACAAACATATACCAAGGTGCATTAGATGTGGTTAACCAACTCCATTCAGGATCGCCGCCTGCTATTAAGTCCACAAGGAACAGTCCGAATTTCATTGCATATCCTATCAGAATATAATAAACTACCCGGTCTATACGCAAACGATGTTTATCATCATATTTTAAAAAAAGCCCTGAAACAAACAAAAACATAGGCATATGAAAAGAATATAAAAACACATAAATTGCCTGTGCAAATCTGTTTGAACCGGTTAAATAATCAAGGAAATGCCCAATAACAACAAATATAATTAACAGGAACTTAATATTATCCCAATAAGGATTTCTTAATTTAACATTATTCTTCAATATTTATTCCTTCCGTAATATGTTCTATTTAATCAATTGAATTTCTTTTCAGAATAATTTTATACTTGTTTTTCCGTATTTGCCGGATAAAAATAGCATAATACTGCTGACAATATACGAAACACACACCAAGAAAATAGTAATTAAAACTGCAATCAAAGCATAAATTACTGTATTTTCAGGTAAATGACCTGAAACATAATACGAAAATTCCCTGTGAATAATCATAATAATCAATGATTGCCGACCTATGAATATAATTATATTACTTAAATATTTCACATTCATCAAAAATAAGAAATCATTGTAATAAGAACTGTTCCCGCGCAACCTGTAACTATAAAAACAGCATAATTTCCATATTCGCCAATTGCCATTTGAACATATCCATTAGCTGCAGAACTGCCACCAAAAAATGTTATAAAGCACAAGCCAAATCCTGCAAACATCAACAGCTCGCCAATTATTTTTTTCTTATCTACAAAATCAATTATATAATTTTTAAAGATAAATCCAAAATACGGGAACATCAAACTTACCAATGAGATGTCTATACCCTAAGGCCAACGATAGTGAAAAATATCAATTTTTCCTAAAATATTTCCTGCAATTGATAAGGCGAGAAAAATTATAAATGTTATCAATTCTCCACCGCGTTTATCAATAAGCAAATACATTACGATTTCAAAGAAAACACAACTGAAAAAATAACTTGTTAAAAACCAAAGGGTTCCCATGCTTCCAGCCGCTTTAATAGATTCATCTGAACCCCAACATAAAAGAAATACATTGAAAAAATTGAATGTACTGTATATCAAAGCCCATATAAAATATGTTATGGCATAAGAAAAAATTCTTTTAATAATACGCTCGCCAAGGGATTTTGCATTACACGGGCGCTTATAAGTCATTCCGTAAACGGAAAAGAAAATTCGGCACATGGAATCCGTATGTATATGATTTAAATAAATTTCCAGGGGATAACATATGACCAAGAACTATAAGCCATATTCCAATTCCTTTAATACCGTCTACATAATTTAATCGGTGTTTTGCTTGCAATGCTTTCTCGTTGCTATCTGTAATATTTTGATTTTTTAAAATATTGATTTTATTTTCAGTGTTTGGCATTATCAGCCTCTTCTTTCATACTTTTTATCATTCTGATATACATATTCTTAAGATCAACTTCCGGTTTCCATCCAAGGCTTTGTAATTTATCAGAATTCAACAAACATTTAAGATATGAATTATAACCATACTTTTTGGGGTCATCAAGTTCAATTCTTACATTAATTTCTGAATCTTCAAATAGACCGGCAACCATTTTTGCCATATCTATTATGCTCATTGCCGTATCCGGGTTAACAATATTATAAGCTTCACATCTTGCGCCTTTGACCATTATTAAAATCAAAGCCCAGAGAGCATCCCTTATATAACAATGGTTTCTTAAAGTTTTTCCGGTAGTTTTAAGAACAATATCCTGTTTATTTATAACGCTCCTTGCAAACTGAGCAAAAACACGATTATCATTATCCCTAACACCGGGTCCAAATGTTAGAGACAATCTGCCTATACTTGCGGGGACGCTGAATTCATTACTGTAAGCCAAACACATATTCTCACATAGTCTTTTGCTTTCTTTATAACTGCTGCGCGGCTGCATCAGGTCTATATAGCCATAATCATCTTCATAAATGCAATCTTTATTAGGATCCGTTTGGCCGTATACTTCCAAGGAAGAAAAGTATACCAACCCGGAAATATTTTTTTCCTTTGCAAATTCAAGAACATTGTAAGTTCCAAAAGCAGCAGTATTTATCGTATCAGCAGGATGGTCAACATGAATTTTAGAATTGCCCGTTTTCCCTGCGGCGTGCATAATGTAGTCAACAACATCATCAATGTTAAGAGGTTTTTTAATATCGCCAATAATGATTTTAAAATAACCTCTATCTTTTAAATTTTCAAATGCTTTTTGGGCATTTTCGGTGGTTCTGCAAAATGCTATAATATTTATTTTAGTCCCATATAATCTATTACAGCAAAGGAAAGCCTTAACAGCCTGCGAACCGAGCAAACCGCTTGCGCCTGTAATAAGAACCGTTTTATTATTAAAGCAGCCAAGTGAATTTATTTTTCCAGCAAGTATCTCAATATCTTCCTGCAAAACAGAATCGTTTAGCACCTCTATATCCATAACTTCACCTTATTCCATATTCATGATATATTTGGCATAATTTACATCTTTGGGTGTTGTAATTTTAAAATTATTAACATTGCCTTCACTTACATAAATATCTATACCTCTGTTAACAAAAAGCTGAGAGGTTCCGGTCATTTTCATAAGTTCATCTGTTGTATAAGACGAAATTGTTTTATAAAATAAATCCATTTTACAGCCGGCTGGTGTCTGCCCGATCCAAAGTTGTTTTCTGTCAAAAGTAGAAGTCAAGCGCCCTTCTTTTTCACTTTTATAAATTGTATCAGACACCGGTACCGACGCCATCGTAACACTATACTCTTTCGTTTTTTCAACAGAATCTTTCAAAATCTCATAAGATACAAACGGTCTTACTGCGTCATGAGTTATAAGGATGTCCTCTTCATTGGCGCCGAATTTTTTTACTATATCATTAATCACATTTAAAAGCGACATCATTCTTTCTTTCCCGCCGGTAATAATTATAATTTTATCTGAAACTGAACTATAATTTTCTTTTATAAGTTTTTTGGTGTATTCTTCCCACGATTCGTTCACACATATGTATACCAAATCAAAAAGATCTGATTCAAGAAATTTATCAAGCGTTATAAGCAAAATTGGTTTACCTTTTATTTCCAAAAATTGTTTAGGAATCCCTGCACCTACTCTTGTGCCTTTACCACCTGCAAGTATTGCTCCAATAACCACAATCATTCTCCTTTTTTAAATTAAATTAAAATATTTTAAAATCCTAACGGTAGAATTACCATCCTGATATTTATGGATAATATCTCGTTCTGTTTTTCGCTGTTCTTTATAATAATCAACACCGGCAACAACCTCATTTATAAAATCGTTAAAATCATTGATATTATAGATAAATTTACCGGGCATTCTTTCAAGCGGGTTATCAATAATAAATCCTTTACCTTTTGAATAATTTTCATAATCGCTAAGTTCGAACCCAATAGGTTTATCTGTCAAAAGATAATCTGCAAAAACGGAAGAAAAATCTGTTATAAGTGCGTCTGATACAGAAAGGAGGTCATATAACTCAATACCTTTATTCAAAAGATCATCATTTGACAGCGTTTTTATATTTGACAACTCCTCAAAATCTGCTTTCTCGAGTTTTTGAGCAGGATGGTATTTAATTATTAAAAGAGCATTATTTTTAATTAATGTGCCATTTATTTTTGTAAGATTTTCACGGTTTATAAGATTAAATTCATCAACATTTTCATTCAAATAGGCACTAAAATTGCAACTATGTGTTCTATAAGTCGGTAGCCAAACAAAAAGTTTATTATATCCTTTGCCGATATCTACATGCTTGTCCGTTCCGTTTACCAGCACATCTGTTCGCGGATAGCCAAGTGACACAGAATGTTCCATTTCTCCCGGATTGCACTCGTTCCCTAACTTTCTATGATAATCTGACATTCGGATAATTACAGAATTAAATTCTACATCCCAAAACATATTTTTTGTATTTTTATACGAAAATCCGTGAGTTAAATATATTCTCAGTTGACTTTTCTTATTTTTTACACCACAGGGCTCGTGTGTATAAAAGCAATATTTTGCTTTTGCGAAATAGTAAAGTGCAACCAAATTTCTCATTCTATAAGGGAATGAAATGTATTTGACCCTTTTTGTGTTTTTGTATTTTTTTTCATTCTTTACAACCCATACAAATTTATACTCTTTTGTATTTTTAAGCAGATATTCATACAACGGATATGAATTGTCGCTCAAATCGCCCACACTTTCAAAAAGCACAAGATTTTTTTTTACCGGGCTGAATTTTTGCCACAGTTCAATACATTTAAAAATGCACTTTTTTATTGTTTTGAGCAACCCCGATCCCTCCTATGCATTTCTTTTCTTTATGATTTTTTTGATAAAGCCACCAATAAAATTTTTTTCATATTCGTTCATAGATAAAAACCAAACCGAAACGCAAAAAACAATCGTATAAACAACAATCCAAATGCAAAGTTTTAAAATCGAACTTTTATCGGCAAACAGCATAATAAGTATTCCTACTGCGAACGGAGGTATCATTCCGAGCGTTTGCCTTAAAATATTCTTCCAAAAAACTATCATATCAATATTTATCTTTTTATGATAGACAATGTTCATAATAAGCCCGTTTGCCAAAAGAACAGCAAATCCTGTACCAAGCGCTGCTCCTACTCCTTCCCAAATCTGGCACAAAAATATGCTAATAACTAAATTAAGCAGGGCCATCGCGCCGTAAATATATGCCCTGTAATAATGGCGGTTTTCCGCGCGCTGAATTTCAATTCCCACATTTTGAATAAGCGGAATAATGCTGGGAATTATAAGTATAATTGCAATTGCATATGAATCTTCATAACCATCGCCTGCCCAAAAATATATAAACTCTTTTCCAAAAAAAACAACCCCTGAAGCTATTAAAGCAAGCACCAAATACTGAATTCTTCCTACTTTAACAAAAAGATTTGTTAATGCGCTGCGTTGCTCTTTTGAATCCATTTCATATGAATTAACAAGATTATGTATATGCGGAGTAAACACACCGGAAATTGCTGTTGAAAAGGTTTGAAAATGAGACTTCAAACTTGCACCGACCGAATAAACAGCAACTGCCGTTGTTCCGCAGAATCTGCCGAGTAAAACGCTGTCTATTCCTGAATTCACCTGATCAACAAACATATTTATAGCTATAAGACCAGAAAAAGCCAAAACGCTTTTAAAAAGTTTTAATTCCACATGTTTAAAGTCAAATTTGAAATGAAGCGATTTACAGGCATATAAAATAGTTATAATCTTTGTAATTATTCCAAGAACGAGTGAGATTGTTATCAGTCCGACTGCTCCGTAACCGAAATAAAGTACAACAATGTTTAACCCAACACTGATAATTGTGGAAATCATATTTATACTTTTTGAAAATATAAACTTCTGGTTTGCAGAAATAAAACAGCTAAAAACCGTATTTAAGAAACCAAGAACAGTTGAAATTGTAAGCAATGCCATCATTACGCTTGCTTTAGACAATTCCTCATCTGTAAGACCTTCATCAAATATAAGCGCAGGATTTGCAGAAATGAAAAATCCTATGAAAGTGGCAATAACCGAAATAACAAAAAACACCGTAAAAAACAGTGAATTAAAGCTATTGATTTTTTCAGGCTGATTTGAAGTTTTATATTTTGAATAAAATCTTATGTAGGAGCTGGTAAAGCCTAAATCCAGCAGTCCAAGCAGTGCAATTGTGGAATTGACTGTACCGTAAAGTCCGTACTCCTGCTGCCCCATCAAACGCAGCATTACAGGCGTATATAGCAAACCTGTAAGAGCACTCAAAAAAACCTGACAATACGAGAGTATAGCGCCTGCTTTTATTTGTGTAGAATCTGATAACTTTTTCAAATTAATTCGTCCTCAATGCTTCGATTTATAAATAAGCTAACGCTTAAATGCTGATCAATTACTGACCTATTTGTGTTAATTTTTAGTATTTATCCTATCAGTTTTATCAGCTGATCATAATATTTCATAAGGTTAGAATTATCATAGACAAACTTTCTGCCTTTTACTGCCTCACAAAACATTTTTATCTCTTCTAAATCTTCAGAAAAGATAATGTATTCGCATGTTTCAAACAACCAATCATAAACGCCTTTTATCTTATGGCTCTTATTTGGCAATACAACACATGGCGTGCCGGTGATGGCGGAAAAAATCATACCATGGAGCCTATCCGTAAAAACAAGTTCGCTTTTTCTGAAATGTTCAAACTGAACTTCCAACTCGCGTTCTCGGTTTTTAGGATTGATTCTGTGATCTGCAAGCATGTCTACCTTTTTTACCTCGCCGAAATTTTTAAATGCGAATTTTTCAATTTTTTCCTGCAGCAAATATGAAATGCCTTTTTCTATATCATTTCTGAAAGTTAGCATAGCTCCGTTTCTGCTTTCATTTCTACATTTATTAAGATAAAGCACTACATCTGGCACAAGATATATTGAAATATCCGGATAGTATTTTTTTATAAGCTCATATGAAATCTTATCACGGGCAGTAAGAGTTAAATCACAACATTGCGAATATATAGTTTTTGATTTTTCGAGTTGCGTTTCGCCATATTCACTGTTTTCATAATATATAGATTGCGGCATAACAACAATCTTGTTTTTGGGGGCAAGTTTCATAACTCCCCTCAGCAGCTTCTCACCATATTCAAACCAAAATGTACCAAGATATCCTCCGCCTTGAAAAACAAGCGTGCTTTTTCCTAACATTGTTTTAAATAACAGTGGATAATTCAAAAAAATATTAAGCATATCTCCGGTAATTTCAAAAACATATTTATCTTTAAGAATTTTGTTTTCCGCAAGAGCTATTGCTTGATCTCCGTAATTTTCATGACACGGAGTTAGAAGAAGAAATAAAAAATTTTTATTATGTTTAAACTTAGCAAAACATGCTTTAATAGTATATAATAAAGTTTGCATGCCAAAAACGACATATGCTATTATGCTTTTTATATGCTGAATCGTACCTCTTGCAAAAGGAAGCATATCAACAAATATTTTAAACAATGTTTTATCAAATGCAAGTAAATTTATTGCCGCTTTATACTTTTTTGGTACAAATTCATTATTCCGAATCACAGCTTTAATTGACAGTATTGCAGAAGTAATTTCATTAAAATATTTTTTTCTATATGACTTAACAGCCATAACTCTGCTAAGCACAGCAAAAGTATATGTTGTAAATCTGTAAACAGAAGCATCTTTCAGTTTAGAATTACCTTTGCATTTATCAAAAATTGCGTTAAACATCTTCCAACTTGTAGCGCGTGCGTCAGTGATATAAGATGAAGTGATGGAATTTTCGTTACCTTGAAGATAATGATAACAACAAGTGTTCATATTGTAAAATCTTTGTGCGTTAAGCATTATATTAAAATTAAATGGCAAATCTTCTGCATATTTTACATTTTCATCAAATCTTAAATCACCTATTAACCTAAAATGATAAAGCTTACCGCATACTTCAGGGCGTATATTATCCATAAGCAAATTAAAAACAATATCGTTGTCAGTGTAAGATTGTTCTGTTAGTATCTGAATATTTGTAGATTCCAAAGTTTCAAAATAAAAGCCCGCTGATACAATATCGGCATTATTTTCATAGGCAGAACTCAACATTTTTTCTAAAGCGTCCGTATCTATCCAGTCATCACTGTCAACAAACGCAACATAAGAACCTGAAGCTGAATCAAGCCCTGCATTCCTTGCTGAGGAAAGACCGCCGTTTTCTTTATGTATAACTTTAATACGATTATCTTTTTTCCCCCATTTGTCGCACATAATAGGGCAGTTATCCGGAGAACCGTCATCAACAAGGATTATTTCAAGATTTGTGTAAGTCTGATTTACAATACTTTTAACACATTTATCAAGATATTTTTCAACATTATACACAGGAACAATTACACTTATTTTATCACTCAAACCCATCACCTCTTAAGTTTATACAGTGCTCTGAACACTCCCGGAAACATATACATAAGCTTTTCCATATAGCCTACGCCAAGTTTTTGGCATTTCAAATATGCGTTTTTTAAGATATTCTTAGAATCTTTTGAGCCGTCATAAACCTTAACGCACTTTCTGAAATCACTTATAATAAAACAGCGTATCCTATTGTTGTATTCTGTTATGCCATTGCTATTAAAAAAGCAGAAATGGTCATAATCGGCGCTTACACAATCAGAAAAGGTTTTAATACTTTGAGTCCTTACCGCACTTCCTTCATGAACCACATATCCATACTTACATTCCGGATTGAAGCAGATTTTTTTAGCCTTAAAATAAATCATTGGGGCCAAAGTCCAATCCTCAAAAACTCTGCCTTGCGGAAATCTTAAACCAACAAAAAGATCAGATTTTATAATCTTGTTGCAAAAGGACACCCACTCTCCTTTGCAAGAATCAAAATACTCATTCAAAAGTTCTGTCGAAGTATATTGCCTAGGCGATTTGATATATGATAATTCTTTCTTATATATTCCGTAATTATCATTCAGATAAGAAAAAGCACAAGCGCTTACATCAGCTTCATTTTTTAACGCTTCATCCAACAGCGTTTCGTAGAAATCTTCAGAAACTATATCATCTCCGTCAACAAAACCTATAAAACTACCCTCAGCTACATCAAGTCCTGCATTTCTTGCTGAGGAAACGCCCTCGTTGTTTTTATGTATTACTTTGATTCGTTCATCTTTTTCCGACCATTTATCACAAATAGCAGGACAATTATCTGGTGATCCATCGTCAACAAGAATGATTTCAAGTTTTTTATAAGTTTGATTAACTAAGCTTTCTATACAATTATCGAGATATTTTTCAACTTTGAAAACCGGAACAATAACGCTAATCGTAGGATTCACTCTACTTATTCTCCTTTATTTGGCATTTAAAGCGGATCATCCCAATAATGTCCCGCAACACAATAAATTATCTTTTTAGTAATTTATAAATCAACACCGCCAACAGAAAATAAATATAGAAAATGAAGCGACGAAAACTAAGCCGCAAACTAAATTATTTACTGCGTTTATAAGATTTTGTTTAATTTCTTCATGCAAATCTTCAGGCGATATCTTGTTTTAACACGAATTTATATATCTCTGATATTCAATACTTGTTTCTTAAGTATAATTTGTTATTCTCCGTCTCTGAATATCATAAGCGATTTGTTGAATTTTTGCATATCTCAATGTTTATTAATTAAACCTTAATATTAACTTCACAAAAGATAGTGTAAAAAAGAACTTGTGTCTTCATATATAGTTATCAGATATTTATTCATTATTGCATATTTAACCTTAAAAAATAAATTTCATTCAGACTTTTTTCCAACAAATCTTTCATACAAACCTTCAGACAACGACAAAATAAATGTTTTGATTTTGTCTTTTTTTGAATACATTTTACTTCGATATATCAGGCTTTTATAATGCAGAATCGTTTTTCTTAACATTTTGCGTTCGCTTTTAAATCCGCTTGCATTAATTGCCCCGCTTAATACTACAAAACACGATGTAATCAATCCTTTAACCGCATAGGGTTCCAATGCCGTTCCCTTTGAATCACTTAGTATTATTTGCTTTGATTTAACGGCATCAAAAGCACCTATATTAAAATCCATATGTGTTGCGCTGCTACTGTGATAAACATAGTGATATTTTTTATCTTTTATCATTCCAATTGACTTACTGTTTTTAAACGCGAAATAATTAAAAACCGAATCCTCACAGCAAACAAAATTCGGCATTTTTATATCTTTTATGATGTCAGTTCTATAAAGCTTATTCCAAAGAACACCATATACAAAATCTCCTTGAGCAATCAATTTCATCACTTCATCAACATCAGAATTTTCAAGCAGATTTTCATCAACTGCGTCTCCGTTGCTGTAAAATCCGCAAACCGCAATATCTGAATTTTCACTTTTAATGCAACGGTAAAGCATTTCCAACATATCATTTTCGGCAAAATCATCACTGTCTATAAAGGAAACATAATTACCTGACACAATATCAAGGGCTATATTTCTGGCATTTGCAACGCCCTTGTTTTCTATATGTAAAACTTTAATGCGATTGTCTTTTTTTGCCCACTGATCGCATTTTATAGGGCAATTATCAGGTGATTCATCATCTACAAGAATGATTTCAAGATTTTTATAGGTTTGATTCACAATGCTTTCTATGCATTTATCAAGATATTTTTCTGTTTTATAAACCGGAATAATAACACTTATCTTATCCATTTTTACCTCTGTCAATCAAAATGAAGCCAAATTAAACTACTGCCAGTAAAATCATACCAAAAATGAACAACTGAATAAGCAAATATGAAAAATGATGTAATACCTTTATTCATTGCCCTTATTTTTTCCGCTTTTGGTGTATCTGAATCATAATTTAAATTGATTAATCCTTTATCTAACCGGTCATTTTGAATCTGCATACCAATCATATAAACGCAAGCGATAATAACCGGAAGTATCCATCTGGCAATTCTGTGAAAAAGCAGATTGCTCACAATAGACCCTAACAAAAAATACAACACAACCTCTGAAAATCTAAGAAAGCGAAGAACGCCCTTTTCAGATATATATTTTCTTATATAAATACTGCAATATGCAAATATCAGAATCGACACAACATATGTTGCCACATTTACAAGAAAATTAGTCTGTGTGGAAAAACTTAAACTGTTTGTAACCTCATTTGTTTTACCGGCCAGATTTAATATAAATTCATTATCTGTTATATTTGATAAAACAGTTATGACAATACTTCCGCTGGCAATAGCAAATATAAGCATTATATTAATAAATTTACTTGCTGTTTTATAAGATATCCACGCACAGGCTGCCAGAACAACAATAACAATTCCTGTTGAATGAAGGCCGCAGACAAGAACATACCCCACAAGACACAAAATGATATTCTTTTTTTCAACAAAATGATAATAAATACATGCTAACGCAATTGCAAAGGCAAGTCCGTTTCTTGTACCGCTGTATGTATCATAATACCAATATGTTGATATTAAGAAAAACAGGGCAACCGCAAGATAAAATTTATTTACATTGAATTTCTCAGCCGCCTTGTAAACAACAAGCATCATACAGCCATAACATATCAAAATCGTAAAAAACGGGAGAAAGTGATTATCTGGGAAAAGACTTATAAAGTAAAAATAATAACCGGCAAGGGGAAGAGCACCGAAATCGAACTCGTTATTATCAATCATTTGTTGAAACCTGCTCCAACCACCGTCTCTCATTTCGTCTATTATTCTGAAATATCTTTCTAAATCATCGGTTTCAAATGGCTCTGCGTAAAAAGCTATAACGGCAAAAGCAACAACAAGAAACGCCATTGAGATCCAAGCCTGTTTTCTGGGTATAAGAAAAAACAGCAAAAAAAACACCGCAACAACCGCTATATATGCCAACAAAACCATTCACCTCCATGGATTTTTCAAATTCCAAAAATCGAGGGTCAAACTTGATCCTTCAAATAAATATACTCTAATTTTTTCACAACATGGTTTATATCAAATTCCTTTATAACATTTGAATTATCAATATCATCTCTGCTATAAGCCATTGCCCTGTCTATTGCACTGCACCAAACATTTGTATTGCTTTTTAACGAAACAAAGAAAAAATTATTGTTTAATTTAACATCTTTAATTATAGAATCTGAAACGACACACGGAAGTTTTGTAGCCTGGGCTTCTATCAAAGTTAACGGAAATCCCTCGTGTATAGAAGGAAAAACAAAGCAATCCATTGCCAAAAGCAGATCGGGCACATCATTTCTAAAGCCCAGAAACAGTACTTTATCTTTTATTCCAAGCATTTCGGTTTTCTTTTCTAATTTTTTTCTGTCCGGACCGTCGCTTACTAACAACAACACGCTGTTACTGTTTTTCTTTTGATATTCGTAAAAAACATCTATTAAAAATTCATGGTTTTTAACATAATACATCTGACCTATGTGACCCAATACGGTCTTATTCTGAATATGTAATTTTTTACGCACTGAATTTCGTTTTTCCAAACTGAACTCGTATTTTTTTGTATATATTCCGTTGTTCAGAACAATGCCTTTTTTCTTGAAGCCATGCTTTCCGCAAAGATATTCACCCGCCTCTTTACTGCATCCAATAACATCGGTGGCAAACCTGTTTATTACTGAGCGCATAACAGAACGGTAAATATTAAGAATAATCTGTTTATTTTTCTGACCTTCAAATATAAGTGGCTGCGAAAAATGTGAGTGCGCAATTCTTTTACCTATATTGAATTTATAAGCTGCAGCCATAACTATACCGCTGTAAAAAGGCAGATGACAATGCACTATATCAAAATGTTCTTTTTTGAATAATTCCAGATAATACCGATAACTGTTGATATAGCCTAAACTATTTTTTGGCTGTCTGATTATTCTGACACCTGTTGAAGCAACATAAGATTCAAGCGGTCCTATTTCTTCTCCATGGTGCACACAATAAGTACACTCAAATAGGTTTTTATCAAGCGCCTGTTGCAGCCTAATTGCAACCAAATCAGATCCACCGTACTGGAACGGATCAACAACTATTAAAACCTTTTTCTTTTTACTCATATGAGACCTCTGCTACGCATTTTAACATAAAACTTTCCCAAAACATATAAAGTGCCGCTTAGTTTGTACTTGATGCAGGTTCTTACCGCGAAATGAATAATATTTTCATAGCCGTAAGTAACGCTGTATTCAGAATAAAACTTTTCACACATTTTTTTAATACGCCTTATAACTTCTGAAGCGGACAATGTATCATCTTTTAGTTCTTCCATAACGCATGTACCGAAACTATCAGTATGCAACTTATCGCAAACCCGATACAAACTCATTTTCTGTTCATCTGAAAAATCAGAATTTCTTACAGTTTCAAAAGCAGTGTCAAATACAATTGGGTAGACATCAATCAGCCCATATTTACGGCTTTGTATAAGAGACGCGTCATTTGTAGTATCGTAATTATAAATAGCATAATCTATAACCTTTACATAAGAACATTTCATAATATATGCAAGGCAAAAATTAAAATCCTCAGCAACAGGCATTTTCTCATTAAATCTTAAGTTATATTTTTTAATTATGCCTGAATCGAATATTTTAGCGCACGGACTATTAATAAGGCGGCAAAGAATAAGTTCCCTTGTTTTTGTAAAAAAATCATTTTTATCATCGGTCAAAGATTCAGGGACTTTTGATATGTACGACCTGTTTTTCATAAGCACATTATATGTAAACACTGTCAATCCGCCATGTGAAATCGACCCGCTTATTTTTTCAAAATAATCCTGCTCAACATAATCATCGCTGTCCGAAAAAAGGATATAATCCCCTTCTGCAACATCCAATCCGGCATTTCTGGCAGACGACGCACCACCGTTTTCCTTATTTATAACCCTTATATTTTTATATTTTCTTTCATACTCTTCACAGAGTTCCAAACTTTTATCTTTCGAGCCGTCATTAACAAGTATTAGCTCGTAATCGGAAAAAGACTGTTTTATTATACTATCCACACATCTTGAGATAGTCTTTTCAGAATTATAAACCGGAACTATCAAAGAAAATTTCATATCTACTGGCTCACCACCGTTAAAAAAATAATTTAAACAGTTTAAAAATTACTCCAACAAAATTTAAAATATTAATCTCGCTTTTTATTTTTAAATCTATAACTTCAACATTGTCCGTTCTGTTATAAGTATGTATACCGGTAAAATGATTTTCAAAGTTTAATTTTATATCTTCCGGCAAGACCATAGAAATGAGTCTTTCCTTAAAAGTATTTTCAGATAATTCAAGTACCTCATTGAAGTTTAGACCTGCTCCGTATCCGTCCGCGCAATTTTGGGACGGCCTTATTAATTTACCGTCATATTCAAACAGTTTCCCTGCGCAGCGTGCAGTTTTCAGATCTTTTTTAACAGGATTGGCAGGGCATTCTTCTATAACCGAGTTATGATCATAAAATAGATCAATTCTGTCAAAAACATTATCTCCCGATACTCTTTGGGAAATATAAAAATCCGTGCCGTTATGAGTAAAAATCGTTGTATCTACAAGTTTTTCATGTAAAAGCACTTTTTCTTTTTCCCATTTCAGCGGGAAATCAACGCATCTGAGACGGAATAATTCTTCGCTTTTATTTGATTCCGGCACAATATAATAAACGCCGTCTTTTTTATATATAAAGGGATAGGACAAATGACTGGCGCTCTCATAAATTACACGCATTTTCCCGAAGCCGCTTTCAGAGATTTCTCGGCATCCCAAAAGTCCTTTTCTCTTAATACGGTCAAACATTTCAAAAAACAAATAATATTTGCCGTTTTCCTTAACTACAAAAGGATCAGCTGTCCAATATCTGTAAGAATTCGGTAAAACGGAAAAAACTGAACCTTTTCCGCTTAAAAGGCTGTCGCCATCTTTGCCGAATCTTACAGCACAACACCATATTTCGGGAAAGAACACAGATTTAATTTTCTTCAGAATTTGCTTAAATTTCATCTTTTCCACCAGTATAAAATTCTTTAAGTTTTTCTGCGCAAGCGTTAATATCCCACCCGGCGGATTTCATCTTTTCATAATTATTTTGTCTTTTGCTGTTTTTAAAGTTTAAAATCTCATTTGCCCAGATTTCTTCCGGTTCAGAAAGAGAAAGCCTTTTGAGTTCTTCGCACACGCAAACCTCATCTGTAATGGAATCGGACATAACAACGGGCAATCCCGCTGCCTGAGCCTCAATCAGAGAAAGCGGAAGCCCCTCTCTTGTTGATGGAAAAAGAAAAACATCACACGCCTGAAGCAGAAACGGCACATCGGTTCTTGCGCCTAAAAACACAACGCTGTCTTTAACGCCGAGTTTAGAGCAAAGCGCGTCAAGTTCTTTTGTTTTTTCGGCTCCTATTAAAAGGAGCACGGCGTTTTGCTTTAATTTTTTAACCTGAGCAAACACATTAATCAAAAACGGATGATTTTTCTGCGGCACATCAGTTTTGCCTATATGACCCACAACAAATGAATCCGTAAGTTTTTCTTTTTTTCTTACTTCATCACGCTTTTCCGGGGAGAATGCGTATTCGGCACAATTTATTGCGTTTTTTAAAACGGTAAACTTTTTATTGCCGTACCAAACTTCTCCCGCCGCCTCGCTGCAAGCAAAGCGTTTTTTTATAAAATATTTTGAATAAAGACTTAATATCTTATTCCTTGCCTGATTACCGTTTAATGAGTAAACGGAGGAATGGCAATGGCAGCAGATTTTTTTAATGCCTGCTGCTTTTGCCTGGGGCGCAATAAAAACTGCAAAATGCGGGGCGTGGATATGCAAAGCCTGCCACTCGCCTTTACGATGAGCAAAGAAGCGGCTCATATCGCGCCTTAGTAAACTTTTAGGTGAAGGGGCGGGTATTTTAAAAACCCGGCCGCCGAGTTTTTCTATATCTGCCTGCCGTGTTTCTTCCTTTTCGGCAAAATAGCAAACATCAAATTTTATATCATTCGGCATAGCCTTAAAGTAATTTAAAATAACGCTCATTACTCCGTTTGCTATTCCGATATCGGGTATCATATGTAAAACTCTCATCAAGGCTCTTCCCGTAAAATTTTCAAAATATCAGAAAACACATCTTTTCTGCCGTATGGTTTCAGAATTTTACTGTTTTCTGCTGTCAATTCCGTTTTATCAACGGAATCAATAATTTTTTCAATTGCACTTGCAAACGAATCTGTTTCACCAAGTTTGCAAACATAACCGCCTATGCCGTTTTTTATAAGGTCTGTAACTCCTCTTATATTGGAAACAACACACGGAACACCGCATGACATTGCCTCCATAACGGCAACCGGAAGCCCTTCCTGCTTTGATGTAAAAAGAAATACATCTGCGGCGCAGTTCATTTCGAATATATCTTTTCCATATCCTAAAAGGAAAACATTATCAGAAATATTTTTTCTTTCAATATATTCGCGCATCTTGTTTTCAAGCGGACCCTGTCCTCGAACAAAATATTTAATATTTTTATGCCCTTTTTCTATAAGCCTGTTGATTATTTCAAGAGCAAATATGACATTTTTTCTTTCGGTTAACTCGTTTGCGGAAAAAACCATAACATCGCTTTCCGTTAATCCGAGTTCTTTGCGTTTTTTATTTCTGATATCTTCAGAAAATAAAAATTTTCCGGTTTCAATGCCTATTCCGTGAATATATTTTATATTTGCGTTAGTAAATCTTTTTTGAGCAAGCGAAAAATCTTCCCTGTTCATCGTTACTATTGTATCCGTAAAAAAAGACGCCAGTTTTTCCATAGGAAAAAAAAGAATCCAATTTAACGCAGGCGCACCTTTCCAAAAATGAAAGCCATGGGCAAAATAAATTACTTTTGCGCCGTTTTTTCTTTGCCGGCACGCGGCAAACCGCGTAACCATACCCATTACCGGCTCGTTAGTAATAATATAATCATATTTGTTTTTCTTCAGATAATCATTCATCTGAATGAAGCCGTGAATATTATGAGGCGACAGAGGACTGCGCTTAAGGTCAACTACAGTTAATTTAATGTTTCCTGCAAATGTTGACAGTGCGTTTTTTAATTCGCTGAGTTTTCCGCCAACATGTGAGCAAACAATATCAACGGAATATCCGTTTTTTAATAAATTTTCAATATGATAAACCCAGAACTGTACCAGATTTAGTTCAGTTGCTGTAATCAATACTTTTTTTGACATTTGTATCATTCCAAAATAAAGTTATGCGCCACAGCATTTCTGATTTTATCTATTATGGCAGTACTGTCCATAAAATATCTTTGACGCAGATATTTTTGAGTGCCGACAATCGATGAATAAGTATCATTAAGACCGATTCTCATAAGTTTGGCGCCGCCTGACGAAGCGAGTATTTCAGCAACCGCGCCACCGAAACCGCCAACAATATTATGCTCTTCAACAGTAACTATCAAATCATACTTTTCAGCGCAGTATTTGACGGTTTTTTCATCAAGCGGCTTAACAAACGGAAAAGTATATAAAGCCGTATCTATGCCTTCTCTGCTTAAAACCGCTACGGCGTCTTTTGCCTCTTCAAAAATTGCGCCCGTTGTAAAGACGGCAACATTTTTTCCGTCTTTAATCTTTATAGCGTCAAACGGTTTATAGCCGTCAAGATTTTCGTGAATACGCGGTTCACCGCCTCTTCCGAGCCTTAAGTAGCATGTACCGGGAGTAACATAAGCTGCCTTTGTGCAAACTTCAGCTTCAGTAAGATCACCGGGAGCCATAACTGTAACGCTTGGCAAAGAGCGCATAACGGCAATATCCTCCGTAGCGTGATGACTCATCCCAAGCGAACCATATGTAAAGCCGCCGCCAACGCAAACTATTTTCACATTGGCATTGTGATAAGCGCAGTCATTTCTGATTTGTTCAAGGCACCTAAGAGTTGGAAAATTACCTATTGAATAAGTAAAAACAGTTTTTCCTGACAGCGCCATTCCGGCAGCAAATCCTGTCATATCCTGCTCGGCAATTCCGGCATTGATAAACTGATCCGGGAACTTTTCCCAAAAAGGTTTTAAAACACCAAATCCAAGGTCGCCCGTTATTAAAATAACATTTTTATCCCTTTCGGCTATTTCCATTAGAGTTTTAACAAATGTATCCCTCACAGCATAAATCTCCTTTATTTAACATCATAAGGATCTGTGATCCCCGCCGGCATTGTTTCGTGCAATTCTTTAATTGCGTTATCATATTCCCAGCCGTCATGAGGGAATCTATAATGCCACAAGATATCGTTTTCCATAAAAGAAATTCCCTTGCCCTTAACGGTATTGGCAATAATAACGCTAGGCGCACCTTTGCTTTTCACCGCATTTTCAAAAGCCGCCTTGAGCTGATTATGGTCATGCCCATCAATATCATATACATTCCAGCCGAATGATTTCCATTTATCGGCAAACGGATTAAGCTTAATAGTGTTTTCACAAAAATCCAAGCTTTGCATTTTATTATGGTCAACGATTGCAATAAGGTTGTCCAATTCATAATGATGAGCTACTAACGCAGCTTCCCATACAGAGCCTTCATCGCATTCGCCGTCACCCAAAATAACAAATGTTTTATAACTCTTCCCATCTTTTTTAGCCGCCATTGCCATACCTGCGCCAACAGGCAGCCCGTGGCCGAGCGAGCCTGTTGAAAAATCAACGCCCGGTACACCTTTATGGGAAACATGACCGGAAAGTCTTGAGCCGTTTTGATAATGAGTTTTCAGTTCTTCTATATCAAAAAAGCCTTTTTCCGCCAACGCTGCGTAAATTGCCGCTCCGGCATGACCCTTTGAAAGAATAATTCTATCTCTTTCATCCAAAGATGGATTATCGGGAAACACTCTTGCTATGTCAGCGTAGAGTACAGCCACTATATCCGCAACGCTCAGCACAGATGCAATGTGCGAGCCGCCGGATAAATGGGTCATCTCTATTCCGTGGCGCCTGATTTTCCACGCAAGTTGCTCACTGTTCATTTTCACTTTCCATCACCCTGTCAAATATTTTATCTATAACTTCTTTATCAATTTTTTCATCAAATTTTCTTGCGAAAAAATCATCGCTGTTCATAAGTCTGTCATAATCATTCATCGTGATTATTGACGGTTTGCCGGTAAAAATAATATTTCTTTTAGAAGGTCTAACATTTTTTAAGTCTGTAAAATTATAAATAAGAGTAGGTATAGCGCATTCGTCAGGCGCATGGGTATTTTTAAAATGGTAAAAAATATATTCTTTTTTAGACAATATAAATTTTACGGTGTTTTCTGTTAGGCTCACCCATTGCCATCCCCATGTGGGGAAAATATCTTTGCCTTTTAAATTTTTTTCGCCCTTCCACCTGTTTATTTTCAAAAACTTCTGAGGCAAAACAAGCACAATCCTAACGAAGAATTTATATAGGCGGCTTTTTTTATAAAACGGTGTTTCTGTAAACCAGTAGTAATATCTGTTCCATTCAGCAGTGCTGGAATTTTCAAGCCCGCCATTTTTACTTACACCACACATTTCTATAAGGTCATAGTTTTTGCCCTGTAAAAAACTGTGTATATACCTTTGACTTTTTATGGGCATATCACTTTCGGAAAGCAGGTGAAAATAAGAGTAGCTGCCGTTTTTCAAAGATTCTTCAAACAAAATAAGCATTGCTTCTACCATTGAAAACGCGGCCCAGTTGACTTCTACTCGGCGCGTAAAATAAACGCCTGCATTTTTAACCGAGTTTTTATAGGAATAAAACTCATTTATATCAGCCTTTTTGTCAATATGAAAATAAATATCATTATCTTTATAGTCAAGAAGCCGTATTGTTTTTTGCAAAACATATGTGTTTTTATATGCCAGAATTAAATAAGCATGGTGGTCTGCCATAACACCTTAAACCTCACTGTTTTTATTACTAACACGCATCTTATGAAGAAACACTTAAAAGACTTTCTATTTCTTCTTTTTCAAGTTGCCAGTCCAGCGCCTTAACATTCTGCTCAAGTTGCTGCGGTGTTTTTATACCCACCAAAACAGCGCTCTCCTTTATATAATCAAGAATAAATCTTACGGCCACAGCGCTTACAGGCTTATTTCTGTCCGCCGCTATTTGCCTTAATACTTCAACTATGCGCAGATTCTGTTTCAATTTTTCCCCATGGAAATTAACATAAATATCGCGTGAGCGTCTATCATCGCTTCCGAAATTTACATTATTTTCATTATATTTTCCGCTAAGAATACCCTGACCGAGCGAGCCCCAAGTAAGGGGTGTAAGCCCGAAATCATCTCGGAATTTAAACATTTCCTTTTCATTTTTTCTGCAGGCAAGTGAATATTCGTCTTGAAAAGTTACGAATTTATCCGTATATTCACTTATTTCAGATTCATCATCTTTATGAATATTTGAAAGCCCAAAGTAGCGTATCTTGCCGCATTTTTTTAAATATTCCAAAGTTTCCACTACATCGCCCAAAGGAGTTTTTCCGTCTCTGTAATGAATTACATAAATATCAATATAATCTGTATTCAGCCGTTTTAGCGATGCATCACAAGAATTTATTATATATTCTCTTGAATTATCATAAACAGTACGCTTACCAGGCTCGGCTCTTACTCCAAATTTATCCTGAATTATGACATTTTGCCTGTTTCCTCTAAATACTTTTCCAAGGAGTGTTTCCGATGTTCCGAGGCCGTAAGTATCTGCTGTATCAAAAAAATTAACCCCTTGAAAAACAGCCGTTTCAACTGCTCTAATCAATTCTCTTTCATCAACTTTTCCCCACCCGTATTCGCCGAGCGGGCAGCCGCCCATACATAATCTTGAAACATTTAAAGAAGAATTTTTTAATTTTATATACTCCACTTGCTTACCGCCTTTTATGTAACAAAAAATAGAATATTTTTTTAATAACATCAATTACCGTTTTATAAAATATTTTTAAATCTGTGGCTAATGATACTTCAGCAGCGTATTTAACTCTTAAAGCATTTTTATTTTTTAATACATACTTTTCATACATTTCATCGGCATTTTCATTTCCGACTATCTCATCAAGATTTATGAAGAGGTCGGAACTGAAATCTGTTATTCCCGGACGAACTTCAAATATATATTTCTCTTTTTCATCATACAACTCTGTATATTGCAGAAGTTCTGGCCTTGGGCCAATAAAGCTCATTTCGCCTTTTACAATATTTATAAGATTGGCAATTTCATCAAGTTTTGTTTTTCTTAAAAAACTGCCTACGCGCGTTATTCTGCTATCATTTAAAGCAGTTGTTCCGCCTCCGATTTTGTCTGCGTCTTTTACCATTGTTCTGAATTTATAAATTTTGAACGGAACATTTTTATATCCGCCTCGCAAAGCGCGGTAAAAAACCGGTGTTCCGCTATCCGCAACAATTAAAATTGCAATTATTAAAAACAACGGAGAAAGCAAAATCAAAATAACAATTGAAAATACAAAATCCAAAAATCTTTTTATATATCGATTGTAAAAAGATTTATATCCGTTAATGCTGTAAACATCGGGAAAATCAATATTAAGTTGCTTAATCTCGTCCGCAGTTTTCATAAAATCCACCAAAAGGAAAAAACATCTAATTCAAAATCATTAATTAATATTATTATAATTATAATATAAAAAAGATAAGTAGTCAATAAAACTGTTTATATAAATGAGTATGAACAAAGCGGCGGTTTTTATTGATTTTGCCGAACGGTTAAGATAAAATAGACTGAGAGGGGGGCGGCGCGGCGATACGCATTGCGAATTAATTAAACGCGCGCCGTTATTCAGCATGGAACTCAGATTCAGGGAAAACGGTGAATTTAAAATACTTATCATTGCGGACGCGCAGGACACGGATAACCCGCAAAAGGAAACCACGGACATAATAAAATATTCGATTGAAAAGACCAAGCCGGACCTTATTATTTTACTCGGCGATAATATTGCCGGCGATTTTGACGGCGTTACGCCAAAGCGCACCAAAGCGGCGATTAGAGCGGCAGCGGATTCGATAAGCGAAAAAGAAATTCCGTTTGCGCTTGTTTTCGGCAATCATGACCACGAGGGGCTGACCCACAAATGCGGATTTGAGGAAAAAGAGGCTAAAGAATTTATAATTGAGGAATTTATGAAATACCCGCAATGCCTTGCTGTTAAAGGCAAGCCGCAGTCAGGAGTCGGCACTTACAACCTGCCGATTCTGAGTTCAGACGGCGGCAAAAAAATCGCTTTTAATCTTTGGCTTATGGATTCCGGCACATATGACAATAACGGCGGTTACGGCTTTGTGCAGCCCGACCAAACCGAGTGGTACATAAAAACATCAAACGCTCTTAAAACGCAAAACGGCGGGCTGCCCGTGCCGTCTTTTCTGTTTCAGCACATACCCGTTGCCGAAACTTACAAACTTATGAAAAATTATCCCTTCTATGTGCCGGGAAGTGTTACAGGCGGCTCAAAACTGTTTAAAGGATTTTACAAAGGATATAAAAACCGGCAGGGAAAATTCAGGGAAGCGCCCTGCTGCTCCAACACGCCGAACAATCAGTTTGAAACATGGAAACAGCAAGGCGACATAATCTGCGCCTTTTTCGGGCATGACCATACAAACGACTACCTTGGCAGGGTTGACGGCATTGACCTTTGCGCCGTGCCTGCCGCAGGATATTACAGTTACGGCTGGAATCACGGTGCGCGCAGCGTTACGATATATGAAAACAGCCCGCGGGATTATGACACTGAAATTCTTTCTGAATTTGAAATTCTGCCGTATACCGTTATGCCGAAATACAAACAGCGCCACGGCTACCGCGAATACAAAAACCGGAAGTTTTGGCAAATCATTTAAAAGGGGGTTATTTTACGGCAACTTGGGGAATACATTTCAGGATAGCCGATAATATCCTTGAGCATTTAAAAAATATAGACCGCGCATATTTTATAATCGGCAACATTGCGCCGGACTGCGGAAAGCGCGTTGAGGGCGGATATGACCCGCCGACAGAGGTAACCCACCTTACAAAAATGTGGAATAAAAGCGACTGCGACTGCGATTATATCTATGAAAACTGCATAAAAAATGAAACTGATTTTAAAAAGAAATCATTTTTCGCGGGGTATTACACGCACTTGCTTACGGACAGGCTTTACAGCCGCCTTATAAGTATTCCGATAGAGGAAAAATTCGGGCGATACAGGGATAATCCCGGACTTTCTAAACTTGTGAAAAAAGAATGGTATGACGCCGACTTTGTGTTTTTTGCAAAAAATAAAAGCAAGGCTTTTGAGGAGTTCAAAAAATTCAGGGCTTTTAATGAAGATTATCCAACTATTTACAGACACGGTGAAATAGGAATTCAAATGAAATATATTACTAAATTTTACAAAAACCGGAAACCCGAAAACATTGAATTCATATATACCGACAAGCGTAATTTTGATAATTTTGTTGAAAACGCCGCTGAAATCATTTTGGAAGAAATGCACAAAAACTCGATGATAAATATGTTTAACTGATACAAAAAAGAGGGCAAAAAAGCCCTCTTTTTAATTTACATTTTTCAGATTCAGCGGAAGTAAAATTTTGATTTTAAAGCCGAAACCTTGACTTTAATTATTTTTCCAAAAATTTGCATTTGAAAATAATACTTTGGCGGTTTACGGTAAAAATATTTAAAAAGGAAGGGAGTATTTTATGGATAATAATGCGCTTTTTAAATTCACTTACGGGCTGTATATTATTACCTCTGAAGAAAACGGAACAGACAACGGCTGCGTTGTAAACACGGCGGGGCAGATAACCGATTCGCCGAACAGAATTGCCGTTACGATTAACAAAAACAGCAAAACGCACGATATAATAAAAAACACGGGTGTTTTAAATATTTCTGTTTTGGCAGAGAACGCGGATTTTGAACTTTTCAGGCATTTTGGCTTTCAGAGCGGATATGATACGGATAAATTCAGAAATTTTGACGATTACAAACGCTCCAAAAACGGCATAACATATATTACGAGGGGTACGAACGCTTATATTTCCGCAAGGGTTGAAAACGAAATAGACGAGGAAACCCACACGCTGTTTATTGCTCTTGTTGAGGACGCGAAAATCCTTTCAGACGCCCCGCCTGCCACTTATGCTTATTATCAAAGCAGCATAAAACCAAAGCCGCAGGAAAACAAAACTCAAAAAACAATATGGCGCTGCAAGGTTTGCGGGTATGAATATGTGGGTGAGCGGCTGCCCGCCGATTTCATTTGCCCGATATGCAAGCACCCTGCGGCCGACTTTGAAAAGGTATAAAACGGCAAAGAGGGCGCCCATTTAACTCGGGCGCCCATCGGCGGCTTTTTTATAATTAAGATTTATAAACAGATTTGTAAAAACACGGCTCCGGAGAAACTTTTATTCTTCTGAATCCTGCCTCCTCATATATTCTGATTGCCGTGGGATTTTCCGAATAAAGAAAAGTCGGGCGGTCGCAAAGTTTTACAAGGTGTGAAACGAGTTCCCGCGCAAATCCTTTGCCCTTAAATTTCTGAGCGGTTTCAACGAGGTCAAAACAATAAATACCGAAACGCGTTTCAACAAGCATTGCTATACACGCCGGCTCATTTTGATAAAATCCGCAAAACAGGCGGCATTTTTCACTTTCCGTTACACGGCGAAGCAGCGCCCTGCTGCGGCTGATTGTATCAGGGTCCTCAGGCATATATATGCTGTAAAGGTTATCAAGCATTTTTTGAGTAATATCATTTTTACTTTTGAGTTCCCTTATACTGAGAAAGCCTGAATTGCTTATACTGCATTTTTCCGTAAGCAGAAAATGCTGAAAATCACCGAACCTGCTTACCGAAAAGCCCTGCTTTTCCATTGATTTTTTAAAATCCCGATGCTGCGAGCCGTGAAGATATATTCTTGGAGCAAGACCTTTTTTAATATAAAATTCCTTAATATCGGCAAGCGCTGAATTAAAGCGGGAATTATCCAAAATACAGGCGTGATTCACATCGTGCATAGTGGGATTATTTAAATCATAAAACATTATGCCCCACGGCGTTTCGGCATAATCAGCATACGCCTCGGGAGCATAAATATCAGAAAGCATTATAAGTTCTTTAATGTTCATTTTTTATACCGTACTTTAAATTTGTTTTACAGCGGGCGGCTTTGCCTGCTCTTTTTTATATTCCGCCGCTTTTTCCGCATAATGGCGCGCATTTTGCGCTATTGCACCTGCCGCTTTTTCATCAAGCGGCGCTTTTGCCTTTGCAGGCACGCCCATAAGAAGCGTATTATCATCAAACACTTTATTTTCCGTAACAAGCGCGCCGGCGCCGACAAGGCAGTTTTTGCCGAGCACTGCGCCGTTCATAACGGTTGAATGCATACCTATAAGGCTGTTATCCCCAATCTCGCAGCCATGAATAAGAGCATTGTGCCCGACCGTTACATGATCCCCTATAACAGCGGGAAAGCCCTGTGAGCAATGTACTGTGCAGTTATCCTGAATATTGGAATTTTCACCAACGATGATCTTTTCATCATCCGCCCTGAGAACAGCACCGTACCAGACGGAACTGCCTTTTTTAAGTGTTACATCACCCACTATCACGGCATTATCCGCAATGAAAGCGGCGTCCTTTATATTTGGAGATTTGCCTTTATACGGCCTGATTATCATTTTATCACCTTATTTAACCTGCTGATTATTATTTTGCTTAAAATTCCTATAACGGCGCCCGTAACAGCCCCTGCAAGCAGCAGAACGGGCAGATAATACACTATTCTGTAAGTTTGCATAACTACTGCCGCGGCCGCTATCTGACCTATATTATGCGTTGCGCCGCCTAATATTGAAACGCCTGTTACCGAGAGCGATTTACACCTTTTTGCAAGCAGCATAGCGCAAAAAGAGAGAATGCCGCCGGCAAGGCTGTAAACAAGCGAAAACACTCCGCCGAAAGTAAGCCCCGCAAGAATTATTCTGATAACGGAAACAGCAAAAGCCTGTTTTTCGCCTGCCGTATACATTGCGGTTACAACAACTAAATTTGCAAGCCCGAGTTTTATGCCCGGGATGCCGAAATTAAACGGAATAAGGCTTTCAAGATAAGAAAAAACAAAGGCAAGCGCAACAAACAGCGCGAAAAACGCCGTTTTTTTAGAGATATTTTTCACTGTGCCACCCCGTCTATTTCACTCTCTCTGCCGTCTGCCTCAACTACTGACACAACCACCCTGTTAGGCAGGCAGATTATGCTTTCGCCGCTCAGGTTTACAGGCCGGTGATTTACGCATATCTGATCAGGGCAGTTTGCATAAGTTACGCTTACGCTGCCGTTTTTAACCTCAACGGTATTTGTAACTTCACCGCCGGACTCAACATTGTAAACCGCATTTATATCAAGCGGCATTTTATGTATTACAACGCCGTTTTGCTCTATTTCCACATAATTTCCCGTATTACTATTAAAAACATAAAGCGCAAGAAAAAGCGCGGCGCACAATACAAGAACAGCGGCGGCAACAATTATATCGCCTTTTTTAAATAATTTCATTTTCATTGCGCAATATCCTCAAATCCCGCCGAACGGTAAACATTACCGTCTGAATCCATAATAACAGCCTCGCAGCCGTCAAATTTTTTCAGATATTCAAGCGCCTCCTGCGGGCTCATCTGAAAAAGAGTGGTGGAGAGCACATCGGCAAGCGCGGAATCAACAGAAACTATGCTTACGCTTTGCATACCCTGAACAGGCATAAGCGTTTCCTGCGAAATTATATGGCAGTAACGAGTGCCGTTTACGGTATAATACCGCTGATAATCGCCGCTTGTTACAACGCTTTGCCCGTCTGCCGCGTTTACAACTGCAATATACCCGCCGCCGGGATTTTCTATTCCTATATTAAACGGAGTTTGACCGTCCGCATTCTTATAACCGAGTGTTTTTACATTCCCGCCGAGATTTATAACGGCGGACTGCCATATGCCGTTTTCACTGATAAAATCGCATATTTTGTTGCAGATATACCCCTTTGCTATCGCGCCCACATCTATACTCATTTCGGAATCGGCAAAATAAACTGTTGAATTTTCCTCATCAATAACAAGATTGTTAATATCAGTATGCACGGCTTTTTGACTGAGAATATCCATATCGGGAAGATACGAGGAATCCGGGTTATTAATACCGTATTCGCGGGCGTCATGCCAAACGGAAAGAATGGCGCCCATTGCTATATTAACCCTGCCGCCGCTTATTTCATAAGCCTCTTTTCCCCATAAAAGAAGTTCTATTATTTTTTCATCCGCCTTAACGGGCGAATCAGCGGCGTGCTCATTAATATATTTAAGGTTTACAAGATTTCCGTATGAATTATAAATATCAAAAAGTTGAGAATATGTTTTCAGTTCATTATAAACCGTTTCATAATGGCTGTTAAAATCCTGCTGCGACAAATCCACCGCCGTTATGGAAGACGCTGTGTCAAACAAATCAAGAAAATCGCGTGAAAAGGACTCGGCGCCGCTCCCGGCGCAGGAGGAAAAAGACAGCAAAATAAAAAGGGAAAGAATAACCGAAACAAATTTTTTCATAACTCTCCCCCTTTTTAACGGAATTAATTATATTTTCTGATTACCTTTGACGGGCATTTTTCAGCGCACACGCCGCAGGCAATACATTTATTATAATCTATTTTAGCAAGGTTATCCGTAACCTTTATTGCGCCGACAGGGCAGTTTCTTTCACAAATACCGCAGCCTATACAGCCTGCCTGGCAGTTTATACGCACATTTTTGCCCTTTTGCTTATTTGAGCACTGAACACGGTAAACAGAAGACGCCGGAACTATCTCTATAAGCGACTGCGGGCACGCTTTTACGCATTTGCCGCAGGCAATGCAAAGATCCGGCTCAACTACCGCCTTGCCGTTTATTATGCGTATTGCTTTACTGTCACACACGGCAACGCAACTGCCGTAGCCCATACAGCCGTAAGCGCAGGACATATCCCCACGCCCGAGCGCAAATTTTACGGCGGTGCATGTTTTTGTGCCGTAATAATCAAACTTTTTCGTTCTGAGGTCTGTAGTGCCGGAGCAGCGAACAAAAGCAACCTGCTTATCCATTTTCCCTGCCTCAACGCCCATTATGGCGGCAATTTTATCCGCGCCCGCCTGGCCGGCAACAGTACAGGCGGTTACAGGCGCTTTACCTTCCACAATGGCTTTTGCAAGCGCATCGCACCCCGCATATCCGCAGGCACCGCAGTTATTGCCCGCAAGGCACTCGCGCACGGCTGATTCCCTTTCATCAACATCAACATGAAAAAGTTTTTCCGCAATGCTGAGCAGAATTGCTATGGCTATGCCTACCGCGGCAACAACCGCCGTTGCTATAAGAATATTTTTTATATCCATATTACTGCACAAACCTCCTTACGCAAGCGTATTAAAGCCGTAAAACGCTATTGCCATAAGGCAGGCGGTAAGAAGTACGGCAGGCGTGCCTTTAAACGCCTTGGGAACATCATTGCTTTCTGTTTTCTCTCTAATTCCGGCAAGAATGATGATTGCAACGGCATAACCGAGAGCCGTGCCGAACCCCGTTACAACGGAAGTTATAAAATCATTGCCGTCCTGAACATTTGTAAGCGCAACGCCGAGCACGGCGCAGTTTGTTGTGATAAGCGGCAGATAAATGCCGAGCGCCTGATAAAGTTTAGGCACATATTTTTTAAGGAACAATTCTATAAACTGAACAAGAGCGGCAATGACAAGAATGAATATGATTGTATTAAGATATTCAAGCCCGAGTTTCTGAATAACGCCTGTATAAAGCAGATTAGTTACCGCGCTTGCTATTGTGATTACGAATATTACTGCGCCGCCCATACCGGCTGCCGTTTTAATATTTTTGGATACGCCTATAAACGAGCATATGCCAAGAAACTGGCTGAGCACAACATTGTTTATAAGAGCGGTGGTAAGAACAACAAGAAACAGTGTTTTAAACATTATTCATCGCCCTCCTTTATACCGTTGCAGGAAAGCGAGCAATGCATACAATCTCCCTTGCAGGCGTCCTCCTTAACATGGCGGTTTGCGCCTTTTACGCCGAGTTTATTTTGAAGAGCGCACAAAAACGCAAGCACAAGAAACGCGCCTGGCGCAAGAATAAATATTGAAACACCTTCATAACTTTGCGGCAGAATCTGAACGCCGAAACATTTGCCCGTGCCGATAAGTTCGCGTATTGCGCCTATGGCAACAAGACCTATGGTAAAACCAAGGCCCATGCCAAGGCCGTCAAAAACAGAGGGGATAACTTTGTTTTTAGCGGCATAACTTTCCGCCCTGCCGAGGATTATGCAGTTTACTACTATGAGCGGAATATAAATTCCCAGCGCTTCATAAAGCGATGTAACATATGCGTGCAGCAAAAGTTCAACAACGGTTACGAACGACGCAACAATAACTATGTAAGCCGGCATTCTGACGCCGTTTGGAATTACTTTTCTGAGCGCGGAAATAATAAGATTGCTCATTACAAGCACAACGGTGGTTGCAAGCCCCATACCGATACCGTTTATTGCGGAAGTTGTTACGGCAAGAGTGGGGCACATACCCAGCATAAGCACAAAGGTGGGATTTTCCGTTATGATTCCGTTTTTAAGCCTTTCAACTATTGGATTCATACATTAACCCTCCTTTAAAACGGCGTTGTAAACGGCAAGAGCGCTGTTTACAGCCTCTGTTACGGCATTTGTTGTAACCGTGGCGCCGCTTATAGCGTCTATCTGATTACCTGACGCGCCGCCGCCCTTTACATATTCAACAAAAGTAGCGTCTTTACCCGCAAACTGAGAAGTAAACTCATCTTCCGTACAGCGTGCGCCGAGACCTGCCGTTTCACTGTTTGACAGCACTGAAAAGCCCGTTATTTTATTTGTTTTGGCGTCTATACCGACGGCAACTGAAATATCACCGCCGTAGCCGTTTGGCGAAACCGCGGCAACAACATAGCCGATTCTTTCGCCGCTTTCATCATTGGCAAAAAGTATATCGCTTACAGTACAGCCCGAAAGCCCTGCCGCGTCAACAGCCGCCTGACCGCCCTCAGTAAGCACATCAATATCATCAGGCGTTTCAAAAACGGCGCCCGGATAAACTGTTTCATAAGCCTCAAGTCTTGCGGTTTCCTCCGCCTTTGCTATCGGCGATTTTGTTATCTCATTAACTGCGGAAAGAGCAAGCCCCGCAACAAGGGTTATTATAAGCAGGGCTGCGCAGTTTTTAAGAAAAGAAGATTTAGACTTTGCCACTGCTTACGCCCCCTTTTTCTCTTTTTTCTTAACGCCGAACGGCCTCGGCACTGTAATTTTCTCAATAATCGGAACAAAAAGGTTGCTGATTATAATAGCGTATGAAACGCCCTCCGCGCTTGAGCCGAGTATGCGGAAAACCGCCGTTAAAAATCCTATTAAAACGGCGTAAACAACCTGCCCCCATTTAGTTACAGGGCTTGTTGTATAATCTGTTGCCATAAAGAACGCGCCAGCCATAAGTCCGCCGGTAAGAAGTTCACCGAGCATAAACTGCCAAGTGGGCATTCCCGTTGTGCCAAGGCTGAAAATAAATATAAACAAGGCGCTTGAAAGTATGTAAACCGCGGGAATTCTGATTGAAATTACCCTTTTAATAAGCAGGTACGCAGCGCCTATAAGTATTGCCAAAACCGATACCTCGCCTATGCAGCCTGTTTTGAATCCCAAAAACGCATCCAGCAAATCCACGCTGCCGCCCGATTTCAGCACTGCGAGCGGGGTGGCGGAAGATACGCCGTCCACTGAAAAATCGGTCATTCTTGAGGCGAAGGATATAAGCAGGAAACAGCGTGCCGCAAGGGCGGGATTCATAATATTCTGCCCTATTCCGCCAAAAAGCATTTTAACTATTACTATGGCAAACACGCCGCCGACGGCGGGTACCCACCACGCGATATTCGGCGGCATATTAAGGGCGAGTATAAGCCCCGTTACAACTGCGCTGAAATCAAATATCGTTATCGGTTTTTTTACTATAAGTTCAAACACCGCCTCTGAAACAACACAACTCAAAACAGAGGAAATAATTACGAAAAGCGCGTTTATACCGAAGTGCCACACGCCGAAAGCCAGGGTGGGCACAAGCGCTATGCACACATCTATCATAATTTTTCTTGTTGAACTCTTATCCCTTATATGAGGGGAAACGGAAACATTATACATATCAGTTATTCCCTCCCTGCGCTTTTGCTTTTGCCTTTGCCGCTCTTATCTGAGCCTTGGCAAGTTTAAAAGACTGGGTAAGCGGCCTTTTTGCAGGGCACACATAAGTGCAGCAGCCGCACTCTATACATTCCATACCGCCAATTGACTCAAAGCGCTCAAAATCCTCCGCCTTAACGGCATGCGCCATAAGCTGCGGCACAAGATTTTCAGGGCAGACTCCTACACATCTGCCGCACCTTATGCAGGCAGTGGTTTTCATAGCCTCCACATCATCTTTTGTAATGGCTAAAACAGACGAAAATGTTTTTGTAACAGGATAATCAAGATCCGGCATAGCAGTGCCCATCATAGGACCGCCGGAAATTATTTTTTCGGTATTTTCTTTAAGTCCGCCGCATTTTTCAACAAGAAAAGACACGGGGGTGCCGAGCAAAACATCAGCATTGCAGGGAGAATTCATACCGTCCCCTGTTAAAGTAACTATTCTGTGTATCAGCGGCTTGCTTTCACAAAGAGCCTCATAAACAGCAAACGCCGTTGCAACATTGAGAACAACAACGCCCGCGTCCGCAGGAAGCATATGGGAATTTATTTTTCTGCCGGTAACGCTTGCTATAAGCCTGCGCTCGCCGCCCTGCGGATATTTTGTTTTAAGAGTCATTACGCTTATTTTATCAAGCGCTTTGCACTGCTCTTCAAACGCCTCTATTGCGCGGGGTTTATTATCCTCTATTGCAACAACTGCCTTTGCGTTTGGAAAAAGGCGCAGCACAATCGATACGCCCATAATAATATTGCCCGCCTTTTCAACCATTAGGCGGTAATCAGAAGTTAAATACGGCTCACATTCTGCGCCGTTTATAATTAAATAATCTATATTATCCGCATTTTTCGGGGTCAGTTTAACGCCTGTTGGAAAGCCTGCTCCGCCCATACCTACTATTCCCGCGTCTGAAACAGCCGCGGCAATCTCAGCCGGCGAAAGTTCGTTAGGGTCCCTGACTGCGCCGTATTCCTCGGTACATTCATCGGCAAAATCATTTTCAACAACAACACATTTTGAAACGCTGCCGTTTGGATTCTGCCTGTCCTCAACTGCCTTTACTTTTCCCGAAACGGAGGAAAAGACGGGGCTTGAAACGGCTGACGCCGCCTTGCCGAGCATTGAGCCTCTGAGGACTCTGTCCCCAACCTTAACAACAGGAACAGCGGGCGCGCCGATATGCTGGCTCATTGGAAAAACCATTATTTCAGCGGCTTCGGCTTTAAATGTTACTGCATCCCGGGAATACTCCTTTCCCTCAAAAGGGTGGATTCCGGATTTAAAAGGAACTCTTTTCATACCTTACACTCCTTTCTCACATTCTATCATAAATGCTTTTTCTTTTCAACAAAGACTTAATTGACAAAATACCGTAAAACAGCATTTTTCGGGCAGCATAAATTAAAGAATTTTCAGTGCAAAAAATTAAAAGCAGCGTAAAAAAGACATTAAAAATCTTTTACGCTGCCGATAATCAATTTTCCGCTGAAGCGCTTTGTGTTTCCGAATCAGAAACCTCAGGCGCGGCGGAAGAAGACTCTTGCTGAACTTCAGAAAGAGGCGTATAAGTTTCGTTTGCGGGATCGTATTTAAGTATGGTTTCGCCGTCATAACTAATCAAATAATAGCCGGCAATATCAAAAGTTAAAGTTCCGTCGCCGTTATCATTTTTATTTCCTACCCTTACCTCAACATAATAGCCGTCATGTGAGCCGTCCTCAACCTTAACGCCGTAGCGGTTATAGCCGACGAAACCGTAATCTTCCCAACTGCCGGGAAGACCGAGTTGCTCTGTGGAATAACTTTTAATAAGGTCTACTGCGTCTCCGCTTTTAATAACGGCGTCATCTGTTGTTATTTCCGTGTTGCTTTCATCAGAGCAGGCGGCAAAAGAAAACGAAAGCGCCGCTACAAGCGCAAGAATTACTGCAATAATTTTTTTGCTTTTCATAATGATTCCATACCTCAAAAATTCAAAATATAAAATAATTATATATTTATACGCCGGTTTCGTCAAGCAGTTTATCAATTTCACTTTCGCCGAATATAATTAATCCGCTTTTAATAAGCAGGTCTGCGGTAATGCCGTTTCCGCCTGTAAGCGAGCCGGAAAAAGAGCCGTCATAAATAACGCCTTTGCCGCAGGACGGGCTGCGCTCTTTTAAAACAGCATACTTTGCGCCGCATTCCTCTGCAATATAAAGCGTTCTTCTTGCGCCTTTAGTAAATTCGGCGGTAAGGTCTTCCCCGTTTTTTGAAACAGCCCTGCCGTTTATTATCTCACTCGGCACGCGGGGAATCTTAAGCCCGCCGAAACATTCGGGGCAAACGGCAACCATATCAAAACGCTCTTTTAGCGCAATCACTTTATCATTTTTATTATTACCGCCGTTATATTTGCAGTTTTCACCCAAAAGGCAGGCGGAAACCAGCAGTTTTGGCTTTTTGCCGAGAGCGTACCTTTCAACAAAAACAGCAACTCCGTCCTCCTCATTTGAGAGGGTAACAAATTTTGCTTTTTCCTTGCATATGTCGGCGGCATTTGCCATTGCCGTGCCGTAACCGGCAAACTCAAGCATTCCTATATCATTATCGGCGTCGCCGAACGCCATTACCTCCGCGCTGTCTATACCCAGTGTGGCGCAAAGACCCGCAAGGGCATTTGATTTATCCACGCCTTTTGCAGTCATCTCTATATCGCCGGACACGGGCGAAGTGCAGTCTATACCCTTATGGCTGAAAAGATAATCCTTTATTTCGTCATAATATTCTGTGCCGAAATAAAACAGATTTATTTTTTCAACGCCTTTATCAGCAAACTGCATAATATCATCGTGAAAAACAGTGGAGGCGGCATATGCCTCAAGAAATTCCTGCGGCAAATCCATTCCGGTAAAAAATTTTTCGCGCCCTTTTTGAGCGTGCTGTTTTCCGTTTTGATAAAATTCAAAATAAGCGGGGTACCTGCTTAAAAACGAAAATATATCCGCAGCCGTTTCAGCCGGCAAAAAGTTTTTGTAAACCGTTTTTGCCGTATTAAGGTCGCACACGGCGGCGCCGTTTGAATAGATTACATAATCAAGAAACGGAATCTGCTCCATTACATTATAAATTACGGAAAGCGTGCGCCCCGTTGCTACTGCTATTTTTATGCCTTTTTCATGTGCGTCCGAAAGCGCCTTTACAGTTCTTTGAGATACTGTAATATGATCCGCGCCGAGCAAAGTGCCGTCCAAATCGCAGGCAATTAATTTTACCGGCATAAAATCCTCCTTTATTAAATGAAAAAATAAACCACGATAAACAAATTCAGGGGAAATCCGGAAAGCGGAAATCCCCTGCGTAAATTTATATCTGATGCCTGTTTTTAACTTTGATTCTTTCCATAGCGCGGGAAAGATTTGCCTTGGTAACATAAAAGTCAAACTGGCTCATCTTCTGGCGCAGTTCTTCCTCGGCTCTTTCCTTTGCCTCTTCGGCACGCCGTTTATCAATCTCTTCCGGCAATTCTACCGAAACGCATATCATAGTTGCCTCATTGGAAAGAAATTCAAGAAATCCGTCGCTCACAAAGGCTTCCTTAATTTCGCCATCAGCCGTTTTCAGTTTCATCTCGCCCGCCTCTATGGGCACTACCGCATTGCAGTGATGAGCAAGAAAAGTAAACGAGCCGCCGTCAATATAAGGCACGGAAAGGCTTTGCGCCTCGCCGTCATAAAACACCTTGTTGGACGCTACAATTTTTATCTTGAAGGTATCCATTACTTCATTTCCTCTGCCTTTTTAAGAACATCATCTATTGTGCCGGCATTAAAGAACGCCTGCTCCGGAATATCGTCAACCTCGCCGCTTATAATTGCCTTGAAGCCCTTAACGGTTTCCTTAACGGGAACATAAACGCCTTTAAGGCCAGTAAACATCTCCGCAACATGGAACGGCTGAGAAAGGAATTTTTCAATTTTTCTTGCCCTGTATACGGTGGTTTTATCGTCTTCTGAAAGTTCTTCCATACCTAATATGGCAATAATATCCTGAAGTTCCTTATATTTTTGCAGATATTCCTGAACATGCCTTGCAACTTCATAATGCTCTTTGCCGACAACATCTTCTTCCAAATTACGGCTGTTTGACTCAAGCGGGTCAACTGCGGGATAAATACCTTTTTCCGCAATTTTTCTGGAAAGAACGGTTGTAGCGTCCAAATGAGCAAATGTGGTTGCAGGCGCCGGGTCCGTAAGGTCGTCCGCAGGCACATAAACCGCCTGAACGGAAGTGATAGAGCCGTTTTTGGTTGAGGCAATTCTCTCCTGAAGTTCGCCTACATCAGTGGCAAGAGTGGGCTGATAGCCAACCGCCGAAGGCATTCTGCCCAAAAGCGAAGATACCTCTGAACCCGCCTGAATAAATCTGAAAATATTATCTATGAAAAGGAGAACATCCTGATGCTCAACATCACGGAAATATTCCGCCATTGTAAGTCCTGTTTCCGCAACACGCATACGCGCTCCGGGCGGCTCATTCATCTGGCCGAATACAAGCGCCGTTTTATTTATAACGCCTGATTCTTTCATTTCATTCCAAAGGTCGTTACCCTCTCTTGAACGCTCGCCGACGCCGGTGAAAATAGAATAACCGCCGTGCTCATTTGCAATATTTGTGATAAGTTCCTGAATAAGAACTGTTTTGCCGACGCCCGCGCCGCCGAAAAGTCCTATCTTACCGCCTTTTGCGTACGGAGTAAGCAGGTCTATAACCTTAATGCCGGTTTCAAGGATTTCAACACTTGCGCTCTGTTCCTCAAATCCGGGCGGACGGCGGTGGATACCCCAATGCTCCGTATCCTTTAAATCCTCAAGGCCGTCAATCGTTTCACCGGTAACATTAAAAAGTCTGCCAAGGCACTTTTTGCCTACGGGGACTGAAATGGCGCCGCCGGTTGCGGTAACTTCCATATCCTTATAAAGCCCCTCTGACGCGGCAAGCATAATGCACCTTACCGTGCCTGAGCCGATATGCTGGGCAACTTCCATAACAAGTTTTTTGTCGTCCACAGTTACCTCAAGCGCGTCTTTAAGTTTTGGGAGTTCGCCGTCAAACTGAACATCAACTACAGGGCCCATTATCTGAACTATTTTACCTTTATTCATATTTAGGATTCCTCCTAATTCTTCTTTTTCTGCGATTTGGCGCCGGCAATTACCTCAGTTATTTCCTGCGTAATAGCCGCCTGCCTTGCTCTGTTATACTGCACTTCAAGTTGTTTGAGCATATCGGAAGCGGCGTCCGTTGCCGTTTCCATAGCCATCATTCTGGCATTGTGCTCGCTGCAATACGATTCTATGAGCGCGCCGTAAATAAAGCCCGCAACATAAGCAGGCACTATATTGCTGAAAACCGTTTGAGCGTCCGGCATAAAATCAACATTTTCGTAATAATTATTCTCATCACGAATTTCCAAATGCTCCTGCACAAGGGGAAGAAGTTTTTTAGTAACGGGTTCAACAGTCATTGAATTCACCATTTTGGTATAGACTACATAAACCTCGTCAAGTTTTTCCTCTTCATACAGTTCAACAAGTATTTTGGCAATATGCCTTGCCCTGTTCATAGTCGGGTTTTGCGCTGTATATTTAAAATTTATGTCAATCGGAATATTCTTTTTCTCAAAATAATGTCTGCCTACCTGGCCAACTATGAAAAGCATATTCTGCGCCTCAATAGCGGCGCTTTCCTCCGTTGCCTTGATAACATTATGGTTATAGGCGCCTGCAAGGCCTTTATCCGCCGTAATAACAAGAAATCCCTTGCGGCGTTCGCGGCCTTCACGCTGAGGGCGCTTATCAAAATATTCAGTGCCGGCGTCAGGCGCAACACTGAGTATCTTTGCAAGGCTGTCCTGAATCATAAAGAAATACGGCTCCGTATTTTTGAGGTCGCGGCGCGCCTTTTGAAGTTTGGAGGAGGACACCATATACATGGCGTTAGTAATCTTCATAGTGTCCTTAATAGACTTCATTCTGTCTAAAATTTCTCTTGCGTTAGCCATTATTTGCCTTCCCGAAATTATCTATATCGCTCAGAATTTTTTCCTTTAATTCATCCGTAAGGACTTTCTTATTCTGAATCTCATCAACTACATCGGCGCAGTTATCACTAAAATATTCAAGAAGTTTTGCCTGATATTCTTTAAGTTCATCAACAGGCACTTTAACGAATTTTTTGCCTATCGCGCCAACAAGCGTAATAACCTGGTCTGCAAGCGACATAGGATGACCGAGCGGCTGCTTTAAGAGTTCCATAAGCCCTTTTCCGTAATTAAGACCGGCTTTGGTTTCCTCATCAAGGTCGGAAGAAAACTGAGTGAACACTTCCATTTCCCTGAACTGAGCAAGGTCTACACGAAGTGAGCCGGCCGCTTTTTTCATTGCCTTAGTCTGAGCCGCGCCGCCTACACGGGAAACGGAAAGACCGACATTTACGGCAGGACGCTGGCCGCTGAAGAACAAATCGCTTTCAAGGAATATCTGGCCGTCCGTAATAGAAATTACATTAGTAGGAATATACGCCGAAACATCGCCCGCCTGAGTTTCAATGATAGGCAGAGCGGTTATTGAGCCGCCGCCGAGTTCATCAGAAAGCCTGCTTGAACGCTCAAGAAGCCTTGAATGAAGATAGAATACATCGCCGGGATAAGCCTCACGGCCGGGAGACCTTTCAAGCAAAAGCGAAAGCGCACGGTAAGCCACGGCGTGCTTGCTGAGGTCATCATAAACTATAAGAACATCCTTGCCGTTATGCATAAAATATTCGGCAAGAGCCGTTGCGGCGTAAGGCGCAATATATTGCAGCGACGCGGAATCTGCCGCGCCGGAACATACAACTACGGTATAATCCATTGCGCCGTTATTTTTCAGCGTATTAACGAGTTTTGCAACCGTTGAAGTCTTTTGACCGATAGCATTATATATGCAGATACAATCCTTGCCTTTCTGATTAAGGATAGTATCAAGGGCTATTGAAGTTTTACCCGTTTGGCGGTCGCCGATTATAAGTTCACGCTGGCCTCTGCCTATCGGGAACATTGAATCTATTGCCAGAATACCCGTTTCAAGCGGTTCTGATACGGATTTTCTGTCCACAATAGAAGGGGCGGCGTTTTCAACCAATCTGTAATCGTCGGATTCTATCTCCCCGGCGCCGTCAATAGGCTCGCAAAGAGCGTTTACTACCCTGCCGATAAAAGCATCGCCGACGGGTACGCCCGCCTTTTTGCGTGTTCGTCTTACTTTAGTGCCCTCGTGTATTTCAGATTCATCACCGAAAAGTATACAGCCTACCTGATTGCGTTTTATATCCTGAATCATACCTTTTATGCCGTTTTCAAACACAACGATTTCGCCGTACATAACATGCTCCATACCGTAAATAGTGGCAATACCATCGCCAACGCTGATAACGGAGCCTACCTCTTCACTTTTTTCACTGAAATCAAAATCAACGATTTTCTCTTTAAGTATTGAAATTATTTCATTTGAATTTATGGTACTCATTTAATCAACTTCTCCAACCAGATTCCTCCTGAGTTTCTCTATTCTGCCTTTAAGGCTTCTGTCATACACGGTATCACCGCACTGAATGATAAAGCCGCCCAGAATATCAGGGTCTTTTTTAATAACAATATCAGCGGAATCGGTTCCTTGTTTTTTGCAGATAAACTTCTTAATTTTCTCAAGCTGTTTATCATCAGGCGGATTAACGCAGGTTAAAACAGCCTGTGCCTGCATGGATTTCGCTTTGAGCAGTTCATCATATGCATCGCACACAAGCAGTATTTGCGAAATGCAGTCGTTTTCACACATAAGTTTAACGAGATTTGCCGCCTCGCCGGAAAATATTTCGTCAACAGCGGCAAATTTTTCCTTTAACGGAATAACCGGCACTGACAGCAATTTTCCCAAATACGGGCAGCCGGAAAAAGCAGTTCTTACATCGGCAAGTTGCGCTTTTGTAAATCCCGCCTCATACATGGCCTCGGCATAATTAATCGCCGTTTGAGTCAGAACCATCATCATCAACCTCATCTATAAAGTCATTGTAAATACGGCTGTCATTTTCAGCGGAAGTATTGCCTGCGATAACTTTTTTTGCCGCGGTCATTGCAATATCCGCAATTTCGCTTTGAGCGGACTGGAGCACCTTGCGGCGCTCATTTTCAACAGACTTATGCGCATTCTCAATCAAGCGGTCTGCTTTTTCGGAAGCGTCCGCAATAATCTTATTATATTGCAGGTCGGCGTTCTTTTTGGCTTTGTTTATAATTTCATTGCCTTCCTGATTAGCGCCTTCCAACTTATCTTCATACTGCTTTTTAAGTTTAACGGCGTCCTGCTCTTTTTTATCCGCCTCTTCAAACTGCCCGTTAATTCGCTTTTTTCTTTCCTCCATTACCTTAAGGATACGGCCGAAAAGAAATTTTTTAGCAAACAGGTAAAATATCAGAAGATTTACAGCTGTCCATAAAATATTCCAAAAGCTGATATCAATCATATTTACATTTCCTTTCCGCGCCGGAAGCGAGCGCAAAATTAAGCGAGCATAAATATAATAAGAATGCTGGCAACCAAACAGTAAACAGCAGTTGCCTCTGCAAGAGCGCCGCCGAGAATAAGAGTAGTTCTTATATCCCCTGCTGCCTCTGGCTGACGGGCAATAGCGTCTGCCGCCTTACCTGTTGCCATAGCGATTCCGAAACCGGCAAGAACACCGCCGAGAGCTGCGATTGCCGCAGCAATAGCAATAACTGATGTAGACATAAAAATTTCTCCTTTAAAACTTTAAAATATTTATTCTAAAAGGCGCGGCCGCTATTCGCTGCCTATTGCCTCCTGAATATACACTGAATTTAAAAATACAAATACATATGCCTGAATAAATCCGTCAAACAAATCAAAATAAAGGCTGAACACCATTGGCACAACAACAGGAACCACCATTTTTATAAGTTCCATAAGAATGAAAGCGCCTATGATATTGCCAAAAAGACGCACGCAAAGCGAAAGCGGCTTAATGCCGAGTTCAAGCACATTGTTAAAAATGACTATCGGCGACGGCTCAGCAAAACTTTTGAGCCAGCCGCGCACTCCGCGGGCATTTATGCTGGCATACTGAATATAGATAATGCTGCAAAGAGCAAGACCCATTGTAACATTAATATCCTTGGTAGGCGGCTTAAATCCGAAGATACCCACCATATTTGACGCGCCTATTACAACGGCGAGCGACATAAGCCACGAAAGGTGCTTTTCAGCGCCCGCGCCTATATTTGCTCTAAAGAAGTTTGCCATTTTTTCCACGCACATCTCAAGAAACAACTGGCGCTTACTTATTTCGCCCTCTACCTTAAGATTACGGGTTAAAATGAGGGAAAGTATCATTACAACCGCCATTATTATCCACATAACTACAATGGATTCTTTTATAGTTACATTTAAGCCGAAAACATTGAATGAGAATATATCTTCGCAATTAAGTTCATCTACAAGCCTTTCGCCTATATCCAAAAGCACTCGCCTCCCATTCATTTAAATTCACGCTCATTATAGCACTTCTAACCCATTTTGCAACAGTTTATCCGCAAATTAATTCTTTTTGTATAAAAAACCACTTGCGAAATACAAATTTTTTTATCAAAATGTTATATTTACTTATAGAAATATATGGTTTATAATATTTTTGCTTAAGTCTATATAAATATTAATTACATATAATAATATGACCGAAGGAGAAATTATGGCAAAAGAGCAGAAAAAAATGGTGGACGATATTACCTCTATGGATGAGGATTTCGCCAAATGGTACACCGATATTTGCAAAAAGGCGGAACTTATTGAATACACAAGCGTTAAGGGATGTATGGTAATCCGCCCGTACGGCTACGCCATATGGGAAAACATACAGAAGATACTTGACTCAATGTTTAAAGCAACGGGGCACAAAAATGTTTGCATGCCTATGTTTATTCCCGAAAGCCTGCTTCAGAAAGAGAAAGACCATGTTGAGGGATTTGCTCCCGAGTGCGCATGGGTAACAATGGGCGGAAACGAACAACTTGAGGAAAGGCTTTGCGTTCGCCCGACTTCAGAAACTCTTTTCTGCGAGCATTTCAAAAATATAGTGCATTCTTACAGAGATTTGCCGAAACTTTATAACCAGTGGGTGTCCGTTGTGCGCTGGGAAAAGACAACAAGACCTTTCCTGCGCTCAAGAGAATTTTTGTGGCAGGAGGGGCACACTCTGCACGAAACAGCCGAAGAGGCTATTGAGGAAACAGAGAGAATGCTCAACATATATACCGAATTCTGCCAGAAATACCTTGCAATACCCGTTATTCAGGGTATGAAAACGGACAGTGATAAATTTGCCGGCGCAGAGCGCACATACTGCATAGAGGCTCTTATGCACGACGGCAAAGCGCTCCAGGCGGGCACATCGCACTATTTCGGAAACGGATTTGCCAAAGCGTTTGACATTCAGTTTGCGGATAGAAACAATAAACTGCAATACCCCTATCAAACTTCATGGGGTATGACAACACGCCTTATAGGCGCAATAATAATGACTCACGGTGATAACAACGGGCTTGTTTTGCCGCCGGCTGTTGCGCCCGTTCAGGTTATGGTTATACCGATAGCGCAGCATAAAGAAGGCGTGCTTGAAAAGGCAAACGCCGTTTGCGACAGACTAAAAAAAATATGCCGCGCGGATATTGATGTATCTGAAAACACGCCCGGCTGGAAATTTGCCGAATATGAGATGAAAGGCGTGCCTGTAAGAGTTGAGATAGGCCCTAAAGATATTGAAAAGAACCAGTGCGTAATAGTTACACGCCACAACAGGGAAAAGACTTTTGTTTCACTTGACGAACTTGAAACAGTTATTCTGCAGAAACTGGAAGAAGTGCGCAGCGGACTTTATGAGGCTGCCCTTGAAAACAGAGAAAGACGCACATATACCTGCAAAACAATGGATGAGATAACAAAAGCGCTTGAGGAAAACGGCGACGGCTTTGTTAAAGCCATGTGGTGCGGCGACGAGGCGTGCGAGGATAAGGTAAAAGAAATCACGGGAGTAGGCTCCCGCTGCATTCCTCTTGAGCAGGAAAATATTTCCGATGTTTGCGTTTGCTGCGGCAAACCCGCAAAGAAAATGCTGTATTGGGGCAAAGCATATTAATAAAAAAATAAATATCTTAATATTGTAATACGGAGGTACAATTATGGCTGTATTGGTAACAGGCGGCGCCGGATATATCGGAAGCCACACTTGCGTTGAACTTCTGAACGCGGGAAAAGATGTTGTTATAGTAGATAATTTTTACAACTGCAAAAAATCCAGCCTGGACAGAATCAGGGCGCTGGTAAACAAGGATTTTAAATTTTACGAATGTGATATAAGGGATAAAAAAGGCCTTGACGAGATATTTAAAAAAGAAAAAATAGATTCCGTTATTCATTTTGCCGGCTTAAAGGCTGTTGGCGAAAGTGTGCACAAGCCGCTTGAATATTTTGACAATAATGTAAACGGCACGCTTGTGCTACTTGAGGTTATGCGTGATAACGGCTGCAAAAAAATAGTATTTTCTTCTTCCGCCACCGTTTACGGTATGAACAATGTTTCCCCGCTTACGGAAGATATGGAAGTGGGCGGAGTTACTAACCCTTACGGCAGAACAAAATATATGATTGAGTGTATACTTAAAGACCTTTATACTTCTGACAACACCTGGTCTATCTGCCTGCTGCGTTATTTCAACCCCATCGGCGCACACAAGAGCGGCACTATGGGCGAGGACCCGAACGGCATTCCAAACAATCTTATGCCGTATATTACTCAGGTAGCCATAGGAAAACGCGAATACCTGAATGTGTGGGGAAATGATTATGACACACCGGACGGCACCGGCGTGCGCGATTACATTCATGTTGTTGACCTTGCTTTGGGGCACATTAAGGCGGTTGAAAAAGTTGAGGGCGCTGAGGGGCTGTTTATTTACAATCTCGGCACCGGCAAAGGATACAGTGTGCTTGATGTTGTAAAAGCGTTTGAAAAAGCCTCCGGCGTTAAAATTCCGTATAAAATAGGCCCCCGCCGCGACGGCGATATTGCCACATGCTATTCAGACCCGAGCAAAGCATACAGGGAACTCGGCTGGAAAGCGCAAAGGGATATTGAGGAAATGTGCGAGGATAGTTGGCGCTGGCAAAAGCAAAATCCAAACGGCTATCCCGATTGAAGTTCACAACCCGGGGAAAGCAAAAGTTTTACCGTTAAAAAGGCAACCGGTAAATATGCGGCTATGGAATTTTTCAGAAAAATAAAAACAAAAGCAATCAATTTTTGCAAATGGATATGGAGCGAATGCAAGGACTGGCGCACACTTGTGCTGCTGCTTATAGTTGTGGTTGTAATGTATACGCCGGTATGGGGCGGCTATCTGCTGCACATATTATTCGGCGTTAAACTCGGCTCTGTTGTTGCAACGGCATATCTTGCTTTTTGGGCAGGGCCGTTTACTCCGTACTTTCCGCTTTGCATTGCAATAACATTCGGAATAAAAAAGATAATTGAAAAAATTACCGGCAAAAAATTCCGAGAAACTGATAAGAAAAAACCGGGTAAAAATAAATAAAACGCAAAAAAGCAAGCCGCTTGTTACAAGATATGCGGCTTGCTTTTTATATTAATTATATACAGCCGAAATAATTTAATACGGGTATAAAAATTTTGGGGCTGCTCCTTTCGGAACAGCCCCTTTTGAAATATTCGCCTCTATTTGGTATGCCGTAGTATTATGGTTTTATTCAGCAATTCTTTTTCTAAGAATGAACCAAACAATCATACCAGCAGCAAGCGCGATAACAACGGTAATAACACTCATGCCTGCAATCTCCTGAGCGCCGGTATTAGGTAGGTTAGGATTATTGTTATCTACCAGCGGAAGAGTTGAGCCGTTATTAGTGTTACTTGAGCCGCCGTTGTTTGAACCGCTATCATTATTGCCGCCCTGGCCCGGGTCAGACGGGTTAGACGGATTAGACGGATCAGACGGTTCATCAGGACCGGGAGCCGGCTCGCCGCTTTCATCAGCGAATGTTACGGCTATTGTTAAATCTGTTGTATTCTGATTTGCGGGATCAGCAGATGTTACATCAGCACCGCTTACTGTATAATCGTAAGCAGTCTTTCCGGCAGCGTCTGCAACAGCCGTGCCGTTTACAGTAAGAGAACTGATTGTGTAGCCATCATTTGCGGTAATTGCGAATGTTCTGGAATCTGCCTGTTTAACAGCAATATCGCCGCTTGGGGTGATTGTGCCGCCTTCACCGGCAGCAGCATTAACTCTCCAGATTTCATTGCCGGTTGGTGTGCCGCCGATAAGCGAATTATCAAGAATAAGACCGTAACCGTCATATCTGTTGCCTGCGTCATGAGCAGGGTTAAGAGCAATTTCGAATACGCCGTCTATCAATGAAGACAGATTATCCGGAACTACTCCCTTAACAAGAGTCTTGATGGCATTATAAGTAGCGTCATCAGCAAGCGCTACATCATACAGGAAATACATAACAGTGGAAATACAACTGTCTGTTTCACCTGTTCTGAGAAGTGTGTATTCGTTATATATAGTTGAACTCGGAACAGCGCTGAGTGTTGCGCAATTTGCAAGTGTTGACCAAGGAAGGTCGCCGATATTGAGAACAAGTTCTGTACCGTCGCCGATAAGAGCGCCAACATCTATTGAATCCGGGATAAGATTGTTGATAGCGGCAGTTGAAAGGTCAAGCGAACTGGCAAGTCCGCTGAGGATTCCAAGTTGTGAAAGCGCGCCCTTAATATAAGTATTAAGTCTGTCTCCGTCTACAACATAAGCAAGGCGGGGAAGAATATCAATAAGGCCGTTAAGCGGGTCATTAGCAATCGGGTCTACAACATTAGTTAAGAGCGAATCAATGATAGGTCTTAAGAATTCATCAGCAGCAACAGCCGCGCCTGATTCTTCCTTAACATTGTAATAATTTGCTTCATATTCTTCAGCTGTTGGAAGATCGTTCATACCAAGTTGCTCAAAGAGCGGCAAGAGCTGCTCATAAGCGCCCGGGTTATAGGAACCGTCTGCACCAACTGTATAGCCAAACATCTTGATTCCGATCGGAATTGTAGCAACATAAGCATTGAGTTCTGCATCCGGGTCAAGAAGTGTGGTAATAGGACGAAGAACTGCAAGAAGAGCGTTTATAAATCCGTCTCTGTCTCCGTTTTTAAATCCAAAATCTTCTGCTGTAAACTCTGTTGCGGCAAGTTTATCAAGAAGAGTTGTGCCTTCCGGATCATCATCTGAAAGGCTAATACCTCTCATCTTTTCAGCAGCACCTGAAAACTTATCTTCAACAAGATTATTGGCAATGATTGTTGGGTTTACAATAAGTCCTATAACTGAACTAAGTTTAAGGGATAATCCTTCGGCTTCAATCTGTGTTTCATTATGTGAAAGTGAAGCATAAAGATTGAATATCTCTTTGATGATTGAAACCTGATAAAGATTATCTGAAAGAATATCGTTAAGATTTACAAAACTGCCTACAAGTCCGCCGAGTTTATCTACGAAAGACTGAATACCGCCTTCTGTCCACGCAACTTTACTGTTTGTTGGGCGAACAAAATCAGCAGGCTGGAACGCAGCAATTTCATCTGCAAAATCAGTTGTATCCTTAATAGGAGTTATGATTTGAACAAATTTATCAAACACTTCTTCTGATACGGAATCAGCAACTGTGCCAAGGCTTGCATAAAGCGCCTGAACTTCTGCAACTTCTTCAGCAGTGCAGGAATCCACATCAATAGAATTTACTTTTTCATTAAATTCGTTTAATTTAGCGTTGTCTAAAATAGTCTGCACCTGTGAAATAACTGCTGAAACAGTAAGTTTTGTATAAGAAGGCGCATTATGATAAGCAGTTGCTGCATCAGTTTCCGCGTCAAACTGCATAGGAACATTTAAAACGCCGCCGAGAACAAGGCTTGAGTTGTTAGCGATAGCGTCTTTTGCTTCATTTGATACAGAATTCCAAGAGGCAACCATTTCTTCAAGAGCGTCAATATCGGCGCCATCAGGGTCTTCAATAGCCTGCATTCCGGATTCAACAACGCTGTTTATAGCCTCTGTAAGTCCGGGATATGCAGTTTCAAAAATTGCAAGGACCTCATTAATTACTTTCTCTGCAATCGGAACTACATTCTTCTCAAGATATTCCGTTTCAAGCGGAGCATAAGCCTCAAACGCCTCTACCATATCAACTGCGGTGTAAGGCTCGCCGTCTTCATTATTTCTCCAGGAATTGCTTTCCGGAATTATTCCACCAAGCGCTTCGTCTCTGTGGCTGATAAAGTCAGTTACGGCAACTGTTTCCGGCTCTGCCTCTAACTCTGTGTTGGCAGTTTCATAACCGTAGTAATAGGAAATAAGATTGTTTACAGTATTGCCGTTATTGGCGCCTATTGTGCCACCGTGAGAATCGGAACTACTGTAACTATTGGTAAATACGAATCCGCCTGATACAGGTGTAAGGTAGTTTGAAAATGCCAACTGGCTGGCATCAAAACCGCTGACAACATCTGCGAATGTTTCAAGAGACGCTTTGGCGTCCTCATTGTCTTCCCAAGTAAAGTCGTCTGACGCAACATTGTTTTCTACTTTATAGTAAGAAATGTAAGCGTCATAAACATCCTGATAAGTGGAAGGTAATTCACCAACCAGATCCTCTACCTCAGAAAATGCTTCAACAGTGCCGTAAAGTTGCCTTTCTTCAGTAGAAGACTTACCGGCTTCATCGCCGACTTTCTCTGCTGCGCTTGCAAAAATAAAAGCATAATGAGCCGGGTCTAACTGAAGTTTCTGCTCTTCTGTAAGCGCTTTAACCGCCTTGATTGAGGCGTCAAAATCAGCAACCGCCTGCTCATGTTTCTGCACAAAAGAACTAACCGAACCGGTGTAGATTAATCTTTTTGCATTAACAGCAAACGCATCAATAGCCGCCTGCGCGTCTGTAACAGCAGTATCAGCGGTTTCGCCTTCATCAGCGGCAATGGCATAAAAGCCGACCGTGAATGAAGAAAGCACCATAACTACCGCAAGAAAAACGCTGAGCAGCTTTTTGCTTTTTTTCATCAAAATCTCTCCTTTTTTTGATTTTTATTGCTTCGGTCATAAAACAGACCACTTGCAATCAATATTATATGTTTATCTTAAATCAAAGTCAAGTATTTAAGAAATTATAAGTGATTTTATTTATATTTTCGTCATTATTTATATAATTTTAGCAGCGTTATTTGTGCATTTTGCACAAATTTAAGAAAAATCAAACTTTTAGACCGAATTTGAGTTTTCCGTCTGTTTTTCATTCAAAAAACGGAAATTCCTAATACAAAAATAAGAAATTTTAAGCAAAATATAATTTTTTGTATTTTTGATATATACAATATGTATAATTTTATTTACAGGCAGTTTTTTCAAGTAAAAACGCCCTGCTATATGCAAGGCGTTTAAGCAAAACATTAATTTTAGAGGCAGTTATATTTTATCCTTAAAAACAAACACAAGCACCAAATCCACCACAAAAAGGAAAAGCGCAATAATTCCGCCTATTAAGGCTTTTTTGTTTCTTGATTTTGCCTGGGCGGAAATACTAACATTCTTTTTATTCATAACTATGGGAACTGCAATACCCATTGCGGCAAACGCAGGGCAGATACCTATTGTGCAGATACCTATAATTGACATTGTAAAAGCAAACTGCGAAAGTTTTTCCATAGGGTCTGTATTCTTTTTATTATTCATCTTTTTCACCTGCCAAAACACCGTATTTAACTACAACACGGTTTATTTTTTTAATAAACGCCTGCCCGAAAAGGAGCAGAAACAGCGCTGTTGCGCCGCCGAATATTGCCGAAAACGGCGCCCCTGCGGCATACACGGCTATAACGCCGGAAAGCGTATAATCGCTGAGCATTGTTAAAACGGAACTCAAATCCGCAACAACACCGTAAAGCGCAAAAGTAAGAACAAATCCAACGGCGGCAAGCAGCCACTTATTTATTTTGATTTTTTTGAATATAAGCCCGGCGGCAAAGCCGACCATACCGAGCGCAACCATCTGAAACGGAGTCCAAACGCCCTGCCCGAAAATGAAATTTGAAACAAAGGCGGAAAGCGCCCCTATGATATACCCCCTGCGCGGCCCAAGGCACACCGCCGACGCCATAACAACCGCTCCTATCGGTTTGAACTGCGGCACAAGATAAAACACCGCGCGCGACGCTGCCGCAAGAGCGATTAGCGAAGACACAAGGGCAATCTCCCTTGCGGACGGAGCAGATTTTTCATAAGTGATAAAAAACGGCAGAAGGGAAAGCACAAGGATTATTGCCGCGGCAAGATAATATGAGGCGGAATCCGAAAAAAATATCTGCCAAACCGCAAGG